>DYFF01000021.1 GCA_020725335.1 Thermodesulfovibrio sp. | reverse complement strand
TAACTTCTTTGACTAAGGTTCTTGTTGCACCATTTTTACCTATATCAAGATGAATCTCTACAGGAAGACGAGAAAAACCATTTTCTGAAAGCATTTTCTTGAGAGTTTCGGCAAGTTCAAGACTTAGGGAAGCCTCGGTAAATATTCTTAGCTTTAGATTATCCATTTTCTCATATCTAATTTTTCTGTAAAAATATCTCCCCCCAGAGCCTTTACGATGAATTATTATTGCAGTTACAAAAACTGTTTCTTCTCCTGGGAAAGAATCGCTGCCTACAATTAAGCTGTAGTTTTTATCAGGCTGTTCTTTAACGAATTCAATTATTTTTTGAAAAACCTGCTGGAGAGAAATGTTACCATAGGTGGGGCTGTTGAAAAAGGCTTTTCTTAACGAATCAGTTTCCATACCTACTTTTTGCATTTTATCAGAAAAAATTAATCCTTTGCAAATTTTATAGTGCCATTAAAAAAGCCGGGATTTTTCCTTGAAAGCATTAAGTATTCTCATTGAAACAGGTATAATTTGATTTTCAATATAGTATTCCGTATCAATTTTTGAGAAATCGGCTAATTCAATAGGATATGCTCTCTCACTGATAGAACCATGTCCTTTCTGAATAACATATCCTATTACGCTACCCTCTCCAATTGGCAGCCCCTTTTGGGCTAATTTCTTTGCTGCTATCACATGAGGTGATATTAGTTTATACTCAGAGAGAGGCTTAGAGAGTTGTTCATAAACAACTAATTCCTTAGGATTGAAGTTGCCGCTTCTTAGGGCTTTAATTCTTTCATCAAGATATTTAAAAGCTCCATCAATGTTTTCCTCAATCAAGCATAATTTTAATATCTCTTGTTGAGTTTGTCTTGCATACTTAGATAAATCTCTTCTTATCACCTCAAGTCCTCTTATCTTTAATTTCCCCTTCTCATCTAATAGAGCATATCTCTTCTTGGCAGTACCTCCAGTTTCCTTGGGGACAAAAAGCCCTTTCAAATAATAATCTTCCAGGTCAAGTCTCATAATTCCTGGGAGTTCTTCATTAATTTCTGATAAAAATTTTTCAAGTTCCTCTTTGTTACTATTAATTTTCAAGAAGGCTGAATCTGTATCACCATATATTGGATGAAATCCTCTTTCTTCTGCTTTTTCTAAAACTTTTTTTATCCAGTATCTTCCTATTGCTGCAATTGACTCTGCGCATTCCTTTGAATACCATCTACTTGCAGGATAGGCATAATATCCATATGAGGCATTTATTATTGTTTTTAGAGCTTTTTGTTTTGTATCAAGATTCAGATATTCCCAAGAGTCAGGATGGAGAGTTTTAAGTTGCCTTTTCAATTGTAATCTCTGCTGTAGTAATTCCTCTACTGCCAGAGATTCAAATCCCCTTTGATTAACGCAAAACCAGTAAGGAAGTCCAGGAACTTTGTATCCTTTCTCCTTACAACAATTACAATTCAAGGTTTCTATTGAAATATTGTAGGTGGCAATTATTGATGGATAAAGGGATGCAAAGTCAACAACTGCAATTCCATTATGAAGCCCAATCTCTGGTTCCTTTACAAAGCCTCCTTCATAGGTTATTTGTTGGCGAGATTTTATTTCATCAAATTTGGGCTGATTAGGTATAACTCTGTTTTCTCTTTTAGCTCTTTTAATATAATACCATTCAACAAGTTGACTATAAGGCATTCTTGAAGTATCAAATAGAGATTGACCTGTAATTTTTGTTAATTCTTCAATTTCAGGTAGAAGCATGTCTGTTAATTTGTAAACAAGCTCACTGTCTTTTAAACAGTATCTAGCAAGTTTGTCAAGTTCATGACCTTTATCCCATGCCTGTATTATATCTTCATATTCCATGTCTAATTTAGTGTCTCCAAGGAGTTCTGAAGCCACATTTTTAAGTGTGAGTTGTTCACTCTGAAGAATAGGAGATAGTATATTAAAAACAAAATTAAAAATGTCTATGTGGACTCTTCCTGTAAGACGAGCAGTTGTAAATCTTGCTCTTTTTGAAAGTGTTATACCTGAGTTATCTCTTGATAGACTTCCTATGTTAACTTTAAGTTGTTTAGCCCTTTCTCTTAATACTGGCATATCATAAAGGTCTGTATTATACCCTGTTATGATATCAGGGTCGTAGTCTTCTATTATTTTGATGAATGTATCTATAACTGCCTTTTCATCTTTTACAACTGTTGCCTCAACAGCGTAGTTACTTTTTTGATAAGTAATTATTTTTTTTAATCCCTCACCAAATATTGATATCATTATGATAGAGGGAATTCCTCGTTGGACCTCTATTACTTCCATATCAAAGGCAAGAATTTTAAGTAATGGTTTTGGTTTTTCGGCCTTTTTAATTTTTTTGATTCTATTACCCTCAGTTTGAATTTCAAGCCACTCAAGGCATGAGAAATCTTTTTCAGCAAGATATATTCTTGAGGCGCTAATCTGATATTCGAATTCATTTATTACAGAACCTGAACCACCCCTTGTAGCTTCAAGTATTTTGATCTCTTCTCTAACTTTTTGTAGGTCTTGATGCTTTTTTGTGTATATTGTTAAAAAATTTTGTTCTTTGCCATGAAATATCTTAATACTTTCTACAATCTCGGTAACGGCGAGTTTTTTTCTTTGAACTATTTCTTGAATTTCTCCCATAGCCTTATCTTTATCAGAAGGCATGACTAAAAAACAGGGTATATAAGATGAGTCAATAAGTTTTATTCTTTTTCCTTCTCCAGTTATTCCAAAAAGGAGGATTCCCTCTTCTGCGTAATCAATATCTAAAAGATAGAAAAGCATGCTACTAATGTAAGTATATCAAAAATTTTAAATAATTTAAGAAAAATGAAAGGTAATGTAATATTCTATACTTTTGAAACTTCCAAAAGAATATTTTAAAGGTTTTATTAGAACAAATTTGTCTTTTGAAAAGATTGCATATATTTATTTCTTTTTGGTATAAAATAATAAAGGCTTCCTGCCCTGTGCGTGATGGAGGAAAAGGGGATCCGGCAGTTAGGTCCGTTAGGGAGCCAGCGTAGGTAGCGGTGTGCATGCCTCTTCGGAGGAAGCCTAACCTATCTACAAGGCACCCACTTGTCCAAGGGGGATCTGACTTTCCCTACCACACGGCAGGGCGGGGGTATGATGACGGTGGAGTAATCCACTTTAAGATAGATATAAAAGTAGTTACTCATTATTTTTTATAGATTTTTTATATCCACTTCATCATATTCCCTCAAGGAAGCCAGATATTAACTATCTTTTGGAGGTGTTCTTATGGAATTCATATATATTCTTTTAGCTATTATTGCAGGGGCAGGTGCTGGCTACGGTTTTTACCTTTATAAAAAAAGCAAAATAAGTGAAGAAAAACTAAAAATTCATGATGAAGTACAGAAAATCTTAGAAGATGCTAAAAAAGAAGCAGAAGCGATAAAAAAGGAAGCTGATACAATAAGAAAGGAAGCTCACCTTTCAGCTAAAGAAATTGTTTATCAGTTAAAGTCTGAGGCAGAAAAAGAACTTAAAGAAAAGACAAAGGAGATTTCTTACCAGGAAAAAAGACTTCGTCAGAAAGAGGAAATTCTTGATAGAAAATTAGAACAGGTTGACAGAAAAGAATCTGAACTAAGTAGGGTAGAAAGAGAGCTGATTACCAGAGAAAAACAGATTCAGGATAAAGAAAATCATTATAAACAACTAATTAAAGAACAGCAAACTCTTTTAGAAAAAATAGCTAATATGAAAGAAGAGGAGGCAAGACAAGAACTCTTCAGAAAGATTGAGCAAGAAGCCAGATTTGAAGCAGCAAAACTTGTAAAGAGAATTGAAGACGAGGCAAAACAGGAGGCAGATAAAAAGGCTAAAGAAATACTAAGTTTGGCAGTACAAAGATACGCCAGTGACTACGTAGTTGATGCTACTGTTACTGCTGTAAGTTTACCGAACGATGAGATGAAAGGTAGAATAATTGGAAGAGAAGGACGAAACATAAGAGCTTTTGAAGCTCTTACAGGAGTTGATCTTGTAGTAGATGATACACCTGAGTTAGTCATTCTCTCATCTTTCGATCCTATAAGAAGAGAGGTTGCAAGAATAGCGCTTGAAAGGTTAATTTCAGATGGAAGAATTCATCCAGCAAGAATAGAAGAAGTGGTCGAAAAAGCACGCAGAGACGTAGATGTTTCTATAAGAGAAGAGGGAGAAAAAGCTGTTTTTGAATTAGGTTTAAGTGGTATTCATCCTGAAATTATAAAACTTGTAGGAAGACTTAAATATAGAACTTCTTATGGTCAGAATGTGCTTCAGCATTCCAAAGAAGTCGCATGGCTTAGTGGAATTATGGCAGGAGAAATTGGGGTAAATGTGACCTTAGCAAAAAGAGCAGGGCTTCTCCATGATATTGGAAAAGCTGTAGATCATGAAATGGAAGGTTCTCATCAGGAAATTGGTGCTATGCTTGCAAGAAAATATGGGGAGGGGGAAGAGGTCATCAATGCTATTTTGTCACACCATGAAGATATTGAATTTAGTTGTGTAGAGTCGGCACTTGTAGCAGCAGCAGATGCACTTTCTGCAGCTCGTCCAGGAGTAAGAAGAGAGACTATAGAGAGTTATATAAAGAGACTTACCAAGCTCGAAGAACTAGCTATGTCATTCCAGGGAGTTCAAAACTCATACGCCATTCAAGCAGGAAGGGAAGTCAGGCTTATTGTCAGACCAGATATGTTAACTGATGAGGAATGTGCTCTTATTGCAAGAGAATTAAGCAAAAGAATAGAAAAAGAACTAAGTTATCCTGGTCAGATAAAAGTTACAGTTATAAGAGAATCCAGATTTATTGAGTATGCTAAATAATAAAACTATAAAAATCCTTTTTATTGGCGATATAGTTGGTAAGTCTGGAAGAAATATAGTTAAAACCCTTCTTCCAAAACTCATTGACAAATACAATTCAGAATTAGTAATTGCAAATGGAGAAAATTCTGCTGGCGGATTCGGTATTACAGAGAAAGTTGCAGAGGAACTTTTTTCCTATGGGATAGATGTTATTACAACAGGTAATCACGTCTGGGATAAAAAAGAAGCAGTTCCATATATTGCTAAAGAACCAAGAGTCCTTAGGCCTCTAAATTATCCCGAAGGTGTTCCCGGAACTGGAAGTATTGTTTTAAGAACAAAGAAAAATAATTTAGTGGGTGTTTTAAATGTTTCGGGGAGAGTGTTTATGAATATCCTTGATTGCCCTTTTAGAGTTACTAAAAGAGAGATTGAAAGGATTAAAAAGGAAACAAATATTATTTTTATTGATTTCCATGCAGAAGCAACATCAGAAAAAATTGCCTTTGCTTTTTATTTAGATGGGAAAGTAAGTGCAATAGTGGGAACTCATACTCATGTCCAGACTGCTGATGAGAGAATTTTACCACGGGGGACTGCTTACATAACGGATGTAGGGATGACAGGTCCTGAGAATTCAGTAATTGGATTTAAAGAAGAAGGGATAATAGAGAAGTTTCTTACACAAATACCAAAAAAGTATGAAGTACCTCCATCTCCTGCCATACTTTCAGCTGTTTCTTTAGATATTGACCTATTAACTGGTTTAGCAGTAAATATTGAAAGAATAATGATAAGATAAAACTAAAAATTTTTTATAGCTATAAATAAAAATTTTATCCAAAAAAAGTTTACAAATATTTAGTTTTCTGATAATCTTTAAATATGAGATTGTTTATATTTTTTTTAATATTTCTTCTTTTACCCATCACAGCCTTTTCTGATTATGTTGGAACTGAAAGCTGTAAATTCTGTCATCAGAAACAGTATGAAAATTTCACTAAATATTCAAGAATGTCCCATTCTTTTGTAGCTGTTGAGAAAATGAAAAACAAAATAACTCCAGAAGAATTAAAAGGATGCTATGAGTGTCATACGACTGGGTATGGCAAAAAAGGAGGTTTTGTAAGCGTTGATAAAACACCGCATCTTAAGCATACAGGTTGTGAAGTTTGTCATGGCCCTGGCAAAAGGCATGTGGAAACAAAGAAGAGAGAACATATTATAGGAAAACTTACTACTAAAACTTGCGAACCATGTCATACTGAGGAAAGAATAAAGGCATTCAGATTTAGACCTCTTCTTAGAGGAGTTCACTAATGTTTAATTTCATAACTCAAAAGATAGGTAATAAACTTCTTTTGACATTCATAATCATAATTTCGATTGTTATGCTTATTGAGATATGGTTTAGAATTTATTTTGGAAAAGGAGACAGATTAAGACTTGTAGAAGCTGGTAATAATGAAGTGCTTGATACTATTTATGCTACGATGAAATATCCATTAACCGTTGGCGATAGCGATAGTATGCATAGAGATTTAGAGGAAATTGGCAGAAAATATGAGAATATTAAGGTTTATCTTACGGATTTCAACGGTATTATATCTTTTTCTACCAATAAAAATCTAATTCACACACCAATAGATAATGTCATAAAAAATGAAAATTTTATCAATTTGTTAAAAAAGAGTATGTTGGCTAATTCAACCTCAAAGTATTCAGGAGAGTATAAAATAAACGGGGAAAGAAACCTAATCACCATTCTTCCTATTCATAACTCCCCAGAGTGTTTCCATTGTCATGGTTCCTCAAGAAAAGTATTAGGTGCTCTTGTGATGAGTACAGAGCTTGAGGAAGTTTACAGAACTGTAAATGCTCAAAGGAATAGATCAGTAGCTCTTACTATATTTGCGTTTTTTCTTGGTACAGTTGTTATTACTTTCATAGTGAAAAAAATTATTAGAAATCCATTAAATACACTTGTAGATGCAACCCAAAGATTTGCAAAGGGTGAAATGACTAATATCAGTAAATATCCAAAAGATGAAATAGGCATTCTAATAGAAACATTTAACTATATGGTGAACGAAGTTGCTAAATCAAAAATGGAACTTGAGAAAGAACTTACTCGTAGAGCAAGACTTCTTGAGGAAAGAGAGGAACTCGTAGCTTTACTTCAAAAAGCAAATAAGCAACTTAAAGAGCTTGACACGTTGAAATCTGCTTTTATAGCGAATATGTCCCATGAGCTAAGAACACCTATGAATGCTATAATTGGTTACACTGATTTATTGCTTGATGAAGTTGACGGACCACTAAATGAAGACCAAAAGGCTTCTCTGAAAAAAGTATCTGCCAATGCAAGACATCTTCTTCAGTTAATAAATGATGTTTTAGATATCTCAAAAATTGAGTCGGGTAAAATTGAATTAAGACCACGAGAAGTAGATTTAAAAGAACTCATTGATGGAATAATGGTTACCTTTGAACCTTTAATAGCAAAGAAAGGGCTTACCTTTACCCTGAATATCGAAGCGGGAGCCGAAAAACTCTATGTGGATGAGGACAAGACAAAGCAGATTCTCATAAATCTTATATCCAATGCCGTGAAATTTACTCATGAAGGAGGAATAACAATAGAGGCAAAGGTTTCAGAAAGAGGCATGGATAGCGAAGGCAAACCTCAATTTGTTGAGATTTTAGTAAAAGATACAGGCATAGGAATTAAAAGAGAAGACCTTGATAAGATTTTTGACAAATTTGCTCAGGCTGATGTCTCTACCACAAGACAATACGAAGGCACTGGCCTTGGATTGAGTATAGTCAGAGGTTTAGTGGCTTTACATAAAGGCATGGTGTGGGCTGAAAGTGAAGTCGGGAAGGGAAGCACTTTTTATATTCTCTTGCCTTTCAAAAAGGAAGTTTTTGAAAAGCCTCAACCTGTAATAGAAGAAAAAATGGCAGAAGAGCTGGCTCGTTATTTTGAAGTGCCAAAGGATGTTTTTCTACAAGAGCCTTCTTATGAGGGTAAAATGGTAAGATGTTGGGATTACACCCAGTGTGGACATGTCAATTGTCCAGAATACGGTTCTCCTGAGAAAAGATGCTGGCTTGTTTTAGGCACACACTGCAAGGGCATGCGAATTGGTTCTTATCCTGAGAAAGCTGATGCTTGTAAGATATGTGAAGTAGTGAGAGATCTTGTCTTACACAAAGAACCTACGGTATCGGTTATAGCAAAACCTTCAGAAAAAGAGAAAGTTGTATTAGCTATTGATGATAATCCCGATGCAATAGATTTGATAAGAAAATACTTAGAGAAAGATTATAAGGTAGTGGGAATTCTAAGCAGCGAAGAGGCAGTAAAAAAGGCTAAAGAAATAAAACCTGTTGCCATAACTCTAGATATAATGATGCCTAAAAAAGATGGATGGCAGGTTCTCAAAGAGCTTAAAGAAGATGAAGAAACAAGAGATATACCTGTAATAATTGTATCTATCATAGATAACAAAACTCTTGCCTTTTCTCTTGGGGCTAATGATTACTTCGTAAAACCTCTTGACGGTATCGCACTCTTAAGAAAGATAAGAAACATAGAGTCATATAGGAAAATAAAAAGCGTTCTACTCCTTGAAAGAGATGAAAAGACCAACAAAGACCTTTCAGAAATCCTTAAACAAAGCGGGTATGAAGTTCATTCTGCCTTTAATAGCAAGGAAGCTATTGAGCTGGTAAGAGCGAAACAACCAGACCTACTTATAGTTAATATAACTGATCCCATGAGCAGTGCTTTTGATTTTATTGATTTTATTAAGAGTTCACCTGAACTAAGAGAAGTTCCAATAATTGCTCTTACAAATAAAGAATTAACGCAGAGAGAAAAGGAAGAGTTGGATGGTAGAATAAAGGACATAATAAACAAAGCTCTCTTTTCTGAGGAAGAATTGATAGAGGAACTCAAAAGCAGTTTAAGGAAAATAGGAGGATAAGATGAAGACCATTCTTGTTGTGGATGATAATGAGGATTCAAGAGAGCTTGTAAGAAAAATTTTAAAAAAGCATGGATATGAAATAATAGAGGCAGTTGATGGAGAAGATGCGCTTGCGAAGGCTATTGCTTATAGACCAGACCTTATACTTATGGATATATCAATTCCTAAAATCGATGGGTATGAGGCAACAAGGAGACTCAAGGCAAGACCAGACTTTAAGGATACTCCAATAATTGCTTTCACAGCACATGCTATGAGAGGCGATCAGGAGAAGGCACTTAAGGCTGGTTGTAATGGATATATATCTAAACCCATCAATGTAAGAGAATTCCCTGAACAAATTAAAATATATCTTAAAGACAAATGAACGACCAAAGAAAGACGGTCCTTATTGTAGATGACAATATTGATACAGTTGAGCTTTTGCGAAAGAGACTTAAAGCAGAGGACTATAATACTATAGAAGCTTATGATGGCGAAGAAGCTTTAAAGAAGGTTTATGAATCTCCCCCAGACATAATAATTCTTGACGTCATGATGCCTAAAATGGATGGATATGAAGTTTGTTACAGACTAAAAAGCGATGAGAGAACTAAACTAATTCCTATTATTATGCTTACAGCAAAATCTGATGTAGAAAGTAAAATTAAGGGGTTTGATATTGGTGCTGATGATTACATGCCTAAACCTTTTGATTACAGAGAACTATCGGCGAGAATCCGGTCTCTTCTTGCGAGGAAAGAAACAGCCGAAAAGGTTGTTGAAGAGGAAAAAACAGAGTCAGTAAGAAAGCTTATTGATAGTCTCTCCCATGAAATAAGAAATCCCATTGTTAGCATAGCAGGATTTGCTAAAAAAGTATATAATAGCTTAGCTCCTGGAGATCCTAATAAACCTTATCTTATGACTATAATCCAAGAATCTGAGAGATTAGAACGACTTTTAAGCGATATCCTTAATCTTAAAATGATTGCTATAGGATTTCTTGAAAATGTTGATCCTAAAAAGGCAGTGGAGGAGGTTTTAGAAGAATTTGAAAAAGAGATTGAAGATAAATCAATAGAGGTTGAAATATCGTTCAAAGAAATACCTTCAGTTTATATAGATAAAGAACACCTTAAGATAGTACTTCGCAATATTATAAAAAATGCTATTGAGGCAATGGAAAAATCAGATAGGAGAATTTTAAAGATTTCTACTGAATGCACAGATAAGGATTTAGAAATAAAAATTTCTGATACAGGTAAAGGAATTCCTAAGGAATTAATAAAGAAAATATTTGATCCTTTTTTCACTACAAAGGTTTATGGTCCAGGGCTTGGACTAACAATTTCTCTTACAATTGTTCAATATTATAGGGGTTTTATATCTATTGAAAGCGAATTAGGTAAAGGAACTACTGTTATAATAAGACTCCCTATCAAAGGAAGATAGAGAACATTCTTTATAACTTGACTTTTTATGCACGGGATAAGATATCATTTTCTATGGATAGGAAGGTTGGATTTATTTATGATGATATATTTCTTAAACATGAAACACCTCAAGGACATCCGGAATCAAAGGAAAGACTTATTGCTATTGTAAATCATTTAAAAAAACAAGGACTTTGGAATAGGCTTGTTCATATAAAACCAAGAAAAGCGACCCATGAAGAAATAGCACTTGTTCACGAACCTTATTACATTGAAAAGATTAAGAATTTACCAGCTGGATATATAGATCCAGATACTTACCTAAGTGAAAATACTTATGAAGTTGCCTGCTATGCAGTAGGTGCTGTATTAAATGCCATTGACTGGGTACATAACAAGGAAGTTGACACAGCCTTTTGTGCAGTAAGACCTCCAGGACATCATGCAGAGGTCGATACAGCAATGGGTTTTTGTATATTTAATAATGTATCAGTTGGTGCAGCCTATGCAAAAAAGTTGGGATACAAAAAAATTTTTATTATAGATTTTGATGTTCATCATGGAAACGGTACGCAGCATATTTTTGAGGATGACTGCTCTGTTTTCTACTTTAGCTCCCATCAATTTCCCTTCTATCCTGGCACAGGAAGAGAGCTTGAAATTGGCAGAGGAAAAGGAGAAGGTTGCACCTACAATGTACAACTAAGAGCAGGCTCTGGTACAAGGGAATATTTAACTGTTTTTCAGGATATTCTGCCACAAAAGATAAGAGAGAATAAACCTGATATTATACTCGTTTCAGCAGGTTATGACATGCATCAGGATGATCCAATGAGTTATATAAATGTAACAACTGAAGGAGTAAGAAGTATTGTAAGAAGCATTCTTAATTCCTCTTACGCGCCTAAAGTATTTGTTCTTGAGGGTGGCTATAATCTTAACTCCTTAGCAGAGTGTGTAAAAATCACTATTGAAGAGCTATTAGTTTAGCATTTCCATAAGAACAAACCTGTATCTTCATCATAGCCTCTTTCAGAAGGGATTCCATCGAGCTCAATAATCTCGAATTCAAAAGCAAAAACAGATGCTTCGAAGAGATGCCCTCCAATGGTAGAATAATCTTCCTTTGAGAGTATTATGTGTATATGCGCAAAAGGTTCACCATCTTTAAGAGAAATATTCCCTTTAAGGGATAAAATTTCCATTGGTTCACAAAATTCTTTTGAGATATACTGTCTTTTCTTCTGGTCATAATAACCAATTTTTACTTTGCTTACTGCTCCTATACCACTTATAAGTCCTGAAGTTATCGATTTTTCTTTCAATATTTTTGTAATTTCTGAGATTATTTCATCACCTTTGAATAATCTTCCTTGAATAATTTTTTTGAAATTGAAATCTTTAAGCATCTTTAATCCTCCTTTAGCCTATCTGCAAGGACTTCTAAGGAATGTTTTACCTGAATTGATAGTCTTTCTTTGTCCACTCCACCTCTTATTTGCATTACACAGCCAGGGCAGTCTGTACATACAAGGTTGGTTTCTGTTTTTTTAATATTTTCAAGCTTTCTTTTTAAAATTGTTCCTGAAATTTCTGGGAATTTCAATGAATAAGAGCCACCCATCCCACAGCATGTATCAGATTCAAACATTTCAATGAGTTTCATTCCTGAAGTTGTCAAGCTTTCTCTTGGTTCTTTATAAATTCCCAGAGTTCTTATTAAGTGACAAGGGTCATGATAAGTGTAACTTAATTCTGGAGCAGTTTTAAATTTTATTTTCCCCTCTTTGATAAGTCTATTTATCAGTTCAGAGGTGTCTTTTACTTTTTCTGAAAGTTTTTCTGCCTTTTTAATTATTTCTATGCTATAATTCTGCTCTTTAAGGTCTTTGATAAACTGTTTTTTTAGTGCTACAGTGCAGGTAGGACATGCAGAAATTATATAGTCAGCTTCTTTACTTAAGAGAGCTTCAATGTTTTGCTTAGAGTTATTCGCTGCTACTTCCATCACCCCTGAATACCTTGCAGGTGCACCGCAACAGGTTTGTTCCTCAGGGAATATAACTTCAATACCTGCTCTATTTAGAAGTTTTATAAGAGCTTCGCCAATTTCAGGATAGGCGAAGTCAATTAAACAACCTGCAAAAAAAATTGCTTTTTTGTCGGATTTAGGTTGTTCTATTTTATTAAATCTATCTCTAAATGGAATTTCAGCAATAGCTGGTAAACTTCTTTTTTCTGTCAATTCTGAGAGGAAAAAAGGTAGATGTCTGATAAATCCGCTTTTTTCAAAAGGTTTCTGAAGTTTAGAAGCGGTTCTTAAAAGAGAATGAAAAAGTTTTCTATTGTTAACTACAGAGTAAATTGCTTTAGTTTTAAAGTTTAATCCTTCCTCTTTAGCAAGTCGTTTCCTTATCTCCAATATAAGCTCTGGAATATCGATCTTGCCAGGACACACCTTTACGCAGTTACCACACTGTATACATAATCCTTGAATATCCTTTGAAGCTTTAAGTCCTTCTGTCCAGGCAGTAAGAATTGTACCTATGCCACCTGTGTAAACTTTTCCGAATACATGCCCACCAATTAGTCTGAAAACAGGACAGACATTGAGGCAAGAAGCACAACGAATACATTGAATTGTTTGTTTGAATACCGGGTCTCGAGCAATACTGCTACGGTTATTGTCAAGAAGTATAATGTGAAATTCTTTTTGTGAACCATCAATATGAATATATGGCTTATTAACAAAGGAAATGTAACTTGTGATTAGTTGAGCTGTAGCACTCCTTGGTAGAGCTCTAATAATTGGGAAAATATCTTCGAATTTCGCTACAAGTTTTTCTACTCCTACAACAGCTACATGAATTTTAGGTAAAGCCATAGTAAGACGAGCGTTTCCTTCATTGGTAAACAGTACAAGCGTTCCTGTCTCAGCAATTGCTATATTTGCTCCTGTTATTCCCATATCAGCAGCAAGGAATTTTCTCCTTAGGTGTTTACGGGCAAATTTAACCATCTGGGCAATATCAGGTTCTATAGGTTCTACTTTTTTTGTGAAAACATCGGAGACATCATATCTTGTAAGGTGAATTGCCGGAAGGACCATATGAGATGGTCTTTGGCCTGCAAGCTGAATTATCCACTCTCCAAGGTCTGTTTCGTTTACCTCGATTCCTTCCTCTTTGAGATATTTATTTAGATGAATTTCTTCTGTTGCCATTGATTTTGATTTGACGATGCTTTTTACATTGTTTTTCTTAGCAAGGTCTATGATATATTTTCGAACTTCATCGGGATTTTTTGTATAGAAGACCTTTGCACCGTTGGCTTTAGCTGATTTAATAAAAGTTTGTACGACATCGTCAAGGTGTTCTGCCACATAAGCTTTGACAGAGGCTATCTTATCTCTTATTTCTTCAAAATCAAGCCCTTCATAAGCCTTACGTCTGCTTACTGCATAGGCTTCTGAAAAACGCGTTAATGCTTCAGAAAGGTTTGCATTCTGAAGTGCTTTTTTTATCTCCTCTTTAATCATTATCAAGTCCTCCTAAAAATTATCTACGCAAACAATAATAACCCTTTCAGGTCCGTGAACCCCTATTGTTAAAACCCTTTCTATGTCAGCGGTTCTACTTGGCCCACTTATTATGGTGATATAGGGAATATTTTTGATATTAATTTTTTTCATAACAGTTTCCATGTTTGTTTCTATTTTACTAACAGGTAAAATGGCTATATGAATCTCTGGTAAGGTAGAACATAGTCTTTTTGAAATCCTATCAGAAATTTCAACAAGACTTCCTGTTTCAGCAATGCCGTAATCGACCTGATTAATTCCAATTTTTGCTGAAGAAGCAGAATTCAAATCTATGTTAAATTCAACTTGAGGTAATTCTTTAAGAAGTGAATCCCTGTCAACACCTTCAAGAAAATTAGAATCACACCATACTACTTCCTTTGATTTCTTGTTTGAACTATTTTTTATTATGAAATCTTTGATAAAATCCAATGCTTCCGCTTTACTATTGAAATGGTAAACTTCTGCATTTATTTTTTCTGCCTTTTCTTTAAAAAGCTCAAACATTGATAATCCTCCCACTTTTTTATTTCAACAAGCTGATAAGGCTAATTTTCCGCTCTATAAGACTTAGCAAGCAAACTTACTGTGTGAGTAACATTACAACTTTCACCAATTCTATGAAGTCCCTCAAAAAGTTCCATCATGCAAGCAGGGCAGCCAGTACATACAGCATCTGCTGCCGTTGCTTTTATATCCTCAGCCTTTGCCTTTGCAATTTTAAGTGCTGTATCCACATGCGTAAGGTGATAACTTCCCCCGCTACCACAGCAGGCATCGGGCTTTTTCATCTCCAAGAGGGTAATTCCAGGAATCATTTTAAGTAGTTGTCTTGGTTCATTAAAGACCTTCATAGATTTTTTAAGATGACAGGAATCGTGATAAGTAACTTTTAGCGGAACTTTTCCCTTAGGTGGTTCAAATTTAATGACCTTTAAGAGAAAGGTGGATATATCATAAACCCTTTCAGCCCATTTTTTTGCTTTTTCCTCATGCTCCGTGCCCTCAAGAATTATAGGATATTCGTGTTTTAAAGCGCTTCCACAGGATCCGCATACTGTGACAATGTATTTAGCATTTGTTTTTTCAAAGGCATCAAGATTTTTTCTTGCAAGTTCCCTTGCTGTTTCAATATCACCATGCACCATTACAGGCATTCCACAGCAGTTTTGTCTCTTAGGAGTTATCGTAGTAATATTGTTTCGTTGAAGCACATATATTAGATCATCGCCAACCTCTTGATAGAGATAGTTAACAGAACAACCTGTAAAAAATATGGCAGTAGCTTGAGAAGATTTAGCCTCTATAGTCTCCTTTACCTTATCTCTAAAGCTTTCCCGAGTAAGCTCTGGCAGAATAAATTGTTCATCAAGCCTTGGATTTATTCCTTTGAGAAATCCTTTTGGTGTCCTTTTCTTTTCACCTTCTGGTTTGAGAAAAAATCCCTGCATAGCTGCAAAGGCTTTCATTCCTTTGTCGAAAAGTTCGGGATTTTTTAAGAGTTTGAAGAGGGCTTTTTTAACAAAAGGAATACCCTTTTTTTTAGCAATTGCTGCTCTGAGCCCAAGTATTATTCTGTCAAAACGAACACCTGAAGGACATGCCATCATGCAGGATTTGCAAACAAGGCAGTTAAAGATAAGATTTATGAGTGTATCATCATCAATTTTTATGTCATTGCTTAAAACTGCTTCGCCAAGTGCGATTTTACCTCTTGCCACAGAGGATTCTTTTTTTTCTACATTATAAATTGGACATGCAGCCATGCAATTCCCACATTTCATGCATCTTATTAGCTCTTTTTTTAATGCCTCTATATCATCAAAAATAGTTTTAGTTACAGCTGTTGTCACTTTAATCCTCCATAGGGACAAGTTTGCCGGGATTAAGGATATTGTCAGGGTCAAAGGCTTGCTTTATTCTTCTCATTGTTTCAATTCCAGAGCGACCGATTTCATTTTGTAAATATTTAAGCTTTGCTACTCCTATGCCATGTTCACCAGAGAGAGTTCCACCTAAGGAAAGAGCGACCTCGAATATTTCATCTACAGCGTTATGGACTCTCTCCATCTCATCTTTATTTGTTGGATCAACAAGCAGTGTGGGATGGAGATTACCATCACCTGCATGTCCAAAGGTACCAATCATTAAGTCGTATTTCTTGGCAATACTTTGAATAGCAACAAGCATATCAACAAGCTTAGTCCTTGGCACTGTAGCATCTTCAAGCACTGTTGAAGGTTTTACCTGAGCGAGCGCTGGGAGAGCTGCTCTACGAGCAGCCCAGAGGGAGTCTCTTTCAGCATCGGTTTCTGCAATTCTGTATTTACCATTGTTTTGATTTATTATTTCAACGCATTTTTCAGCTTCCCAAAGGACAGAGTCCTGTCCCATTCCATCAACTTCTATTAGTAATAGAGCTTCTACATTAGTAGGTAAGCCTACTTTTGCATAATTTTCTACCGTCTGAATAGTTACTTTATCCATTATTTCAAGAGTTGCGGGGATAACTTGATTACGTACAATATCTGTTACGGTTTTGCCTGCGTCTTCAAGTTTATCAAAGAAGGCAATCATTGCCTTACGATATTTAGGAGCAGGAATTAGCTTGCAGATTATCTCTGTTATTATTCCGAGTGTCCCCTCTGAACCAACAAAAAGATGGGTGAAATCATAGGCAGTGACATTTTTAACTGTTTTGCCACCAAATCTGAAAACCTCACCTGTAGGCATTACTACTTCCATTCCCATGATATAATGTTTTGTAACTCCATACTTTAAACCGCGAAGTCCTCCTGAATTTTCAGCGACCGAACCGCCAACTGTTGCAGTTGCCATAGAACCAGGATCAGGTGGATAGATTAATCCGTATTTAGCAACGGATGCATTTAAATCAGCAATAATTACCCCTGGCTGGACTGTTGCTGTAAGGTTATCAGGGTCAATTTCGACAATTTTATTCATTTTTTGGAAGGAGATAACTACTCCTTTGCTTAAAGGAACAGGACCACCACTTAGACATGTGCCTGCACCTCTTGGATAAATTGGTGTTTTTGTCTGCCTTGCTAAAAATATTAATTCCTGAATCTGTTTTGTATTTTCAGGAAAAACTACTACCCCGGGAATTTCACGGGGGATCCCGGGGGTAGCATCATAACTATAAGCTATTAATTCAGCCTTGTCAGTAAGAACATTCTCTGGACCGAAAATGCTTTTGCATTTATCTATAAAATCTTTGTTTATCATCTTACGACACCCCTACCCACTACTCTGGAAAGTATTACGATAAATGCAGAAATAGCAAAGGTTGCGACAAGATAGGTTAAGCCTTCAGAACTTGCTACAGCCTGTGCAGCTGGTTTAGCTGCCTGTACTGCTGATTGCACAGCCTGTTCCCATTGAGGAATCATCCATGTAAATACATAAGCTTGTAACATTGCAATCACACCCATTATAAAGGTAAGGATTATTGAATGTTTGAGCGTGAATCTAAAGATATCACCTTCATGTCCTACATAACCTGTAGCAGCAGTTGCAACTGCAATGGACTGGGGTGAGATCATTTTTCCAAAAACTCCTCCAGAAGAGTTTGTTGCTACGGTAAGAACAGGATCAATACCAAGCTGACGAGCAGTCACTTCTTGAAGCTTTCCAAATAAAGCATTAGAAGAGGTATCTGAACCTGTCATGAAAACTCCAAGCCAGCCAAGAAATGCAGCAAAAAGTGGAAAAACTACACCTGTTGAGGCAAAGGCATAACCAAGTGTTATAGCCATTCCTGAAAAGTTGTATAGATAAGCAAACCCAAGAATTGTTC
This sequence comes from Thermodesulfovibrio sp., assembly GCA_020725335.1. GTDB lineage: Bacteria > Nitrospirota > Thermodesulfovibrionia > Thermodesulfovibrionales > Thermodesulfovibrionaceae > Thermodesulfovibrio. Next base: position 95,728 of record DYFF01000021.1, on the reverse strand, counting down.
CGATTGTTACAATAGGCCATTTAAGCTGATTAAAGGTCCTTCCTGCAACTTTTAAAGCTGTTCCAAGTGAAGCACCCATTACAGGTATAGAGAGGATTCCAGCAAAAAGAATTGCTGTGCCTGCTGCTGAAAGTATGTTAAAGGCATAAACTGCGCCTTTAGGCTTTCCGAGATGGTCAATTACTACCTTGTCGAGCCCTGTGATAGGGAATTTAATAGTTGCAATCTGGTCAAGATATGCTTTAACTGGCTTGATTCCCCATGCAGCAACGAAAATTGAAAGAAGTATAAAAGGTGCCCAGGCACGAAATACCTGGCCAAATGTATACTGTAGACAGGCTTTACCTTCAGCACAGGCTTCATGGGAGAATGTCCATGACTCTTTTGGATGCCATATTTTAACAAAAATTACTGTAGCAATTATTGATATAATTGCAGATAATATATCTGGAAGATAAGGGCCAATATAGTTTGATACTATGAATTGAGTAAGTGCAAAGGAACCACCACTTACAAGTAGCACAGGCCATATCTCAACAGCCTTTTTCCAGCCAGCCATTACTACAACCATATAGAATGGAACAAGAACGCTAAAGAAGGGAAGTTGTCTTCCAACCATTTTACTTAATGCCATCAGGTCTACTCCTGAAACTCCCGCACCAACTACAATTGGAATACCAATTGCACCAAAGGCAACAGGTGCTGTATTAGCTATAAGACAAATTCCGCAGGCATATATTGGATTGAATCCAAGTCCTGCAAGCATGGCAGCAGAAATTGCTACTGGTGTTCCAAATCCTGCAGCACCCTCAAGGAATGCACCAAAGGAGAATGCAATAATTACTGCCTGAATTCTTCTGTCATCTGTGATTGTAGCAAGAGAATTTTTAATAATCTCAAACTGTTTTGTCTCGACAGAGAGATTATAAATATAAACCGCGGTTACAACAATCCAACAAACAGGCCAAAGTCCAAAGATGAAGCCATTGAAAGTAGAAAGCACAGCAAGATTTACTGGCATTCCATAAGCAATAATGGAGATTAGCATGGCGATGACTACTGCTGAAATGGCTGCCCAGTGACCTTTCATCCTTTTGTAAGCAAGTGCCCAAAAGAGATAGAAAATAGGCACCGCTGCTACTAAAGCGCTGACAGCAAGGCTGCCAAGTGGATCTACATTAATGTTCCATGGCATAACACTTCCTCCTTAAAACATGGTTTTTATAATTATGCAGCTTATAAAGATGGTTGTAAATCGGAAAAGTCCTACATAATTGTAGGAATATTCCTACACAGCGAGTAGAAATTCAAGAATTGCTTTTGAAGTATGAAGTCTATTTTCTGCCTGATCTAAAACAACGCTTTGAGGACCGTCAATCACTTCATCGGTAATCTCCTCTCCACGATGAGCAGGCAAACAATGCATAACTATAGCATCAGGCTTTGCTTTTTTTAATAGTTCAGAATTAATTTGAAAGTTTTTAAATTTTGACTTTTTTTCAATATGGTTTTCTTCTCCCATGCTGAGCCAAACATCTGTATATATAACATCAGCATCAAGCACTGCCTCAAAAGGGTTACTAAAAAGACTTACTCTTGTAAAATTCTTTGCTTTATCGACAGATTCTCTCAAAGGTTCAAAACCTTTAGGTGTAGCTATATTGATATTTGCACCTGTTAATGCAGAAGCTTCGATCAAAGAATTCGCTACATTATTTCCATCTCCTATATAAGCAATTTTAATACCTTCAAGTTTACCTTTTTTTTCGAAAATTGTAAGCATATCCGCCATTGCCTGACAGGGATGATGGGTATCAGTGAGAGCATTTATAACTGGAAGATTAGACCACTTTGCAAATTCTTCAATTATGCGATGAGAAAAGGTTCTTATTACAACCGCGCTTAAATAACGAGATAAAACCATAGCAGTATCCTTTATTGTTTCACCTCTTGAAAGCTGAAGTTCACGAGGGCTTAGATAAACAGGATATCCACCAAGCTGATAAATAGCTACTTCAAAGGAAACGCGCGTTCTTGTTGATGGTTTCTCAAAAATCATACCTATACTTTTCCCAATAAGAGGAGATTTAGATGAGTCTTTGCCTTCTTTTAATTCCTTAGCTCTTTTTATCAAGAACAAAAATTCATCTTTTGTAAAATCAAATACTCTAAGATAGTCTTTTTTCAACTTGCATCCTCCTTAATAATCTTTTCAAGTATTGCTATAGCCTCATCTACGTCATCTTTTTCAATAATTAAAGGAGGAGTGAATCTTAATACTGTTCCGTCTCCGGCAGTACCTATTAATAATCCATTTTCCATGCATTTTTTCACTATCTCGCTACTGTCTGATGAGAGCTGCATACCAATTAATAATCCTAACCCTCTTATTTCTTTTATCTTATCAGGATATTTATTTTTTAAGGAATTAAGTTTCTTCATAAAATATTTAGAAATTCTTCCACAGTAATCGAGTAAATATCCATCTTCAAGCACTGTTTCGAGAGTTGCTACCGCAGAAGCACAAGCAACAGGGTTTCCTCCAAAAGTTGAGGCATGGGTTTTAGGTGCAAATGCTTGAGCAATTTCTTCCTTAGTGAGTATTGCTCCAATAGGAATTCCTCCGCCGAGTCCTTTGGCAAGTGTCATTATGTCAGGTTCAATATCGAAATGTTCATAGGCAAAAAGCTTCCCTGTTCTTCCAATTCCTGTTTGAACTTCGTCAAGAATAAGAAGAATTCCTGCTTCTTTACAAATTTCCCTTACTTTTTTAAGATAATCTTTATCGGGAACATTTACTCCGCCCTCTGCTTGAATTGGCTCAAGAATTACTGCGCAAGTTTTATCTGTTATTGCATTGGCAATCGCATTGGCATTATTGAAATGAACAAATTTTACGCTACCAAGGAGAGGTTCGAAACCGTGATGATACTTTTCTTGCCCTGTTACACTCAAGCTCCCGAATGTTCTACCATGAAAGGAGTTATAAGTAGAAATAAACTCAAATCGGTCTTTACCATATTTTTTTTTCATATATATACGTGCAAGCTTAAGCGCTCCTTCGTTTGCCTCTGTACCTGAATTACAGAAAAATACTCTGTCTGCAAAGGAATTTTTTATTAGTATTTTTGCTAAGGCAAGCTGAGGCTCAGTGTAATAAAGATTTGATACATGAATTAGTCTTTGAACTTGTTTTTGAACTGCCATTACCACTTTTCTTGGACAATGTCCGAGAATATTTACTGCAATTCCTCCAAGAAAATCAAGATACTCTTTACCATTTACATCCCATACTTTTACTCCTCTACCTTTACGTAATACAATAGGATATCTTGAGTAGGTAGGTATAAAAAGTTTTTCAGAGAGTTTTATTATGTCTCTTTCTTCCATAAAGCTTTATATTACCATAAAAGAGTCTGTTAATGGTATAATTTTAAATGTTTTTTACTCAGGAAACGATTAGTTTCATGAAAAAAGAGATAAGAAAAAAAATGCTCAAATTGAGAAATGAAATGGAGCAGATTGTAAGAGATCAAAAAGACAAGAAAATTACCCTAAAATTTATAAAATTTTTAAGGTCAAAAGAAATAAAATCAGTTCTTTTATACGCATCCTATAGAAGCGAGGTTGATACAAAGAAAATATTTTATTTTTGTCAGCAACATTCTATAAAAACAGCTTTTCCTAAAGTAGTAAAAAGAGTTAAAGCTCTTGAACTTTATTGGGTAAACAATCTTGAACAATTATCTTCCGGATATAAATCTATTCTTGAACCTCACAGTGGAACTAAAGCATCTATTGAAGAAATAGAGGTAATTGTTGTACCAGGTATAGCCTTTGATATAAATTGTTATAGAATTGGCTATGGGGGAGGCTTTTATGATAGACTTCTTTTATATAAAAAGGGATTAGCAATTGGTTTGGCTTATGAGGAACAAATTATTGATCAAATCCCTGTAGAGCCCTTTGATAAAAGAGTTGATTTAATAATTACTGATGAAAGGATGATTACCTGTGTTTGACAGAAGAAAAATCGAAGAAGGTGTTAGACTTATATTAGAGGGTATTGGAGAGGATATTGAAAGACCAGGAATTAAGGATACGCCTCACCGTATTGCAAGGATGTGTGAAGAGATTTTTAGAGGTTTACTACCTCCAGATGAGGATTTATTGAAATGCATTGAAGGGGAAACTCATGATGAGATGGTTTTGATAAAAAATATACCTTTTTATTCGATATGTGAGCATCATCTTTTACCTTTTTTCGGGCATGCTCATATTGCTTATATACCTAATGGCAAAATTGTAGGACTAAGTGAGCTTCCTAAGTCTCTTGATTATTTTGCAAAGAGACCACAAGTTCAAGAAAGACTAACAAGCCAACTGGCTAATCTATTGATGGAAAAACTAAAACCAAAAGGATGTATGGTAGTAATTGAGGCTGAACATCTTTGTATGAGTATGAGAGGTATAAAGAAACCCGGCTCTAAAACAATAACCTCTGCAGTTAGAGGAATTTTTAGAAAGAGTCAAACAACTCGGCAAGAGGCATTAGAACTTATTAACAAGAGGGAGGAATAATGAGTTTTACATTAATAAATGGTAAATTTATTGCATCTATTATTAAGGAGGATATAAAAATAGAAGTAGAGGATTTAAAAAGTAAGGGTATTAATCCCTGTTTAGCTGTTATTCTTGCGGGAGACAATAAAGCATCAGAGAAATATGTATCTTTTAAAGAAAAAACATGTCTTGAATTAGGTATTAAAAGCGTTATATTTAGGTTATCTGAAGGAATAGATGAGGAAGAAATACATAAATTAATTGATGAATTAAATCACAATCCTTCTATTAATGGCATTCTTGTCCAATTGCCCTTACCAAGACATATGAATCAAAATAATATCTTACAAAAAATAGACCCATTGAAGGATGTAGATGGTTTCACTCCATACTGTCTTGGTAGACTTTTAATTGATAATCCCCTTTTCATACCGTGCACACCTAAAGGAATAATGAGACTTTTAGACGCCTATGAAATACAAATAGAAAAAAAACATGCTGTTGTTGTAGGCAGGAGCATAATAGTAGGTAAGCCCCTATCTTTGCTCTTGTTAAGAAGAAATGCTACTGTTACTGTTTGTCATAGTAAAACAGAAGGACTTAAAGAAATCACGAGAAAAGCTGACATCTTATGTGTTGCTGTTGGAGTTCCTAATTTTATAACTGCGGATATGGTCAAGGATGGTGCAGTCATTATTGATATTGGGATAAATGTGACAAATTATGGTAAGGTCGTTGGAGATGTTGATTTTGAAAGTATTAAAGAAAAAGCTTCGTATATAACACCTGTTCCAGGAGGTGTTGGTCCAATGACTATTGCTATGCTTATGGAAAATACAGTTTATGCTACAAAATTACAGAAAGGTTTAGTATAATGATTGTCTCAAAAAAGAAGAAAATTGAGGAGCTTTCACCTTATATTGACCAGTATAATTCATATTTTTTAATTGGTTGTTCTGAATGTGCCAGCTTGTGTGGTACAGGTGATGAAGAGGCAATTTTAGAGTTAAAGGAATGGCTTGAAAAAGAAGGCAAAAATGTTACAGGTTGGTTTATAGCTAAGACAGGTTGTCAGATCTTAGGAACAAAAAGGGAGATGTCAAAATTTAAAGAACTTATTGATAAGTCTGACTGTATTTTAGTTCTTTCCTGCGGTGCAGGTACACAGACTATCATGGAATTTTTTGAAGATAAACCAATAATACCAGTAAATGATACTTTATTTATTGGCAATATGAGACGATTTAAAGAATTTGAGGAAAGGTGTAGAGCTTGTGGTGAATGCTTTCTTGCGATTACAGGAGTCTGCGTTGTTACTTTATGTCCGAAAAACATGCTTAATGGACCTTGTGGTGGATACAAGGATGGAAGATGTGAGGTGAATCTTCATAAAAAATGTGTTTGGATTATCGCTTTTAATATTCTCGAAAAAAGAGGTGATATTGATAGATTTTATGAAAGTCTTCTGGGACCTAAAGACTGGTCAAAAGCAAATTCGCCGAGAGACTATGTTGCAAAGGAGAAAATAAATTGACTTTATTAAGAACTAAGCTCTTAAATGACGATTTTGTTATAACTGTTGAAATTACTCCTCCAAAAGGTCCTGATGTAACTTCCATGCTTGATAGATTAGAAGAATTAAAATATTTAACAGATGCTGTAAATTTTACTGATAATCCATCTGCAAGGATGAGACTCTGCTCTATGGCAGCATGTAAATTGGCATTAGAAATGGATTTTGAACCAGTTTTACAGATGACCTGCAGAGATAGGAATAGAATAGCTATTCAATCTGACCTTCTCGGAGCTCATGCCTTAGGTATAAGAAATTTACTTGTTATGACAGGAGACCATCCTATGTGGGGTGATCACAAAGAATCTAAACCAGTTTATGATATTGATTCCTCTATTATGATAAAGTTAGTTAAAAATCTAAATGAAGGTAAAGACCTTCATGGGAATTCTTTATTAGGAAAAACAGATTTTTTTATTGGTGCTGTAGTTAATCCTAATGCTGAACCTATTTTGCCACAGTTGAAAAGATTTGAACAAAAGCTTAAGTTAGGTGCAGATTTTTTCCAGACACAAATGATTTTTGAAATTGATAATCTTAAAAGGTTTATGGATTTTGCAAATAAATTTGATAGAGTAAAGGTAATTGTGGGTCTTATTATTATAAGGACAAAGAAAATGTTAAATTACATCGCAGAAAAAATTCCTGGGGTTATTGTTCCCAGATGGCTTATAGATAAAGTTAGTAGATTAAATGATGATGATATAGAAAGATTCGGGATAGACTTTGCTTCAGAAATTACTATGGAGATAATGGAAAATAAATTAGCTAATGGAGTTCACATTATGGCTATTTCTAAGGTTGATGAGGTGAAAAAATTTTTAAATTGTATTAAAATTAGAGTGTAAGCTATGGGAGTAGTAGGAGCCACATCTCTTGGACAGTACCTTGTAAAAAAAGGTGTTATAACAGAAGAAGAACTTCTGCAAGCTGTAAGAGTGCAAAAAGTTGAGGGTATTAAAATTGGCTCTGCCTTAATGAAGCTTGGATATATTGATGAAAATCAACTTTTTAATGCGTTGAGCGAAATCTATGGTTATCCTCTAATAAATATCTTAAAAATTGAAAAAGATCAACAGGTAGTTAAGTTAATTCCTAAGGAGATAATGAAAAAATATAAAGTAGTTCCTTTTGGCAAAGAAGGAAGCACTATAAAAGTAGCTATTTGTGATCCTTCAAATACAATCATTGATTATGTAAAGTTTCTCTTAACAGGATTTAATTTAGATATTTATCTAACAAAATATTCAGAAATGTTGCAATATTTTAATGAAATAGAAAAGAAAAGTGATGGAGACGAAAAAAGTCTTGAACAGGTTGATGAGTTAATAGAAAGCGCTGTGATTGATATGGCTACGGCTGAGGAAGCCGAGTCTAAAGAGGAAGAGGCTGTTCGCGTAGATGCTCCTATTATAAAGCTTGCTAATAAGATAATTTATGATGCTATAAAGATGAGGGCAAGTGATATCCATATAGAGCCATATGAAAAGGGAGTGGCAGTTAGATATAGAATAGATGGAGTCCTTCATAATGTAATGAATCTGCCTACTCAGATTAGAAGTGCTTTGACTACTCGGTTTAAGATAATGTCCCATCTTGATATTTCAGAAAGAAGACTGCCTCAGGATGGTAGAATTAAAGCAAAAATTGCTGATAAAGATGTGGACTTCAGAGTTTCCTCTTTACCTATTATCCATGGTGAAAAAATAGTTTTAAGAATTCTTGAGAAAGGTTCATTACAGCTTGACTTGACAAAGCTTGGCTTTGAGGAGATATCTTTACAATTTTTCCTTGATGCTTTGGAAAAACCATATGGTATGATACTTGTTACTGGACCAACAGGTTCTGGTAAAACAACAACTCTTTACTCTGCTTTGATGAAGTTAAACAAACCAGAGGTTAATATAATGACCGTTGAAGATCCTGTAGAGTATAGTTTCCAGGGTATTAATCAAGTACAGGTAAAAGAAGACATTGGGCTTACATTTGCAGCTGCCTTAAGGTCATTTTTAAGGCAAGACCCAGATATAATAATGGTTGGTGAGATAAGAGATTTTGAAACAGCAGAGATTGGAGTTAAGGCTGCACTCACAGGACATCTCGTACTCAGTACTCTTCATACAAACGATGCACCGAGTACCATTACTAGATTGATTAACATGGGGATAGAGCCATTTTTAATTTCTTCTTCTGTGTTACTTGTAGTTGCTCAGAGATTAGTCCGAAAACTTTGCCCATATTGTAAAAAAGAAGAAACTGTTTCTAAAGAGACTTTATTAAAATTAGGATTTAATGATACAGAGATCGAAAATTTGAAGATATATGGTCCAGGAAGCTGTACAGAATGTAATCTAACAGGATATAAAGGTAGAATTGCTCTATATGAAGTTATGCCTATTACTGATGAAATTAAGGAGTTAATACTAACTGGTGCTACTGCTCTGGATATCAAAAGAGAGGCAGTAAAACAAGGTATGTTAACCTTGAGAAGAAGTGGTTTAAATAAAATAATGCAAGGAATCACCTCCATCAAAGAAGTTGTCCGAACCACCTTTGAGGATTAAATGACCGAAGACATTTATACTGACTATCTGATTATAGGCAGCGGAGTTGCCGGACTTAGAGCTGCTATTGAGATGTCAAAAAGTGGAAAAGTTCTGGTTGTTACAAAAGATTTACCTACTGAAAGTAGCACTGAATATGCTCAAGGTGGTGTAGCAGTAGCTCTTAGTGATGAAGATGAAATTGGTATACATTACGAAGATACAATAAAGGCAGGAGATGGTCTTTGCGACGAAGTAGCAGTAAAGATTTTAGTTTCGGAAGGACCTGAGAGAATTATAGAGTTAATAAACTGGGGTGCTGAATTTGACAAAGAAGGAACTAAACTATCCTTTACTTTAGAAGGAGCTCATTCAAGGAAAAGGATACTACATGCCCATGGAGACTCTACAGGAAGAGAAATTGAAAGAGTTCTAATAAATAAAGTTTCTATTATAGAGAATGTAAAAAAAGCCTCTTTTACTATGGCAATAGATTTAATCGTAGATGAAAATAGATGCTATGGAGCTTTTTTGTTAAAAGATAAAGAAATAATTAGATGTTTTGCAAAAGCTACTTTGTTAGCCACAGGAGGCGCGGGGCAGGTTTATTCTCGTACAACAAATCCGCGAGTAATCACTGGAGATGGTATGGCTATGGCTTTTCGAGCAGGAGCGTATTTAAAAGATATGGAATTTGTGCAATTTCATCCAACTGCTCTTTTTAAAAAGAATGCACCTCAATTTTTATTAAGTGAGGCAATGAGAGGCGAGGGAGCAATTTTAAGAAATATTCATGGAGAAGCTTTCATGAAAAATTATCATCCATTAGGTGATTTAGCTCCGAGAGATATTGTCTCAAGGGCTATAATTTCAGAAATGGTAAAAAATAATAGTTCTTATGTTTATTTAGATTTAACTCATTTAGATGAGAATTTTTTAAAAAAGAGATTCCCCACTATTTATAATACATGTCTTAATTTTAAAGTTAATATAGCTCATGAAATGGTTCCTGTATCACCAGCAGCTCATTATATTATGGGTGGTGTAGAGACAAATAACTTTGGTGAGACAAATATAAAAGGCCTCTTTGCTGCTGGAGAAGTAGCATGTACAGGCGTCCATGGTGCTAACAGATTAGCAAGCAATAGCCTTCTTGAGGGACTTGTTTTTGGATTTAGAGCTGCACAGGGTGCTATTAGATATGTGGAAGGATTTGAAAGCTTTAGTTTCAGAAAAGATTTGTACAATAAAAATAGAATTCAATATTTAGATTCATTTGAGATGGATACAATAAAAAATAAACTTAGAGAAATAATGTGGAATAAAGTAGGTGTGATAAGATGTAGTGAATCTCTGGGTGTTGCAAAATCTATTATAATGCCATTTTATGAGAGATTTTCTTCATCGATATTTTTAGACCCGCTTTCCCTTGAACTTAAAAACATGATAACAGTAGGCTTATTAATTACAGAATCAGCCTATGCGAGAAAGAACAGTGTTGGTGCTCATTATAGAACTGATTATAAAAATAAACTCTCTAATTGGGAAAAGCATATAGTAATAAAAAGAAAGAATAATGGCATAGAGATTTCATAAATAAAATTATGCGAAGAGCAAAAATAATATGCACAATTGGACCTTCCACTGAAAAAAGGGAGATTATCAGGCAGTTAATTCTTTATGGCATGGACGTAGCTCGATTAAACTTTTCCCATGGTAATTATGAGTGGTTCAATAAGATAGTCAAAACAATTCGCGAAGAAGGTCAAAAACTTGGAAAAGCTATTAGTATTCTTCAAGATCTTCAGGGAATAAAGATAAGAATAGGAGAGGTTGAAGGGGGAGAAGTGGAACTAATTGAGGGAGAAACTGTAGAAATTTTTCCAGGCAATAAACTTTCTAACAATAAAATAATTTATATCGCTTATCCTCCATTATTGGATGATGTTAAAGCTGAAGAAGAGATTTTAATAGATGATGGTCTTTTAAAATTAAAAGTTATAGAAAAACGTAAAGATAGATTAATAGGTGTAATTGTTGAAGGGGGAATTTTAAAATCTAAGAAAGGTGTAAATTTACCTTTTACAAGAACAACTATAGAGTCTTTTACCGAAAAGGATAAATCTGACCTTTTATTTGGTATAAATCTCGATGTGGACTATATAGCAGTTTCTTTTGTGCGGAGTCATAATGATTTATTAACAATTAAAAGCTGGGCTGAACAAAATCTACTTAATTTGCCTCCATTAATATCAAAGATAGAAAAAAGGGAAGCTTTGCAAAATATTAATGAAATTCTCGAACATTGTGAAGGAATCATGGTTGCAAGAGGAGATTTAGGGGTAGAATTGCCCCCTGAAGAAGTCCCCGTGTATCAAAAAATGCTCATAGACCTTGCTAATCAGAAAAAAAAGTTAGTTATAACTGCCACTCAAATGCTTGAATCTATGAGGGAACATTCAAGACCAACAAGAGCGGAAGCAAGTGATGTAGCTAATGCTGTGCTTGATGGTACAGATGCTCTCATGCTTTCTGCGGAGACAACTACAGGTAAGTATCCTGTAGAATCATTAAGAACAATGGATTCTATAATAACGTTTACGGAAGAAAATTTAGGCAATAAAATATTATCATCATTCAAGGTCAGTAAATATTTCCCTGAGGCTATAGCATCAGGTGCGGTAAGGGTTGCTCAGGACATCCAAGCAAAGGCAATAGTAGTATTTTCTCATTCAGGATTTACAGCTTTGCTTATTTCTAAAATGAGACCTCAAATGCCTATTGTAGCCTTTACACCTGACTATAAAGTATACCGAAGACTTTCATTGCTGTGGGCAGTTATTCCGATGCACATACCTGCTTCAATAAATTTAATAGATAATATATTTCTAAAAGAAACAGAAGATAAACTTAGAAGCCTAAATCTTGCAAGTAAGGGAGATGCTGTAGTTTTTGTTGCAAGCTCACCTTTTATGGGTAATAAAAATGTTATTAGACTTCACAAAATTGGAGACCCATTATAAAAGAAGATCGCTGTAAGAGTAATTTTTTATATAGGTTATAAACTCTTCAACAGCGGGAGCAAGTATTGAATTTTTTGGTAATACTACATAAAAATCTCTTGTTATTTCACCTTCTTTGAGTCTTAAAACCTTTAAGTTTCCACAGGATACTTCTTTTCTTATTGCCCATTTCGAGACAATTGAAAGTCCCATTCCTCTTTCAACAGCTTCTTTAATTGAACCTGTTGAACCTAAAATAAGAGCAATGTGTAAATCAGAAATACTAAGTCCATTATCATTAAGAAATTTTTCAATTATGACTCGTGTGCTTGAGCCTTCTTCCCTTATAACAAAAGGTTCCTTAACTACATCGTATATTGATACAGTTTTCTGTTTACATAAAGGATGATCGGATGGACATATTACACATAGTTCATCTGAGATTATTGATTCTACATTGAATCTACTTTTTCCTGGCATTTCAGAAATTATACCGAAATCTATCATACTCGTATTTAGCATTTCTAAGATTTTTTTAGCGTTACCGATTGAAATACTTACTCTTATTTTAGGATGTCTTTTTTTAAAATCAACTGCTACTGCAGGTAGTATATAGTTTCCTACAGTTGTTCCTGCTCCTATTTTTACGCAGCCTTTTATGAGGCCTGTTATTTTGCTGATTTCTTTGGCAGCTTCTGCATATAATGTTAATATTTGTTTTGCATACTTGTATAATATCTCACCTGACGGTGTAAGTGTTATTGTTCCTGAGGAACGGTCAAAAAGTTTTGTTTCATAGAGCTCTTCAAGAGCTTGAATCTGAAGGCTAACCGCAGGCTGAGTAAGATGAATAATTTCAGAGGTTTTAGAGAAACTTTTCGTCTCAGCAACAGTGCAAAAAATTTTTAACTTGTGGTCTTCCATAAACAAATTAATTTTAGCATAAAAATTTTTAATATGCAAGCAAAATTATACCCTTAATGTTGACATTAATTTTATGCTTATTTTATATTTTAAAAAAGAGCATAAGGGGGTAAGGTATAAAAATGGAAAATAAAGTTAAACTAATTCAAAGGCTAAAAAGGATAGAAGGGCAGATAAGGGGACTTCAAAGAATGATTGAATCTGGACGAGCTTGTGAGGAAATAATAACGCAATTTGCTTCAATCAATGGAGCTCTTAAAGGAGCGGGTTTTTTAATTGTGAAGTTTTATCTAAATGACTGTTTAAACAAAAATGAGGGTTCTATTGATAAAATTGAGAAAGATATAGAGAAGATTATCAAAACATATATATCTTCAGTTTAGGAGGTGTGTAAATGCCAATATATGAATATAAATGCAAAAATTGTTTGAATTCTTTTGAAGTATATAAGCCTATTAATAAAAAAGATGATAAAGAAAAATGTCCTATTTGCGAAAGTTATGAGACAGATCGCCTATTATCTCAATTTTCAAGTAATTCTAATATGTGTAATATTTCCTATAGTTCTGGTGGTTGAAGAGTTAGGTAGTCGGTAGTTTACCGAAGGAGGGAAATTATGAACTTGTCAAGAAGAGGTTTCCTCGCATTCTCATCTATGCTTTGTGGTTCATTTTTATTAGGTAATTCTGCGGATGCTGCAAAAGGTAAATATGCAACATTAATTGACCTAAGTAAGTGTGATGGTTGCACGAATGAACCAATACCAAGATGTGTTAAAGCTTGTAGAGATTATAATAAAGAAAGATTTCCAGAACCAAAAAAACCCATTTTACCTTATTGGCCGAGAAAAACATATGAGGATTGGTCTGATAAAAGAGATAAAATAGATACCTTGACTCCCTATAATTGGATATTTGTTCAAAAAGTTAATATCGATGATAAACAGATTAATATCCCAAGAAGATGCATGCATTGCGATAATCCTCCTTGTGTAAGAGAGTGCCCTTTCGGAGCACTTACAAAGCAGCCAGAGGGTAATTCTGTAATAAGCGATAAATTGTGCTTTGGTGGAGCAAAATGTAGGGACGTATGCCCATGGCACATTCCTCAAAGACAGGCCGGTGTTGGCATATATTTACAGATTTTGCCAAAGTACGCTGGTGGTGGAGTTATGTATAAATGTGATTTATGTAAGGATAGAATAAAAAATGGGGAAGAACCTGCATGTGTTATTGCTTGTAGAGATAGACTTGGACAGAATGCTGTATTTACTTTTGGAGACAGGAATCAAATATATGAACTTGCACAAAAAAGAGCAAAGGAAGAAGGATTATATATTTATGGTGATAAACAGAATGGTGGTACATCAACCATTTATATTTCTAAAGTTCCCTTTGAAACAATAGAAAAGGCTCTTAAAGCTAATAAAGAGAGATTTCAGATGCCCGTAAAGTTAGAAAATAAGATAGAGTCAACTTTTAATCCTATTGGTAAAATTGCTTTAGCATCTGGAGTTATCTCTATGTTAGGAGCAGCTATTGGAGCTATAAAATCCAAGAAAAGCCCAAAGGAGGCAGAGGACAGTGAAAAATAGGATAAAAAGGCATAGTAAACTTGAACTCTTAGAGCATTGGAGTATAGCTATTTCAGGCATTGTCCTCTTATTTACAGGGCTTGGTTGTTTACCACTTTATAAAAGATACTATATTACTGATTTGCCGGGCTTTGGATGGACTGGAGATTTTTATAATGTAACAGTTGTCCATTACATAGCATCTATTGTATTTCTATCTGCTGTTATATTTCATATTGTCTATCATGGTTTGAGAGGAGATTTTTCTCTCTTACCTAAGAAGGGTGATATTTCAAAAAGTATAAAAGTTTTAGCAGCAATGATTGGATTAGGAAAAGAACCACCGTCTGAAAAATATCTTCCTGAGCAAAGAATAGCTTATGTAGGAATTGGTTTTATAATAATTTTACTTACTGTTACAGGTGTTATAAAGGTGTTAAAAAATTTAGAGTGGATTGTTCTTTCGCCATCTATTGAGTCAATAAACACTCTTATTCATACCTTATCTGGTTTTATATTTATGTTAGCTGTAATCGTTCACGTAGGAACAGTTGTTTTGTTTAAATCGAATTGGCCTCTTCTTAGGAGCATGTTTACAGGGTATGTTGATGAAGATTATGCAAAGCATAGACATTCTCTATGGTATGAGAAAATAAAGAAAAATTAATATGCTATAATTTTGGGCAAATAAATATTTCTATATTTTCTATCAAATAGTTTTTTAAAGGTTTAACAAAGTTTTTAACAAAAATTGTTAAAAGATATGAATATGTTTATGTTTGAAGAAATTTTTTATTAATTTCTTCTCTGATTTGTTCGTCAGTAGCATCTGGTTCAGAGAGGAAAAGCTCAATAAGTCTCACAGAATTACGAGAAAGACAGTTAGGACATATATCTTTTATATGAACTGTAAAACAGTCTAAACAGAAAAGGCCAGACCTTAAAGGTATAAAACATTTTCCATATTTTTGTTTAATAGTGCACTTTTCCTCAATTTCGTAAATCTTTTTTTCCACAGCTAATTATAACAGATGTTGCAATAAGAGAGATAAAATTTTTAAAATATAATGTATTGCGCCTGTAGCTCAGTCGGATAGAGCAACTGCCTTCTAAGCAGTGGGTCAGGGGTTCGAATCCCTTCAGGCGCGTTTGGCGGGTGTAGCTCAACGGTTAGAGCACTGGACTGTGGCTCCAGGTGCTGCGGGTTCGAGTCCCGTCATCCGCCCCATCCAAATTAATTTCATGGTTTTTCATAAAATTTAATTATCTCATCTACATGTCCTTTTGCTTTTACATTTTTCCAAATTTTTTTAACAAATCCTTTATCATCTATTAGATAGGTGGTTCTGATTACTCCGAAAGTTTTTTTACCATATAAATTTTTTTCACCATAAGCACCATATTTCTTTATTATTTTTAATTCAGGGTCGGAGAGAAGATGAAAATTTAAGCTGTGCTTTTCCATAAAATTTTTATGACTCTTTATACTATCAGGACTTATTCCAACTACAAAGGCTTTGTCTATAAAAAAATTCATTTTCTCTTTAAAGTCTTTTGCTTCCATTGTGCAGCCTGGTGTATTGTCCTTAGGATAGAAGTAAAGGATAATATCCTTCTCTCTTCCGAGAAAATCTTTAAGGCAAAAAGTAATTTCCTCTCCCTTCTCATTAATCCCTTGTAAACAGAAATCAGATGCTTTTTCCATATTGTTTCCTCCTTAAGAAATTTTAGATAAAATTAATATATATAGGCATTATTTTACCTATTTTCTGCTTCTTATTCGAACTGAAGCAAATCTCTTACCTTTTTTTAAATATTGTTTCTTTAAAAGTCTCTAAAATTATTAAATCCACCTTGACTCTAAGGGCAATCTCCTTTAAGTTATTGTATTGACAAAAAAATTATAAAAGAGATATCTTAAAACTTCAATGAGCTTTATTTTTAGATATATAGGGGAGAGAGTTATAAATTTATGGATTTTTTTAGGGAGAATGTTTATCTTTCTTACGGAAATATTTTTTTATATTTTTATTCCTCCTTTTAGATTTAAAAATTTATTAAGACAGATTAGATTTTTTGGTAATAAGTCTATGATTGTAGTTATTTTTACAGGTGCTTTCAGCGGAATGGTTCTTGCTCTTCAGGGTTTTTATGCACTCAATAAATTCGGAGCTGAAGCTTTGTTAGGACCTGTAGTTGCTCTTTCTCTTATAAGAGAGTTAGGACCTGTTCTATGCGCATTAATGGTTACAGGAAGGGCAGGCTCAGCAATTACAGCAGAAATTGGTATTATGAAGATTACAGAACAGATAGATGCGCTTACTGTAATGGCAGTTAATCCAATGAAATATGTTGTTGTCCCTAATATTCTTGCAGGAATCATAACCTTTCCTCTTCTTACTGCTATATTTAATGTTGTTGGAATTTATGGCGGATATCTTGTCTCTGTTCACGCGCTTGGGCTCAGTGAAGGAACATATTTTGCTCAGATGGAACTTTATGTGGACATGGAAGATATAAGGATTGGTCTATATAAATCTTTGAGTTTTGGACTTCTTGTAACTTGGATTTGCACCTTCATGGGATATAATTCAGGTTATGGTGCAAGAGGTGTAAGTAGAGCTACTACAAATGCCGTGGTGCTTTCTTCTGTGGTCATTCTTCTTTGGGATTATATGCTCGGAGCCTTTCTCTTATGATTGAAATAAGAGAACTTTATAAAGCCTTTGGAAAACAGGAGGTTCTAAAGGGAGTAAATCTTTTTATTAATGAGGGAGAGGTAACTGCAATTATTGGTAGAAGCGGTGGTGGGAAATCAGTTCTTCTAAAACACATTGTAGGATTACTTAAGCCAGACAGAGGGAGTATATTAATAAAGGGTAAGGATATAACAGAACTTAAGGGAAGTAAACTTGATCAACTAAGAGCTGAAATAGGAGTTGTTTTTCAGGGTGGAGCTCTTTTTGATTCAATGACTGTGTATGAAAATGTAGCTTTTCCTTTAAGAGAGAAAACAAAACTTGATAAAGGGACGATATATGAATCAGTTCTGAATGCTCTTAAAGATGTAGGGCTTAAAGGTATGGAATATAAGTATCCTGCGGAACTCAGTGGCGGAATGCGTAAAAGAGTTGCCCTTGCAAGAGCGCTTATTGGAAAACCAAAAATAATACTTTTTGATGAGCCAACCACTGGACTTGATCCTATCTTAGTGCGTTCCATTCATAAACTTATTCGAGATACACAGAAACAATATGGTTTTACAGGACTAATAATTAGTCACGAAATTCCTGAGATATTCGAAATTTCAGATCGAGTTGCTATGCTTCACGAAGGCAAAATAGTTGAAGTAGGCACTCCTGAGGAAATTCAGAAAAGTGAAAATATTATTGTAAAAAATTTTATAATGGGTATAGAAAATGGAGGTTTAAATGAAGAGAGAAAATCTTGAAATAGCTGTAGGTATATTTGTGCTAATAGGGATAATTGCCTTAGGTTATCTTTCCTTTAAACTCGGCAAGATCGATTTGTTTTCAACGGGATACTATACTTTATACGCAGAATTTGACAAAGTTGGAGGGATTAAAAAGGGATCCGTCATAGAGATTGCTGGAGTTCCTGTTGGCTCTGTTGAAAAGGTTACAATTAATGAAAAATATCAAGCATTAGTTGAGATTAAAGTTAACAGTTCCATTAAAATTCCTGAAGACTCTATTGCCTCGGTTAGAACCAAAGGACTTATTGGAGAAAAGTATATACAGATTACTCCAGGTGGAGCTGAGCAATATTTAGCTCAGGGTGGTAAAATTAGAGAAACAGAATCATCAATAGATATAGAGGAGGTGTTGTCTAAGTATGTGTTCGGTAAAATATAAGATTTTTATCATTCTATTTATTTTTTTATTTACAGGATTATGTTACGGAGAGGATATGATCTCACTTGATCTTAAAGGTTGTATAGAAAGAGTCATCAGATTTCATCCTGAACTCGGTGAATATAAAAAGGATATTGAAATTTACAAGGCAAAACTTAGTCAAGCAGAAAGTGCGATTTTTCCTCAGATTGAATTAATGGCTATTGGAGGTCCTTCGCCTAAAGCTGAAAAGGAAGCCCTTTCTCCAGAGATCAAGACTGATGTTAAGTCAACAACGATTAATGGTGTTTTTGGTATGATTACCGCTCAGGTGCTACAGCCAATTTATACTTTTGGCAAGATTTCTGGATACAAAACTGCAGCAGTAGGAGGAATAAAAGTCTCAGAGGCAGAACTCGAGAAAAAACGTTCAGAATTAATTTTGAAAATCAAAGAGCTATATTGGAGTTTAGCTTTGGTTAGAGACCTAAGAGGACTTGCTACCGAAATTAAAGATGAACTTGAAAAGGCAATAAACAAAACTGAGGAAGATTTAAAAAAAGATATTCCATCAGCCGATGAACTTACTTTGTATAAACTAAAAACATTTTTGGGTGAGGTAAAAAGAAACTTAAATGAAATTGATAAAAATGAAGCTGTAATAATAGAAGCTATAAAATTTATGACAGGTATTCCCCTTTCTCAAAAGGTAAATATCATCACCATTCCTCTTAAATATGAAGAGGCATATATTAATAAAGATGAAATGATTAACAGAGCATTCAATTTAAGACCCGAAATGATTCAAATAAAAGAAGGTCTTAAAGCAAAAGAAGCACTTGTAGATGTAGAAAAAAGCAATCTTTATCCACAAATTTTTGCTTTATTGAAAGGTAATCTTTCAGGTGCTACAAATAGGGATAGAATTCATAATCCTTACATATCAGATCCTTTAAACAGTTCATATATGGCTGCAGTGCTTGGCATGAAATTAAATATAGACTTTGGTATTACTAAGGGCAAAATAAGAGAAGCACAGTTAGAATATGAAAAAATTCTCGATAAGAAAAAGCTCGCAGAGCAGGGTATTCCTGTTCAGATTACCAAGGCTTATTTAGAGTATCTTGAAGCTTGTAAAAGTGCAAAAGATATGGAAGAGGCTTATCATAATGCAAAAAAATGGCTTGTAACAGCTGATGCAAATCTTGACATGGGTGTTGGAGAGACAAAGGATTTAGCAGATGCTGTATTAGCTTATGCAACTACCAGAGTAAATCATTTAAAGGCTTTGTATAGTCAAAAGATGTCAATGGCGAATTTACTGCAAGCATCAGGACTTGATAAAGATGAAAGGGAGGTTAAATAATGATTGGAAGAGGAGTTTTAATTTTATCTATACTTTTTCTATTCTTTAGTTCAGAGCTTGCTTTTGCTGTCTTATCACCAAAAGAACAGGTAAAAAATACGGTTGATAATGTATTAAACATTATAAAAGATCCAAAATATAAAGGAAAGGATAAAACTCAAAAGAGAAGATCTGCGCTAAGAAATGAGATAAGTAAAGTTTTTGATTTTGATGAAATGTCAAAACGTTCTCTGGGTATATACTGGAGAGAAAGAACTCCTCAAGAAAAAAAGGAATTTGTAGAGCTTTACAAAGATTTGCTCGAAAGATCTTATAGCGGTAAAATTGAATCTTATACTGATGAAAAGATTATTTATTATGACGAAAAAGTTGAAAATAATAAATATGCAGAGGTAAAGACAAAAATAATTACTACAGATAAGAAAGAAATCCCGATTGATTACAGACTTTACTTTAATGGGAAAGAATGGAAGGTCTATGATGTAGTCATCGAAGGCGTAAGTCTTGTAAGCAATTATCGTTCACAGTTTAATAAAATAATTCGTAATCACTCCTATCAAGAACTCGTTAAAAGAATGAAAACAAAACAGCAGGAAGAATTATTAAGGGAGAAATAAACGATGAATACTTTAGTTTTAATGGAAAAAAATAATATTATATCCGAAATTATTAAAGATTCTTTGTCTAACGTATCAGTAAAAAAAATAACAAATGCTGATGATTTTCTAAAAAATTACAGCAAAATTAATCCTAATTATTTAATTTTGGATGAAAATTTTGAAGATATTAATCCTTTGGACTTTTGCAAGACAATAAGGGAAAAATATTCTCTGCTGTTACCAATTTTATTGGTTTTAAATTTTTACTCCACTACTGATTTAGAGAGGCTTAAAAACTTAGGCATTGATTTTTTAGTGAAACCTTTAAACAAAGAAGAAATTATTAAAAAAATCCAATCTGTTTTTAAACCAGTAGAAGTTTTATCAAAAATAAAAGAATCAGTGGTAGAAAAGTCTCAAATTTCTTACGAAGACATAATTCAAAAAATAAAACCTATGGTAAAAGAAGAGGTTAAAATAGAAATTTCTTATATATTAAAACAATTTCTGGAGGTTGTGGAGAAAAAAGATGCATGATAAAGAAAATTCCATATCTGAAACTTACAATCCTGAGAAAATTGAGACAAAACTCTACAGTTTTTGGGAAGAAAAGGGATTTTTCAAACCTTCCTCTGAGACTAATAAGCCTGCTTATTGCGTAGTTATACCCCCTCCTAATGTCACAGGAACACTGCATATGGGGCATGCTTTAAATGCTACCTTACAGGATATTCTTATAAGATGGAAAAGGATGCTTGGATATGCTGCTTTATGGCTTCCAGGAACAGATCATGCTGGAATTGCAACTCAGAACGTCGTAGAGAGACAACTGCTTCAGGAAGGGAGGGATAGATACACTTTAGGAAGGACTGCTTTTCTTCAGAAGGTTTGGCAATGGAAGGAATCATGTGGTGGAAGAATCATAGATCAACTTAAAAGAATAGGGGCTTCCTGCGATTGGTCACGTCTTCGTTTTACAATGGATGAAGGTTTAAGTAAAGCAGTTAAAGAAGTCTTTCTAAGACTCTTTGAAGAAGGATTAATTTATAGAGATTTAAGGCTGATTAACTGGTGTCCAAGATGTCATACTGCTCTTTCAGATCTTGAGGTTGAACATGAAGAGCTTGCAGGAAAACTTTACTATATTAAATATCCGATAAAGGATTTGCCGGGAAATTACATTACTGTTGCCACTACAAGACCAGAAACAATGCTTGGAGATACAGCTGTTGCTGTTAATCCTGAAGACAATAGGTATAAAAATTTTATTGGCAAAATCCTTATACTTCCTCTTATTAACAGAGAAATCCCTATCATTGCAGACAGCGCTGTTGACATGGAATTCGGAACAGGCGCTGTAAAGGTAACTCCTTCCCATGACTTCAATGATGCTGAGATTGCTCAAAGACATTCTCTTGCCTATGTATGCGTTATAGATGAGGAAGGAAGAATGACAGAAGAGGCAGGCATTTACAGGGGGATGGATCGTTATGAGGCAAGAAAGAAAATAATAAATGACCTAATTGAACTCGGTCTTCTTGAAAAAACAGAGAAACACAAACACGCAGTAGGTCATTGCTATAGATGTAAAACAGTAATAGAACCTTTCCAGACAGTGCAGTGGTATGTGAAAATTAAACCCCTTGCTGAAGAAGCAATAAAGATTGTTGAAGAAGGGAAAATAAGATTTATTCCAGAAGGTTGGGTTAACAACTACTATGCCTGGATGAGGGATATCAAAGATTGGTGTATATCCCGTCAACTTTGGTGGGGACATAGAATTCCAGTATGGTATTGTGCAAAATGTAAAAAAGACAATGGCAAAGAACAGGGTGATGGAATAGAGATACTTTTTTATAAACCTGCAATCTTAAATGGTAAAGAAGTATGGGGTGGTAGTTTCAATGAGTTGAGAAGTCTTGGAATTTCCAAAGAAGACATAGAGCAAAGAGCAAAAATTATTAAAATTCCAAAGGATATTAAACCTATTACAAGCCGAGAAGAAATAAAAACTTGTCCGTCTTGCGGAAGTGAAGAACTTATTCAAGACCCTGATGTTCTTGATACTTGGTTTTCTTCAGCCCTTTGGCCCTTTTCAACCCTTGGATGGCCTGAGGAAACAGAGGATTTAAAGAGATTTTATCCTACAAGTGTTCTTGTAACAGGCTTTGACATAATATTTTTCTGGGTTGCAAGAATGATTATGATGGGAATGAAATTTATGAAGGATGTTCCTTTTAGAGATGTATACATACACGCCCTTGTGAGAGACTCTAAGGGACAGAAAATGAGCAAATCAAAAGGTAATGTAATAGACCCTCTCGTAATGATAGAAAAATATGGAGCAGATGCTTTTAGATTTACTTTGGCTGCCTTTGCTGCTCAAGGTAGGGATATTAAATTTTCGGAGGAAAGAGTAGAGGGTTACAGACATTTTATCAATAAAATATGGAATGCTATGAAGTTCATTATGGGTTTTGCTAATTTAAGAACAAAGGAAAAAATTACTGTTGAAGAAGCAAAGAGTTTGAAAAATAAATGGATTTTATCAAAACTCTCGGATGCTATCTTTGAGACAAATAGGGCATTAGATGCTTATAGATTTAACGATGCTGCAGGTGCAGTTTATCAGTTTCTATGGCATGAGTTTTGTGATTGGTACATTGAGCTTTCAAAAGTTGTTTTGTATTCTGAAGAGGAAGATAAAGAAGAGACTGTAAACTGTCTCTTTTTTGTATTTGAAAATATTTTGAAACTTCTTCATCCCTTTATGCCCTATGTGACAGAGGAAATTTGGCTTAATATTCTTAAAAAAGAAGAGTCTATAATGGTTTCTTCCTATCCTTCAGTTAATCTTTTAGATAGAGATGAAGAGGCAGTCAAAAAAATGGGCTATATAATTAATGCTATATCAGGGATAAGAAGTATTAGAGGAGAGTTAAATATTTCTCCTTCAGTAAATCTTGAAGTTTTTATAAAAACACTCACAAAAGAGGTAAATGAAGTTTTAAGTGAAGGATATAATTTTATTCTAAAGCTTGCAAGATTGAGTAAAATTAAAATAGCAAAGGATATTGTCAGAGAAAAGGGTTCTGCTATAGCTGTAGAAAGGGATTTTGAGATTTATATACCTGTGAGGGATATAGTAGACATTGAACAGGAAAGGAAGAGACTTTCAAAGGAACTTGAAAAAACAGAACAGGATATCAAATTTTTAAATAAAAAACTTATGAATGAAGATTTTATAAGAAATGCTCCAAAGGAAGTGGTAGAAAAAGATAAATTAAAATATGAAGAACTTTTAATAAGAAGTGATAAAATAAAAGAGAATCTTAAGGTTCTTGAAGAAATTTCTTAGGAGGAAGAAATGGAAGAAAGGATAGAAATTGAAAGCCAGAACATGGATATAGTAGAAGCAGAATTTATGACAGTAAAACAGAGCACTATAAGGGCTATTGAAGCAGGTAATGCAGAGATGCAACAGGTATGTGCTTTAAGTGTTGATTCAGAGAAAGCTGAGATTACTCAAGGATTGATAGGATTTGTAAAATCTAATGAATTAAATATGAACCAATGTATAAGCGGTGTTTCTATGGGAGAAAAAGCAGAGATAAATTTCTCTCTCTGCCCTATGGCAATTGGAAAAGAAGAAGCAAAGGTAAAAAGATCTGCTGCTGGTGTAGTGATCGGCAATAATATAGAAGTTAAAAACACAGCTGCCCTTATTGTAGTAGGTAAAAATATTGAAGGTAATGTTACAACACTTTTTGATTGGAAAAGCGCTCTCGCGGTGACAGCAGTTGCCGGAGGAATTTTTGGACTTTTAAGGCTATTTCTTAAAAAATAATGTTTACTCCTCTTGTTGATGAACTATTTAAGCTTGCTATTTTAGAGGATATCGGAATCGGAGATATAACATCTCAACTAATAGTTCCACAAAATTCTATTGCAAAGGCTCAAATTATGGGGAAAGAAGATTTTATTCTTGCAGGAATGCCTTTTGTAAAAAGATTTTTTAATATTTTATCTAATTTTTTTTATCAGCAGATTGATGAAGTGAATTTTCATGAGTACTATAAAGAAGGGGCATTTATCCAAAATGGAACAGTTATTGCAGAGCTTGCTGGTAATGCTCGTCTTTTGCTTGCAGGTGAACGTATTGCCTTGAATATCCTTCAAAGACTTTCTGGCATTGCTACATTAACAGCTGAATTTTTAAAAAAAACAGAAGGATTAGAAGTGAAAATCCTTGATACAAGAAAAACAACGCCTGGATTAAGATTTATGGAAAAGTATGCAGTCCGTGTAGGTGGTGGGCATAATCATCGGTTTGCTCTTTATGATGCTATTTTGATAAAAGACAACCATATTAAAATTGCAGGTTCTGTAAAGGATGCTTTAAGGTTGGTTAAAAATAAATGTATTCATCAAAAAGTTGAAATTGAAGTAAAAAATCTTGAGGAACTTGAAGAGGCAATTTCTGAAGGTGCTGATATTGTAATGCTTGACAATATGGATATTGAGACAATGAAAAAAGCTGTTAAGCTGGCAAAAGGCAGAGTCCTTCTTGAAGCTTCTGGTGGCGTAAATCTTGAAAATGTTAGGGAAATAGCTTTAACAGGTGTGGATTTCATATCTATTGGAGCCTTAACCCATTCTGCAAGGGCTGTGGATATAAGTATGAAAATTAAGGAGGTCTTATGAGTATTACTTATAAAAAAGCTGGGGTTGATATCGATGAAGCAGACAGATTTATTAACATCATTTCTCCCATGGTTAAGTCCACTTTTCGTAAAGAAGTATTAACTGAAATAGGCCTTTTTGCAGGACTTTTCAAGCTAAACACGAAAAAATATAAAGAACCTGTTCTTGTAAGCGGCACTGATGGCGTAGGAACAAAACTTAAAATAGCTTTTGAAGCTGATAAGCACGATACAGTAGGAATAGACCTTGTTGCAATGTGTGTTAACGATATCCTAACCTTAGGCGCAGAACCTCTTTTCTTTCTTGATTATTTTGCTACAGGAAAACTAAATGCTCAGAAAGCATCTCAAGTGATAAAAGGTATTGTTGAAGGATGCAGACAATCAGGTTGTGCTTTGATAGGAGGAGAGACAGCAGAGCTACCAGGTTTTTATAAAAAAAATGAATATGATCTCGCAGGTTTTGCAGTAGGGATTGTTGAAAAAGATAAAATTATAGATGGCTCAGAGATAAAGGAAGGTGATGCAATTATTGGAGTGGCATCATCGGGATTACATAGTAATGGATTTTCCTTAGTCAGAAGGGTTCTCTTTGATATAGGTAAGATTAAACTTTATCAGAATATTTCCGAGCTTGGTTGTAGCCTTGCTGAAGAACTACTCAAGCCCACAAAGATATATGTGAATGCCTATTTTAACATTAAAAATAAGATAAAGATTAAAGGCATGGCACATGTTACAGGAGGTGGCATTCCTGGCAATTTACCAAGAATTTTTCCTCCTGGTATAACCGCAGTTATCGATAGAAATAGTTGGGAGATTACTCCTATTTTCCATTTGATTCAAAAGATAGGCAAAATAAGTGATAAGGAGATGTTTAAGGTTTTTAATATGGGAATAGGTTATATTTTTGTCATTGAGGCCGAAGATACGAAGAACGCATTGAATATTCTTAATAAAAAGGGATATAAGGCTTATCTAATTGGGGAGACTATAAAAGGTAAGGGAAAATTAAGAATAAAATGAAAGTCTCTCAGAGAGAAACCAATATAGGAGAAATTTTTTCTAAATTTATAGAATTCTATATAGAGCCTCTCGTTATATTTGAAACTGAAAGATATGAGATTCTTTATATAAATGAAAAGGCAAAAGATTTTTTGGGAAATGCTGCATCTTTTTCTGATATTTTCCGACAGGAGGAGTATTTTAATTTTGTAAAGCTGATAAGAAATTGTTACAGCATTGAAGAAAAGAGAGTTATTACTTTTGATAAAAAGAATGGTAAAAAAGGCATTTTACTGTTTAATTTATATCCTATTGCTTGTGGAGACCACAGAGTAGTCATATTCACCTTTAAAGATATTACCAAAAAAATTAAAGAAAAAGAGGAAAAACGGAAAAAAAATGCTCAACTTATATTTCAAGATAAATTGAAATCAATAGACCTTGTTACTTCAAGTATATCTCATGAAATAAACAACATCTGTAATTTTATGGTAAACAATCTCAAGATTACCTTTCAGGCGTGGAATGATGTATTTCAGTTAATTAGAGAATATGAAGAGGAAAATGGAGAATTTATTATTGGAGGTATCCAATCTTCGGAAATTGCTTCAATTATACCAAAACTAATGGTCTCTCTCATTGATGGAATAAATAGAATTTCTGATACAATAGACGATTTTAAAAAGTATATCAGAGAAGGACTTAAATCGGGTTTTTCTTTAATTGACGTTAATGAGACTGTAAGAAGAGTTGTAAATATCTTAAATCATCATATATTTTTATATACAGAAAACTTTAATGTTCGTCTTCAGGAGTCTTTGCCGAAAATAAGGGGTAACATACAAAAATTAGAGCAGGTAATTATAAATTTACTGACAAATGCTCTTCAGTCATTGTCAGAAAGATGTAAAGGAATATATATTTCTACGGGAATTGAAGATGAAAGAGTTTATATTGAAATAAAAGATGAGGGGGTAGGGATTCCATCAAATATAATGCCCTATATATTCGAACCTTTTTTCTCAACCAAATACGCTACTGGCGGGTCAGGGCTTGGGCTTTATTTATCTAAGGCTATAATAGAAGAATTTGGCGGAGAAATTATAATAGATTCAGGGGAGAATAAGGGCACAATAATAAAAGTTTATTTACCATATGAGTCTGAAAATGGAAAATTTTAACTACAGTGTAGCGATAGTTGATGATGAGAGAGAGTCCCTTTATACCTACTCTATTATTTTAAAACAATCAGGGATAAAAGATATTGTCTTGATTCAAGACGCACGAGAACTGCCTGTGATTCTGAAAGAAAGAGCCTTCTCTTTAATTTTATTAGATTTATCAATGCCTCATATTTCAGGTTTCGAAATTCTTAGATTTATAAATGTAGAGTATCCAGAAATACCCGTAATTATAATTACAGCCATAAAAGAAATTGATACAGCAGTAGAGTGTATAAAAATGGGAGCGTGTGATTATCTTGTAAAACCTATTGAAAAAAATAAACTTATCTCTTCAATAAAAAAAGCATTAGAGATTAATAGACTTAAAGAAGAGATAACCGGTCTAAAATACAGGCTCATTGAAGATAAGCTGGAGAATGAATCAGCTTTTTCTGAAATTATAACAGTAAATCAGAAGATGCGGGGATTATTTAAATACATAGAGGTAATATCAAAAACAGACCAACCGGTTTTAATTACAGGAGAGACAGGTACAGGTAAAGAACTCATTGCAAGGGCAATTCATAAAGTTAGTGGTAAAAAGGGAGATTTTATCGCAGTAAATGTGGCAGGACTTGATGATACAATGTTTTCTGATACGCTTTTTGGTCATAAAAAAGGTTCTTTTACAGGAGCTATATCAAGTAGAGAAGGACTTATTGCAAAGGCAAAAGGAGGAACTCTTTTTCTTGATGAAATAGGCGATCTTACTGAAGCATCTCAAATAAAACTTCTAAGGGTTTTACAGGAGAAACTTTACTATCCTCTGGGTTCAGATGTTCCGAAGAATGCAGATACTCGTATTATGGTTGCCACAAATCAGGATATTCAGGAATTAGTAAGTAAAGGAAATTTTAGGAAGGATCTTTTTTTTAGACTAAAGGCTCATCATGTTCATTTACCTCCTCTAAGGGAAAGAAAGGATGATATACCTGTCTTACTTCAATATTTTATTAGAGAAGCAGCTTTATCTTTAAGTAAAAAGCCACCAAAATATCCAGAAGAATTAATAATACTTTTAATGAACTATAATTTCCCGGGTAATGTAAGGGAATTGAAAATGATTGTCTACGATGCTGTAGCAAGATGTAACTCTACTTTTTTGTCCTTAGATAGTTTCAAGGATATGATAGATTTAAGTAATACAATTAACAGGGAACTAAAAAGTGAAATAGTTAAGTTTTACATTCAAATGAGATTTCCCGATAAGTTACCAACTCTAAAAGAAATGGAAAATTTGCTAATAAAAGAGGCTCTCAGAAGATCAAAAGGTAATCAAGGTATAGCAGCTTCTATGCTTGGCATAACAAGACAGGCTTTAAATAAGAGATTACGTAAGAGTTAAAAACCCCTGAAAAGAATCTTTACAATTTTTTAGTTTAGCAAACAAAGTTGCATCCCTATTAATATTAAACCAATTGATTAATATTAAAAAATCCTATGGCATGATAATTGATTATAGATATTATAGATGAACCGATTAAATTTTCCATACAGCCCCCTGAGAAGTTTAATCGGAAGACAGGGGATGATTTTGAGGTATGAAACCTTAAAGTCATCCCCTTTTATTTCGAAATGTGAACAATTTTTCAAGGGCTTAGGCCCAAACAAGTAAAAAATAAATAAGGAGGAGGTTATATGGAGCTTACGAGACGAGGTTTCTTAAAAATCTCCACAGGTGCTCTTCTTCTCAGTTCTATTGGACTTAACCTTGAGCCAGCAAAAGCTTATGCAGCAGAATTGAGAACAAAAGGTGCTAAGGAGACAACAACAGTATGTCCTTATTGTTCAGTTGGTTGCAGTATCATTGTTTCTGTGAAGGATGGGAAGGTCATTAATACAGAAGGTGATCCTGACAGCCCAATTAATGAGGGAGCACTTTGCCCTAAAGGTGCCTCAATCTATCAGATGGCAAATAATCCTTACAGATTAACAGAACCACTTTATCGTGCACCTGGGGCAACTCAGTGGAAGAAAATATCATGGGAAGAGGCATTAGACAGGATTGCAAAACTTACCAAAAAGACAAGAGATAAGTATTTTATCACAAAGAATGAAAAAGGGCAGGTGGTAAACAGAGTTGATGCTATTGCCCATGTTGGTTCTGCAGCATTAGATGTTGAAGAGTGTTACATACTTCAAAAACTAATGCGTTCATTGGGGCTTGTTTATATTGAACATCAGGCTCGAATATGACATGCTCCAACTGTACCGGCTCTGGGAGAGTCGTTTGGCAGAGGAGTAATGACAAACCAATACAATGACCTAAAAAATTCAGATGTGATTTTAGCAATGGGAGGTAATCCAGCAGAAAATCATCCTGTTGCTATGAAATGGATAATGAAAGCAAAGGAACAGAGGGGAGCAAAGCTTGTAGTCGTTGATCCTAAGTTTACAAGAACAGCAGCAAGAGCAGACCTTTATGTTCCTATGCGTCCAGGAACAGATATTGTATTTCTTGGAGGATTGATCAAATACATTATTGATAACAATCTCTATTTCAAAGATTATGTAGTTAATTATACTGATGCATCTTTTCTTGTAGATCCAAACTTCAAGTTGCCCGATGAGCTTGATGGAGTATTTTCAGGATATGATGAAAAAGCCAGAAAATATGACCGTTCAACTTGGAAATATCAGCTTGATGAAAATGGAGTTCCTAAGAAAGACCTAACTCTTCAGAATCCGCAGTGTGTATTTCAACTTCTTAAGAAACAATACTCAAGATATACTATTGATACCGTATCTAATATATGTGGGTCTCCAAAGGACAAAGTTGAGGAATGCTATAAAATACTTGCCTCAACAGGAAAACCAGACAAAGTTGCTACCGTATGCTATGCAATGGGATGGACTCAGCATACAGTAGGGGTGCAAAACATTAGAGCCTTCGCAATAGTTCAACTACTTCTTGGAAACATCGGCATGGCAGGTGGTGGTGTTAATGCTTTAAGAGGTGAATCAAACGTTCAAGGCTCAACAGATCAGGGATTATTAAATCACATTCTTACAGGATATAATCCTACACCTACTGCAAGTGATGTAGACCTAAAGACTTACCTTGAAAAACATACTCCAAAAACAAAAGAACCAAAAAGTGTTAACTGGTGGTCCAATAGACCAAAGTATGTGATAAGTTACTTAAAGGCAATTTATGGTGATAATGCAACAAAAGAAAACGATTTCTGTTTTAGTTATCTTCCAAAAAGGGATGATGGAAAAGACTATTCATGGCTTTCCCTTTTTGATGATATGTATAACGGAAAAATCAAGGGGTTCTTTGCCTGGGGACAGAACCCAGCTTGCTCAAGTGGAAACGCGGGTAAAGTAAGAAATGCTCTCGCAAAACTTGACTGGCTTGTATGTGTAAATCTTTGGGATAATGAAACTGCTTCATTCTGGAAAGGTCCAGGAATGGATCCAAAGAAGATAAAAACAGAAGTATTCATGCTTCCATGTGCTTCATCAGTTGAAAAAGAAGGAAGCGTTACAAACTCTGGAAGAATTGTTCAATGGAGATACAAAGCAGTGAATCCTCCTGGGAAAGCAATGCCTGATGCAGAGATAATAAATGAGATTTACTTTAGAGTCAAAAAACTTTATGAAAAAGAAAAGGGAATATTCCCTGAACCAATTCTGAAATTAACCTGGGAATACGGTGAAAAGGATAAAAATGGAAAGATAAAGCATGTTGATATTGAGAAAATCTCAAAAGAGATGAACGGATACTTCACTGCTGATATTGCAGAACATCCAATTGATAAGAAAGCATACAAAAAGGGTCAACAAGTACCAAGCTTTGTTTTACTTAGAGACGATGGAACAACTGCCTGTGGAAATTGGGTATACTCGGGAAGTCATACAGATGCTGGAAACATGAAGAAAAGAAGAGGTAAGGAAGACCCAACTGGATTAGGACTATTCCCTAATTGGGCATGGGCATGGCCATTAAACAGAAGAATAGTCTACAATCGTGCAAGCGTTGATCTTCAGGGTAATCCTTGGGATCCTAAGAGAGCAGTTATAAAGTGGGATCCTGTAGAGAAAAAATGGATTGGCGATGTTCCAGACGGACCTGCTCCACCTCTTGGCCTTGAAGGCGGAAGATTACCGTTCATTATGAAATCACTTGGTGTAGGAACAATTTTTGGTTCTGGTCTTGGAGATGGCCCCTTCCCAACTCATTATGAGGCTTTGGAATGTCCATTCCAGGAGAATCCACTTTATAAAAAACATAGAATTAATCCAACTGTAAAAATATTCGGTAACGATGCAGATGCTTTTGTTTTCTGCGATACAAGATATCCATATGTAGGTACTACCTACAGAGTGACTGAACACTGGCAGACAGGTTTAATGACAAGAAATACTGACTGGTTAAGAGAAATGCAACCTCAAATTTTTGCTGAAATAGACCCTGTTCTTGCAAAGGAAAAAGGAATAAAGAGCGGTGACAAAGTAATTGTATCTACGGCAAGAGGTAAGGTCTGGGCAATCGCAATTGTAACTCCAAGACTTCAACCTTTTAAAGTTCTTGGTCAGACAATTCATATGGTTGGATTACCGTGGCATTATGGCTGGAGATGGCCAGAAGATGGGTCAGGTGGTGACACTGCTAATCTTCTTACCCCGACAATTGGTGACGCAAATACATTAACACCTGAAACAAAGACCTTTATGGTTAACATACAGAAGGCATAGGAGGTGAAACATGGCACGTAAGGGACTATTAATAACACCAGATATATGTATAGGATGCAGAGCTTGCCAAGTTGCATGTAAGGAATGGAATCAGCTTCCAGCAAGCAAGACAAAAAATAATGGTACTCATGAGAATCCACCAGACCTTGATGCAAATAACTTTAACAGAATTAGATTTATAGAGACTTCTGATGCAAAGGGTGTAAAATGGCTTTTTGTAAGCCACAGATGCATGCACTGTGGTGAGCCTGCCTGTGTCCAAATCTGCCCTGTTGGAGCATTGATAAAAGACAAAGATACAGGGATTGTTTACTATGACAAAAACAAGTGCATAGCCTGTCATGCCTGTAAATCTGCCTGTCCTTTTGATATTCCAAGATATGATCAGGGTGGGAAAGGTAAGATTGCAAAATGCCATCTATGTATAGACAGAGTAAGAGCTGGACTTATACCTGCCTGTGCAAAGACCTGTCCAACAGGAGCTATTAAATACGGAGACAGAGACGCGCTTATCAAGGAAGCAAAAGCAAAAGGATTCAAACTTTATGGAGAAACAGATCTCGGAGGATTAGGTGTTGTATTTGCACTTAAGGACTCACCAAAGGTTTATAACCTTGCTGAAAATCCTCGTATATCAGAGTCTGTAGCATTCTGGGGTTCAGTATTAAGAACACTTGTAGGAAGAAGTGGTTCAACAACCTCAACATTTGTTAAATATCTAGCTCACAAATCCACTGATAAGTAAAAATATAATCTATTCTTAAAGAAGGGGGGCTATATCCCCCTTTCTTTCCATATTTAATAAATTTATTATCCTATAAATATTGTAAATTTATATTTTTTTTGTTAAAATATTTGGAAATTCCCTTTTGAGAGGTGTTCTATGGAAAAGGTAGAAGTAAGATGGCATGGTAGAGGAGGGCAGGGAACTGTTACGGCTGCAAAGGTTTTTGCAGATGCTTGTCTAAGTGGTGGTAGATATGTGCAAGCATTCCCAGAATACGGACCTGAAAGAGCAGGTGCTCCTTTAAGAGCATATAACAGAATAAGCTCAAAAGAATTAAGAATGCACTGTCCTGTTACAACTCCTGATGTAGTTGTAGTTGTTGATCCGACTTTGATAGAAAGCATTGATGTTACCGAAGGAGCAAAGGATGATGCTAAGTTTATAATTAATTCTTCTAAAGAACCTGCTGAATTAAGAAAAAAACTAAAATTAAAACCTACTCAAAAACTTTATGTTGTTGATGCTACAAAAATTGCTATTGATTGCTTTGGCAGACCAATGCCAAATTCACCTATGGTTGGTGCATTAAATAGGGTTACAGGATTAGTAGACCTTGAAACAGTTCTTGAAGATGTTAAGAAAAGTTTCGGTAAAAAATTTTCACAAAAAATAATAGACGGTAACCTTCTTGCAGTAAAGAGAGGTTACGAGGAGGTGAAAGAAGGATGATGGGATGGAAAGAAATACCCCCTGGAATGGTTATTTTAGAACCTGGAAGTGCCTTAAAGGTTAAGACAGGTTCATGGAGAGCTGCTTATAGACCCCGTTGGATAGAGGAAAATTGTATACAATGTCTACTTTGTTGGCTCTATTGTCCAGATAACTCTGTAAAAGTCAAGGATGGTAAAAGAGAAGATTTTGATTTTGATTATTGTAAAGGTTGTGGAATTTGTGCTCTTGAGTGTCCTGGTAAGAAAGGTAATAAAGCTATTGTAATGGAAGAGGAGGTAAAATAATGACAAAGATTGTTGCAGTAACAGGAAATGAAGCGGTAGCAAATGCCTTTCGTCAGATAGAACCAGATGTTTGTGCAGCCTATCCTATAACTCCTCAAACAGAACTAATGCAGAGATTTGCTTCTTTTGTATCAAATGGACAGGTCAAGACAGAACTTATTCTCGTAGAAAGTGAACACTCTGCTATGAGTGCTTGCATTGGTGCAGCAGCAGCTGGTGGAAGAGTAGCAACAGCTACATCTTCACAGGGTCTTGCATTGATGTGGGAAACTCTTTTTATTGCTTCTGGCTTTAGGCTTCCTATTGTTATGCCTGTTGTAAATAGAGCTCTTTCATCACCCATCAATATTCATTGTGATCATTCAGATGCTATGGGAGCAAGGGATTCTGGATGGATACAACTTTGGAGTGAAAATGCTCAGGAAGCCTATGACAACACGATACAGGCATTTAGAATTGCTGAAGATATGGATATAAGGCTGCCAGTAATGGTTTGTTATGATGGTTTCATAATAAGCCATTCAATAGAGAGAATTGAATACTTTGATGATGAAATAGTGAAAAAATTTGTGGGAGAATACAAACCACTATATCCTCTCTTAGATATTGAAAATCCAAAAAGTTTTGGTCCTTTGATTCTTACTGATTTATATCATGAGGTTAGAAAAGCTCATTCAGAGGTATATAAAAACGTTCCAAAAGTTGTTCTAAAAGTTGCAAAGGATTTTGAAAAAATCTCTGGGAGAAAATATGGTCTTTTTGAATCTTATATGCTTGAAGATGCTGAAATAGGAATTGTAATATTGAATTCTGCAGCAGGTACAACGAAAGATGTAATTGATGATTATAGAAATAAAGGTGTAAAAGTAGGGCTTCTAAAACCAAGATTATTCAGACCATTCCCGTATGCTGAAATTGGCAATGCTCTCAAACATTTAAAAGCTTTATGCGTGCTTGATAGAGCAGATGCCTTTGGCGGTTCATTCGGACCTCTTTATCTTGATGTTGCAGCAAGTCTCTGTAATTTCGATCAAAAACCTATTTTAATCAACAGAATATATGGCCTTGGTGGAAGAGACTATATGCCTGAGCATGCTGCAGGTGTTATTGAAGAGTTAAGGAAAATTGCAAAGACAGGAAAAGTAAAAAGTCTCAAAGAATACATTGGGGTGAGGGAGTAAAATGGCAACACCACTTAATTTAAAGGAATTATCTAAAAAAGAAATAAGATTTACAGCTGGACATCGTCTTTGTGCAGGTTGTGCTGCACCTACTGTAGTTAAGATGATTCTTCTTGCAGCCTGTGATTATCCTGTCATTGCTGCTTCATCTACAGGATGTCTTGAGGTCTCATCTTGTATATCAACTTTTACTGCATGGAAAATTCCTTGGATACATAATGCTTTCGAAAATGCAGCAGCAACTCTTTCAGGAGTTCAGACAATGTATAAGGCATTGAAAAAACAAGGAAAAATTGATAAAGATATTAAATTTATTGCTATTTGTGGCGATGGTGGCACATATGATATAGGTTTCCAAAGTCTTTCTGGTGCAATGGAACGCGGACATGATATGTTATATGTATGTTACGACAATGGTGCCTATATGAATACCGGTATACAACGTTCTGGAGCAACTCCTACATATGCAGATACTACAACATGCCCTGCAGGCGCGGTAATCCCGGGTAAGCCTCAACAGAGAAAAGATCTTACAAGAATAATGGCTGTTCATGGTCTACCTTATGTTGCTCAAGCTTCACCAAGCCATTGGCCTGATTTGATGAAGAAAGTGAGAAAAGCAATTGAAACTCCGGGACCAAAGTTTATAAATATTTTTACACCCTGTAATCGTGGATGGCGTTCAAGAACAGACGATGCCATAATGCTCAGCAGATTAGCAGTAGAGACTTGCTTCTGGCCTCTTTATGAAGTGGAAAATGGAGTCACAAGAGTTACTGTAAAACCGAAGGAGAAAAAACCGATTATTGATTTTCTAAAAGCTCAAGGCAGATTTAAGCATCTTTTTGAACCCGGTAGAGAAAAAATGATTGAACAGATTCAGGATATAATAGACAAAAATTGGGAACGTCTTTTGAAAGAAGAGGAAATGACTCTTCCTAAAGAGGAAGGGAATAAATAATTAAGTTTTCAATAAGCTGTCTTGAGGTAAAAACTCAAGACAGCTTACATTATTAATTTATCTCTTTTAACAAAACTTAAAAATTTGTTATTCTAATTAACTATACCTAAATTTTTAGGAGAGAGATGGGGCCAGAGAACTTATTAAGAGATAGGTATCTGCCAGTTTTAATAGTTATAGTTATATCTATTATTATTGGACTGGTAATGTTTCTAATAAGCGGATTCCTCCGAACTAAAAGGCATTACACATTAAAGCTAACTCCTTATGAATGTGGTATTTCATCAACAGGATATACAGGAGATCGTTTCAATGTAAAATTTTATATTGTCGCTATCGCCTTTGTAATCTTTGATGTTGAGACGGTTTTTCTTTATCCTTGGGCTATTGTATATAAAAAAATAGGCTTTTTTGCACTCTTAGAAATGTATCTTTTTATATTTATTCTTCTTATAGGATACATATACGCCATTGGTAAAAATATTTTCAACTGGAGGAGAGATTAACTTGGGTGGATTAATTAGAATTTTTGATAATGCAACCCAACCTGTAGAAGTTGAAAAGGATTTAAAGATTGTTCCTGGAGCAAATACAATAATAACAACTATAGATAAAATAGCAAGCTGGGGAAGGCGTTCTTCCCTTTGGCCTCTCACCTTTGGATTAGCCTGCTGTGCTATTGAAATGATGGCAACCGGTGCATCTCATTATGACCTTGATAGATTTGGTGTAATCTTTAGAGCGACTCCGAGACAGGCAGATGTGATGATCGTAGCAGGGACTTTAACCAAGAAGATGGCACCTGTAATTGTTAATCTCTATCATCAGATGGCTGAACCCAGATATGTAATTGCTATGGGAAGTTGTGCCTGTAGTGGAGGAATCTTCAATACTTACAGTACAGTTCAAGGAATTGACGAAATCTTACCAGTTGATGTTTATATCCCTGGATGTCCACCGAGACCAGAGGCGCTAATAGAAGGTATTATTAAATTACAGGAAAAGATTAAACATCAACCATACCATAAAGAAAGATGCCTTTCAGGTATTTGTTTGATTGAAAATGAGAACTCAAAGGAAAAAAATGAATCCCATCGAGATAGTGAAGAAAATAAAAGATAAATTCCCAGAAGAAGTTTTATGGTTTAGGTGTTTCAGGGAAGAATGCGATATTACTATAAAAAAGGAAAAAATTAAAGATATTTTAGAATATCTTAAAAATACTCCAACATTAGAATTTGATTATCTTATAGATTTAACAGCTGTTGATTATCTTGGGTTTAGAGAGCCTCGTTTTGATGTTATTTATCAGCTTATGTCAATAAAACACAGACATAGATTAAGAGTTAAAGCCGAGGTCAGTGAACAGGAATGTTTCATTAATTCTGTAGTAGACTTGTGGAAAACTGCAAACTGGTTTGAAAGAGAATGTTTTGATATGTTTGGAATTGAATTTAAAGGACATCCTGACCTTAGGAGAATTCTTATGCCCGAAGATTGGATTGGTTTTCCATTAAGAAAGGACTATCCTGTTTATAGTGATCTTAAAGACAAAGAGTGGCAACCTTATAAAGAATTAAAGGAATTAGCAACGGGCTGGAAGGAAAATGAACCCTGAAAATACAAGAGAACTTCTTATTAATATGGGACCTCAACATCCTGCAACTCATGGGGTGTTAAGGCTTGTACTTGAAATTGAAGGAGAAGTAATAAAAAAATGTATACCATATATAGGGTATCTTCATAGAGGAGTAGAAAAGTTATCGG
The DNA here is from genome assembly GCA_020725335.1 of Thermodesulfovibrio sp. Lineage (GTDB taxonomy): Bacteria > Nitrospirota > Thermodesulfovibrionia > Thermodesulfovibrionales > Thermodesulfovibrionaceae > Thermodesulfovibrio. Next base: position 58,447 of record DYFF01000021.1, on the reverse strand, counting down.
AAGACCTTACATATGTACAATCACTTCCTCTCACGGACAGATTAGATTATCTTTCCAGCATGATTAACAATGTAGGTTTTTGTATTGCTGTAGAAAAACTTATGGGTATTAGTGTTCCTGAAAGGGCAAAATTTATAAGAACTATGATGTCTGAAATGGCTAGAATTTGTAGCCATCTCGTATGGATTGCTACTCATGCGCTTGATGTGGGTGCGATGACAGTGTTTCTCTATGCTATGAGAGATAGAGAAAAGCTTCTTGAACTATTTGAAATGGTAACTGGAGCAAGATTAACAGTAAGCTATCCAAGAGTAGGGGGAGTTCGTTGTGATGTTAATCAAGAATTTTTAGACGAGTTATATAAATTTGTTAATGAGTTTCCTAAAAAAGTTGAAGAATATGAGACACTCATAGATCGTAATAGAGTGTGGCTCAGAAGAACAAAGGGCGTTGGAGTAATTACAGCAGAAGAGGCAATAAACTGGGGACTGACAGGCCCTACACTGAGAGGTTCAGGAGTTTACTATGATATACGTAAATTTTTTCCTTATGACGCCTATGATAAGGTAGAATTTGAAGTTCCATTAGGCAAAAATGGAGATATATATGACAGATATAAATGTAGAATGCTTGAATTTAGACAGTCTGCAAAAATAATAAAACAATGTATTGAACTATTACCTGAAGGAGCAATTCTTGCAGATGATGCATTAAGAATCAGAATGCCATCTTCACCATTGAAAATAGATAAAAAGGATATTCAGTTTGAGATATATATTGAGGATAAAAGCATTGAAGATTTTATAAATAAATTTACAGAAGTTTATGCTTCGATTGAAGCTCCAAAGGGAGAACTTGGTTTTTATATTGTTTGTGATGATTCTGCAAAACCTTACAGAATGAGAGTTAGAGCTCCTTCTTTTGTTCATGCAGGTGTTTTGCCAAGATTATGCGAGGGAGCTTTGATAGCAGATGTAATTGCGAATATAGGTTCTATAGATATTGTTTTAGGTGAGTGTGATAGATAATGGAGACAATTTATGTAATTTTAATAACAACCATTAAAACGATAATTTATTTTGGAGTTCTAATGCTTCATGTTGCCTATGCTACCTATGCAGAAAGAAAAATTATAGGTCATATTCAACTTAGGCTTGGTCCAATGGTTGTAGGTCCTCATGGACTTTTACAGCCAATTGCTGATGTGGTAAAGCTAATTTTTAAAGAAGACATAATACCATACAATGTAGACAGAAAGATTTTCACAATAGCGCCTCTTATTAGCCTAACAGCAGCCTTAAGTACTTTTGCTGTTATCCCTGTATCTGAGAACTGGCTTATTTCAAATGTAAATGTAGGTATTCTTTATGTCTTGGGTATTGCTGGAATTGGAACTTATGGAATAATTTTTGCAGGTTGGGCATCTAATTCTAAGTATGCTTTTCTTGGTAGCTTAAGGTCTGCTGCCCAGATGATAAGTTATGAAGTAGCTCTTGCAATGAGTCTTGTAGGGGTTATATTAATGGCTGAGTCTTTTAATCTTACGGAAATTGTTAATAAACAACTTGAATACTCCTATGGTATGTTTCTCATCCCCCAATTTTTAGGCTATTTTGTTTTTATAGTTGCGATGCTTGCTGAAACTAATAGAGTTCCCTTTGACTTGCCAGAAGCGGAGACGGAGCTTGTTGCAGGTTATTTTGTTGAATATTCAGGAATAAGATTTTCTCTTTTTTATCTTGCAGAGTATCTTGCCATGTTTTGCATGTCAGCTTTAGCTACCATATGTTTTTGGGGTGGATGGACAGTTCCGCCTTTTTTATTAACAATATTTCCATTCCTTGGGATAATCCCAGGAATAATATGGTTTCTTATTAAGGTATATTTTCATATGTTTCTTTTCTTCTGGATTAGAGGGACTCTTCCAAGATATAGATATGACCAACTTATGTCAATTGGATGGAAGGTTCTTCTTCCATTAGCATTACTGAATATTGTTTTAACTTCTATAATAAAGTACTACTGGTGAGATATAAATGAGATTTGTTGAAGTCATAAAAAAGATTTTATTAATAGAAATAATAAAAGGGTTATGGCTTACTCTTAGGATGCTTTTCAGTAAGCCTGTAACAATTCAGTATCCTTTGGAAAGAAGGAAAGTACATGATGGTTTTCGAGGTAAACATGCTCTTGTACGAGATCCAATTAATGGTAATGATAAATGTATTGGTTGTATGAGGTGTACTACAGTGTGTCCATCAAGATGCATACATATAAAAAGAGCAAAAACAGAAAATAAAATGGTTGTTACAGATTATATTATTGATGCTTCAAGATGTATTTACTGCGCATATTGTGTGGAAGCCTGCCCAGTATGTGCTCTTGTACTAACTGAGGATTATGAATACTCTTTTTATAAAAGAGAAAATCTTATTTTTAATAAGGATCAATTACTTAAAAATTGGGATGAATTTGTTAAGAAATGGCAAAAGGATTATTATTTCAATAAATTCTGGCAACCTCCAGGAATTGATCCATCAAGATGGCCAAAGACTAAGAGGGAACAAGGACCAATTCCTCTAAAAAGGGGTCTTGAAATTGAGAGGGAGAGGGTAGATGAATCAAATAGCCGTTGATCAAGCATTTTTCATATACTTTTATATTAGTCTTTCTTTACTCAGCATAGCTGTTATTGCATCACGTAATATAATTCATAGCGTCTTTTTCCTATTAATTTTTCTTCTTCATGTGGCAGCAGTTTTTCTTTTTTTGAATGCAGAGTTTTTAATGGTTATACAAATTATAGTCTACGTGGGTGGGGTACTTGCTCTTTTTGTTTTCGCAATTATGATTATGAACCTGAAGGAAGAACTAAAACACAGAAAATTTGTTAAGTTTGCAGGTGCTGGAATTTTTTCAGGTCTTTTATTCTTCACTGTTTTTTATGGCTATATAAGAAATATAAAGCTTTCTCCAGAGAAGCCTTTATTAAGTGATGTAAACGTTCTTAGTAGTATTTTGTATTCTTATTATCTTTTGCCATTTGAGATTCTATCCTTAGTTTTACTTGTAGCACTAATAGGAGGAATAATTATTGCTAAAAAGGACCCTAAGGAGGATAAATGATTAATGAATATCTACTGTTAAGTGCTACTCTTTTTACAATCGGATTAATTGGGTTTATTATAAGACGTGATTTAATAGTTATGCTTATGTGTCTTGAAATAATGTTTAATGCAGTAAATATAAGTTTTGCCTCTTTTAGTTACTATAATGGGAACTATACCGGGCAGGTTTTTGTGCTTTTTTCAATTGCTGTTGCTGCTGCAGAGGCTGCTGTTGGACTTGCTATAGTACTTGCCTTAGTCAGAATCACAGGGATAAATCATTCTGATGAAATAACAGGATTGAGAGGTTAGAATGGAAAAAGTTTATTTACTTATTCCTATTTTTCCCCTTATAGGTTTCATAATAAATATAATATTCGGAAGATTTAGCAAAATAAAAACTATAAATACCATAGCAGTTTCATCTATTTTTATCTCGTTCATCCTCTCTATCTTTTCGGTTTACGAAGTTTTCATGGGGAAAACCATTGAATATAACTTTTATACATGGATTCTCTCAGATGACCTTAAGGTAAGCTTCGGATATCTTATTGATCAACTTACTGCAGTAATGCTAATTGTAGTAACTACAGTAAGTCTTCTTGTTCATATTTATTCTATTGGCTATATGCATGGTGATCCTGGATATGCAAGATATTTCGCCTATCTTAATCTTTTTGTATTTTCTATGCTGATGCTTATTATGGGAAACAATTTACTACAACTTTATTTTGGGTGGGAAGCAGTGGGACTTTGTTCTTATTTCCTGATTGGTTTCTGGTATAAGAAAAAATCAGCCTCTGATGCGGGTAAAAAGGCTTTTATTGTAAATAGAATAGGTGATTTTGGTTTTGCTCTTGGTATATTCTTGCTTTTTATTAGTGTGCAGACTCTTAATTATTTTGAACTATTCCCTAAATTACTAGGATTACAAGGACAGACAGTCAATATCATAGGATTAAATATAGATTTAATAACCCTTATTGCTATTCTTCTTTTCTGTGGAGCTGTAGGCAAGTCAGCTCAACTTCCTCTTCATGTATGGCTTCCTGATGCTATGGAAGGACCTACTCCTGTAAGTGCGCTAATTCATGCTGCGACTATGGTTACCGCAGGGATATTTATGGTGGCAAGGCTAAATCCGCTTTTTGGTCTTTCTGAAACAGCCCTTGCAATAGTTGCTTTTACAGGAGCGATTACAAGTTTTATGGCTGCTACTATAGGTTTAGTCCAAAGGGATATTAAGAGAATCATTGCTTACTCTACTATAAGTCAGCTTGGATATATGTTTTTAGCTTGTGGACTCGCAGCCTATGGTGCAGGAATTTTTCATCTTTACACTCATGCATTCTTTAAAGCCCTTCTTTTTCTATGTGCAGGAAGCGTAATGCATGCAATGGCAGGAGAGCTTGATATTTATAAAATGGGTGGACTTAGAAAATATATGCCTATAACCTATATAACATTTTTAATCGCAGCATTTGCTATTTCTGGAGTTCCTGGATTATCTGGATTTTTTAGTAAAGATGAAATTTTATGGTTTGCTTATTCATCTCCTAAAGGATACGGTAAAATATTGTGGTTACTTGGTACAATAACAGCTACTTTAACAGCTTTTTATACCTTTAGAATTCTTTTTGTAGCTTTTCATGGAAAATTCAAAGGTGACACAGAAGTGCTTCATCACCTACACGAATCACCAAAGGTTATGACCTATCCTCTTATTATTCTCGCATTACTCTCATTGTTTGCGGGATATTTCTCTGTATCCCATTTTATAACACCTGTTGTAGGAGAGGGGGTTTCAGCTTTACCCCATGAAGAGGAAAAAATTGTAATGGCTATATCTATTTTTGCAGCTCTATTAGGAATATTTTTGGCTTTTTACATGTATGTGCTTAAACCTCAATTGACGGAAAGTCTTTATATGAGATTTCAGAAGGTTTACAAAATACTATGGAATAAATATTACTTTGATGAACTATATAATTATCTTTTTGTTAAGCCAACTTTATGGATTTCGAGAATAATAGTAGAAAAAATTTCAGACAGAAAGATAATAGAGGGAGTGGTTAATGGAATCCCGAAGCTTTGCTATTTTGCTGGAGGGAAAGTAAGAAATTTACAGACAGGATACTTACAGCATTATGCAATTTTGATGATTATAGGAGTTTGTATCATTTTATTTATAATTCTAAGCACTTGAGGTAGAAGATGCATTCAGAACATGAAAGGCTAAATGATTACAGAGGTGAATTAAGGAAAAACTTACTCATATCAGTTTTAGCTTCTATTTTGTTTAGTGTTTTAATAATAGCTTTTGGAGGATGGGCTAATAATATCAAGTACCCTATACTTTCTACGCTAATCTTTTTCCCCATTGTTGGCTCTATATTAATTCTTTTTATAAAAAGGCAGAATGAGGAATTAATAAAAATTGCTACATTAATCATTTCAATTGTAGAGTTTATACTCAGTATTCCTCTTTATTTTTCTTTTGATAAAACTATTACGAAGATGCAGTTCACAGAAGAGTATTTATGGATACCTCGCTGGGGAATAAAATATGCCCTCGGAGTTGATGGTATAAGTGTTCTCTTTATTCTACTAAGTAGTCTACTTACTATTCTTTGCGTACTTGTATCATGGAAGGAGATAAATAAAAAGATAAAGGAATTTTATATTTCACTTCTTCTTACTCATTCAGCAATGATTGGAGTTTTCATGAGTTTGGATATTTTCCTCTTTTATATTTTCTGGGAGGCAATGCTTATTCCCATGTATCTAATTGTTGGAGTATGGGGTGGCCCAAATCGCATATATGCAGCTATAAAATTTTTCCTATATACATTTATAGGCAGTCTTTTAATGCTAATTGGAATAATAGTCCTTTATATTTACACAGGAACTTCTGACATATTAAAACTTGCTGAGTTTTCCTATCCTTACAAGATGCAACTTTGGCTTTTCTGGGCTTTTTTAGCTGCTTTTGCAGTAAAAGTTCCTATGTGGCCTGTTCATACATGGTTACCTGATGCCCATACTGAAGCGCCAACTGCTGGTAGTGTTATTCTTGCAGGAATATTAATAAAAATGGGAGCTTACGGTTTGCTTAGATTTAATTTACCCATGTTTCCTGAGGCAACAGTTGCTATGAAACCTTTAATGTTGATTCTTTCAGTTATTGCAATAATTTATGGTGCCTTGATATGTTTAGTTCAAACTGATTTGAAACGGCTTATTGCCTATAGTTCAGTGAGTCATATGGGCTTTGTTACTTTGGGTATTTTTGCCTTGAATCATCAGGGCATTCAAGGTGGGATTTTACAGATGATAAATCATGGGATTGTAACAGGTGCTTTATTTTTGTGCGTAGGAATGGTTTATCAGAGAACTCATACCAGAGAAATAGCCAAATATGGAGGGCTTGCCACAGTAATGCCTATTTATGCAGCCCTTTTTATGCTTTTTACCCTTGCTTCCATAGGACTTCCGGGGACAAATGGCTTTGTAGGGGAATTTTTAATTTTACTTGGAGCTTTTAAATCTTGGAAACTTATGAGTATACTCGGAGCTACTGCCTTAGTGATAGGCGCAGCTTACATGTTATGGCTCTATCAGAAAGTATTTTTTGAAAATACAGGTAACTATATAACAGAGCATATAACTGGCTATGGCGATTTAAACTCAAGAGAAATAGTAACTCTATTACCACTTGTTTTTGCTGTATTATGGATTGGTTTTTATCCTTTGCCGATTTTAAGTTTTATGGATTTATCAGTAAAAGAACTTCTTAATCACTTCAATTCTGTTATAGGAGCAATGAGATGAATATTCCCCAAATTCCTTTAGATTTTAATGCGTTGATTCCTGAAATAACTATTACAGCCTTTGCTTCTATCATATTCTTACTTTCTTTATTAAAAATAAATAAATCTCTATTAGTATGGACCTCTGTAATATTTCTTATATGTCTAATACCTTTAATTCCTGTTTTTGAAGGTAAGGCTTTTGGGGAATTCTTTCTAAATGACTTTTTAGCTATCTACCTTAAAATCACTGTATTATTAGGAACAGTTATTTCCCTTTTATTGCTCGGCTCTTATATAAAAAGTAGACTTATATTGCTTAAGGAATCAATCGCCTTAATCTTGTTTGCATCTCTTGGAATGATGCTTCTTATATCTGCTCGAGAACTTATAAGCTTTTTTGTCTCCCTTGAACTTATGTCTTTAAGTCTATATGCCCTTGTAGCCTTGAGAAAATATGATAAGAGAGCTAATGAAGCAGCCATAAAATACTTCATGCTTGGTGGACTTTCTACGGTCATAATGCTTTTTGGTATTTCTTTATTATATGGAGCTACGAAATCTACAGATTTTATATTTATAGTTGAGGCTGTTTCTAAAAATTCAGAACTTTCACTGGCAGGTTTAAGTCTTTTCATTGTAGGTTTTTGTTTTAAAATAGCTCTTATTCCTTTTCACATGTGGTCACCAGATGTATATGAAGGAGCGCCTACACCTGTCACAGCTTTTATTTCGACTGTTCCAAAAGTAGCAGTGTTTGGAGCTTTTGGTAGGATTTTGATTGAAATTTTTCAAAATTATCATATTCAGTGGAGTAGTTTTTTAATAGTTTTAGCAGTAATTACTATTATCATAGGAAATCTTCTTGCTCTTCCTCAGAAAAATATCAAAAGAATGCTTGCCTACTCAAGTATTGCTCATGCAGGTTATATTGTCCTGGGCTTAATTGCTGGAACGCAGGAAGGTTTCAACTCAGTTGTTACTTATATGCTTGTATATACATTGATGAACATTGGAGCTTTTACAGTAGTAATTGCTCTTAATGAAGAGGATATTGAAAATTACAAAGGCTTGCATAAGTTTCATCCTGTTTTTGCCCTTTCTATGCTAATTTTTATGTTTTCCCTCACAGGAGTGCCACCTACAGCAGGATTTATTGTTAAATTTAATATATTCCTTCAGGCAATAAAAGCTGGTTTTACATGGTTGGTTATTATAGCAGTTTTATTTACAGTTGTATCAGCCTATTATTATTTGAGAGTTGTTATGTATATGTATATGAAAGAGCCTATAAAATCGCCTAATTCTTTTAATCATAGAGAACTTGAGATCGCTATAATGTTTTGTGCTTTAGGAGTTTTAATCTTAGGAATTTTACCAATTTATTTAATCTAATTATTTTCTCTTCCGTACTTGTAGTATGCAGAACAGCTTCCTTCAGAGCTTACCATGCAAGCGCCAACAGGATTTTCAGGAGTGCATACTTTGGCAAAAAGAGGACATTCAGGTGGGATTTTAACTCCCCTCAAAACAAGTCCACATTGACAACCTCTTGGTTCTACTGATTTGATTTCGGGTATATTAAATACAACTTCCACGTCTCTATGGGAAAATTCCCTTTTTAATTTAAGTCCACTCTTGGGAATTACACCTATTCCTCGCCAGTTGCTATCGCATGGTTCAAAAAAACGATATAGGAATTCAACAGCCTTTGGATTACCTTCAGGTTTAACAGCATCTCTGTACTGGATTTCAACCCTTGGAGTTTTTTGTAAAATCTGATTTAGAAGCATAGCAATTGCGTTTAAAATATCATCAGCATCAAAACCGGTTATGACGCAGGCTTTTTTATATTTAGAAGAGATAAATTCATAAATTTTACTCCCTATTATAGTGCTTACGTGCCCTGGCAGGATGAATCCATCAAGTTTTAATTCCTCTGTATTAACTAAAATTTCTATGGCAGGAGGAACTAATTTGTGCACTGAATAAATATAAAAATTAGGCACTCCTTTCCTTTCCGCCTCATAAATTGTTGCAGCTATCAGAGGAGAGGTAGTTTCAAAACCCACAGCAAAGAAAACCACTTTTTTATCTTGATTTTCTTCTGCTATTTTAAGGGCATCTAAGGGAGAATATACCATTTTTATATTAGCACCTTCCGCTTTTGCACTATAAAGAGAACCATTGCTTCCAGGGACTCGCATCATATCTCCAAAGGTTGTAAGAATAACGTCAGTTTGTTTTGCGATATATAACATTTTATCAATATCCTCTATTGGTGTAACACATACTGGACAGCCAGGACCGCTTAGTAGTTTTATATTTTGGGGAATTAGGGTTCTTATACCATGTCTAAATATGGATACAGTATGTGTACCGCAGACTTCCATTATATTAATGGTTTTATTAAGTTTTTTTGAGAGTTTATCAATAATTGTAATTAGTTCTATCAATTTAATCCTCCCTCAAAGATTTGATTCGTTAGGTTTTTTACTTCCTTTAATCCTTTAGATTTAAAAATTTCTATGATGTTAATGTAATTATTTTTCCATTTTTTAAATTGAGCAATTCTCAAATTATTTATTTTTTCCCAATTTTCATTCTCTAATGCTTTTTCAATTTGTGCTATAGTATTTGTAAGCATTTTCTTTTGATAAGGTTTTTGCCCTACAAGATATAAACAGAGAAGTTCCTTGTCTTTTTCAATAATTGCTCTATTTAATGGACCTTTTTCTGAAAAATCAGCTATTAAATCTTGAATTCCCCTTAGAATATGCTCTGTTTTCGAATTGTTGCAATTTTTTATAATTTCTCCCCATTCCGATATAGCTTCTTCTTGTTCAGATAGTTCATGATAAAGGACAATTTTGCAATATTTATCCACTATATTGTAAAAATTCTCATATGGATAACTCCATGTTGAAGGATGTTGATATCTCGAAAGGATAAACTCATAAATTTTTGTTTTTTTATTGAACCAGTTTTGCACTGCATCCCATATTCTAAACTTAATATCCGTTATTCTTATAAATATTGTTTTCCCTATACTCATTCCAGGAGAGGAAAAAAGATCTCTTGCAAGTTCCTTTTCAATAAAGTAAACATCATATCCTTCTATCTTTTCATGATTTTTTATCCTACCTACAAAAAAACTCGGTTTCATAAATAAAGCATATCCTGCTCCGTAGACAAAGCCATCATTGACAATAATATTGTTTATCTCATTAACATTAAAAGGTGAATAAGACTTCCCATTAATCTTAACGGTAATTAAACACTTATTCTCAAGTTCTTTCCAAATGCTTTCTTTCTTATCAATCCAAGGAATTATCTCTTCATTATTTATTCTGTCCCATGGAGCGAGATTTTTCTCGACTTTGAAAAATTCTCGGAGTCTTAATAGAAGTGTGCAGATGGAAAAATATCCCCAATATTGAGCATCTGATACGTCACAATTATAATTTACAGTTTCGAGAAATTCAGGAGTTAGCACAAATTTATAATATCACATCGTTAAAAGAAAGGCAATCTTTGCTCTATTATTAATGCATCCCTCTATAACCAAATCTTTCTTCGAATACAGGAGCAATTAAGTTATCAACGGGTGCATAATCATCTGTCAGAACCACAGCGTATTTTTTATTGATATATTCATTTAATAAAGTATTAGGCACAACCGTGGTAGTGATATTGTCATTTTTATTGTTTTTTAAAAAATTTTTAAAGTTCTCTATGTCAACATCACCAGCAAGAACTATGAAAGTATTAATGCCCATGTTTTCAAAATTTGGAGAAATGGATATAATAAAAACTTTATATCCAAAAACCTCTCGTAAAGTTTTTACATAGGAAGGAAGAAATGCTCCTTTTTGGAAATTATCGACTATATTTGTAAGAAGAATACCTGTGGGTTTCATTATATCTTTAAGCTCTTTTGCGAATTCCTTAGTTGTTAAGTGATAAGGGACCGAAAGATCATTAAAAGCATCAATGAAAATAACATCATATTTTTTGGGGCAATTCATTACATACCAACGACCATCTGTGTTGTATGTTTTAATACGTGTATTCGGAGAAAGTCCAAGATATTCATAAGCCACCTTTGTTACCTCAGGATCTATCTCAACAACTTCTATTTCTGAGTGGGGATAATATATTTCCATATATCTGGGAAAGGTGTACCCTCCACCTCCGATTGATAGAGTTTGAAATGTATTATTTTTGTCAAATCGCCATTTCAGAATATCTGCATATATTTTTAAATATTCATATTCGAGATACAAGGGATTATTAAGATTCACGTATGATTGTACAAGATTATCAAGAACCAAGGCATCAAGTTCAGTTTTTTTATCGAAACTTTGGGTTACATATAGTTTTATTGTGTAGTAACTGCTTTCTTTGTAATAGTAATTATCTTCCTTAACAGGTGGTTTAAATGCTTTTTCATAGATGCTAATTAGGGGTATAAAAAAAAGCAATAAGAATCCTACAATAATTTTTTTAGTTTTAAATATAGGATTAATGAGTATTCCCGATAAAATCAGAATTACACTCATAAGTAGGATAATATTCCTTGTTCCCATGAATGAGATAAGAAAAAAACCGGTTATGAATGTTCCTATAATTGCACCTAAGGTTGAAAAGGCATATATTTTCCCTACGATACCTCCTGCTTTCTCTAATCCGTTAAGTGATAATTTTATTACAACAGGAGAAATCATACCAAGAAGACAACTGGGGATGAAAAATATTATTGTAGTTATAATAAGTATTCGCCACATTAAAGGTGCTGAGAAGGAGTATGTTGCAATAATGTTTGTTAAAGGCGGAATGGTTAAAGCTGACAACCCTGAAAAAACCATTAGCAATGCAAGAGTTTTCTTAGAAGGAAATCTATCTGCTACTTTACCTCCGAGGTAGGCTCCTATGCTTATGCCAGCTAAAATTACGCCAATAATAGATGTCCACGTATAAAGTGAAACTCCTACAAAAGGTGCTAAGATACGTCCTGCTACAATCTCTATTACAAGAGTACAAAAACTCGCAATAAATGTAATAATATACGCGACAAAAAGATTTATCATTATTTTTATCTATATTACCACAGTTTTGATAGATATTGTAAATTATTACTCAACGTTATTCTAATTACAAATGCGGATTGTAAAATTTAGCTAAAAAATATATTTTTATGTTTTAAAGTAGCATAACTGGATAATGTTTTTCTTGAATAAACCATACTTGGTGGTTTAACATACAAATATGGTAAAAATTCTTGAAAAGATTTTCGGCACAAAAAATGAAAGAGAACTTAAAAAATATTTCAAAATAGTTGATGAAATCAATTCTTTAGAGTCTGACATTTCTAAACTTTCTAATGATCAACTAAAGGCTAAAACAGAGGAATTCAAGGAAAGGCTTTCAAAGGGAGAAAATCTTGATGACCTATTGAAAGAAGCCTTTGCAGTTGTAAGAGAAGTTGCGAAAAGAACTCTTGGGATGAGACATTTTGATGTCCAGCTTGTTGGCGGAATAGTGCTTCATGAAGGCAAAATTGCAGAGATGAAGACAGGTGAAGGTAAAACCCTTGTAGCAACTCTATCAGCGTATTTAAATGCTCTTGAGGGTAAAGGAGTTCATGTTGTTACCGTAAATGACTATCTTGCTCGAAGAGACGTTCAGTGGATGGGTGCAATTTACAATTTTCTTGGGCTAACAGTGGGTGTAATTCAACATGATGCCTCTTTTTTGTATGACCCTCAATATAGAGTTTCAGATAAAAGATTTGACAGGCTTCGTCCATGTTCCAAGAAGGAAGCCTATCTTGCAGATATAACCTATGGCACAAATAACGAGTTTGGCTTTGATTATCTTAGGGATAATATGCGTTATAGCCTCGATGAACTCTGTCAGAGGGAGCTTAATTATGCTATAGTAGATGAGGTTGATAGCATTCTTATTGATGAAGCAAGAACTCCTCTTATAATATCTGGTCCTTCTGAGGAGTCCACAGAAATTTATTATGCAGTAAATAAAATAGTTAAATACTTAAAACCAGAAGAAGATTTCAAACTTGATGAAAAGCTTAAAAGCGTTGTTCTTACAGAACAAGGATCTCAGAAGGCTGAAAGACTTCTTGGAATAAATAATCTATACGATCCTTCAAATATTCAGGCCGTTCATCATATTAATCAGGCAATTAGAGCTCACTATTTCTTTAAAAAAGATGTTGATTATGTTGTCAAGGATGGGAAAATTGTTATAGTTGATGAGTTTACTGGAAGGCTTTTGCCAGGAAGGCGCTGGTCTGACGGTCTTCATCAGGCAATTGAGGCAAAAGAGGGACTTAAGATAGAGGCTGAGAACCAGACTCTTGCTACAATTACTTTTCAGAACTATTTTAGGATGTATAAAAAGCTATCTGGAATGACAGGAACTGCTGATACAGAGGCATCTGAGTTTGCCGAGATATACAATCTCGAGGTTGTAGTAATTCCAACACATAAACCCATGATAAGAGAGGACTATCCAGATGCGGTATACAAGACAGAAAAAGCAAAATATGAGGCAGTTGTTAGAGAAATAGAGGATTGTTACAATATTGGAAGACCTGTTCTCGTGGGTACTACCTCTATTGAAAAGTCAGAACTTATAAGCAAGATGCTTAAGAAAAAGGGAATTCCTCACAGTGTATTAAATGCCAAATATCATGACAAAGAAGCTGAAATTGTTGCTCAAGCAGGAAGAATTGGGGCTATAACGATTGCTACAAACATGGCTGGAAGAGGAACAGATATACTTCTTGGTGGTAATCCAGAATTTCTTGCAAGAGAGATGCTTGCAGGAAAAGAATACTCGGAAGAAGAATATGAAAAGACTTTAGAAAAGGCAAAAGAAATCTGCAGGCAAGAACATGAAAAGGTTGTTTCTCTGGGTGGCCTTCACATAATTGGAACAGAAAGGCATGAATCGCGAAGAATTGACAATCAGTTAAGGGGTAGGGCAGGAAGGCAGGGAGACCCAGGTTCATCAAGATTTTATCTGTCTTTGGAAGATGAACTATTAAGGCTTTTTGGTGGCGAAAGATTACAAAGCCTTATGCAATTTTTGAAAATTGAGGATGATACTCCAATTGAAAACAAGATGGTTTCAAAAGCAATAGAAAATGCTCAGAAAAGAGTGGAAGCCCATAATTTTGATATAAGAAAGCATTTACTTAAGTATGACGATGTAATGAATAGTCAGAGAAAGGAAATTTATTCATTTAGAAAAGAAGTGCTTGAAAGTGATTCATTAAAAGATAAAGTTTTTGAACTTCTTGAGATAGAAATTGATGAAATGGTTGATTTCTATATTTCTCAAGAGGAGGAAGGAATAAAAAAGTTAAAAGAACATGTAAATGCAAGATTCGATATTGCCCCTGATTTAGAAAATAAATCAAAAGAAGAGATAAAGAATTATCTTCTTGAGCAACTTAAAGAAACTTATGAACTAAAAGAACAAAAAATTGGAACGAATTTAATGAGAGATGTTGAGAAGATGGTATTCCTACATGTAATAGATACAAAATGGAAAGACCATCTTTTAGGAATTGACCATATAAAGGAAGGCATTGGTCTAAGAGGTTATGCACAAAAGGATCCTCTTGTTGAATATAAAAAGGAGGCTTTTGAGCTCTTTGAGGAGATGTCAAGAAACGTTATATCTGAGATACTTACAAGATTATTTAAAATTCAGGTTAGAGAAGAAAGTCAGGTGAAAGTTGCTAAAAGACCTCATATAAGCAGAAGTGACGGGGATTCACCATCAGAGCCTATAAAGAAACCTAACAAAATCGGAAGAAATGATCCTTGTCCCTGTGGAAGTGGTAAAAAATATAAAAAATGCTGCGGTAAAACAGCTTAATCTTTTATTTCAATAGGCTTGTCCCTTTCAGCATCAACAATACAGAGGAAACCGAAAGGTTCTGTGTAAGGATTTGAGAGCTGATGTATCTCATTTGGAGCAATGTAAGCTATATCAAGATATTTTAAGATTCTATATTTATCACCTAATCTTATTTTGCCTTTACCTTTAAGACAAATAACTACATGGGCATGATTATGGTATTCAAGAGAAGAACAGCCTCCGTGAGTTATTTCAAAATATCTAACCTCAAATTTAATTGTTTGGCTTGATACAAGTGTGAATCTATCTATTAATGCCCAATTGCTCAATTTTTCTTTGTATATATTAGGTTTTATCCCTTGCCATTGATTATTTTTAAATCTAATTATTTTGCTTTTAGATAATTCTTTTCCTTTACCTATTTCACAAGAAAAATTTTTTATTACTCTCTTTTTTAATGGCTTTTTCATATAATTATTTATGATATAATAATTAGGGTTAAAATTTTAAGGGAGGTGAAAATTTGCGTCGATTAATAAAATATTTCAATGAGCTTAATTTGAGTAAAAAGATTTTTGTTCTATCCGTTGTGTCAATCCTTATTGTTTATTCAGTTGTAGCATTGGTAATTTATTTACAAACAAAGTCAAAAATTGAGGCTTATAATGTTGGAGCATTAAAAAGGGAAGTTGTTCTAATTAAAGAACAGTTTTTAGTCTTTGATGAAGCCTCTAAGGATTCTGCTGAAAAATTTATGAAAATATTTCAAAGCATGGCACCAGGAATTAAACCAAATAATGATGTGTGTGATAAGTTTACTTCAATGACAGGTGGTTCTGTGGCAACTATTTTTGAGAAAAAGGGTGATGATTTTTTGAGAATTGCTACATCTTTGAAAAAAGAAGATGGTACAAGAGCAGTAGGAACAACTCTTGATAGAGCTCATCCCGCCTATCCACTTCTTTTAAAGGGAGAGACCTATACAGGGAAGGCAACTCTTTTTGGTAAGGATTATATGACAAAATATGTTCCTGTAAAGGATGCCTCTGGCAATGTAGTAGGAGTTTATTTCATAGGATTCGATATAACTAAACAACTTAAAACGCTCAAGGATTTCGTTCGTTCAATTAAAGTTGGTAAAACAGGGTATGTTTATATTCTTGATGCATCTGAAAAAAACAAAGGAACCCTCATTGTTCATCCTGCCTTAGAAGGAAAGAATATTATTGATTCTAAAGATGCTAAAGGAAAAGAGTTTATAAAAGAAATAATTGAGAAAAAAGAAGGTTTAATTTATTATCCTTGGAAAAATCCAAATGAAAACTTTGCAAGGGATAAAGTTGTTGCCTACACGCATTATCCTTCATGGAATTGGATAATTGCATCAGGAAGTTATGTTGAGGAAATTGCAAGTGAAGTGGCAGGTATAAGAAATTTAATGTGGTTAGTAAATATTTTCGGTGCAGTCGCGGTTTCGTTACTTATTCTTTTTGTTACTCAGAAAGCATTGAAACCTATACCTGACATGGCAAGCAAACTTGAAGAAGTAGCAAAGGGAGATTTTAGCCGTGTAGGTTTTGGGAAAGGTTACAGAAATAGAAAAGATGAAATAGGTCTTATTGCAAAATCAGTTATAAAAGTTGAAGAGTTTACACAAATGTTAGTTAAAGAGATTAAAAAATCAATTGGTATGATTCAGGGAGTAATAGGTTCTTTAGAGCAAAATATGGAAGATGTAAAGAAAAAGGCAGATACTCAGACATCTCAGGCTCATCAGATGGCAACAGCAGCGGAGGAGATGAGCCAAACAATAACAGACATTGCAAAAAATGCTGCAACTGCATCTGACCTTGCAACAGAATCACAAAATATTTCTCAAGAAGGATATGCTCTCAGTGAAAATGCTATGAAGACTGTGCAGTCTGCAAACCGCTCAACAGTGGAACTTAAGAAAACAATAGATGCTCTCAATAAGAGGGTTGAAGAAATTGGTGATATTGTCACAGTTATTAAAGATATTGCAGACCAAACTAATCTTCTTGCTTTAAATGCTGCTATTGAGGCTGCAAGAGCAGGTGAGCAAGGTCGTGGGTTTGCAGTTGTTGCTGATGAAGTAAGAAAGCTTGCTGAAAGAACAATCAAAGCAACTGATGAAATAGCGGAAAAAATAACAGCAGTTCAGAATGAATCCAAAGGAAGTATTAAGAGTATGGAGGCTACCTCTCGTGAAGTTGCAGAAGCACTTAAAGCATTAAATGAAGTAAAGAACTCTCTAAACAGGATTGCGGATTCATCCCAAAAAGTTAAGGACCAGATCACCCAAATTGCTACTGCAACAGAAGAACAGTCCTCTGCTTCTGATGAAGTTGCAAGAAATGCCGAGAGATCTTCTGTAATGTCTCAGGAAATTAAAACCGCTACTGAGATGGTGGTTCAGGAAGTTGAAAATTTGAGTCATGTGATAAGCAAACTAACAGATTTAATAAAAGGAGTAAAGGTTTAAAAATTTTTGAGGTGGTGGAATAATTTTCCACCACCTTTTAATCTTTAATAATCTACTTAAATGCCAATTTTATTATCTTTAGTGAGAGCAATGTGCCTACTTAAGATAAGTTAACCCACTATTAATTAAATAAACTGAATATCTATTAAAGTAGCTCTTTTTTTAAGTCTCTCTACTAAAAGCTATTAAGTAGTTTTCCAATCGACTTTTTCCCACTTTTTTCTTAATTAATAGATTTTTGTAGTAAATAACGAGGGTAAATGTGTCTCTTATTCTATAATTAGTCCGGAATTTTGAGATTTGCATAGATAAAAATATGCGTTTTAGTTATTTTTGTAATTATAACATTACATATTTTCTTGATAATTCTTACTTTTTAAGTTATATTAAAAATATGAATTTTAAATCAGGATTGAAAAATCTGCTTAATCCTTTTAGTTTGCTTTATTTATTTGGTTTTCTCTTTGTTAGTATAGAACTTTTTTTTAAGCTTTCAGGTAAAAGTCTTTGTCAGACTGAAGGTTGTAGAATTGTTGAAAGCTTTGTAAAAGGGGGAGAGTTTGTTTTACTTTTAAGTGGAGTTGCTTTGTTTGGATTTCTTTTTATATTATCTCTAAAAAGAAAGGCTGAATATTTTCATTCTATAATTCTCCTTATAGCTTTATCTATTGAAGGCTATCTTTTAGGATTTCAGAGTTTCATAATACAAGAGTTTTGTTTGTTCTGCTTAATAGTTTTTTCTATCCTATTTATTTCAGCAATATTAAGGCTAATTAAGGGTAGAAAAGAGATTGCACTTGCCCTTATTAGTTTTGTTTCTGTATTTTTTATTACATTTGTCGTCAATTCTCAGATTAATGAATTTCCATCCTCTCAATACGTGCTTATTTATTCAAAGAATTGTCCTGTATGTAAGGAAATTATTCAGTACTGTAAACAGATGTCTATATCAGTCGAAACTATAGAAGCTAAAAAAGTAAGTAGTATCCTAAAGACCCTTAATATAAATTCGGTTCCGGTTTTATTGTATAATGAAGGGCATGAAAAAAGATTCATAATCGGTGCTAAAAATATTAAAGAATATTTATTAGAAAAGGTAACTCCTAAGCAAGAAGGTGGAGAGTTTTGTCCTATCTTTACACCTGCAGAATGTAAATAATTTTTAATGTGACTGCATTTTTTGCTTAGTATTACCTGTAGTCATCCTCAAAATATACATAGATTAACCTATTCCACTTTTTTATTTTTTCTAACTATTCCAATAATTTTTATTATTTATACTTTAAAATGTAAATTCTTGAGGAACGATGCAATCAAAATCAGCTATAATTGCTTCATAATAGGGCTATCCTCCTGCTGATTATCCTGTGCAATAGATAATGTTTTATCTTTGTAGTGTGCGGGAAAAGCTATTATTAATAGAGCTTTTTCTTTAAATATGTACAAATGTTCAGTTTAAAATTGTAATCAATCTGAATATTTTAGATCATATAGATAGAAAATTTATCTCAAATATTTATTAATTTTACTAAACTCAAATTCCTGTAAAAATTTTTAATCTTCTCTATAAAGTTTACTCCATAAATCTTCATAGTAAAATAGCTTTTTAAAAAGCCAAGTTCTATTATTTAAATTCCATTCAATAGTGCTTTTTAAACCTGAATCAAATTTAGTAGTAGGTGCCCATCCTAATTTGTTCTTTATTTTTTCACTACAGATAGCAAATCTTTTTTCATGTCCAGGACGATCAGGAACAAACTTTATTAGACTTTCAGGTTTATCGAGTAATTTAAGTATTTGCTTAACAATGTCAATAATTTCATATCTTTCACCACTTCCTACATTATAAACCTCACCTGGACTTCCATTTTCTAAAACTGCAAAGACTGCTCTTATACAGTCACAAAGATAAAGCCATTCACGTATAATATCACCTGTTCCATAGATGGGAATTGGTTCATTTCTGAGGGCTTTTAGCACGGTCATTGGAATAAGTCTTTCAGGATTTTGCCAAGGTCCATAAATACTTGATAGTCTTAAAGTTATAACAGGAAGTTTTAGTGCGCGCCAGTAAACCTGTCCGAGCATGTCAGCAGATGTCTTACTTACTGCATAGGGAGAGCGAGGATTAAGAGGACAGTCTTCATCTCTTTCCCCTTCTTTTATTTCACCATATTCCTCATATGAAGTGATGTTAATAAATTTTTTTATATCAAACTCTTTAGCAAGTTCAAGGAGATATATTGTGCCGATTATGTTTGTCTCCATAAAGATGCTTGGTTCTATTACAGATCTATCGATGTTCGTTTCAGAAGCAAAATGTAACACTATTTCTGGATTATGTGCTTTAAAAATTTTTCGCATTTCATCTCTATCAAGGATATCAACATTGTAAAAGTCTACTCTGTCCTGAATGGGTTTAAGCCGTTCAAGATCACCTGCATAGGTGAGTTTATCCACTACAGTGACTTTCCACCCTTTTCTGGCGGCTAATCTAACAAAATCACTTCCTATGAAGCCAGCGCCACCTGTGACAAGCACTTTCATGGTTGGTGCCTCCTAAAGATTTTTTAGTTATTATACCAAAAATAAAAAAGGATGTTTTAAAATATTTTTATAGAAAAAAGAGAGGAGGTGTTCTGGTTATGCCAATTTATGAGTATGAATGCGCAAAATGTAACAAAATTCATGAGGTTATTCAGAAATTCAGTGATGAACCAATAAAAAATTGTCCTATTTGTGGAGGAGAAGTGAGAAAGTTAATTTCTCAGTCCTCTTTTATATTAAAGGGTAATGGATGGTATGTGACTGATTATGCTCGTAAAAATGGGTCAAATAATGGTTCAAATGGGAAAAAAACAGAAAGTAAACCAGCTGATATTAAACAAAAGGTATAATTTTGAATGATTAAACCTCATATTCATGTCCCTTATAGCAAATTTTATGATTATTTAAATATTATCCGCGAGGAAAGATTAAATCTTGAAATTTATTTTGATTCGAAAAGCCTTGACTATATAAGTAAGGATGATCTTTTAAAATTAAAGAAGGCTCTCTTTTATGAGCCTTCTTTATCTTTACATGCACCATTTATGGATTTATCTCCAGGTGCAGTTGATTCAAAAATAAGAGAGGCAACTATTGAAAGGTTTAATCAAATTTTTGATGTTGCCGAAGTTTTGGAGCCAAAAAGCATAGTATTTCATTCAGGATATGATAAATGGAAATATGCTTTTAAAGTTAATATATGGCTTGAAAACAGCTTGATTACTTGGGAAAAATTTATAAAAAGGGCTGAAAAACTAAAGATTAAAATTGCTATAGAAAATATATTTGAAGAAGAACCCGATAGCTTAAAAATCCTTATGGAGAGAGTTTCTTCTTCTTATTTTGGAATCTGTTTTGACACAGGACATTTTAATTTGTTTTCAAAAAAGCCACTTGATGAATGGATTTATGCTCTTAATAAGTTTATTTTTGAATTCCATTTACACGACAACAGGGGTAAATTTGATGAACATATTGCTATAGGAAGCGGAGTTTTTGATTTTAAAAGATTAATAAATCTGTTAGATAAAAAAGATTACTTGTATACTATCGAATCTCACAGTCCCGAGGAGGTTTTTAAGAGTATAAAAATTTTTAATGAATTGATTAATTTAAAATAATTATGGTATTTTATTTTTTAAAATATATAAAATAAAGGGTATAGCTATGGCAAAGATGAAAGGTGCAGAAATTTTAATTGAATGCCTCAAGAGGGAAGGAGTAAAGCATATTTTTGGTTACCCCGGGGGAGTAATTCTAGATATTTTTGATCTTCTATATGACGATCCAGACATTAAGCTTATTTTAACAAGGCATGAACAGGGTGCTACCCATGCTGCAGATGGTTATGCGAGAGTAAGTGGAAAACCAGGTGTGGTTTTAGTTACAAGTGGTCCTGGAGCTACAAATACAGTAACAGGTATTGCTACAGCTTATATGGATTCAGTTCCTCTTGTTATATTTACAGGTCAGGTTCCAACTTTTCTCATCGGTAATGACGCTTTTCAAGAAGCTGATATTGTAGGTATAACAAGACCTTGTACAAAATATAATATTCTTGTAAAAGATGTAAAAGATCTCGCGAGGCAGGTAAGAGAAGCTTTTTATATAGCTACCTCAGGTAGACCAGGTCCTGTTCTAATAGATTTGCCTAAAGACGTAACTCAAGGAAGGGCTGAATTTGTGTGGCCAGAAAAAATTCATATAAGAAGCTATAATCCTACCTATGAAGGTAATGTATATATGATAAAAAAGGCTGCACAGGAAATTGCTAAAGCTAAAAAGCCTGTTATTATAGCAGGTGGCGGTTGTGTAATATCAGAATCTCATGAGCATCTAAAAGAACTTGCTGAATTTACTCAAATTCCTGTGACAAACACTCTTATGGGACTTGGTAGTTTCCCAGGAGAACATGAATTATTTTTAGGAATGCTTGGAATGCATGGAACATATTATGCAAATATGGCGGTTCAGAATGCGGATTTAATAATAGCCATAGGAATGAGATTTGATGATAGAGTTACAGGAAAGACAGACGCCTTTGCACCTAATGCAAAGATTATTCATATAGACATTGACCCTACATCAATTCGTAAAAATGTAAGAGTTGATATACCAATAGTTGGTGATGTAAGTAGAGTGTTGGAGGTTTTGAATAAAATCTTAAAGGAAGAGGTTAAACCTCAGTGGGATGAGGTAAGAAAAGCATGGCTGAAGCAGATAGCCCAATGGAAAAAAGAAAGACCTTTAACTTATGAATTTGATCCCGAGGTTATAAAACCTCAATATGTAATTGAGAAGATATATGAAATTACAAAAGGTGAGGCAATAATTACTACGGAAGTGGGACAGAATCAGATGTGGGCTGCACAGTTTTATAAATATAATAAACCAAGAAGATGGGTAAGTTCAGGAGGACTTGGTACAATGGGATATGGATTCCCTGCTGCTATTGGTGCACAACTTGCACGTCCTGATATGACAGTAATAGATGTGGCAGGCGATGGAAGTATTCAAATGAATATCCAGGAACTCGCTACTGCTGTTATATATGAACTGCCTGTAAAAGTTGCAATAATAAACAATAGTTATCTTGGTATGGTAAGACAATGGCAGGAGTTGTTTTACAGTGAGAGATATTCACACACTTTTTTGAGCACCGCTCCAGATTTTGTTAAAGTAGCTGAAGCCTATGGTGCAGTTGGTCTAAGAGCAACAAAACCAAGTGAAGTAGAGCCTGTAATAAGAGAGGCATTATCAATCAAGAAGCCTGTATTTATGGATTTTGTAGTAGATTGGAAGGAAAAGGTTTATCCTATGGTACCACCTGGTGCTTCTATTGATCAGATGATTTTTGAAGAAAAGAAAAAAGAACGCAAATTAAAAGCGGTCAAGTAGGGGGATAATGTGAGACACACAATATCTGTTCTTGTTGAGAATAAATTTGGAGTTTTGGCAAGAATAGCTGGTCTTTTCAGTGGTAGGGGATACAATATTGAAAGTCTATCAGTAGGCGAAACAATAGACCCTCAGATGTCTATAATGACAATTGTTACCACAGGTGATGACAGAGTTATTGAACAGATTACAAAACAACTTAACAGGCTTGTTGATGTTATAAAAGTAGTTGATTTAACAGAGATAGATCATGTGGAAAGAGAGATGGTGCTAATAAAAGTTGCACCCAGAAAGGAAAACAGGCTTGAACTACTTAAGACAGTAGAGATATTCCGAGGTAGAGTTGTAGACTCTGGTCCGACTACTTATACCATAGAAATTACAGGAGATGAAAAGAAAATTCAGGCATTCATTGAATTAATGAAACCCTTAGGAATAAAGGAATTTGTCAGAACAGGTAAGGTAGCCATTCCTCGAGAGATATCTCAAAGAAAATAGCACTAAAAATTTAAAAGGGGGGAATAAATGTTAAACAGAGGAAAAGTTTATCTTATTGATGTAACAAATAGAGATGGTGTGCAAACTTCAAGAATTTTGCTTCCAAAACTCTCGAAAACTTTGCTTAATTTATATCTTGATGAGATGGGAGTGTATCAAAGTGAAATAGGCTTTCCAACTCTTAAGCATGAATTAAATTATATAAATGCAAATCTTGAGCTTGCCGAAGTTGGTGCATTCAAAAGGATTCATCTTGAAGGATGGGCGAGGGCGATTCCAGAAGATGTAGAGTTAGCGTTTAAAAATTGTCCTAAAATTAAACATCTAAATCTTTCTGTATCAACATCTGAAATTATGATTCAGGGTAAATTTCAAGGTAGAAAAACATGGGATGATGTAGTAAAAGGAATGTATAATGCTGTAAAACTTGCTAAGGAGCTTGGAGCAGAAACAGTTGGATTTAATGCAGAAGACGCTTCTCGTACAGAATTGAGTAGACTAATTGAATTTATTCTTGCAGGCAAGGAAGCAGGAGGAGATAGATTTCGTTACTGCGATACTTTGGGATGCGAAGATCCAATTACAATTTATGAAAGAATTCATACTCTTGCACTGGCAACAAAATTTCCTATTGAAATGCACTGCCATAATGATCTTGGAATGGCTGAAGCTGTTTCAGTTGCAGGAGCAAGAGCAACTGTAGAGGCTGGAGTTGACAGCTATATAAACACTACCGTTAATGGATATGGTGAAAGAGCTGGAAATGCTGATTTAGTGTCAACAGTGCTTGCTTTAAAGTATTCTCATGGATTAAGAGAAGCATGTCCTCTTGATGAGCATATTAATCTTAAACTGGCATGGAAAATTGCTAAGTATGCTTCTTATGCATTTAATATTCCTATTCCAATAAATCAGCCTGGAGTTGGTGCTAATGCCTTTGCTCATGAATCAGGTATACATGCGGATGGTGTTCTTAAAGATCGTTCCAATTATGAATTATATTCCCCAGAAGATGTAGGTCGAGGAGAACCTGAACTGCTTGAAACCGGAAGAATAATAACTACAGGAGAATATGGAGGAATTAAAGGTTTTAGATATGTCTATAGTAAACTTGGTATAGAGTTTCATGATGACAATGAAGCAAGAAATATACTTGAACTTGTCCAGTATGCAAACTTACATACTCAGAAGCCTCTTACTGATGACGAATTGAAATTTATAGCCACCTATCCTGACATCGTCAGGCAGATCCTTACAGTAACACCTTAAGGAGGATTATAGGTAATGTATACAATCACACTAATTCCCGGAGATGGAATAGGTCCTGAAATTTCTGAAGCTATGATTAAAGTTGTTGAAGCTACAGGATTAAAAATTAATTGGGACTTGCAGAATGCTGGAGAGGAAGTGTATTTAAAGGAGGGAAATCCTCTTCCTGAAAGAGTCCTTGAGTCAATCAAAAAAAATAAAATTGCTATAAAGGGTCCTATAACTACTCCTGTAGGAACAGGTTTTAGAAGTGTTAATGTAACACTAAGACAAGCACTTGATTTATATGCTTGCGTGAGACCTTGTAAAAGTTTTAAGGGTGTAAGAACAAGATATGAAAACATAGACCTTGTAATAGTTAGAGAAAATACAGAAGATCTTTATGCAGGAATAGAATTTAAAAAAGGTGAAAAGGATACCCTTGATTTAATAGATTTCATCAGCTCGAAATCTGGTAAAAAAATAAGAGAAGACTCAGGCATTAGTATTAAACCCATTTCAGTGTTTGGTACAGAAAGAATTATTAAATTTGCGTTTGAGTATGCAAGAAAGAATGGAAGAAAGAAAGTAACAGCAGTTCATAAGGCAAATATAATGAAATACAGTGATGGACTTTTCTTAGAAGTGGCGAGAGATGTTGCATCCCGATATCCTGATATTGAATTTGAAGATAAAATTGTTGATAATATGTGTATGCAGTTAGTGCAGAAGCCTGAACTTTACGATGTATTAGTACTGCCTAATCTTTACGGAGATATTATAAGTGATCTTGCAGCAGGACTCATTGGTGGCTTGGGACTTGCACCGGGAGCAAATATTGGAGATGAATACGCTGTCTTTGAACCTACTCATGGAAGCGCTCCTAAATATAAAGGTTTAAATAAAATCAATCCTCTTGCAATAATACTCAGTGCAGTAATGATGCTTAGGCATCTTAATGAATTTGACGCTGCCATGAAAATTGAGAAAGCAATCTCTGAAATAATACAAGAGGGTAAATTTGTCACATATGACATGAAATCACCAAATGATTCAACTCCACCAGTTGGTACTCAGGAAATGGCAGAGGCTTTAGCTAAGAGGATAAAGAGCTACTAAGACTATTTGAGAGGTATTACTAATATATAAACTATATGAATGAGATTGCCCTAATATTTCTTTTGATACTTATAAATGGGCTTTTCTCCGCTGCTGAAATAGGAGTTGTAACTCTAAGAAGGTCGAGACTACGACAGTTAATTGAGGAAGAAAATCCAAATGCCCTCATTATAGAAAAATTTAAGGAAAATCCAGATAGATTTCTTGCAACTATTCAGGTAGGTATCACCCTAATTGGAAGTCTTGCATCTGCCATAGCTGGTGCTTATGCAGTTACTAATATTAAGCCTCTATTAGAAACTGTGCCTATTAAATTTATTTCAGCCTCAGCAGAAGCATTATCAATAACTATTATTGTAATAATAGTTACCTATATTTCTGTTGTCTTGGGAGAACTCGTTCCGAAATCAATCGCTCTTTCCAATCCTGAATGGGTAAGCTTGAAAACCTCAAGATTCATAGATTTCTTTTCAAAAATCACTTTCATATTAGTAAAAATTCTTACCAGAACTACTAACTGGTTGCTGAAACCTTTCGGATTGAGAGCTTTTTCTGAAAGAGGTTTTATTTCACAAGAAGAGTTGAAGCTTCTTGTAGAGGAAGGCGAGGAAAAAGGTATATTTGAACCCGAAGAACGACAATTAATCCACAGTGCCTTTGGATTTTCAGATATCATGGTAAAGGAGATAATGATACCTGCTCCTCAGATGATAACAATAAGTGTATATATGAGTGTTGAAGAAATTAAGCAGATAATCATGGAAGAACAATTCAGTCGTTATCCTGTTATAGGAAAAGATTTGAATGATGTTAGAGGAATACTTTTTGTTAAGGATTTTTACAATCTTTTGATTAAGCATCCTGATGATAAACTCGAAATAAAAAGAATTATTAAACCTCCTATGTTTGTTCCAGAAACAATGAAAATTAATATTCTTCTAAATGAAATGCAGAAAAAAAGGGTTCACATGGCATTAGTTGTAGATGAATATGGAGTAGTAACTGGCTTAGTAACCCTTGAGGATATTCTTGAAGAACTTGTCGGAGAGATAAGAGATGAATATGATATTGAAACGCCTGTTGTTACTCTTGCTGACGGCTCTATGATAATAGATGCAGGTATTTCAGTTAGAGATTTGAAAGAAGACTATGGAATAGAAATTGAAGAATCTGAAGAGTATGAAACTCTTGGAGGATTTATTTTAACATCACTTCAGAGAATTCCTGTTGTGGGAGATACAGTTTCTATTAATGGTAAGATTTTTAGAGTTATCGAGATGGTTGGACAAAGAATATCAAAAATTAAGTATGAGAATAAACCAACAAATGATACAGAATAGATTATCATATCATAAAAAATGCTTATTGGTATTATTAGACATCATTCAATTAAGATGAAATATGTCTCTAATATTTAATACTATAACTGAACATTTTAGAGACTTTTTATATAAATTCAGCGTTTCAGATGACTTAGCCATATTCGGTATTTCACCCATTAAAATTAAAGATATTGCTAACATATTGATCTCAGAGGGATTAAGATTTGTTCATTTAACAGCATTAGACTTTTCAAATGAAAAAAATAAGCTTGAGTTAAATTATTTCTTTTCATCTTTAGAAAATAAATTTAATATTATTGTAAAATCAGAAGTTGATGTTTCCAATCCATCAATCTTTTCATTGACGGATATTATTCCTGGTATTACATGGGCTGAAAGAGAATGCAAAGATCTTTTTGGAATAAATTTTGAAGGACATCCTGATCCGAGAAGACTTGTGCTTCCTGATGACTGGCCAGATTCTCTTTATCCTTTAAGAAAAGAATTCTCTTATAACTTAAAGCCTCCTGTTAAATCAGATACTGCTGTTGAGCTAAAAAAACCTACTGAAGGTAGAACTGTCATTCCCCTCGGTCCTTTTTATCCATCTCTGGAAGAGCCAGCCTATTTTAGGCTCATTGTTGAGGGGGAGGAAATTGTAGATTTTGACTATAGAGGGTTTTATGTTCATAGGGGTATTGAAAAACTTGCAGAAAGCGCTTTGAATTATCAACAGATTCCTTTTCTTGCTGAGAGAATTTGTGGAATTTGTGGATTTGTTCATTCTACTGCCTACTGTCAAGCAGTAGAGAAAGCAGGGGGTATAGATATTCCTGTTAGGGCAAAATATATAAGAACAATGTTTCTCGAGCTTGAAAGGATTCATAGTCATCTTTTATGGGTTGGTTTAGCAGCTCATATTATTGGATTTGATACTCTTTTTATGCAGGCATGGAGAATTCGTGAACCTGTAATGTATCTATGTGAAATAATAACTGGTAATAGGAAAACTTATGGAATAAATATTGTAGGAGGTGTAACAATTGATGTTTTACCTGAACATCTTAAAGATATGGAAAGTGTCATAAAGGAGATTGAAAAAGAAGTAAGAGAATTGAGAGAAATTATCTTGGATGACGAAGTTATTCAATTGAGATTTAAAAATGTAGGAGTTCTTATTGAGGAAGAAGCGAAGAAATTTTTTGTAGGTGGCCCTGTAGCAAGAGCTTCTGGTATTAACATTGATATGAGAATAAATTTTCCCTATGCAGCGTATTCAGATCTTGATTTCAGAACACCTTTACGTAAAGAAGGGGATATTTGGGCAAGAACAATTGTTAGACTTGAGGAAATTTTGATATCTATCAATATTCTAAGGCAGATTATTAATTATATGCCTGATGGAGATACTTCAGTTAAAATTTCAAAAATAGAACCATGGAAAGAGGCTATATCCTATATAGAGGCTCCACGGGGACAACTCTTTCATTATGTTATGACTGGACCTGATGGAAGACCTTATCGATGGAGTGTAAGAGCACCTTCATATCAAAATTATCAGGCACTTTCAGTTTTACTTAAAGGTGGTTCAATAGCGGATGCGCCCCTTATAATAGCAAGTATTGACCCTTGTTTTTCATGTACAGAAAGATATGAAACAATAGATTTAAAAAATAAAACTGTTAAAATCTATTCTGCTGAGGAATTAAGAAAATGCTTAAAAGTAAAATAAAAGCGCTTTTACTTTCCTCAAGACACAAAAAAATAGCAAGAGCCTATCCCTTTGTTCCTTTAAAACCCCCCGAAAATCTAAGAGGGAAATTGGAAGTTCTTGCAGGCAAATGCATTGGTTGTGGAAACTGTGTAAGAACTTGTCCTTCGAGGCTTATAAAGATTGAAAATATTGATGATGAAAAGGTAGTAATCTTTTCATCGGGTAGGTGTATTTACTGCGGAAGATGCGCTACTGCATGCCCAGAAAAAGCCATTCAGATTACTCATGCATTTGAACTTGCCACAGCAAATAAGAAGGATTTAGAGATTGTAGTTAGATTAAAAATGGTTAAATGTCTACAGTGCGGGAAACCCTTTATTGTTGAGAATATGCTAAATAAACAGATAGAAAGATTAGAGGAAAAAAGCGAAGAACAGATTAACAGGCTTAAAATATGTCCTGAATGTAAAAGGAAATTGCAGAATAAAAATGTTTAAATTATGGAATTTTTGATAACAACATTAATTACACCTTTTATTGGAGCTTTTATATGTCTTCATTTTAGAGGAAGAGGAGCTGGAGTTTTTGCTTCCCTCTTTATCTTATTAACTCTTTATCTGAGTAGTATAAATATATTTTCCACACAAAAAATTAATTATGATTACTTGTTTTTTAAGTGGCTCAATATAAATCTAAGCTTTGGATTACTTAACGATTCTTTAACTTCAATTATGCTTATTTTGATAATTGTCATAGGCTTATTTGTTATCCTTTATTCTTTGGGCTACATGTCCCCTCAAAATGTAGACCATCCATTTTACAGTCCCTACGGAAGCTACTATTTTCTTATGCTTCTTTTTATCGGAGCAATGATAGGAATTGTGACAGCAACAAATTTCTTGCAGATATTTTTCTTTTGGGAAATAACTACTCTTTGTTCATGGGCATTGATTTCTTATACTAAAGAAAAAAAAGCTTTGTTTTCAGGACTAAAAGCATTCATAATGACCCATATAGGTGGACTGGGTTTTTTAATCGCCTTGGCATTAATGTATACAGAAGCTAAATCTTTTGATTTTTCTGTTTTCAATTCCTTATCAACTTCAACAAGATTTATTGTTTTTGCCCTATTATTTTTTGCTGCTTCTGCAAAATCTGCTCAAATTCCTCTTTTTACCTGGCTTCCCAATGCGATGGTTGCACCAACCCCTGTGAGTGCTTATCTGCATGCTGCTGCAATGGTTAAAGCAGGAGTGTATTTAGTTGCAAGAATTTATATTTCTAACACAACCCTTACTGAAAGTTTTGCCTTTCTTGTAGGAATTGTCGCTATACTTACAATGATGATTTCTGTAATCTTATATTATTTTCAGGATGACTTAAAAAAACTTCTTGCTTATTCTACAATAGGACATTTAGGCTACATTCTTTTTGGAGTTTCTCTTGGAATTTTTGGCTCAAAAACAGGTGGAATGGGAGGAATTTTTCATATAATAAATCACGGTTTTGCTAAAGGATTACTTTTTCTATCCGTTGGCGGAATTGCCTATGCTACAGGTTCAAAAAGTATAAGTGAATTAAAGGGTTTGAGTCTTAAATTCCCCTTATTTACTGCTTGTTTTTTAGTAGGGATGTTTGCAATAGTTGGAGTACCACCATTTTCAGGTTTCTGGAGTAAATTTATGATTTTTACAGGAGCCTTTGAACTGAAAAATAGCTATCTTGCAATTTTTGGAGCCCTTGCAATTTTAGAAAGCATTCTTTCCTTCTGCTGGTATATTTTTGTGGGTCATAGAGTCTTCTTTGGTCCTTCATCAGAGAAAGTTTTGAAAGCTAATAGTAAAGTGCCTCTTTCAATGCAATTAAGTCTGATATGTCTTTTAATCCTCAGCCTTTTTTCACCTTTGATTGGTTATCCCTTCGTAAAAGCCCTTTATGGAGGTAATTAAATGGAGCTTTTATATTATTTAAATACATCAATAATTGCGCTCTTAGCGGGAGTTATATTTACTACATTGATAAAAAATAAATCAATCTCTGGAATGATTAGTATACTTGCAACTTCGCTGTTTTCGTCAGCTCTTTTGTATTTTTCAATAAAAATAATATTAGCGAAATCTATTATTGAACAAAAGTTTTTCTCATTAAATCCTCTTTTGAATTCTTCTTTTTTTATATCTATCGATTCCTTATCTGCTTTGTTCTTGCTAATAATAGCTATTGTTTCTTTATGTGTGACAATTTTTTCTTGGAAATATTTAGAGGTATATAAAGAGCAGTCTTCAAGGAGATTTTATCCTTTTCTTCTTTCACTTTTTCTATCAGCTGTGGGACTTGTCATAATTAGGGATTTATTGTTTTTTATTCTTTTTTGGGAGTTAATGACTTTAATTTCGTGGCAACTTGTAATTTTTGAAAGAGAGAAAAAAGATGCTCTCAAAGGTGGACTTCAGTATTTTATTGCCACACACGTAGCAACAGCATTTTTAATCTTATCTGCTGTAATTCTTTACTCTTATAGTCACGACTTTAATTTTACTGAAATTAAAAAGAGTCTCCTGATACTTTTAGAAAAAAACTCATTGTTAGCTCATTTTATTTTATTTTCCTTATTAATAGCCTTTATCACAAAAGCAGGTATTCTTCCATTTGGTTTTTGGTTACCCAATGCTTATCCGCAGCCACCTTCATCAGCCTCTTCCTTTTTTGGAGGGGTTATGTCAAAACTGGCGGTTTATGCACTTCTCAGATTTTTCCTCTCTGTTATACCGTTGTCATATGATACTCAGATTTGGGGATTAATCATAGCTATAGCTGGAGTTTTATCAATTTTTATTGGAACGATTGCTGCTCTCAATCAAGATGAGGCAAAAAGATTAATGTCTTTTCATGCAATAGGGCAGGTGGGTTATATGTTACTCGGGATAGGAACAGGTATTTATTTTATAAATGTAAACCCTTTTTTAGGAATAATAGCTCTTTCTGGAGGATTACTACATGTTTTCAATAATTCCATATACAAAAGTCTTTTGTTCCTAAATGCTGGTGCAATTTTTTATAAAACAGGTACAACAGATTTAAATAAAGTATCTGGGTTAATCAAAGTAATGCCTTTGACTGCCATGACAGCTTTAGTTGGAGCTTTATCAATTGCAGGAGTGCCCCCTTTTAATGGATTTATATCAAAACTTCTCATTTTTGAGTCATCTATCGGTACAGCAAAGGTAATGGAAGCTTTTTTCATAGTAAAATTTGCTTTTATAATTTTTGGAATTATATCTGTTTTTATATCAGCAATAACCTTGGCTTCATTTCTTAAATTCGTAAATTCAGCTTTCATGGGCAAATTAAGAGGATTAGAAGAGGATAGAAAAAGAATACCATGGAGTATGACCTTTCCTCAACTTATCCTTGCGTTAATATGTATAATTAGTGGTTTGTTTCCAGTTGTTCCTTTGGAGTTAATTTATGATGCCATATCCTCAGCAACTAATCTGAATTTACCAGCTTTTTCATCAGTATTTTTATCAAGTCTTGCAGGAGTGAGTATCAACTTTTGCCAAGACTGTAAGGAAACCGGGGTTTGGTTTCCTGTTTTTGTTATTTTGTCAGTTACTATTCTTTCATTAATTATTTTTATTTTTGAAAAATATGCTCAGGCACCAAAGAGAGAAGTTGATACTTGGTATGGCGGTAAAGAACACACGCCAGAGGAGGTAACTTATACAGGACACAGTTTTTATCAACCTTTCAAGGAAATGTTAAGCTTTAGGATTGGTAAAATTCAGTTCAGAGGACTTTATCCTGTAGAACTGCCATCTTTTAAATTTCCTTTTCCTGTATGGATTAGGAAACTTATCCAACCTGATGAATGGTTTTATTATCCCTTGTCAAATAAAGTTGTAAGTTTTTTTAATACAGTTGGATATTGTTATGAGCAGTTAAGCGGAAAATATATGGCTTGGCTTGTATTGGGAGGTATTTTAATTATAGTTTTAGTTTTTTATTTAGCTGGAGTAATACTATGAGTTCAGAATGGCTCATTTTCTCTGCAGTTATAAATATATTTGTTGTTTTATTGCTCTCTCCATTTTTTGATGGATTTACGAGAAAGATAAGAGCATTAATTCAAAGCAGAGTCGGGCCTCCTCCTTTGCAGTCTTATTATGACATTTTAAAACTTATGGGTAAAGAGGATCTAAAATCTACTATTAATCCTCTTTTCAGGATTTCTCCTTATCTTTCCATTATTAGCATAGGCATAGCATCTCTTCTTATACCAATTACTGGTTTTAACCCACCTTTTAACTTTTGGGGTGATATTTTTCTATTTATTTATATAATAACGGTTGTTGGAATAGCTATTATTATGACCGCGTCTGCTTCGGAAAATCCTTTTGCTTATGTAGGAGCATCTCGTAAGATGATGCTTCATCTTTCAGTAGAACCGATTCTTGCCATAGCATTGATTACAGGAGCAATTAATGCAGGTTCTTTTAAAATCGGAGATATTGTTACTTGGTATTATTCAAATGGACCTAATATTTCAATGCTTTTAGCTACTGTATGTGTGTTTCTTTCCCTACAGGCGCTAATTGGTAAGATTCCCTTTGATATATCAGAGGCTGAGCAGGAAATCGCAGAAGGTGTTCTTATTGAATTAAGCGGACCTAAATATGCCTGTGTAAAATGGGCAAATATGTCAAGGCAAGTTTTATTCTGCCTTGTTTTTTCACAGATTTTTATCCCCTGGCCCATGACCGAAAACTTTTTATTAAATCTTATAATAGCTCTTTTTAAGGTTACAATAATAATTTTCATAAGTACTCTTATTGAGGCATTAAATCCAAGACTCAGAATTGACCAAGCACTTAAGTACAATTTAACTCTTGCAGGATTTTCAATAACAGCAATTTTTTTAGCTCTTTTAGGAGTATGATATGGAGATAATTTATATTGCTCTTTTATTCTTTACCTTTGTTGCTGGTGAATCAAGAAACCTTAAATTTGCATCTTACAGTCTCATACCTCAGGGCTTGTTAATTGCTATCTCTGTCTATCTTCTTGCTTACATGAGAAATATATCTTCTTTTTATTTGATAGCATCATTGGACATTTTGGTAAGAGCTATTTTAATGCCCACTGTTTTAATAATTCTTCTTAAAAGTAGACTTGAAAAGGAAGATAAACCTACCATAACTCATCCTCTTTCAATAGCCTTATCAATAGTAGTTTTATCTGTCGGATATAATTTTATGGATACAATAAGAATAACAAGTTTTCCCAATGTGCTTTCTTGTTTTACTGCTGGTTTTACTTTGTTTATATACGGTTTATTTTTGCTTCTATCAAAAAGGGACATGGTTAAGATGATAATTAGTTTTTTTATCATAGAAAACGGAATTCATTTTTTAATAATAAGTATGCTTCCTAATATGCCAAAAACAATTGAGATAGGACTAACCTTTAATTTTATCATTGCCATATTATTTTTTATCTATATAACAATGAAGTTAAATATCCTAAGTATAATGGAGCAGGTAAAAAAATTTAAAATAGACAACAATGCTTTCAATTTTGAGGAGAATAAAGAATGAAATCTGACTTATTTCTATATTCTCTTAGCTATATTGCACCTTTACTGACAGGATTAATAATTTTTTTAGTACGTGGTAATTTAAAAATAAGCGCATCCTTATCTGTGCTTTCCATTGTTATAGCTACTTTTTCAACATATAAAGGTTGGTATCAAATAAATGAGGAGGGGTTGAAATTTTTACGAATAGGAGAAATGTTATATATAGACGGATTTAGCATTTTCATGCAGTTTATGGTTGAATTTGTAAGTCTTTTTGTCATCCTCTACTCTTTAAAGGATATTCCTTTACTCTATAGCCATAGAAAAGATAAATTTCATATATATTTTTCTGCAATAATGCTTTCAGTAGGCTTTATGAACCTTGCTTTTGTTCTTGATAATCTTTTTCTTGTCTATATTGGCCTTGAAATAAGCAGCATTATCTCTGTTTATCTAATAACTTTCAATTTAAATAAGGACTCTCTTAAAGCAGGCTTTAAGTATCTTCTAATAGTTAATGTGGGTATACTGTTCAGCTTACTGGGAGTTGTTCTGGTTTCTTACAATACAGGAACAGATGTTTTAATTAGTAATATAGGGGAAAATATAGGTTTACTTACCAAAAATATTGCTCTTTTATGTGCAGGATTATTTATAATTGGTTTTTTCACAAAAGCTGGACTTGTTCCCTTTCATGTATGGTTACCCGAAGCTTATGCTGAAGCCCCAACAGCAATAACAGTTTTTATGGCTGGAGCTTTAACAAAGATAGGATTTTATGGCTTAGCCAGAACCGTTACAGTTTTTGCCTTTAACCTGGAAGAGATAAAGCTTGCAGTCATAATTCTGTCCTCTTTAAGCATGTTGTTGGGAGCGATACTGGCTTTTAATCAAAAGGACATCAAAAGACTCATTGCCTACTGCAGCATAAGTGAAATGGGATTTATTTCTTCAGCACTTGTTTTAAGTAGTTATGCTGGAGTATTTGGAGCTATTTTTCATTTATTAAATCATACTCTCATGAAAGGAGTTTTATTCTTTTCAGCCGGAATACTAATTTACCTATTTGGAAGTAGACAAATAGATGAAATAAAAAATTCACCATCTATGAAGCCTTTATTAGTTCTATCATTTTTAATCGGAGCTCTGGCAGTAGGAGGAATGCCTCCTTTTAGCAGCTTTTTAAGTTCCCTGAGCATAATTTTTGCCCTTTCAGAGGGAAAATTCTTATGGACTGCGGTCATCATGGCTTTTTCAGGCTTTATAAGCACGATTGCCCTTTTAAGATGTGCTAATTCAATATTCTGGTATAAAGGAGATAAGGTAGATATAAGAAATGGTATATCTATTCCAACTCCATTGATGCTCTGCTCTTTGTTATTTGCTTTATTACTTATTATTTTTGGAATTTACCCTGACATACTCTATTCTCTAATTGACAGCGCAGCCAAAGGAATAATTAATATAAATAATTAAGGAGGACGTTAATGTCTTTGCTTAAAAAATTAGCACACAAAACATTAAAAAAATCCGTATGGATATTCCATGTAAATACAGGAGCCTGCAATGGCTGTGATATAGAGCTACTTGATATTCTTACTCCATACTATGACATAGAAAGATTTGGTATGAAAGCTGTAAGTTCTCCCCGTCATGCGGATGCTCTTGTTATATCAGGACCTGTCACCCGTCCAACCGTTGATTTTGTCAAAAAAGTCTATGAAGCTACACCAGAGCCTAAAATTGTAATTGCTCTTGGTTCATGCGCAACTGCTGGAGGAATATGGTTTGACAGTTATAATGTTGTTGGTGGGGTTGATAAAATAATTCCAGTTAATTTATATGTTCCAGGATGTCCTCCTCGGCCAGAGGCAATTCTTTTCGGAATCGCAAAGGCTTTAGGAATATCCAAAGAGAAGATAAAACCTCTGATCGCTGAAGAAATTGAATCTTGAGGAATTTTTTCAAAATTTAAATGGTAAATTATTGATTGCTGGTATAGGAAATCCTCTACGGGAAGATGACTCCGTAGGTTCTTACATTGCAAAATCAATAAAAAATAAAGTAAAGGCAGTTGTTTTAGATTGTGAGGATAGCCCTGAAAGGTATCTTGGGAAAATAATAGAATATAAACCAGATACAATAATTTTTATAGATGCTTTAGATATGAAATTAGAGGCAGGAACTTTAATTTTTTTTGATGCAGATAAACTTGAAGGAGCAAAGACATTTACCCATAATACATCCTTAAAGCTTTATATTGATTTTATTAAAAAACATGTTAATGCATCTGTGTTTATTTTAGGTATTCAACCTGAATCTACAAATTTAGGGATAAATCTTAGTAAAAAAGTTTTAGAGACTGCAAACATTTTTATAGATGTTTTGATTTTTAATCTTAATTTAAAATAGCCATTCTTCTTACAATAAATCGGTAGAATAAAACTATTAAAGTTACTACGCCTAAGGACAGGGAGACCTCCATCCATGTAGGATAGTATTTTTCGCTGAAAGGTATATACCAGTTGTAGGCAATTAAGGATACATTAAATCTGTTAAGTATAACTCCAAAAGCTACTAAGAAGGCTGCAATTCTAACATGGCGAGCATTCCCCATTTTGATTGAGTTAATCAAAATCAAGGCAGGGATAAAAACGAATCCAATAATTTCGAAAAGATATATGTAGCCATAAAGGGTGACAAGATAATGCCAGTTGTCATAATGGGCAAGGTCTAATATTTTAAGAAGGAGATAAACAAATAGGACTGCAACCAAAGCTTTAGCAAGTCCTATAGTTTTAAGATTAAATTCATTTTCTTTAAAATTCATGATTTTTTCTTTAAAAACTTTATGGGATATAGTGCTCTCTATTATTACCATTGATATACCAGCAAATATTGCTGAAATAAGGAAAAATAGAGGGAGCAATGCTGAATACCAAAGAGGATGAACTTTTGTCGGTGCAACTAAAAAAAGCCCTCCAAGAGCAGATTGATGTCCACCTGCAATTATAACTCCAAAGACAGTTGCCCATATACCAAGTTTTGAGAAGAACTCTTTAAGTCTATCTTTACCTAACCATTCAAATAGAGATGGTGACCACTCAATTAGACAAATTATTATGTATAAAAAGAAGTGCCAGGCAATTAAGAATAAGATAGAATCTAAGCCCCAGGACCAGCCGATTACATAGAAAACTCTATAGTATCTTCCAAGATCAAACATCAGTGCAAAAACTGCGAATATATAGCCAAGAAGGCTTGAAAGGATGGCTGGTTTTGCAAAATGTTTGTAATCCTTCATTCCAAAAAGATAAACTGCTGTTCCAACAGTTAATCCCGGTGCTGCAAGAGCAATACCTACAAGTATGTCAAAGCTAATCCATAATCCCCAAGGATAGGTATCAGAAAGATTTGTAGCAGGACCAAGCCCATAAAGGAGTCTGTATGCCATTGAAAAGAAAGAGAGAGCAAGAATAATTAGAGCAATAAAATTCCATATAGTGGCATGATTTTTTAAATATTCTTTAAAGCTCATTCCTAAAAATATTTTTTCCCTAAGAAAGCTTCCTTCTCTCATATAACACCTTTATTTTTTGTCATCATGAGTTTTAGCAGAAGAATCTCCCCCACTTTTTTTATTTTTAGAAATCATATAATAGGCACCCCATACCAAAGGAGCAGCAGCAATTATCTCAAGAACTTTTACAGTAAAAAGAAAACTTTTACTTATTTTAGGAATTGCTATTTTGTCAAGTTTAGGGAAACCCAAATTTTCAAAAGGTATACTTGATAGGTAAAGCCAACTTGTCCCTCCTACTTCATGCTCACCGTAAACATGATGAATGTATCTCTGAGGATTGTTATTAATTCTCTCATAGGCAAGCTGAAGTATCTCACTTCTTTTCCCAAAGTTCATAGCATCAGCAGTGCAAATTTCAACACAGGCAGGCAATTTACCTTCAGTAACTCTATCAAAACACATGGTGCATTTTGTGATCTGAGGAGTAATTGGATCATAGTATTCATAGGCAGGGATATCAAAGGGACAGGCAATCATGCAGTAACGGCATCCAATACATAAGGAGGGATTATAAAGAACAGCTCCCTGTTCGGTTTTGCTAAAAGCATTTACAAAACAGGCACTTAGACAGGCAGGTTCAAGGCAATGCATACATTGTTTTTTAACATAAAAAGGTGTGTTGTTTTGATAAAATCTATTTACGACTGTAAACTCTCCAGCGTGAGTTCTTCTTACTCGGTCAAAAATAGAGGGTTTTTGATCCTTTGATTCTTCAAAATCTTTAAGGGGTTTATTGGGATTTTTGTTCCACTCATTACAAGCCCATTCGCATCTTCGGCACCCAATGCATCTGGTTAAATCAACCAAAACAGCGTAAGAATCTTCTAATTTAATGCCAGAAGCTTTCATTTTCTCATATTTTTCCCAGTTTTTTCTATTTGCTATGTTTCCTGTTGAATATATAGAAGAAGGTTCTGCAAAAGCTTTCCCTCCAATAAGTGTTAATCCTGTTACAGTCAAGGCTTTTTTAAGAAAATCCCTTCTATCCATATCCTTGCGGTCTTTTTCCATTTTTTCCCTCAATATCCTCTTTTTTCTCTAAAAATATTAAAAAGCACAATAAAAACGAAGAGGGAAATTACAGCTATTACATACTCAAGTCCGTGATTTGAAAACAGTTGCTCAATTATGTACATTTTGTTTCACCTTTCTTTCATGGCAATCTATGCATTTTTTGGGTTTTTCAAGGTTCATATTTTCATGGCATCTAATACACATACCGTGATAGGCGGATTGCAGTCTCGGTCTACCTATATCCTTAACGCCAAACTCAGCACTGTGACAGCTTATACACAAAGGAGGTTTTTCTTTGTTAACTTCTGCATTTTCTATGCTTTTATGATGACAGCCTCTACAAATAGTATTTTCATTTCCGTGAAAATATTTAGCTAAATTACTTTGGTTTGAAATTTCATTAAGTTTCCGGATCATCTTGTAATGAGGCATTTTAACTGGCTCAAAATCTTTCTCAAGGTGTTTAATTAGAACTTCCTCTTGTAGTTTCTGGATTTTTTTTGTCTTTGTTGACATCGAAACTTTAACATCTTTCTTTCCACTATGACATTTGTTGCAGGTTTCTTTATTACCAAGTTCAATTTTAACTGGAGGGATGAAGTAATGACAGCCGAAACATTCTTTTCTGTTTATGCTTTTTCTATGACAACCTTGACAGCTTATTTCTGAATTTAAAGAATGATAGGCTGTGGCGATATTAACGTATCCACCTTCTTCTTTCCCTTTCAGGTCATGGCACTCTTTACAGGCTTTTAGGGTTTCATGGTGACAAACTCTACATGTTTTGTTATTTAATTCGTGAAAATCGTGTTTGAAGGGAACTCCTTTCATTTTTGCTTCTTCAATATTTATGAAGGCTGCTTTAGGTTGACCTACATCTGGTCTTGGAACATCTCTAAGTTCTGATAAAGTTTTATATTTACCTGTATGACATTCTGAACAAATTATAGGGCCTGAATCTTTACCTTGAGATTTATTTTGCACATGGCAGTTTAAACATAATAGATGGCAAGCTTTTTCCATATTTAAATTTTTTTCTTTTGCAACTTTAACAATTTTTGTAAGTTCAGGTCCTCTTTTCTTCTTTAAATCATGACAATAGTAACAGCTTTGTTCCTTTCCTTTTTCGTAGACAAGGGCAAGTTGCTTATTATTTTCATCTATGTCGTATGCGTGGTGACAGAGACTACAGTCTTTTTCATGTTTTTTTACATGTTTTTCATGAAGAGCAAAGTCAAACTCAAAAAGAGAGTATTTTACTTGTTTTTTCTCATATTCTTTTTTATGGCAATCTCTGCAAGATAGAATTTCAGGTCCTGTTTTTTTCCCTTGAGCACTTAACTTTTGATGACAACTTAGACATTTACTATGATAAGCATTTTTTAATTCCTCTGAATTTTTTTTCTTTATTTCTCCTGTAAAATCAAAAGAGTACTCATCATATTGATTTTTAAAGTGGCATTCATTGCATGTTTTTTCTTGAGTTCTATTGAGTATTTTAGCCATAGCTTCCACATGGAGTTGATGCTTAAATAATACTTTTCCGTATTCAAGTTTTCCAAAATTCTCTATATGAGCAATGGATACGATATTTTCATGCTTATTTTTTAAAGATCCCTCATTACCTGTAACAGAATTTTTAGAATAAAGAACTTTTACACTTATTACTGAAAGACAGAGCAAAATTCCTATAAATATAAGCTTTTTCACGGCTTCATCTCTTCTGGTATTTCCATAATTTCTGCAATTATATCTACAAGAAATTTAACGTGTACGTTAAGTTTATAGTAAATATTTAGGTCTTCGATTCCTTTATGACAGGTATGACAGGGAGCTATGACTATCTTTGCTCCAGTGTTTCTAATCTGTTCAGCTTTTACTTTGCCGCCCTCTATTCTTGCAGTTTTCCATGGAGGGCCTGAATCAATCATCCCCCCACCAGCAGAACAGCAGTAGTTATGATCATCCTTAGGACTCATCTCAACTATATTTTCACAGAGTTGAGCAACAATATATCTAAGCATTTTACCCATACCCCTGTATCTTATGATATTACAAGGGTCTTGGATTGTGACAGGTTCTTCAATTTTTTTTGCAATTTTTATTTTTCCTTCTTTCAATAGTTCATAAAATAACTGAACACCGTGGATGTAGGGAATAGGCGGTTCTTGCCAACCAAGATATCTAACTCCTTCATAAACAGCTGTTCTAAAAGCATGTCCACATTCACCTATTATGATTTTTTTTACATTTAATCTAAAAGCTGTTTCATAATGTGTTTTTATGACTTTACCCATGGTTTCAAAATCTTGAGCATATAATGCTTTAACTGTATAATCCCAGCCATCTGTATCAGGTAAAGTCCAGTCAACCTTAGCCACATTCATTATTTTAGCCATATTGGTAATAAGTCCGGTCATATACTTTGCTTCAAGTCCGTGGGCAAGATAGAGAACTTCGGCGTCTTTTTTACCAACTGGAATTTTCCCATTTTTTATCTCTGCCCTTAGTTCATCCTCAAGCCATTGAATTGTATCAAGCCATTCATCCTGTCTAAACCATAGCATATTGGTTGTCTGCATATGACTTAAAACTTGATCATAGATGTATTGAGGCACTACACCAATGAGGCAGCACATTCTTCTTACAAGAGCTATAAGATAGGCAATGTCTATGCCGAACGGACAGAATTGCACACAACGACGGCAGAGATTACATTCAGTAAAGGTAATTCTTGCATATTTCTTTATATCTTCTTTGCTCACATTTCCCTTTTTGTTTAGAATATCCCAAATTGTTTGCTTTACCTTAGCTGCAGGTGCATAGGTAGGATCATTATTATGTCCTAAATAGTGATGACAGGAAGTAGTGCACATTCCGCATCTCATACAGGTTTCCACAAAGACTTTGAGCCTTGCAGAAGTCTCTTTGTTTAATACCCAGTCAATTGCTTTTTTTATCTTTGCTTCATCAACTCTGTTTAATGTCTCGTCAATCCCTATGTCTGTAACAGGCTTCCTTTTAAATTCCATGTTACCCCTCAATAATCTCTTGAATGTCTTACAGCTCCAAACTCACTTCCTGTATGTGCTCTTGTAAGAAAGAACATAAACATATGACTTAGTCTTGTAAAGGGAATTGCGATAAGCATTATTTCACCACTAATCATATGGATTGTCAACATAATTTTATATTCAAGTAAAAGCTCGTGATGAGCAAGAAATCCTGTAATAAAGGGTAGAGCTACTAAGATGATGACTATGTAATCTGAAAAAGAGGTTAGAAATTTAATATCCTGTTGATATAGCCTTCTAAAAATTAGCAGAATGGAACAAAGAATAACGATAACAGTCATTGCATCAGCTAATGAGACGGGAAGAGCCCACCAGCTAATTCTCCAGGATTCGTGCCAAAGTTCAATGTGTCCTGTTAAAAATAGGGGTGTAGCAATTAGGCATATATGAAATACAAATGTTACAGCTGTAAACCAAGGATGTTTTCTCATACTTATACTTCCAAAAGGCATTAGCCAGCGAAAAATTGAACGTAAAGTGTATTTTAAGTTCAAATAGGGATATATAACTTTTTCTTTTTTAGCCATTTTTAATGTAGTGAAGACGCGATAAAACATTCCGATAAGGAATACTAAAAAGGCAAGCCAGACAAGGGGTCCCCGAGCAAGGGTATAAATTGATGGATCAAGAAAAAACTGCTCCATTATCTTAATACCTCACTGAGGGTAAGAACTTTTCTTATATATTTCCCATTTTTAATGCACCCTATAACTATTTTATTTCCATCTGGACTGAATTGAGGTTCCCATAACATATCAAATACATCTTTTCCTATTTTGCCATCCAATACAATAAAATAAACTCCGTCTTTTTCAGCTTTTGCTATGCAATGAC
Source organism: Thermodesulfovibrio sp. (assembly GCA_020725335.1). Taxonomy (GTDB): domain Bacteria; phylum Nitrospirota; class Thermodesulfovibrionia; order Thermodesulfovibrionales; family Thermodesulfovibrionaceae; genus Thermodesulfovibrio. Next base: position 15,706 of record DYFF01000021.1, on the reverse strand, counting down.
TACCATCTGGGCTGAATTGTGGTGACCAGATTCTATCAAATCCGATATCCCAAGGTTTCCCATCTATGGCAACTGTCCAAAGATTATTTTCTCTAATAAGAGCAGCTACTTTTTTACCGTCGGGACTAAAAAATGGTGGTAAAACAGCCTGAGAAAAAGTTTTTTTCCAAGGTTTTCCGTCTATAGCAACTGTCCATTTTCCGAATTCTGTAGAAACAACTGCTGCAATTTTTCCATCGGGACTAACTTTTTGATGCCATAATTGATTAAAAATTTTCCACAAAGGTTTACCGTTTATTGCAAGTGTCCATCCATTTTCTACTTTTACCGCAACAGCAACATCATTATCATTTATGAATATTGGTTCCCACGCATTTAAAAAAGTTTCATTCCATAATATTCCATCCACTGCTACCGTAAATTCTTGTTGGCTTAGTCTAACAGTAGCTGTAACCTTTTTACTATCAGGACTAAAACAAAGACCATAAACTGATATGAAGCTTTTGTCCCACGTAGAACCATTTATCCCTACTGTCCATATACCTTCTTTAGAGCTAAAAATATCAAGTAAAGGAGGATTTTTTATCTTTACATAGGAAGCAGCAGTTTTGCCATCAGGAGATAAAAAAAGGTCACGCGCATCAAAAAAAAGATTATTCCATACATTGCCATCTAAACAAACACCGTAGGAGTCTCCTTTTTTTATGTTGAAGGCAATACTTTTTCCATTTATGTCAGTTTTAAGATTCCATGCATAATCAAAAGTTTCTTCTATAAGAGAGTCATTATTAGCCAATGTCCATTCATAATTCTGAAGCACAAGACATATTAGATTTCCATTTTGAGAAAATTGAGGGTAACAAACTCTTTCGAAGACATTTTCCCATAATTTTCCATTTATACATGGTGTTACTTTTTTATATTCAATTTCAACAAGAATTGAGATTTTTTCTCTGTCGGCACTGAGAACAAATTCATTTACAACTGGAAATTTTTCTTTCAATTCATTAATATCACAGATTATTTTTTCCTTTGTATCCCAGTCCCAATTGAGCATTTTAATTGTTATTTATTAAAAAACAGATTATCAAAAAAGTCAAGCCCCTGAAAAAGATAAGAAATATACCCGCCATTAAGGGGTAATGGATCACTTTGCAATAAAACTCTCATCTGCTTTTTCCCATCTGTCAGGTAAAATTGAAGGACGAAACTCTCCTTTTCTGCCTCTTGGAACTGACAAACCTAAAGAACCAAGAAAGCAAGACGGCTGCATTTCATAATAGTTCACGGGCTTTGTTATCAATGCTATCTCTTAGTCGTATCTCTCTTTCTGTTTTCATAAACTCATTTAAAATTAAAGCAGTTATAAACTGTAGCCCTTCATTTGAGTCAATCTTTGATATCTCATTAAGTATGCCTTATAAAACCATTTCTTTCATCTTCTCATATGCCTCCTCCTGTTTAATTTTTATGTTTCTTTTTGGTATATTATCTTTGTCTTTCATGCTTACCTGTAAAACATAAATATCTATTTAATAGACACAATTCTATTATAACTGCCATGTAGAGGCAACAATTTTTTCATTTATTTAAAAAATATATTATTTTCAATAAGTTTCAATTTTCAGCTGATAAAGTCAGCACATCTTGGAGTTTACTATAAAGGATTTGAGCCTCTAACTTTTGAAGTGGCAGTAAGATGGGAAGGTTGGTCTTCTTACAAAGAATTGAAATTAAATTTAGATCAACCAGTGTTAGGATATACAACTTTAGTAACTCCTAAGAATTGGAAGGATACCTATTCATTTCTTTTTGGAGCAAAATACAAACTAACAGATTCTCTGTCAATACTCGCAGGTTATTTATACAGTGGTAATCCTATTCCAGATTATACCTTTGAACCTACCATTCCAGATGCCAATACCCATCTTTTTACTACAGGCATTTCCTATAAAAAGAAAAATTTTAATTTTGATATAGCCTATGCCTATCAGAAATTGCAGAATAGAAAAAAGAACAATTCAATTGATGATAATCCATTAGATGGTATATTAACTCCCCAAACAGCTGCGAATGGAACTTATAAATCAGCTCTTCATATGATAGGAATGAGTTTTACATATAAATTTTAATAGCATATTTGGAAGGATATTATAATAAAGAAAAGGATAGGGGCTCTAACTGAGCCCCTATCTTATTAATTTAACTTCTCTGAGCCTACTACTACTCTCTCTCCATTTATGAATCTACTGATAATAAATCCTACTGCAGAGACAATTGTGCATTCTTTTTTAAACTGACAACCTTTACATCTTTTTAAGTCACCTGAAGGCTCATGAATGCACTCAACAATTTCAGGAAGATAAGCCATCATAGACACCATGTCTACAGATACACCTTGTTTCTCATGCATAAACCCTCCATAGAACAGGGACTTAAAGAGTGTCTCTGGCTGGGCTATTTTTTATCCCGCCAAATAAGGAAAAGAGGCTAACCCAGCAGGCGGCTTTTCCTCTTTCCTCAAACTAATTAAAACGTGAGACAAACCGACATAAATACTTCTGAAGATATAGAAAGTAAGAATCTTTTACTTCTCAATAATAACAATTTATTATTTATTATTTCAATTGTTCTTTATAAATTTTTACCAAAAGAGTGGGTAAGAAAATCTTCTTGTAATAATTGTAAAGTTAGAGAAATTTTCTGGTATGCTTATCTATAGATTTTTAAGCAAGCAAAACGTATTAGTAAATAAAACTTTGATTGTCACTATCTTATTTTTTATAATTAAAATCATTATAAAAATGGAGGGGTTATGAAAAGAATACTCAAAGATATTCTCATATGTCCAGCATGTCTACCTGACGAGATTCCTTTAGAACTATATATAGATGAAATTGAAGACGAAGACATAATTTTTGGAATATTAAGCTGTAAAAAATGTGGTGCAAAATACAGAATTGAAGAGGGAATAGCGGTTTTAATGCCTAATTTTCAAATACAACCTGATATAAACAATAAATATGAAAATCCAAAAGTAGTGTCTTCATATCTTTGGAGTCACTACGGGGATTTTTTAAATGACAAAGAGTGGCTACCTGCCTATTTAGAGTGGTCAAATATAATGAAGAATAGTAAAGGAATTGCCCTTGATATTGGTTGTGCAGTTGGAAGATTTACCTTTGAGATGGCAGGAAAGAGTGATTTATCAATCGGCATAGACCTTTCTTTTGCTTTTATTAAAACCGCGAGGGAATTAATGAAAAAGAGAGAAATAAATTTTGAACTTACTGAGGAAGGCATTCTATCAAAATCTGTTACTATTAAATTTTTTGACAAATTTGATACAAATAAAGTTGAATTCCTTATTGCCGATGCTCTCCATCTGCCATTTCCACAAGGTATTTTTACTAAGACTGCTTCTCTTAATATAATTGATAAGGTTCCTTATCCACTAAAGCATCTACAAGAGATGAACAGGGTATCAACCTATTTAGGTTCTCAAATTCTTATATCTGATCCATATTCATGGTCTGAAGAGGTTGCTAAAATTGAACACTGGATGGGTGGAAAGGCAGAAGGACAGTTTAGTGGATATGGACAGGACAATTTAATAAAACTCCTCGAAGGATTTGGAAATTTCATAACTCCCTCATGGAAAGTTATTGATAAGGGAATTATAAAATGGAAAATAAGAAATCACAGAAACCATTCAGAATTAATAAGAAGCCTTTATGTAAAAGGAATTAGATAATTAAGGAGGTAGTAAGTGAAATTGATAACAGTCTGCAGACTCTGTTCTGCCTGCTGTCCTGTAGAAGTAGAAGTTGTAGCTGGTGAATTTAAATCAGCAAGAAGAATCACACCTTTTGAGAAAAGTATTGTTTGCCCTAAACTTTTAAATGCTAATAACATTATCTATTCAAAACATAGACTAAGAAAACCGCTTTTGAGGAAAAATTTGAAGGATGACTTTAAAGAAGTATCCTGGCAGGAAGCTTTAGATTTTATAGCAGATAGGGTAGAAAAGACAAAAACCAATTATGCTACTCAGTCTATAGCTCTTCTAAGAGGAATGGCAGCAGATTGGGGAACTCCTTGGGATTATGCGGTAAGACTCATGAGTAGTCTTGGTTCGCCGAATGCCATTGGTAATGGTTCTGTATGTTTTGTAGCAAGAGAAATCGCTCATACCTATACTTATGGAGCTATTACAATACCGCAGATTAAGGATTCTAAATGTATTTTAATTTGGGGTAAAAATGATAGAAATACAGCTCCAGGGGCTGCAGAAGCAATTATCCATGCAAAAGAAAGAGGAGCAAAGATTATTGTTGTAGATCCTGTAAAGACCTATTTTGCAGAAATAGCAGATATTTGGCTCAGAGTAAAGCCAGCCCATGATGGAGCTCTTGCCATGGCAATGATAAAAACAGTTTTAGATGAATGTCTTTATGATAGGGATTTTATTGATAAACATTGCCTTGGATTTGATGCACTTGAAAAATCTCTTGCAGGATTAGATATATCTGACTTAGCTGAACGGACATGGATAAAAGTAGAAGATATTAAAAATGCAGCAAGATTATATTCGAAGACAAAGCCAGCTTGTATTATTGACGGAAATGGCATTGATATGCAAACTCAGGTTTTTCAGACTACCCGTGCTTTATCTATTCTTAGGGCACTTACAGGGAATATAGATATTGAGGGTGGAGATTTTATCCCACAGCCAATTCCTTTAAAGAACATTCAACTAAAGGAAAAGATTGCCTCCATTCCTTCTGTAATGCTTGACTATTCTCACTTTGAGAAGTTTCATCCTACATGGGGATTACATGGTCAGTCTTGCCTAATAGATGCCATAATTGATGAAAAACCATATCCTGTCAAGATGCTTTTTGTCCAGTCAGGAAATCCCGCTGTGACAATGATGGATTCCAAAAGAGTGAGAAATGCCCTTGAGAGACTTGACTGTCTTGTAATGATTGACATGTTTAAAAATAAGACTTCAGAATACGCCCATGTAATACTACCTGCTTGTAGCTGTTTTGAAAAAACGCAAATAAACAGAGCTTATATAAGAAATTGCTTTATAATGCTTCAACAGAAAGTTATTGAACCTCTTGGAGAGAGCAAAGGAGATATTGAGATAATTTTTGAACTTGCTAATGCTTTTGGACTCAAATATTATTTCCCATGGGAGACAGTAGAAGATGCACTAAACTTTCAGCTTGAGCCAACGGGATTGACAGTTGAGAAACTTAAAGAAAATCCTAAGGGGATATGGTATGAAAAGCCAAGATTCAGAAAATATGAAAGTGAAGGCTTTAAAACACCCTCAAAGAAGGTTGAGATATTCTCAGAAAGACTTGCCGATACTGATTTTGATCCGATACCATTTATCAATGGTTTTCCTGATAATGTCATAAGTTTCTCTGGAGATAAAGCCTATAAATTCATTGGTATAAGTGGAGAGAGAGTAAACTGTTACACTCATACTCAGTTCAGAAACGTTGAGGAACTAAGAAAAATGGATAGAGAACCCTTTGTTGATATTAACCCCTCAGATGCTCAAAGCTTAAATTTAAGCAATGGAGATATGGTAAGAATTTCTACTCCAAGAGGAAAGGTTGAAATGAAGACAAGAATTTCAGATGTTATCTCAGAGGGAGTTATAAGAATAGGGTGGGGCTGGGGTGAGGAATCTAACAACTGGAATTTGAATTCTCTTACGGATGATTTTGAGAGAGATCCAATAACCTGTACTCCTTCTGGAAGAAGTTTTTACTGTAAAATTGAAAAATTGGAGGAGTAAGTGAAGGAAGAAAAATTAACTCCGGAACTGGATGGCCCAGTTTTATAAAACCAGTCCATGAAGAACTCATTGTAAAGAGGCTTGATACTTCCCATGGGATGATTAGAACAGAGGTAAGGACGAAAAATACAGATGGACATCTCGGGCATGTTTTTGATGACGGACCACCACCAACAGGATTGAGATACTGTATAAACTCTGCAGCTCTGAGATTTGTGTCTTTAGATAAATTAGCGGAGGAGGGCTATATTGACTATTTAAAAATGTTTAAAGAGGTGCATAAGGATTTTGAGCAAATAATTTTGGGTGGAGGCTGTTTCTGGGGCTTGCAAGCATACTTTAAAAGGGTTAAAGGGGTAAAACACACTGTAGTGGGATACTCAGGTGGTTGGAAAGAAAAACCTACCTATGAAGAGGTATGCACAGGTAAAACTGGTCATGTAGAGGTTGTTTTGATAACCTTCGATCCTAAAATTATTAGCCTTGAAAGGCTTTTAAGACATTTTTTCAAGATTCATGACCCGAGCACAAAGGACAGACAAGGAAATGACATTGGTCCTCAGTATCGTTCAGTAGTTTACTACCTTGATGATGTACAAAAGGAAGTTATTGAAAGGGTGATTGAGGAGATTAAGGCTCAGGGAGTATTTGTTACAACAGAAGTATCGCCGTCAAAGAACTTTTACAAAGCTGAGGATTATCATCAAGACTACTTAGATAAAAACCCAGGAGGTTACTGTCATGTTAATCTTAGCAAAATCTGGGATTTTTAAAATTCTCATAATACTTTTATTTATCTTTATAAACTCAGAAAACAATGCTTTTGCTAATATTTATAAAGACAATTTTCCTGATGGTAAAGCTCAACTAAGATGGAACTTCTTTCCTCATTTCTTTCTTGACAACCTCACTCCTAAAAAGGACAAAAATGCTCCTGATGGAGATGGAGGTATTGGAGTTTTAAGCAACGCTAATGCAGGAGGTTTTGCTGCTTTAAGTTATGCTGTTACAGAGGAAGTATCTAATTTCTATCTTGAGGCATTTATATACTGTCCAGTAACAAATGAAGAAAAGGGACCTTTTGCAGGTCTTGCCTTTTTAATAGACCCTATAAATGCAAGATTCTATAGATTTATATGTGATTTCAACGGAAAAGAACCATCCCTTAATGTTGCATATGTTGGAAAAGATACGAGACATTTTCCTGTTTATATTAAGTTTTGGTATGAAAAAGAAATTCCAGGTGGTATCCCTAAAAAGGCTCATTGGAATAAGATGGCAGTAAGAGTTAAAAATGGAAAGGCAAAATTTTTCTGGAACGATAAAGAACTAAGTGGAGTTTTCGATACCACACGAGTAAACAAAGGCTTTGTTGGTGTCTATACAAACTTTGTTGGAGGTTTAGGTGCAGCAGAGACAAAGGTTGATAGTTTTATCCTTAAGGTAGAGTAAAATTTGACAGATATAGGTTTTGGAATATTTTGCACAAACTCAGACGGTAGTCTCTCTACTAATCATACTTTCAGATTAAAAAATCTAAGTTTTGAAAGGGTATTTGAAAGTTTTCAGATAAATCTGAGGGATTTTTTAAAACTTCTTGAACTTTGTAGAGAAAGAAATATAGAAGTATTCAGGCTCGGTTCAAATTTCATCCCTTATGCATCCCATGTTGATTTCGAAGAAGATTGGTTGAGAAAATTTGAGCCTTATATCATTGAATTAGGTAAGTTAATAAAAGAGAAATTTAAGATAAGAATTACAATGCATCCTGGACAGTTCGTAATACTAAACTCACCTAATTTTACAGTTTTAGAAAATTCAATAAGAGAACTTGAATACCATTTTTGGATACTTGATAAACTTGGAGTTGAAGATGACGGTGTTGTTATTATTCATATAGGCGGTGCTTACGGACAAAAAGAAAGAGCCATTGATAGATTTATTGAAAATGTTGAAAAACATAGCTGGTTAAAAAGAAGGCTTGCTATAGAAAATGACGAAAGACTATTTAGCGCTCAAGAAGTACTCAAAATTGCAGAAACTTTAAGAATTCCCTTTGTTTTTGATTTTTTCCATCACAGTTTAAATCCTTCTGAAATTGACCTAAAGAAAATATTTGAAACCTGGTCAGGTAAAGGAATTCCTAAGGTTCATCTCTCCTCCAGAGGAATTGGTAAAACGGGAACACATGGTGATTATGTAAATTTTGAGGACTTTTTAAGTTTTCGGGAAATGATTGAATCAACAGGTATAGAAAAAGTGCATATGATGATTGAAGCTAAGAGAAAAGAAAAGGCATTAAATAAGTTGAGAAATTTATTAGTGAGCGATTGAGGATTCGAATCTTCAACCTGATGATTAAGACGCTTTTATTATTAAAAAATCAAAAAACAAAAAAATAAGTGTACAAAAACTGAAACAGTAGGGAATAAATGGGAATGTGTCACTTCCTGACTTTATCAGTTGAGTCCTAATTTTTGCTATTTTATCTTTCCAAACCTCTAATAATTCCACATATTTATTTTTAAATTTCTAAAATGATAGTAGCAACTTTTCATATATTATCTCTGTTTTTTCTTAACTTATTCTTATAAATGTTGTATACATATTCCCTGTTCATCAAAATAACAAGCTCTAAAAACAATCAATACGTCCAGATTGTCCGTTCCTATAGAGAGGCTGGACAGGTAAAGTATGCGGTCTTACTAAACTTTGCAGGCTTGATGTATTAAAGAAATCTCAAGGGATGAAGAGATTTATAAAAAGGTTAAGTGAGATAATAGAAAGTCCTGTAGTTGAGATATAAAATCTCAAAGATGGAGAGGTATTAAACTGGGGATGGATACAGCACATGTATTCAAGTCTAAAAGACAACGGCAGGATGGCAGTGGTTATCGATACTGGTGCGGTATCGCGTGGTAGTGGAACAACCGGTAAAAACAGAGAGCGAGACATACGAAAGGCATTTGTAGATAATGATTTTGTAGAGGCAGTGATTTTGCTGCCTGAAAATCTTTTCTACAACACCACAGCGCCGGGTGTGATTATTGTTATTAACAAAGCTAAAAGAAAGCCCAACGAGATTTTACTTATCAATATTTCTAATTTATTTGAAAAAGGCAGACCCAAAAACTACCTACCTGAAAGCACTATACAAAAGGCTTATGAACTCTATAGAGACTGGAAAGAAGAGGAAGGTATAAGTAAGATAATATCCAAAGAAGAAGCACAAAGAAACGACTATAACTTAAGTCCTTCGCGATATGTTGCCCAAAATAACCAAGAGGAAGTCTTACCACTGGATGAGGCAATTGTGGAGCTTGAAGAGGCAGAAAAGGAAAGAAAAGAGGCGGATAAGAAATTGTGGGAGATGTTGAAGAGTTTGAGAGTTAAGAGTTGAGAGTTGAGAGTGGTGAGTTGAAGATAAATATATAAATAAGGAATCGTTGTGGGTTATAACTTCTACACAGAAACCAACTTCAAACAAACCGAAATAGGAGAGATACCAGAGGATTGGGATATGGTGAGTATTTTTTTTGCAAAATTTGATAAACTCAATAAAACCTATATCAAGTGAATATTAAGATTATTTTTAGGAGAAAATAATTATGACTAAAGAACAAAAATTTTACAAAGCATTACAGGATGTCTTTATCGGAGCTAAGATTGAGGGTCGTGGTGGATTTGTTAACTTAATGCGAATAAAATCAAAGTATTATAAAAAAATCGAAGAACTCTTAAGATCAGATATAGAAAAAGCATTAGAAAAATATCCAAATTTTAGGGATGAATTGTTTGATAAATTGTATTCATTTTTCAGTCGCTATTTTACCGAAAGCGGTTCAATATATTTTAATTCAACACCATTTCACAACAATGTCTATGAAAGGGTTTATACCAATGAAAAGGATGTTGTTCTTTTTTGGAAGACGCAAATGCTCTATTATGTCAAAACTGATAGAATTTTTAGAAGTTTAAAGATAGAATCTGATGGATTTAAGTTTTTCTTTGATGTATCAAAACTTGAACATAAAAAAGCTAATGAAAAACGTTCGCTTGTTTTTGAGTTAGATAAAGTTAATGAAGATGGCACAATTGTTTTTACTGTTCAATACTCTGAAAAAGGAACAAAAACAAAAACAGACGAGATATTAAAAGCTATAAAAAGAAAAGGTATTGCCATTACCGAAGAACAATTAGAACGCGCCTTTAGAGTTTTTGAAAGGCAAAGTGAAGTAGATTTCTTTATTAACAAAAATGCAAAAGCATTTTTACAAGAACAGTTTAAACTCTGGAGTTATCAGTATTTTTGGGAAGGGGCAAAAGAATGGAGCGCAGATAGAGTAAATGAGTTACAGATCTTAAAAGATATTGCATTTAAGATAATAGATTTTATTAGTCAGTTTGAAGACGAGCTGGTAAAGATATGGAACAAACCGAAGTTTGTGAAAAACTCAAACTATGTGATTACTTTAGATAGAATAAAAGATATACATGTAGTAGAGAAGATATTGAATCATCAAAGCATTCAAGAACAGATAAAGGAGTGGCAAGAGTTAGGTATTGTTGAAGAGAGTTTTGACAAAAATAAAATTATTGAAAATGATGTTTTTGGTAAAAAAGTGAATGCTAAATTCCAATTTTTGCCTATAGATACCAAGTATTTTAAGGATTTAGAATTTGAGATTTTAAATTTGTTTGATGATTTAGACAAATCTTTAGATGGTTGGCTTATCAAGAGTGAAAACTATCAGGCATTGAATACAATATTGCCGAAATTTAAAGAAAAAGTGCAAACGATATATATTGACCCACCGTTTAATTTAGATTCATCTGATCAGTTTTTATATAGAACAAACTACAAAGATGCTAACTGGGCAACATTGCTTGAAAACAGATTAAGAATTGCAAGAGAATGGCTTAATGAAAGAGGAAGTATTTTTGTAAGGTGTGATTACAATGGGAATTGGATTGTAAGATGTTTAATGGATGATATTTTTGATGGAAATTTTATTAACGAGATAGCAGTCGGGAAAACTGCTGGTAAAAAGAAAACTGGCTTAAGTCTTTCATACACAAAGGATAACCTCTTCTTCTATGCGAAAAATCCTGAATATATAATCAACGAAACAATAAAAGAAACTTATGATTATTCATTTTATAAGAAGATTATAAAGATTCTTGAAAAAAATAATTTTAACAATAAAAACAAATTATCTGATATTTTGTTAAATAACCTTTTTTGGGTTGATTTAGATCATCGTCCGGGTGAAAGACAGACAAACAAAAGTAGAAAACTTTTAGGTATTGAGTTCAGTCCTCCGAAAGGAAGGCATTGGATTAAATCTCAAGAAAAATTAGACCAACTTTATAAAGAAGGAAAAGCAAGATTAAAAGATAAAGTTACAGAAAAAATTTATTACAAAGAAAGCGAGTTAAATAGCTTAAAGAATAACGATAACTTAATTATACAAGTATTCCTTGATAATGAAATAATCACGGACAACTGGACAGATATAAATGGTTATTCACAAGCAAGCGGTTTTCAAACAGAAAATTCTGAAATTGTACTTAAGAGATCAATTGAAACAGCGTCAAACAAAACTGATTTAATTCTTGACTTCTTCCTTGGCTCTGGCACAACCACAGCCGTAGCCCATAAACTCGGTAGAAAATGGCTTGGCGTAGAGATGGGAGAGCATTTTTACACAGTGGTTTTGCCAAGGATGAAAAAGGTTTTATTCTATGATAAATCAGGTATTTCAAAAGAACAAGATGTCAAAGAACATTATAACGAAAACAAAGCAGGTGGCTTTTTCAAATATTACGAACTTGAACAATACGAAGAAACGCTGTCAAATACAGTGTATGAAAACCATGATATGTTTATTATTCAAAACAAAAACCCTTATGAACAATATTTATTTATGAAAGACGAAAAAATGCTTAAAGCCTTAGAAATAGACTATGAAAACAACAAGGTAAAAGTAGATTTGTCAAAACTTTATGAAAATATAGATATAGCAGAAACATTGTCTAATCTTACTGGTAAATGGATTAAGAAAATAAAAACGGATGAAGTAGAGTTTGAAGACGGAAGTAAAATAAATACAAAAGATTTAGATTATAAATTAATAAAACCTTTAATTTGGTGGGAGTAATTATGAGATTATATTTACAAAACATAGTAGAAACTATTCAATTAAACAGTTTGCCTGCTGAGTGGCTACATTTTGATTATAGTAAGTTTTCAGACACAAAGACATTATACGATTATCAACAACAAGCACTTCAAAATGCTTTAAAAGCACTATATAAATATTACATAGAATTTAAAGAAGATAAGAATAAATTTTTTAATTTTTACAAAGACAATGGATTTGTAGAAAATTTAGATTTTACGCTTAACAACAATAAAAATAAAAAGATATTTGAAGAGTTTGATAAAGATTACTTAATTCAAGATAATAAAATTGCTTTTTCTAACTTCATCAACCGTATGAGTTTTTGGATGGCAACGGGTAGTGGAAAAACTCTTGTTATAGTAAAACTTTTAGAGCTGCTTGGAAAACTTATTGAAGAAGGGCAAATGCCTCAAAAAGATATATTATTCTTAACCTATCGAGAAGATTTAATTGAACAGTTTAAAAATCATATTGAAGAATTTAATCGTTCCAATAACGATTTATATATAAAAATTTTTGATTTAAAGCAATATGAGAGTGTAAAGATGGGAAATCGTTTAGTTTTTGGTAAAGAAGTAAATGTTTTTTATTATAGAAGTGATCTTATTTCAGATGAACAAAAGGATAAGATAATTAGTTTTAGAAATTATGATAATAACGGGAATTGGTATATAATACTTGACGAAGCACATAAAGGTGATAGAGAAGAAAGCAAAAGGCAAATATTTTATTCTATACTTTCAAGAAATGGATTTCTATTTAATTTTTCAGCTACTTTTACAGACCCAATAGATTTTGCAACTTGTGTATTTAATTTTAATCTTGAAAAATTTATACAGCAAGGATACGGAAAAAATATTTATGTTACTCAAAGCAACGTCTCTTCCTTGGGCGCAAAAGAAGATTTTACAGAAGAGCAAAAAATAAAAACCTTACTTAAAATACTGGTTTTACATACTTATATAAAAAAGCATAAAGCAGAAATAAAAGATTATTATCATAAGCCACTTATCCTTACGCTTGTTAATTCTGTAAACACAGAAGATTCTGACCTGTTTTTATTCTTTAGTGAAATAGAAAAAATTGCAAAAGGACAGTTGAAAGATGAATTGTTAAAACAAGCTATAACTGAATTAACAAATGACCTAAAAGGTAAATATGAGTTTACAGAAGAAAAAATGGTTTTAGATTCAAGTATTGATGAAATTAACTATCAAGATATTTTAGAAAATGTATTTAATTCTAAAACTACAGGAAACATAGAAGTTTTAATAATTCCTGGTAACAAACAGGAAATTATTTTAAAACTTAAAGCAAGCGATACACCATTTGCTTTAATAAAAATTGGAGATATAACTGAGTGGATAAGAAACAAACTTTCTGGCTATGAGATTAATGAAAAGTTTGACAATGAGAGCGTCTTCAAAAAATTAAACAATGATGATTCTGATATAAACATTTTAATGGGTTCTCGTGCTTTTTATGAAGGCTGGGATAGCAATAGGCCAAATATTATTTTATACATCAACATAGGTAAGGGCACAGATGCAAGAAAGTTTGTTTTACAATCCATAGGCCGAGGAGTGAGAATTGAGCCTGTGACACATAAAAGAAAAAGATTACAATTTCTTTATAACAATAAAGAAATAGATAAAACTCTTTTTGAGAGTTTAAAAGACAAAGTAAAATCACTTGAGTCTCTTTTTGTTTTTGGTACAAAAGCAGAAAACCTAAAAGAAGTAATTGCCACTTTAAAAGAAGAAAAACAAGAAGAACTGATTGGAGATCTTTTTGAAATTAATCCAGAAGTAAAAGATAAGTTGCTCTATATACCAGTATATAAAGAAAGTGAAAAAATTTTAGCTGATGAAAATTTTGTTATTAAATTCGAAATAAATAGTAGTGATCTTAAACTAACCCAAGAATACTATAACTATATTGGAGATAAAGTTGCACTTGTAAAATATTATTGCCAGCCAAAAATATTAAAGAAAGTAGAAGAGAGCTTTTCAAACAGAGAAAACTACTATAAAGAGAGTTCTTCTGTGGCTGTAATAAACAAACCAGATCTGATTTTAAAAAGTGTAATGAATCATTTTTCTATACACAGTAAAGAGTTTAGTAATTTCAAGAAACTTGAAAATGAGATAGTACATTTTAAACAAATAAAAGTTTCAAAAAATAAATTAAACTCAATAAAAGAAAAAATAGAGATGGTTAAAAAATACCCAGAAAAAGAAAAAATACTTGCAGAAATAGCTGAAAATATTAAAAAAGAACCACAAAAAGTGAATGAGTATATTAACCAGGTAGAAGAAATTACAAAAAATTATGTAAGCGAAAGCACTATTGACGATGGTATAGATAGAATAAAATTTAAATATTTAGCAAATCATTACTATTTACCAATAGGGCTGTCAGAATCAGAAAGAGAAACATATTTTATACATATCATCAAAAATCAAAGTGAAGTTAACTTTATATATGAAATTGAAAATTATATCAAAAAAGAAGATAACTTCTTTAAACAATTTGATTGGTGGTATTTTTCAAAAATAGATGAAACACTTGACGAAGTATATATTCCTTACTATCAGCCAAAAACAAATCGTATTGAAAAATTTAAACCAGATTTTATTTTTTGGTTAAAAAAGGGTAATGACTATACAATATTGTTTGTTGACCCTAAAGGAACCGAACATACTGATGGTTACAGAAAAATCGACGGCTTTTCAAGAATATTTGAAGAAGACAATAATGGACAAAAGCAAAGTAAAATTTTTTCATACAACGATATTAGAATAAATACTATTTTATTGCTTAAAACAATGGATGGAATGGCTATGGTTTTAGATAGTTACAAAAATTACTGGTTTGACAATTTGGATGATTTTGCAAATAAGATAAAGGGACATTTTGAAAAAGAAAAACGAGATGATGAAAAATAATAAAAAAAAGCAGAAACAGAATAGAAAAAACAGCCAAGTTTATAGCCAAGCATTATAGAGAGTTTGTTGAACCGCTTGGCTATAAAGCTTTTGTGGTAGCTGTTGATCGGCAAGCCTGTGCAGTTTACAAAGAAGAGCTTAATAAGCATTTTCCAAAGGAGTATTCCAAAGTAGTATTCAGTCCATTTCATAACGATCCCGATGAGTTAAGAAAATATCATCTATCTGAAGATGAAGAAAAAAGGATAAGAAAAGATTTTACTCATCCTGAAAAAAATCCAAAAATTCTCATTGTTACAAATAAGCTTTTAACAGGCTTTGATGCGCCGGTGCTTTACTGTATGTATCTTGACAAACCCATGCGTGACCATGTGCTTTTACAAACCATCGCAAGGGTAAATAGACCCTATGAAAACAGGCAGGGCATCAAAAAACCTGCTGGGCTTATTGTAGACTTTATAGGCATATTCAGCAAGCTTGAAAAAGCCCTTGCCTTTGATTCTACTGACATTGAAGGTATAGTAAATGATATTGAAAAGCTAAAAGAGGAATTCAAAGAACTCATGCAAATGGCACAAGAGGAGTATTTGAAAGAGATAAAAGATAAGCCAGGTGACAGAAAAGTGGAATTTGTATTGGAGTATTTCAGAGAGGAAACCAAACGAAATGATTTTTATGCTTTTTATAAAGAGATTGCTGATATATACAATATACTCTCACCTGATACTTTTCTAAGACCTTATATTGAAGATATG
>DYFF01000020.1 GCA_020725335.1 Thermodesulfovibrio sp. | reverse complement strand
TGTAATAGATGGAGAATTTTCTTTAGATGTTATTGTTATAGGATATCTCTCAAAGAAATAGTGTCCTTCATAGTTATAGATTGAGCCAGTAGCTGCAGTATCAATGTTTTCTAAAAAGGCAATCAGCCCTTCTTTTGCAATGATTATGTTTTTACCATCCCATGCAAGAGCTGAAGGACCTGTAGGTATAGTTTCTCCTACACCAGAGACATCCATTCTAACCTGTTGAGTGCAAGCAATAGATGTCAGTATCATGATACATAAAAATAAATATCTAATCATTTCTTGTCCTCCTTTTTATGAAGTTACTTCAATTATACAAAGTTTTATTACATCAAGCAACCTTTGAAGATGTTTTATTTTTATAGTCTCTATAAAGATGGAGTAAACAAAATATTATAAACTAACTAAAAATTTTTCCAGGATTCATGACCTCTCGTGGATCAAAGATTTTTTTTATTGCCATCATTAGTTCGATATTTTTTCTTGAGAGCTGGATTTCAAGATAGGGTTTTTTTGTAATTCCTATTCCATGTTCACCTGATATTGCACCTCCAAGAGAGACTGTTAGTTCAAAAATTTTTTTAACTAAATCAAATCCTTTTTTTCTACTTGTCTCATCATTTTTATTAACAAGGATGTTGACATGGATATTTCCATCTCCTGCGTGTCCAAAAGATATTATAGGAATTTTATTTTGTTCTGAAAGTTCTTTAAGACTAACAAGAGTTTTTGCCAAATTATCTATGGGGATAGCTATATCAATATTGATTTTTTCTTTATCTTTCATTTTGAGAATGCAGGGAGAAATACTTCTTCTTGCTTTCCAAAGATTTTCTCTTGAGTAATAGTCTGTGGCAACCTGTACTTCCCCTTTAAATTTTCTTACTGTCTCAACTACTAATTCTGCCTGTCTCTTTATTGAGTTAATTTCACCATCAAGTTCTAAAAGAAGCATTGCTTCAATATCTTTCTTTAAACCTAAATTATTATTATTTTCAATTAGATTTATGCAAGTGTCATCAATAAATTCTAATGTTCTGGGTATTATCCCAAGCCCAATTATATAGGGTATACATTCACCAGCTTTGCTTAATTCCGAAAAGCTTATAAGTAAGGTTATTACTTCCTCAGGTTCTGGCAAGACTTTAAACGTTATTTTTGAGATTATTCCAAGAGTTCCTTCTGCACCTATGAAAAGTTCCTTTAATTCATAGCCAACAACTCTTTTAACTGTCTTGCCACCGAGAGTTACTATGCTTCCATTAGGAAGAACTACTTCAAGCTCCATTACATAGTTTCTTGTAACGCCATATTTAATTGCCCTCGGACCTCCTGCATTTGTGGACACGTTTCCTCCAACTGAGCAGTAATCCATTGAAGCAGGGTCTGGAGGATAGAAAAGTCCATATATCTGAAGTTCCTTTTGAAGTTCTCCATTTATAACCCCGGGTTCTACTATAGTAGTAAAGTTTTTTGCGTTTATCTCTTTTACTTCTTTCATTCTTTCAAGACTGATAACGATACTTTTTGCAAATACCGGCACAGCACCACCTGCCATCCCTGTACCTGAACCTCTTGGGACGATTTTTAACCCTCTGTTCGTAGCCCATTTAACAACTTTTGAAATCTCATCAGCACTTTTAGGCCATGCGACAAATGCTGGTATATTCCCCTGAGCATAGGATGAATCATAGCTGTAACATATGAGGTCTTCCCTGATATCAGATATTTCTATCCCTTCAAGTATATTCATATCTTTCATGCATAAACCTCTGCTTCTTTTAGTTCTAATGATATTACAGTTGATATTCCCTCTTCTTGCATAGTAACCCCGTAAATATAGTCTGCAGCTTCCATCATTAGTTTGTTATGAGTAATTATAAGAAATTGGGTTTTGTCACTTAAATTTTGTATCAGTTTTTTTAATCTTAAAGTGTTTGGATCATCTAAGGGTGCATCTACTTCATCAAGTATACAGACAGGAGAAGGACGAATAGAAAGGCACGCAAACACAAAAGCTATAGCTGTAAGAGTTCTTTCCCCTCCAGACAGTAGATTTAGGCTACTCATTTTTTTCCCGGGAGGTTGGACGTTTATTTCTAATTCTGATTCGAGAATATTATTATTATCAGTAAGAAATATGTCTGCATTTCCTCCACCAAAAAGTTCTTGGAACAGGGAGCTAAATTTTTCTTTAAGTAGACTAAAAGTTTCTCTTAATTTTTTTCTCGTGAGACTGTTAATTTTCCTTATGGCTTCTTCGAGTTCTTCGATAGATATTTTAATGTCATTCTGTTGGTTTAACATAAAATCATATCTTTCTTTTACTTCTTTATATTCTTTCAAAATTTCCATATCGACGACCCCGATATCTCTCAATTGAGCTTTTAGATGATTTATTTTTTCTTTAGCTAAAGAAGTCTCATCAGCAGGTTCTATTGGTTCCTGAAGAATATCTTTTCCATAAAGATTGTATATCTCATTCCATAGGTTTTCAAGTTTGACCTTTAATTCTCCTTCTTTAACCTTTTTTTCACCTATTATTGAGGTAATATTTTGTATTTCTTCATTTATGTTCTGATATTTTCCTGTCAATTCATCAATAATTGTTTTTCCTATCTTTAGGGAGTTTAAAAGCATATCAAGCTCTTCTTTTAATCTCTCATTTTCTTGAGTGAGGAATTCTGATTTTTTTAATTTTTCAGCATATTCATTTTTTATTTGTTCTATTCTTTTTAGGGTTTGTTTTATTTCTTCTTCATTTTTATTTCTCTTTATCAATAGCTTTTTTATGTTCTCATTAAGCTTAATTATTTCTACATTTTTACCACTTAGTCTTTCTTTAAGCATAGATAGTTCCATTTTTTTAGTGGATAAAGTGTCTTTTTTCTCTTCATTTTCTTTCAAAATATTTCTTTGCTGATTTTTTATTTCTTCTATTTTTATTTCCGTGTCATCAATGCTGAAAGATATATGCTCTATTTCCGATTTGACCTTTTCAATTAATTTTGTGTTTTCTTTTATTTCCTCTTGAATTGTTTTTTCTTCGTTTTCCATGTATTTTGCCCTCTGTCTAATCCCTTCTGTTTCTCTCAGCAGATTTTTATACTGTTCTTCTAAACGAAATATTTCTCTATTAAGGTTATTGATATATGATTTTTTGCTTTCAATGTTATTTTTTAACTTTTCTTTTTCAGCTTTTATCTCTTGGATATCATTTTCAAGTTGTTCAATATCACTTATAATCTTTTTTTTGTCTTCTTTTAATTGTCCTAAGGTTCTTTTCTTTTTCAGTAAATTTCCAGCTCTGCCTATTTTAATAAATCCATCGGGGGAGATAACCTCGCCTTTTTTTGTTATGAAAAACTGTAGGGGGAATTGTTTACTTTTTTCTAATGCTTCCTCTATATTTTCTACGATAAAAATATTCTCAAAAACTACGCTACTAATATCAGAATCTTTTATATTAATGAATTCTTTAATTCCTTTAAGTCCAGTAACATTAGAGGATTTTTCTTTGAGAGTTGGTAAGTTTTTTAAGAAAAAAAATTTTTTATTATCTGAATATTTTATTTCGTGAATATCCTCTATTACACTCGCCTTGAGCTTTTCATCAAAAAAATTTTCTATTAGCTCTTCTACTTCGGGAGAGACTTCAATACATTCAAAAAATAATTTACTTTTTATATCTTCTTCCCAGATTTCTGAAACTAAAGCTTCAATTTTACCAGTAACTGTCGCTTCTTCTTTTTTTCTTTCTATTAATTTTTGATTTTTTTCATCTAAGGTTTTATCTAAAAGCGATAATGTGTCTATTAGTTTCTTTAATTCGGTGTGTTCACCTTGCAAAGACTCTTTAAGGTTTTTTATTTTTATTTCTGTATTTTTTAGTTCCGCCTCACTTTGTTTTATTTTTTGAGATATTTCCTCTTTTTTATATGTAAAGGAATTTAATCTATTTTGACCAATCTCTAAGGATTTTTTAATAGATTGATAGAAATTTTTTTTATTCGCAAGTTCGGTAGTAAGATTAAAAAGATATTTACGTTCTTTTTCAAGTATATTTTCTAATTCAGCAACTCTCTTTTGAAACTTTAAAAGAGTCTCTTCATAAATTATTATTTCTTTTTGAAGATTGTTTAACCTTTCTTCCGTATCCTGCACCTGTATTTGAGATTCGTTTAGTTCCGTTCGGATTTTTTCTATTTCATTTGATAATAAAGAATTTTCTTGTTGCAGTCTCTCTATTACGTGATTTTTATTTTTTTCTTCTTGAACAAGTAAGGCTAATTCCTTTTCTATTTTTGCCTTTTCGAGCGCTTTGTTCTTAATGTCATTGTCTTTTTGCTGTATGAAAATTTCCATCTCATGAACTTTATTTTTCTGTTCATTGAGTTCTGAGGTAATTATAATGTTTTCTTCTTTTAGTTTCTCATGTTTAATGTTAAGATTATGAATTTCTTCTTTGAGTTTTGTTAAATCTGCAAGTAGCTTAAGACTTTCTGCTTTGGAAACTTTTAATTCTAAGTCTGACAGTTCATTAAGGATTTTTTTATATTTTTCAGCTCTCTTTGCTTGTCTTTCGAGTAAAGAGTATTGCTTTTTTAACTCTCCAAGAATATCCTCAATTCTCTGTAAGTTTTCTTTTGCTGATTGTAATTTCCCCTCTGATTCTGCCTTCTTCATTTTATAAAGTGAAATTCCAGCACACTCTTCAAGGAGAGCCTTTCTATGAGAAGACTTAGATAGAATCTCGTTTATTTTTATTTGATCAATTATTGAATATGTTCTTACGTCAACACCTTCAGAAATAAATATTTCCTTTATATCTTTTAATCTTGACTGTTTTCCGTTGATAATAAAAACTGATTCCCCTGTTCTGTAAAGCCTTCTTTTTATTTCTATTTCGCGACTTAGAGGTTTATTGCCATTTTCTTCATCATTTTTTTCAATACTTAAAAACATTGATACTTCAGCAAGTCCTTTTTCCTTTTTTGAGGTAGAACCTTGAAAAATTACTTCCTCCATTTTTTCTCCCCTTAAAATACGGGGGTTGTGTTCACCAAGTATCCATCTAAAGGCATCAACAATATTACTTTTTCCTGCTCCATTAGGTCCTACAAAGCAAGTTATTCCACCATGGAACTCTATTTTTGTCTTTTCAGGAAAGGATTTAAATCCATTAAGTTCAATCCATTTTATCCACATTAAAATATTTTAGCCTATTTTTAATTTAAAAGCTTTAATGTAAGCATAAATTTTTTTTATTTGACCAAATAGGTATAACTATTTTACAGTTGATAGACACAAAAAATTATGGTATAATTTCAAAAAATCTTAACAGTAGGAGGAAATTATGACGAAGAAGTACGACACACCTTTATTGGATGAACTTGAAAAGGGTCCTTTCCCGAGTTTTGTCACAGAAATTAAAAAAGCAGCTGCAAAAAATGAAATGGCTGCTGATGAGCTTGGACTTCTTGAAAAAAGCTTCAGAGACAAAGTCACTTACTGGAAACATGGTGGTATTGTTGGAGTTAGAGGATATGGCGGTGGAGTTATCGGAAGATACTGTGAGCTTGCAGATCAATTCCCAGGAGTAGCTCATTTCCATACTGTTCGTATAAATCAGCCTGCTGGATTATTTTATACTTCAGAAGCTATGAGGTTTATTTGCGATGTTTGGGACAGATATGGAAGTGGATTAACAAACTTTCATGGTTCCACAGGAGATATAATCCTTTTAGGAACAGTAACAGACAATCTCGAGGCTATTGGTACAATTTTTAGTATTAATGGATTTGACCTTGGCGGTTCTGGTTCTGCAATGAGAACACCAAGCTGCTGTGTGGGACCAGCAAGATGTGAATGGTCAATGATTGACACCCTTGATATTACCTATGATTTAACTCAAGAGTTTCAGGATGAATTACACAGACCTTCTTTCCCATATAAATTTAAAATAAAAACAGTTGGTTGCCCGATTGACTGCAATGCTTCCATTGCTCGTGCTGACTGTTCAATAATCGGAACATGGAAAGGACCAATAGCAATTGACCAAGACAAAGTTAAAGATTATGTAAAGAAAGGCATGAATATTCAGGAAGAAATTGTAAATCTCTGTCCCGGTAAGTGTATAACTTGGGATGGAAATAATCTTGCTATAAATGATAGCGATTGTCTACATTGTATGCATTGTATTGCAAAACTTGCCGGAGCATTGAAGCCAACACCACCATTTGGTGCAACAGTCCTTATTGGTTCGAAAGCTCCATTCGTAGTAGGTGCAACACTTTCATGGGTAATCTTCCCATTCATAGAGATGAAGCCACCATATCAAGAAATGAAAGATTTTATTAGAGCAGCAACTGAGTGGTGGAGTGAGTATGGAAAGAATAGAGAGAGAATTGGTGAGCTTATATTGAGAATGGGTATGAGAGAGTTTCTCGAAGCAGTTGGATTAACGCCAACACCTGAGATGGTTAAAGAACCAAGAAGAGATCCTTTCTGGTTCTGGAAAGAGGGAGACCTTGAAGGAAAACCATGGGAATCATGGTTAAAATAATTTTTATAATTAATTAATACAATTAAGGAGGTTAAATTATGCCATATGTTATTCCCGATGTAGTTGATGTAAAACAAAGAAAAACAGATATAGGACCACCTCATTACAAAAACTTTTTACCCCCAGTTATTCAAAAAAATTACGGAGATTGGAAAACTCATGAAATTTTAAGCCCTGGTTTAATGGTTCATATAGCTAATTCTGGAGATAAAATCTGGACAATAAGAGTAGCATCTCCAAGACTTTTAGCTACTGATACTTTAAGAGAAATAGCAGATATTGCTGAAAAATATTGTGATGGTTATTTTAGATTTACAACAAGAAATAATATAGAATTTCTTGTTTCTGATGAAAGCAAAGTAAATCCTTTGATCGAAGAACTTAAAGCAAAGAAGTACATGATTGGTGGTATTGGCTCAAGAGTCAGTAACATTGTTCACACACAGGGTTGGATTCACTGTCATTCAGCAGCAGTTGACGCATCAGGTCTTGTTAAATGTTTAATGGACGAGTTTGCAGATTACTTTACCACTAAGGAGACCCCAAATAAATTAAGATTTGCTGTTGCATGTTGTACAAACATGTGCGGTGCAGTTCATTGTTCAGATATTGCTTTTGTTGGTATCCATACCAAAATACCAAGAATAGACCATGATAAATTTAAAGACCTCTGCGAATTACCAACTACAATGGCTGCATGCCCGACAGCAGCAATAATTCCAGATCCAGCTAAAAAATCAGTTAAGATTAAAGAAGAAAAATGTATGTATTGTGGAAACTGTTATTCAGTGTGTCCATCTTTACCAATTAAAGACCCTGTTAATGACGGTGTTGCAATAGTTGTTGGCGGAAAAGTAGGTAACCTCAGAACTCCTCCAAAATTTTCTAAATTAGCAGTAGCCTTCTTACCCAATAATCCACCAAGATGGCCAGAAGTTATCAAAGCTACAAAGATGATTTTCGATGCTTATGTAGCAGGTGCAAAGAAACATGAAAGAGTTGGTGAATGGATTCAGAGAATTGGTTGGGAGAAATTCTTTGCAGTAACAGGTATACCATTTACTTGGCAGCATGTTGATGATTGGACATATGCTTTTGAAACATTCAGAACAACTGCACAGATAAAATGGGTTAAATAATTAAAAGGAGGGCACAATGCCCTCCTTAAAATTTTTTATTATGAAAGGGGTGAATTTTAATGGAGAAAGAGGAACTCAAAAAACAGATTTATACTTTAATTGAACAGGCACAAGGGAAGAAAAAATACAAACAAATGGATATCATAAAGCATTTTAGAAATCTTGGTGTATCTGATGCTGAAACTAAAGAAGCTATAAGAGAGCTAATCGATGGTGGACAACTGATATATACCTACATGGGCGGAAGCTATATAGAGCTTGCTACAAAGCTTGAAAAATTTGAAAAGGATATATTTAAATAAGCAGACTATTTAAAATTAGTTTTCATAGAGGGAAAGGGAAAAATCTTTCCCTCTTGTTTTTTCTATATTGGAAATAATCATCGAAAGAGCACAAAAATTAGTAAACCGATTGAGAGAGCGTAATAAGACACTCTCAACCGCAGAATCCTGCACAGGTGGACTCATAGCTTCATCTATTACGGATATTCCTGGTGCGAGCAATGTTTTCTTGGGGGGCATGGTTTTATATGCAACCGAGATGAAGCTTAAACTGCTTGGAATACCCGAAGAAGTTTTTGCTCATGGTGTTATATCTTCTCAAATGGCTTCAGCAATGGCAGCAAAAATAAGAATACTCACAGGTTCTGATTATGCTATTTCAACCACGGGAAACCTCGGTCCAGATACTATGGAGGGAAAACCAAAAGGGTTAATCTACATAGCTGTAGCAGGAGAGGATAATATACACATAAAAGAATTATACTTAAAAGGAGATAGAACCTCAAATAAACAAAATGCCACCCTTCATGCTCTGGACGAGCTTCTTAAAATTGTGTCTTAATTAAATAATTTTGTAATTAACCTTTTAAGTTGCCGACTAATTCCTCAACAGTAATTGCAGGCATTGTCATAAGTTGAATAGTGCCTCTTGAGCCCAGTTCAACAGACATTTTCATCACAGTTATGTTATCGGGAGCTTCAACTATGTTTACAAAATCATAAGGACCAAGCACGGCAAATTGCTGAATTATCTTTACTCCCATTTTTTCAATTTCTTCATTAACCTCTAAGATTCTTTCAGGTTTCTTCTTTAATGTCTCCCTACCTTCATCGGTAAGAGTACTTAAAATAACATAGTAAGGCATAAAGCACCTCCTAACGCTTTTTTAAAATTATACCAATTTTATTAAAATTTTATATAATTAATTATGAGTGATTATATAGTGGTTTTAATAACAGTTCCAAATGAAGATGAAGCAGTTAAAATTTCTAAGACCCTTGTAGAAGAAAAACTTGCAGGCTGTGTAAATATAGTTAAAAATGTGCGTTCAATTTATTCTTGGCAGGGTAAAATAGAGGATGACTCGGAAGTTTTAATGATAGTTAAGACGAGCTCTGACTTATTCGAAGAACTTGAAAAAAGAGTAAAATCTATTCATTCTTACACCGTACCTGAAATAATAGGAATAAAAATTAAAAAAGGTTCAGAAAATTATTTGAAATGGCTTGATGAGGTTACAAAATGAAAGAAGATATTTATACTACTTTGATTTGTGAGGATTTTTGTAACTATTACAAGCCGGGAAAAGATAAAGAAATCTGCGGCGGATATTTTTATCTAAAAAAATTTATAACGGCCTCTGAGTTAGTTGGTTTAATAAAGGTTTTCAATCTTAAAAATGATGAAGTTGCCAGCAAAAATCTATCCTTTATTTGTGAAGATTGTGAGTTTAGAATTGATGGCTGTGATTTTTTTGTAAACAAAAGCAATGAGCCGTGTGGCGGATATTTACTAATAAGTAGATTACTAAAGCATATTAGTTATTAATATATAATAGGTTTTTTAAAAAATTTCAGCAATTAAGTCCTATAAAAATCAAAAAATTTATTCCTTCAATTAAATAGATTGCCTTATTTTTATGGTATTGGCATGTGCTTCTAATCCTTCGAGTGTTGAGAGTATTTCAACATAAGGAGCAAATTTTTTGAAGCTACTTTGCTCACATTTTATTAAGGATGTTTTTTTGACGAAATCATAAACTCCTAAAGGAGAGAAAAATCTTGCTGTTCCTGATGTGGGAAGTGTATGATTAGGTCCTGCTACATAATCTCCTATGGGTTCTGGAGTCCATTGTCCTAAAAATATGGCTCCTGCATTTTTTAATAGAGTTAAAAGTTCCTCAGGATTTTGGGTCATTACTTCAAGATGTTCTGGTGCTATTGTATTTGCAATATTGCAGGCTTCTTGTAAGGATTTTACAATAATTATCGCGCCGAAATTTTTGAGTGATTCTTTTGCTATGGATGCTTTAGGAAGTTTTTTAAGTTGTCTTGTAATCTCTTTTTTTACTGAGTTAACTAATTGTTCAGAATTTGTTACAAGAATGCTACATGCCATTTCATCATGCTCAGCCTGACTAAGCATGTCAGCAGCAACGAAAGCAGGATTTGCTGAATTATCAGCGATAATGAGAATTTCACTCGGACCTGCTATCATATCTATATCAACTTCTCCAAAGACAAGCTTTTTTGCTGTTGCCACATAGATATTACCAGGTCCTACAATTTTATCAACTTTTTTTATTGTTTCTGTTCCATAAGCCATAGCTGCGATTGCTTGAGCACCACCTATTCTGTAAACCTCTTTTATTCCAAGAATACTTAAAGCAGCGCAGACTATTGGATTAAGTTCTCCATTTGGAGTTGGAACGCATACTGCTATTTCTTTTACTCCTGCGACTTGAGCAGGAATAATGTTCATAAGCACTGTTGAAGGGTAGGATGCCTTTCCTCCAGGAACATAAGCCCCAACTCTCTCTAATGGTCTTATTATTTGTCCAAGAATAATATCTCCTTCCTGATACTGCCATGATTTTTCAAGCTGTTTTTCATGAAATTTACGGATTCTTTCCTCTGCAAAAATGAGAGCATTAAAGACGTCTTTTGATATATCTTTAGCTTTTTTTTCTATCTCTTTTTTACCGATCTTAAGAGGAAGGCTATGCTTATCAAATAGTTTTGTATATCTGGCTAATGCTTTATCTCCACTTTTTTTTATGTCATTTAAAATTTTTCTTACACTATCTTCAATTTTAGGTTCAGAAAATGACCTTTTTTGCAATTTTTTGACAAATTTTTCAAATATTTTTTTGTCTTTTATAATTTGCATAAGAGATTATACAAGGATTTGCTAAAAAATTACTACTGATATATAATAAACCTTCATGAGTGGAGTGATTAAAGCACTCGGACTTGTTTTCGGAGACATTGGTACAAGCCCTATTTATACTCTAACAGTTGCTTTCTTAATACTTGAGCCAACTTATGAAAATGTTTTAGGCGTTCTATCTCTCATATTTTGGACCCTTATCATACTTCCTACAATACAATATAACTTCCTTGCCATGAATCTAAGTATAAGGGGTGAGGGTGGCACAATAGTTCTCTCTGAGATATTTAAATCTCTTTCAAAATCAAATAAAACAAAAGCCTTTGTTACCTTTTTAGCTCTTATTGGAGTTTCTTTTTTAATAGGCGATGGGGTTATAACACCTGCGATAAGCATCTTAAGTGCTGTTGAAGGAACTGCTTTTATTCCAGGACTTGAAGGAATTTCGCAGGCTTCCATGGTGTTCATTGCAATTATAATTGCCTTTACTTTATTTCTCTTTCAGAAAAAAGGGACGGAAAAGGTCTCTTCAGCTTTTGGTCCAATTATGTGTATCTGGTTTTTATCTATTTTAGTCATAGGAATTCATTCAGTCTTTTTAAATCCTCAGGTTTTAAAGGCAATAAACCCCTATTATGCAGTAGAGTTTCTCATGCACAACGGATGGAAAGGCTATCTTGTGCTTGGAGAGATTATTCTCTGTGCAACAGGCGCTGAGGCAATGTACGCTGATATGGGACATCTCGGTGCAAAACCAATAAGAAAGGCATGGGCAATGGTATTTTTTGCTCTTTTTATAAACTATTTTGGGCAGGGTGCTTTTCTTTTAAAAAATCCGCAGGTTAAAAATATACTCTTTGAGATGGCTTTTAATTTTTCATCTTTTCTTTATGTGCCATTTTTAATTTTAAGTCTCTTAGCTACAGTTATCGCGTCCCAAGCAATGATAAGTGGAATGTTTTCAGTTGTCTATCAGGCTATAACAACAAGAATAATGCCAATGTTAAAAATTGACTACACTTCAAAGGAGCTTAAGTCCCAGATATATATTGGAAGTGTCAACTGGTTTTTACTTTTAGCGGTTATTTTAATAATGATTGATTTTGGTAGCTCTTCAAATCTTGCAGCAGCTTACGGACTCGCGGTTACAGGAAATATGTGCATAACAGGATTGCTTCTGGTTTCAATCTTTTTTCTAAAAAGAAATTATTATGCTATGCTGGCAAGTATTTTCATAATTTTTGTTGACTTTGTTTATTTCAGTTCCTGTTTATATAAAATTCCACATGGTGGATACTGGTCAATTATTCTTGCATTATTTCCTTTTTTAACGATGTTTATTTATATGCGAGGGCAGAAAAGACTTTACAGATTTATGATGTTTATGCCTTTAGATGATTTTATTCTTAAGTTTGAGAGAGTTTATGAAACAAATCCAAAGATACCAGGCACAGCGATTTTTTTCATCAGAGATAAAAATAAAATCTCTCACTATATAGTTGAAACAATGTTTTATCATGGAATAATTTATGAAGATAATATATTTTTATCAATTGTAATAAGACCCGATCCTTTCGGAGTAACAGGATACTTTAAAGAAAATCTCTGTAAAGGCGTTAGAGTTTTTGAGATTCAGATGGGATATATGGAAGTTGTAAATATTGAAGAGATATTGAGAGAAAACGGGATAGATGAGAGAGCGATATTTTATGGGCTTGAAGAGATTATTGCAAGAGGTCATTGGAAGATTTTTGCTTTTTTAAAGAGAGTAACTCCTACATTTATAAGCTTTTTTAGACTCCCTTCACGAAAGCTTCATGGAGTTTTAACAAGAGTTGAAATGTAGAAATGTATGCAAAATGAACAAATTGAAGTAAGGCGATATGAAGTTTTATACTTGAAAATATGATAAGAAATCTTATTATTCTTATAGCTCTATTTATAGCTCTCTTTAGACTTGGCTCTGTAACACTTTTTGATGTTGATGAAGCAGTATTTGCAGAAGCAACTAAGGAGATGTTACAAAGTGGTAATTGGATAACGCCAACTTATAATGATGAACCACGATATGATAAGCCAATACTTTTTTACTGGTTAATGTCGCTCTCTTATAAAATCTTTGGAATAAACGAATTTTCAGCCAGATTTCCCTCTGCTTTGGCTGGATTTATTCTTTGTTTAAGCATTTTTATATTCTTAAATATTTTAAACCGAAAGCGTGAAGCCATCTATGTAGTTTTATGTTTTGCCTTTTCACTTTATTATTTAGTTTACACTCATGCAGCAGTTACAGATATGGCTCTTGCATTGTTTATTAGTTTATCTCTTTTTTCTTTTTATTTGGCAATATACAAGAACCAGAAATATATCTACGGCTTTTATATTTTTTCTGCTCTTGCTTTCCTAACCAAGGGATTAATTGGAATAGTTTTTCCTTTTTCAATTGCTGGAATTTACATTATTTTTATGGAAGGAATAAATGGTATAAAGCGAATTTTTAATTTTAAGGCTTTTATAGTTTTTCTTTTAATCTCCCTTCCGTGGTATGTTACCCAAATAGCAATAAATGGACAGGATTTTATTCAGCAGTTTTTTATAAAACATCATTTTATGAGATATACAGGAGTTATTTCAGGGCATAAAGGACCATTTTATTATTTTATCCCTGTTTTGATAATAGGACTTTTCCCTTGGATATCCTTTTTA
Organism: Thermodesulfovibrio sp.; assembly: GCA_020725335.1. Taxonomy (GTDB): domain Bacteria; phylum Nitrospirota; class Thermodesulfovibrionia; order Thermodesulfovibrionales; family Thermodesulfovibrionaceae; genus Thermodesulfovibrio. The sequence continues at coordinate 200,486 of DYFF01000020.1, read as the reverse complement.
TCTCAGGGATTGAGAAATATTAGAAAGGATAATTTGAGGTTTTTTTCATTAATCTGGTTTTCATTTATCCTCATATTTTTCTCTTTTTCAACAACAAAGCTTCCAAACTATATTTTACCTGCTATCCCGGCAGTCTCAATTATAATCTCTCATGGAATGGCTGAGTTTAGAGAAAAACCCTCATCTGTTCCGTTGATTATCATCGGATTTTTATCTATTTTGTTTGCTGCTGCATTTTTAATCGGAGTCAATAAGATAAGACTATATCTACCCGATTTTGATATTACATGGTTGTATGTAATTACTATTGTAATGCTTTTATTTGCAGTGGTTAGCTTTTATGGCATTTTAAAAAGAAAAAACATATTTTTATCTATGGCTTGTTTGACATTTGTATTTCTTATGATAATCTCTTTAAAAATAATCCCCTATGTAAATAAAACACTACAAGAAAGTCTTTACAGATGCAGCCTTTATGTAAAAGAAAATTTAAAAGATAGAATAGTTTTTACATATAAAATCAACAAACCAAGCATTGTTTTCTATTCAGATAGAAAAATTCCCAAGATTGATAGCGAAGAAGAGTTACTTAATAGGATTCAAAAAAATGATAAAATAATGATTATTACCTCTGTTAAAGATTTAAGTTTTTTAAAAGACAGAGGCTTAAAGATTTTGTGGGAGGGAGAAGGGTATGCAGTTCTTGAAAAACTATAAAAAGATTTTTTTTGTTATTTTTTTAATCTTATTGTTTATCTTATTCTTTGATAAAAAAATTATGTTTTTTATAAAAGATTTTCAATCAACTTACCCAGCTATTCATTCTTTCTTTGAGATTTTAGATGCAGGAATGAAATTCTTCTATTATGGCATATTTGTGGTTACAGTGATTTTTACAATTTATGGTTTAATTACTAAAAAGGATTTTGGTAAATCTCTTGCAGTAGGGATGGTTCTTACAGGTATATTTGTCCAGATTAAGCATATCTTTGGCAGGGCAAGACCTTCAGCTTCAGTTGATGGTTGTTTCTTTAATGGACCTTCTTTTGGCTATACTTATTCTTCCTTTCCTTCAGGGCATACTACTTTTGCATTTATGGTCGCAACGGTCTTATCAAATTACTATCCGAGATATAGTATTCTTTTCTATATTCTTGCAGGTTGGGTTGGATTTGAAAGAGTTGAGGACTTTGCTCATTTCCCCTCTGATGTGATAGCAGGAACTGTTTTAGGAATAATTATAGGTAAGCTGGTATTACTTAAATTTTATTCAAAGCAAAAGCAAGGTAATGTTTAACTTTGTTTCTTATGTTCAATTTTTAAAGTTTCGTCCATATCTTTATTTGAATTTGACTCTGAGTCTGATACTGCTTTTTTGAATCCTCTTATAGCTTCTCCCAGTCCTTTACCAATTTCAGGTAGCTTTGATGAACCAAAAAGAACAATTATAATTATTGAAAAAAGAAATAAATCTTGATAACTAAGCATCTTATGCCCCCTTTAGATTTAAATCTAATTAACAATATACAACACTAATATTTAAGTTTTCAATATTTTTTGATATTGAACTTAAAAATTAAAAATACTGTGCTATTTCACAATCACCACAGGACATGTAGCGTATGTAGCAACTCTACGGGATACTGAACCAAGCAACCATCTTTCAATCTTTGACATACCTCTTTGCCCCATTATTATCATATCAAAGCCATTTTCTGAGGCGTATCTTACAATCTGGTCAGCTGGATGTCCTACTGCAATATCAGTTTTTACTTCTACTGAATGTGCTTTTGCTATTGGCAATATTTTTTCAAACTCTCTTTTGTAGTATTCAGTGGCGCTATCAATAACTGCTTTAGTTTCTACTATCTCGCCATGTTCTGGCGGCTGTGCTACAGAAAGAAGAAGGATTTCTTTATCCTTTGAAGCAAACTCATCTACGAGGCTTAAAGCAAAATTAAAAGCTTTCACAGATTCCTCAGAGCCGTCAAAGGCAACTAAAATTTTTTTAAGCATATTTAGCCCTCCTTTTTTGTCTTAGGTAAGAGATATTTTGGTAGATAAAAGGCATTTGCTATGATTGTTGGAATAATAGCGCTGCCAATTACTGCTGCGATCAAAAGAGAATACTGATGTTGGTTAATTATTCCATGAGTTAAACCAAAGAGTGCTGAAATTGAACCAAAGGTAAGCCCAGTTGACATAAGAAGCGTTGTATACATTCCCTCTTTATGTCTGAATTTAAATAGTTTTGTAACCGGATAAACACCTGCGATTTTTGTTATCATTTTTCCACTTAATAATATCAAAAGAGCCACTGGTGCAGCAATAATTGATGGGATTGAAACAAAATATCCAGCTCTTAAGAAATAAATTGGAGTTAAAAAGCCTATTGTAAGAGTTCTAAGCCTTCTTATTAGCTGACTGTCCTTGCCAACACTTCCTGCTAATACCATACCGATAATATAGGCAGGGAGAACTGCTTCACTTCCTGACCATAAGGCAAGAGCGCCGATACCAAAAAGAATAAAGAGTAAGTATTTTGTCTCAAACTCTGAAGGTTTGTTACCGAATTTTTTAAATATTTTTGGAGTAATAAGAGGAACTAAAATAGCAACTGCTACCATTACAATCATAAAAATAAGAGAATTAGTGGTAAAGGGTGAGAAAATTAAACCGAGGGCTACTACTGTTCCAAGGTCATTGACGAAGCAGGCTGCAAGAATTACTTTGCCAAATTCTGTTTTATTAAGTCCAAGCTCAAGCATAACTGCATAAACCACTGCTACAGAGGTTGTTGAAAGAGCAACACCGGCAAGCCAGCTTGCTTTAAGACTCCAACCAAGAATGTAGTAGGCAACTGCTGCACATCCCAAAAAAGGTGCAAAAAAGGCTATTAATCCTATACCTATGGTCTCTTTCCAACGAGATTTTAAAACTTCAGGTTCAAGCTCTGCGCCAGCTAAAAATGTAAGCATTACAGCACCAACACCTGCAATGAATTTAATCCAAAGGTCATTTTCACCAATGGATATTCCTGTTCCAGCAATAACCAGGCTTGCGATTGCTCCAACTGTTATTTCAGTTAAAGCTGTTGCCAAACGAAGCTTTGTGGCTAAGATTGTGGAAATTAAAGCAAGTAAAAACCAGAAAGATGCCTTAAGAAGAATCTCGAACATGCTATGCCTCCTTTTCAGGGTATAACTCTACCGTTAAGGTAGGAGTTATCAGCCGCTGAAAATCAGAGGCGGTTAAAGGCGAACTCCATCGCCTCCTTTAGAATACAATAAATATTAACGAAAATGTCAAATGTTATAATAAAAAGGTTGATGTTAAATTAATTATGCATAAACTTGGAAAATTAAAAAAATAGGGTGTATTTTCAATAATAGTTGCTCTTCGTTTTATTCCTAAAAGGGTATAACTCTTGTATAACACTTTCCTTGAACCTAAAGCTTGTCTATTTTATTTTGAGGAAATACAAGAGCAGTGATATAATAAGCTTATGTTTAGCGAAATCGAAAGAAAACTTAGCCAAGGACAAAGGCTTAATAAAGAGGATGCTTTATATCTTTTTAATTTAGATGACATTCACAAGATTGGTAAATTGGCGGATGAATTTTGTAGAAAAATAAACTCAAACAGAGCATACTTTATTATTAATAGGCATATAAATCCTACAAATATATGTATTAATCGTTGTCGTTTCTGCGCTTTTTCTCGTTCAAAGGGAGAGGAAGGCTCTTATGAGATGACTATAGATGAGATATTAGCAGGCTTAAGAGAGGCTTGTAAAAATATGGGATATTTAAGTGAAGTTCATATTGTCTCTGCTTTACATCCTGACTGGCCATTTGAATACTATCTTGAAATGATAAAAAACATAAAGAGTGAATTCCCTAATATTGGCATAAAGGCTTTTACCGCAGTAGAGATAGATTACTTTGCCAAAAAATCGAATTTGAGGGTTGAGGATATATTAAATAGATTAAAAGAAAATGGACTCGATATAATTCCCGGTGGAGGCGCAGAGATTTTTAATTCAGAGGTTCGTAATATTTTGTGTCCAGAGAAAATTTCAGGAGAAAGATGGCTTGAGATTATAAAATTAGCACATAAGGTTGGCATAAAAACTAATGCTACAATGCTATATGGTCATATAGAATCTTATGAGGATAGAGTTGATCATTTGCTTAAACTTAGAGACCTGCAGGATGAAACAGGTGGTTTTTTGGCATTTATTCCATTAAGCTATCAACCTGAAAATACAGATATAAAAGTTTCATATCCATCAGGTATTGATGATTTAAAGACAATTGCTGTATCAAGACTTATTCTCGATAACATTCCACACATAAAGGCATACTGGATAATGCTTGGGGAAAAACTTGCGCAACTCGCTCTTCTTTTTGGTGCTGACTGCATAGAGGGAACAGTTATTGAAGAGAAGATTGCTCATTCAGCAGGTGCTCGTTCCAAGATAAGTACTACAGTTGAAGAACTAATTCATCTAATTAAGGAGACAGATAAAGTGCCTGCAGAAAGAGATAGTTTTTATAATATTTTGAGAATATATTAGTTACGTAAATGATAAGAATTAATAAAGAGAAAGCCTTAAAACTTCTTAAAGAATCTTCAATCTATGAACTAGGAGAAGAGGCAGATAAAATTAGGCAGCGCCTGCATCCTGAGGGCATTGTTACATTTATTGTTGACAGAAACATTAACTATACAAATGTGTGTATTAATAAATGTAAATTTTGTGCCTTTTGGAGACCGAAGGAACACTCTGAAGCCTATGTGCTTTCCTACAAAGAGCTTGCAAAAAAGATAGAGGAGACAATACAAAATGGAGGTACTCAGATACTTTTGCAAGGCGGTGTGCACCCTGAATTGGGACTTGATTTTTATTTGGAAATGTTAAGGTTTATAAAGAGCAATTTTAAAATTCATGTGCATGGCTTTTCACCTCCAGAGATAAATTTTCTCTCTAAAAAAGAGGGATTGTCAATAAGAGATATCTTATTGAAGCTAAAAGAAGCAGGACTTGGCTCTATACCAGGTGGAGGTGCTGAAATACTATCTGATAGGGTAAGAGAGATACAGTCACCGAATAAAATAAAGACTTCAGAATGGCTTAATGTAATGCGTGAAGCCCATAGGCTTGGTATGAAAACTTCTGCAACCATGATGTTTGGAAGCGTTGATACCGATGAGGACATTATTGAGCATCTTCATGCAATAAGAACTCTTCAGGATGAAACAGAAGGATTTACTGCTTTTATTCCTTGGAGCTTTCAGCCCGGGAATACGGAATTAAAAAGAGAGCAACCAGAGCTCATGCCTGCTGGAGCTGTCAAGTATCTGAGAGTTCTTTCATTAAGTAGAATTTATCTTGATAATTTCAAAAACATTCAAGTCTCATGGGTAACACAGGGTATCAAGATTGCACAAGTAGGCCTTCGATTCGGTGCTAATGATTTTGGTTCAACAATGCTTGAGGAAAATGTTGTAAGAGCTGCAGGGGTTAGTTACAGAGTTACATTGGATGAGATAGTAAATGCAATCCGTTCAGCAGGGTTTAAACCTGCACAAAGAGATACCTGTTACAATATTTTGAGATATTTTGATGAGAATTAAATGGGATTATTTTGAGAAAATTGAAATATCTGAAAAATTTTCCAGATACCTTTGGGATTATAAAGAAAAAGCACCTTTGGAAATATTAATTTTTAGAATTTTGAAGTACGGCAATTTTGAAGAAATCAAAGAAATTTTTGAGCTTTATCCTGATGAAACATATAAAATTGCTATGAAATATCCTGAAATAAAAAGAGGAGTCAAATTTTGGATAAAAAAATGGAAAAGCTCTTTGAGTTAGCAAAGAAAATTCAGAGCCTTTTTAAAGATTTTTATCTTGCTGGTGGAACTGCAATAATGTTCAAATATAATCATAGACAAAGCATAGATCTTGATTTTTTTAAGGAAAGGGCTTTCTCTTTCAATAGAGTATCTCATAAAATAAGGGCAGTTTTTAATATTCGGAGCGAAGAGAGATTTACTGATAATATTGATTTCTATATTGATGATATCAGAGTTTCCTTCCTATTTTTTCCATTTAGAAATATCCTCCCTTTAGAAAAATTCGAAGGAATTAAAAAAGCAAGTGACTATGATATTTTTTTAAATAAAATATACTCTGCAGGCAGAAGAGTTGACCCCAAGGATCCCTTTGATGCAGCATTTCTATATAAAATTTATACCTGGAACAAAGATAAGCTTGAAAAGGATTTCACTCTAAAATTTCCAAATCAGTCTTATAAACTCTATCTTGGAGCTCTCCTTAGTTTTGAAGATTACGGAGAACTACCAACTTGGGTAAAAAAGACCCTTTTGAAACTTCTATAGGAGGTTCATATGGCAGAAGTTTATGATGTAATAATCATAGGAGGCGGGCCTGCTGGATTAACTGCAGGAATATATTCAGCAAGGGCAAATTTAAAAACTCTTATTCTTGATAAATCAAAAACTGCTGGAGCTTTAGCCTATGCTTCTTTAATTGAAAATTATCCTGGACTTGAAAAACCTTTAACAGGCAAGGAACTTCTTGATAGGATTCGTTCACAAACATTATCCTTCGGAGTTGAATACAAAGAAGAACAGGTTGTGGGAGTTGATTTAGTATCTGAGACAAAGGAAGTCATAACAATGGGTGGCAATTATAAGGGAAAGGCAGTCATAATAGCCACTGGCTCTATGGGGAGAAAACCGACCATAAAGGGAGAAGGAGAGCTTCTTGGAAGAGGAGTAAGTTACTGTGCTGTATGCGATGCTCCTTTTTTTAGGGGAAAGAAAGTGGCTGTCTTAGGGGATAGTGAGGAAGCAGCAAAGGAAGCTCAATATTTAACAGAGTTTGCAGAGGAATGCTTTTTAATAACACCTTCCTCGAAACTTAAAATTGACCCTGAGCATCCCGTTTTTTCAAATAGGAAAGTCAAAGTACTTACAGGGTATTCAATAAAAGAGATAACAGGGACAGATTTTGTAACAGGGATTTTGATTAAAGATAAAGAAGGAGTAGAAAAGCACATTGAAATTTCAGGAGTTTTTGTTTATCTTCAGGGCTCTCAACCTGTTACTGATTTTCTTGGCGAGTCTTTACAGGTTGATGAAAGAGGATTTATTATAGTAGATAATTTCATGCAGACAAATATTCGGGGTATTTTCGCAGCAGGTGATGTGGCAAGCCCTCATGCAAGACAGGTTGTTATAGCTTGTGCTCAAGGAGCAATTGCTGCGCTTTCGGCAGAAAAATATGTAAGAGGAAGAAGCCACATAAAATCTGATTGGCATGGGTAATAACATGGGTGCCAATGGTAAGAGTTTTAGTAACTGGGAAGGCGAAGCTTTTGAAAAGATGTTGTTTGACTATCTTGACAACGGATATCTTGAGAGTATTATTACTTTTTTTGAGCATGAACCATGGCAAGTTAGCTTGATACCTAAGATGATTGCTGATGAAAGAATTAGGCTTAAAGTTGGAGCATTTGCAATACTTGAAGAATTGAAAGAAAGAAACCGAGAAATTTTAAAATCAATAGTTCCATCGATAGTTCAGCTGCTGGGGTCCCCATCTAAAAATATTCGGGGTGATGCTGCCTATGCTCTTGAAATAATTGCTGATTCCTCAGCTAAGTCAGCTTTACTTGATGCGTTAAAGAATGAATCTGATCCTCAGGTAAGAGCATTTATTGAAGATGCTTTGAAAAGTATAGAATGAGCTACAGAGTTATAGATGTATCTGGCGACATTGGAATAAGAGCAGAAGGTGATAGTCTTGAGGATTGTTTCATTAATGCGGCATTAGGACTTTATAGTCTCATAACTGATTTAGATAGATTAGAGATAAAAGAGGAGATTGCAATTAATATAATTGAAGAAAGCCTTGAAGACCTTCTTGTGAGTTTTTTAAATGAACTTATTTTTCAATTCGATACTTACGGCTTTATCGGTAAGTCCCTATCTTTAACCATTAGAGAAAATCATATTCATGCTAAGGTTAAAGGTGAGCAATTTAACCCTGAAAAGCATGAAAGAAAACTTCTTGTAAAAGCTGCTACCTATCATAACCTCCTTTTAAAAAGAGAAGATTCGATCTGGGTTGCCGAGATAATTTTCGATATTTAAGGCTATAATAAAATCATAGCCTTTTTCTAAGGAGGTGTCTCCATGGCTAAAATTGAAGGAATTGAAAGAATAGACCCCTATAGACTTAGAGTTCCGATAGGCTTTGTTCAGGGTATGAAAACAGAGGGAATAATTTTTGTAGATGAAACCCTTGAAGAGGAACTTGAAGTTGAATCAGTAAAACAAGTTGCGAATGTGGCAACTCTTCCAGGTATTGTAGGTAAATCCCTTGCTATGCCAGATATTCACACAGGCTACGGATTTCCAATCGGTGGTGTTGCAGCCTTTGATGCTGAAGAAGGTGTAATCTCCCCTGGAGGTGTGGGCTACGACATTAATTGTGGGGTAAGGCTTCTTAAAAGTAATTTAATCCGAGAGGAAGTGGAGACTAAAATACAAGAGCTTATAGACCTCCTTTATACTCACATTCCATCAGGAGTTGGTTCAACTGGAAAAATAAAACTTTCACAAAAAGATGAAAAGGAAGTTATAAAAAAAGGGGCGATATGGGCAGTTGAGCAAGGCTTTGGTGATGCCGATGACCTTCAAAGAATTGAATCTTATGGATGCCTTGAAGGTGCAGATCCCGAGGCAATAAGCCAGAAAGCCTATGAAAGAGGTAGGGCGCAACAAGGCACTCTTGGTTCAGGTAACCACTTTCTTGAAGTTCAGTATGTGGCAGAGGTGTACGAACCTGATATAGCAACAGCGATGGGACTTTCAAAGGGACAGGTTACAGTTATGATTCATACAGGGTCAAGGGGCTTTGGGCATCAGATTTGTGATGATTATGTAAGGGTGATGTTACAGGCTGCAAAAAAATATGGAATAGAACTTCCTGATAAAGAGCTTGCCTGTGTTCCCTTTCGTAGCAGAGAGGGGCAACAGTATTTTGCAGCTATGAAAGGTGCTGCAAACTATGCCTGGGCTAATAGGCAGTGTCTTATGCATTGGACAAGAGAGGTATTCCTCAGGCTTTTTAAACTTACACCAAAAGATTTAGGCATGAAAGTTGTTTTTGATGTTGCCCATAACATTGCAAAAGAGGAGTTTCATATAGTAGATGGTAAAAGAAAGAAACTTATTATTCACAGAAAAGGTGCTACAAGAGCCTTCCCGAAGGAACACCCTGAGTTACCCGAGTGTTACAGAGAAATCGGTCAACCCGTGTTAATTCCAGGAGATATGGGAAGGGTTTCTTTTGTTTTAATCGGACTGCCAAAAGCAATGGAAGAAACCTTTGGTTCAACTTGTCATGGAGCAGGTAGGCTTTTAAGTAGAAATCAGGCAATTAAGCAGGCAAAAGGAAGATCAATTAAACAGGAGCTTGCTGAAAGAGGGATAGTTGTTAGGTCTGCTGGCAAAGAAACTCTTGCAGAGGAAATGCCTGATGCTTATAAAGATGTATCAAATGTTGTTGATGTAGTTCACAATGCTGGCATAGCCAGAAAGGTTGTAAAGCTAAAGCCAATGGGAGTTATAAAGGGATGAGACTTAAAGTAGGATGGATTCAGTATGCTAATGTTTATCCCCTATTTTATGTTTTGCAAAAAGAGGGATTGCTTAAAGAAGACATTCATCTTGTAAAAGGGGTTCCTTCTCAGCTTAATTGGGCATTGAGGAATGACCTAATTGATGTTAGTCCATCTTCATCTGTGGAGTATTTACTTAACAAGGAGCTTTATGAATATATTGATGGAATATGTATAAGCTCTAAAGAGTATGTAGGGAGTGTACTTTTTTTCAGTGACCATGATTTAGATAAACTTGATGGACAAAAAATTCTTCTTACTGACCAGTCAGCTACTTCTCATTTATTGCTTAGGATAATTCTTGAGAAGTTCATGAATTTGAGCCCTCTTTATGATATATCATCAGCGCCCTACACAGGTGAATCATTTTTGTTAATAGGAGATGATGCTTTAAGATACAGAAAAATGAATAAGGGAAAGAAAGTCTATGACCTCGCAAACTTATGGTATCAGCACACAGGCCTTCCTTTTGTTTTTGCCTTGTGGATTGTAAGGAAAGAAATTAACAAATCAGATAATGAGTTATATTCTGTATACATGAGACTTCAGGAAAAACTCCTTTATGCCCGTAAAAAGTTTCAGGAATATTTTTCAGAGATGATTAAGGATTATTATTTAAGAGACTTTATGACAGAGGAAGAGATTCTTTATTATTGGAAGGAAAATATGGATTACGAACTTACAGATAAACAAAAGAGAAGTCTTTTGTTATTTGAAGAATACTTAGGAGAATTATAAGATTGTTATTAAATAAGGCATTGGATTCCTTCTAAACATAATCTTCTTGTTAGGTTTTTTGCACCTTCAATTAAATGTATTTTTTCATCTAAATTTTTTGTTTCTATATATACACGAATTTTAGGTTCTGTTCCTGATGGCCTAATCATAATCCATGATAAATCCTCAAATACTATTTTTACTCCATCTATTTTTACTATTGAAAGGATTTTCTTCTGTAAATTCCCAATTTTAAAGAAATCACCAGGTTTGAAGTGTTCTGCAATTGCGTCAATATGTTGTTTTATATGGGGACCAAAATTTTCACGCGAAATTTCTATGCCTGTTCTATCAGAATAATATCTTCCATAAAGGGATTCTATTTCCTCAAGATAATCACTTAGATTTTTATTAAATGTAGCTATCATTTCAAGGGCGAGGAGTACACCAAAAATTGCATCTTTTTCAAGAGTATGATTTTGGACAGAAATTCCGTCAGATTCTTCGAATGCTACAATTGCCTTTTTTGTTGCCTCTGGTAATAAAAAGGGTCTGAAATTTTTAAATCCAACTTTAGTTTCGACAACTTCAACCTTTAGGGCTTCAGCAATAGCATTTACAAAATTACTTGTTCCTAAGCTTTTTATAACTATACCCTTTAATCCCTTTTGGTTATATAGATAATGGAAAGCCATTGCACCAAAATAATTCATTGGTATCTGTCTTTTTAAATCTGCGAATCTAACTCTGTCTCCGTCAGGATCAATTATTGCTGCGAAACCTATTAAATCTTTTTTTAAATAAGATAAGGCAAGCTTGAGGTTTTCTTCACTTGGTTCTGGTGATAATCCCTCAAATAAAGGATCATCTTCTTTTCTCAGACATATAAAGGTGCCAGGTTTTAATGAAAGAATTCTTCCAAGCCTTCCTCTTGAAGAGCCATGCATATGGTCAATAGCTATTGATGTATTTGTGCTAATCAGAAATTTTTTAATTTTTTCAAGATCGATGATTTTTCTTTTGTTTATAAATTTCATATAAAGGTCTGTTATATCAATTTTGTTGATATTTTCTGGAAAATATGGTTTTATGTTATCTGATTTTTTCATTATTTCATTTGCGATTATTTCTATTGGCTTAGTTAAGCCCTCAGAAGCAGGACCCCCATCTGCAGGGTTAAGTTTAAATCCTCCATAATTTGCAGGATTATGACTTGGGGTAAGATTTATAGATGCTGCTGCACCAAGCTCAATCACTGCTGCTGAAAATTCAGGGGTAGCTGCTTCTCCTGCATAGTAACACTTTATGCCTTCAGACTGAAGCATGCCAAGAACTTCCAAAGCAAAATCCTTTCCAAGTATTCTATTATCATGCCCTACAATTACACCTTTTTCTTTGAATTCCTTGAAAGATTTAACTCCAAATTCATTAAGAATAGAACTTTCTTCACTTTTAACTGCTTCAATTATTGCCTTTGTCAGTACTCTCACATTTTGCATAGTAAAATCAGAACCTATTTCTCCACGCCAACCAGATGTTCCAAAATGAATCTCTGCAGGTTCTCTATTTTCTTTGGCAAGTTTTTCGATTTCTTTTATTAGATATTTTTTATCCTCAGGCTCTCTAAGTAATTCTTTCCATAAATTAGATGCCTTCATTTTTTACTCCCTTATAAATTTTTAGTATTTTATCATTTTTCTGATTAACAATGAAATTTATTCTGAATTTTACTTGCCCTATTGATGAATCAAGACCTTTTTATCTGCTATAATAAAAAGTCTGGAGGGGTGGCCGAGTGGCTTAAGGCGGCGGTCTTGAAAACCGCTGTAGGGGATAACCCTACCGGGGGTTCAAATCCCTCCCCCTCCGTTTATTCTTCTATCCTATAAGCCTTTATCTTTTCCCAAAGAGCTTTTCGACTAATTCCAAGTCTTTTGGCTGCCTCTGTTTTTTTACCGTCGCATTCCTTTAGAGTTTTTAAAATTATATTTTTTTCAAAATGTTCTAAACATTCTTTTAGAGAGATATTATTGTTGATGCAATTTAATTCTATACTGGAGAGGGCTGAAATTTCTTCAGGAAGATGTTTTAAATCCATAATACCATCTTTTGATAAAATTACCCCCCTCTCTATAGCATGTTTTAATTCTCTTACATTTCCTGGATAGTCATAGGACAAGAGTGCTTCATAGGCTGAAGGAGAAATTTGAATTTTAGATTTGTTATATTTTTTTGCAAACTGCTCTAAAAAATGTTCTATCAAAATCGGGATATCTTCTCTTCTTTCTCTTAATGGAGGAATGGTAATTGGTACAACATTAATTCTATAAAATAGATCTTCTCTGAATTTTTCAGCCTTTATGAGTTCTTTAATATTTTTACAAGAAGCATAAATGAACCTTAAATTTACAACTATAGCTTCTTTGCCTCCTAAACGATAAATAATTCCGTCTTCTATTACTCTTAATAATTTTGCCTGAAGAGATAAAGGCATGTCTGCAATTTCATCAAAGAATACGGTTCCTCCGTTAGCTAATTCAAGTTTACCTTTTTTAGCCTCGGTGGCACCGGTGAAAGCTCCCTTTTCAAAACCAAAGAGTTCTGATTCGAAAAGGGTTTCCGGAATGGCTGCACAGTTTATTTTAATGTAAGGGAAATCTTTACGAGCACTGAGTCTTTGAATGGCATCTGCGATCAATTCTTTACCTGTTCCGCTATCTCCTTGAATTAGAACAGGAACATCAGTTTTTGCAATAACCTCTATTTTGTCAAATATTTCTTTCATCGAATTGCTTATACCTACTAAGCCTTCGAAGACCTCTTTTCCTCTTACGGTTTTTCTTAAATACTCTACTTCTATTTCTAATATTTCTAAGTTTCTAAACTTTAAAGATCTCTCAATTATTAAGAGTAATTCATCATTAGAGAAAGGTTTTGCTATATAGTCAAAGGCACCTTCTTTTATAGCTTGAACCGCTGTTTTTATTTCGGCGAAAGCAGTAATAATTATAACTACAGTGGTTGGATCTTTCTTTTTCATTGCTTGAAGTAATTTCAGTCCGTCAACTCCTGGAAGTTTCAAATCAAATATGGCAATATCAAATGTCTGGGATTCTATACTTTGTAAGGCTTCTAATCCATTTTCACATGAGGTTACAATATATCCGTGACTTTTTAAAAAGTGAGCCATGCCTAATCTCATAGCAGGATCATCTTCAACTATAAAAATTTTTTCTTTCATAATCTCAAAGGAAGTTCTAAGATAAATGTAGTTCCTTTATTTGAACTTTTTACATGTATTTTGCCGTTATGTTGTTCTACAATAGCTTTACTAACAGATAGACCAAGTCCTGTGCCTTGCCCAACTGGTTTTGTTGTGAAGAAGGGATCAAATATTTTTGTAATTATTTCTTCAGGGATTCCATGCCCTGTATCACTAAAGGATATTTGACATTTATCTTGTTTTATAGATGTTTCTATAGTAAGAATTCTATCCTTTCCGTCCATTGCCTGAATGGCATTTAGAACTATATTTAAGAATACCTGTTCTATTTTGTTTTGGTCAATTAGTAAGTTAGGAATAGTTTTAAAGTTTTTTACTACTTTGATATCCTTTTTTGATATCAAATATTCGGTCAATTTTAAAACATTTTCGATTAAATCATGTACATTTACTGGAGTTATGACCAATTCTGTTTGTTTAGAAAAATCGAGTAATTGTTTAATAATTTCTCTAATTTTTGTTAATCCTTGATCAATAACCTTAATATGCTCCTGTTTAGTTTCTTCATCCATGTCAGTTGATATTAAATTATTAAAACAAAGCCTTATTCCACCTAAAGGATTATTGATTTCGTGGGCTAATCCAGCTGAAAGCTGTCCAATAGCAGCAAGTTTTTCAGTAATACGCATTTGTTCTTCTATTTTCCTTTTTTCTGTTATATCTTTTACATAATGAACAACTTTAATTACTTCATTTTTCTCATTGAAAATAGGATAAATGTGCATAAAATAATAATTTCCGTCTTCTCCTTCCCAGTATTCTGAAATTGGTTTTTTGTTTTCAATAACTTTTTTCAAGAAATAAACCGGACAAAAGGTATCTGCATTGATTTTTTCTAAATCGCATGGTGAATTAAACACTGCTGCTTTTTGTTCTATCATCCATAATCTATAGGCCTGATTAGTCATTTCTACAGTACAATCAGGATTAACGAGTGCAAGAGGGTCTGTAATACCTTCAAAGATTGTCTGAAGTGTTTCAGCATATTTTTTTGTAGCTTCTTGTGCTTCAAATAAAAATTTAGCCATTTGATTAAATGAAAAAATAAGTTCTCCAATTTCATCTTGAATTTTTACTTCTATTTTTTGATTTAACGGTTCAGTTCCATTAACAATCCCCTTGAAAAGAGTGCTTAAATTTTTCAGAGGTTTAATTACAAAATTCCAGAAAGAACCTTGTAAAGCAATGAATAAAAAAAGTAAAGATATTAAGCCGAAAATAAAAGTAGAAATAGCAATTCTCTTTATCTCTCCAAGAGTGCTTGCTATTGGCAAATAAACTGCCTCGATTCCCATTATATCGCCTTCTTTCCATGTGAAATCTTTATTTCGTGGGTATTTTTTTAATAAGGCTTTTGGTGCATCATTTATTCTGCCATGACAGATAAGACAACTTTTCTCCGTAATGACAGGTTTAGCCATTATGAGAATATCCTGGTCTCCTATTTTTTCAATGCCACTCCAGTATTCTTTTTCTTTATTTTCATAGAAATACTGGATTAATTTTATATGAATTTCCTCTGCTTTACGTTCAGGATTTATTGGTTCTGTTGAAACCCTTTTGTAAGTATATGAACCAATTTTATTGTTAAATCTTTTCATAACGCTCAGTCTGACATGAGTTGTGGACATTCCTTCTGCAATAAATTCATCTTTCTTTCCTGTTTCTTCTAAAAGTTTAAAAATAGCAGGTCTCAATTCTTCTTTAACATAATTACCTAAGGCATCAATTTGAGTAAGAATTATTCTTGTTTTTTCGTTTGCGTCTTCGATTACTTTTTGTTTTAGATGATAATAAATTAAAAAGGAGAAAAAGATGCAGAAGACTAAAATTATGAAAATTATTGAGATTGTAAATTTTGTGTTAAGAGAGAGATTTTTTAATTTCATTCAAATAGATTTTAATAAAGTTCTCGTTATATATTCAATAATTATAATTGACAATGTGCATATTAAATGATAAAATGGGACAAAAAGAAGGAGGATAAAATGGTATATTTAATTCCAATAGCAATTTTTTTATTTATTATTATATGGCTAATCTTAATCTATAATCGTTTAATTAAGCTAAAAATAATGACTGAACAAGCATGGGCTGATGTAGATGTGCAACTAAAGAGAAGACATGATCTTATTCCAAATCTTGTTGAAACCGTTAAGGGTTATGCTTCCCATGAAAGAAAAACTCTTGAAGAAATTGTAAAATTGAGAAATAGCGCAGTAGGAGCAACCACCCCAGAAGAGAAAATCGAAGCGGAGAATATGCTTACAAAAGCTTTAAGACAACTTTTTGCTCTTGCAGAGAATTATCCCGATTTAAAGGCAAGTGCAAATTTTCAAAAATTACAGGACGAACTTGCCAGCATTGAAGAAACGATAAGTCAAGCAAGAAGATACTTTAACGCAGTGGTAAGAGATTACAACACAGCGATTGCAGTTTTTCCTAATAATTTAATTTCAGGAATTTTAGGATTTTCTCCTAAGGTATTCTTTGAGACAGAGGAGGAGCAAAAAGCTGTGCCTCAGGTAAAGTTTTAGGAGGATGAGTTGATAAAGAAACTTTTTTTATGTATTTTTATTTCCTTTCTTTTTGGTTCAAATGCTTACTGCTGGTTAATAAACAATTATGATGTAGATATAACAATTGAAGGAAATGGAGATTTAAAGATTACGGAGAGGTTAATTGTTGACTTTACCTTTGAGAATAAACATGGAATATACAGGGATATTCCATTGGATTTTGTTGATCCAGGAGGGAAAAAACATAAACTCGAGATTAGTGACCTTTTAGTTACTGATGATAAGGTTAATCCTTATAAAACGAAAATATCAAAATGGGGTAATAACCTAAGAATTCGGATAGGTGATCCGAACACATTTGTAAGTGGCATACAGAATTATGTTATTCGTTACAAAGTAAAATACGCTCTTTATAATCTTGGTAATATAGACGAACTTTACTGGAATGCTATAGGAACAGGATGGCCAGTTCCAATTAAGGAAGGTATTATAAAAGTTTATCTTCCCTTTGATAATCCTTCTCTTCAGCATGCTTGCTATACGGGTGCTTTTGGTAGTAGAGGAAAAGATTGTAAAATTCGTAGAGAGGGAAATCAAGTTATATTCATGCTAACAAGACCCCTATCCCCTCATGAAGGCATGACAATAGCTGTTGGTTGGCCAGCTGGTCTAATAAAGATACAGACAGGTCCTCCGTGGTGGAAAAATCCATGGCTTTACGTAGGTATATATATTCCTTCTCTTCTTGCTTTCTTATATTGGTTATGGTGGAATAAGGGTAGAGATATAGGAGAAAGGGGAGTAATACAAGTCCAATATGAACCACCACAGGATATGACTCCTCTTGAGGCAGGTACTCTAATTGATGAAAAGACAGATACAAGGGATATAGTCGCAGAGATTATAGATTTAGCAAGGAGAGGATACATAAAAATCATAGAAACAGAAGAGGAAAGATTTCTTTTTGGCAAAAAGAGGGATTATATTTTTGAGAGAATAAAAGATTCTGATAACGACCTGCAATCAAAGGATTATGATTTGAAGATTCTTAATGCTATTTTTGAAGGCAGTAAAAGACGTAAACTTTCTGACCTTAAAAAGAAATTTTACAGTTCAATCCCTGGAATTACAAAATCTGTATTTTCCAGTTTAACGAAGAAAGGCCTTTTTACAGAAAATCCGATGAGTGTTAAAGGTAAATATGCAATAATGGCATTTATTATTTTCTTATTAACCATCTTCAGTACTATCATCTTTGGAGCATCTCAAATTACTCCTCCTTTCCCCCTTTTGGTTTCAGGAATAGTGACAGCGATATCCTTATTTATTTTTGGGCAATTTATGCCAAGAAAGACTCAGAGAGGCACTTCTATAAAGGAGTATCTAAAAGGTTATGAGGAGTTTATAAGTAGAGTTGAAAAAAATGTTATAGAGAAACTTTTCCCGCCTGATAAAATTCCGGAAGTTTTTGAGAAAAATCTTCCTTTTGCTATTGCCTTTGGTGAAGCGGAAAAGTGGGCAAATGCCTTTGAAGGTTTATTTATACAGCCACCAAATTGGTATCAGGGTAGAGGAAGTTTTTCTCCAACATCCTTTGCTTACTCTATGAATACTTTTACTACAGAAGCTTCACAGATAATATCCTCTGCACCTCGGTCCTCAGGTAGTGGTAGCGGAGGAGGGGGATTTTCTGGTGGTGGCGGTGGTGGTGGCGGCGGTGGTTCTTGGTAAAGAATGGTGATTGTTTTTTTTTCAATGAATAAAGAAATGTTTGCGCAAACTTAAAAAAGAAAAGCATATTAAAAGAAAGAGGTTTAGCCTTAGATAAATATTTTTGTCAGGAGGGTAAAAGATGAAAAAAATAGCTATTTTATCATGTCAGATGATTAGAGGACAGAATTTATGCCCGGCGGATACAAGATGTTTTATTGCGCTTTCTCGGAAGGAAGGGGAATTTGAAAGATATAAGAATGAGGAAGTATGTCTACTTGGAATAATAAATTGTGGCGGATGCGAAGGCAACAGAAATAGAGCAATATGTAGTCTTGTTTTGCTAAAAAGAGAACTATCAGCATTTAAGGAAAATATTGATGCTCTTCATATTGGCACATGTATAATGAAATTTTGTCCGAGAAAAGATGACATTATAGCTGCAGTAAAGGAGAAGGCAGGGATAGAAGTAGTAGAAGGAACACATAAATATGCACCTCCAACAATTTTTGGTAATTAAGAGCTGTTAAACGAAGTTAGTTAAAATTTTTCATTAAAATTTTTAAGCTGGGTTTTGTTCAGGTTTCGGATATAGCTGTTTCATAAAAAGGAAATGGAGGTATTTTATTTGACACAGGTGCTGAACATGAGATTTTAATTCCGAATCTCAGTAAGGCACAAATAAACCCCCACATGATTACAAGAGTGGTTTTATCTCATTGTCATAAAGACCATGCAGGAGGCTTAAAGGGAATAATTAATAATAAGATTTTAGCATTCGTAGGAGGGCTTCATCTCAAAGATAATGGGGAAGAAGAAATCCCTGATTTAATAGATTTTCTAAAAAGTGAAAGAGTTAGATACAAAGAACCTTTTGAAAATTATGCTACCCAGTATTACGTCTGGTATGACTCTGAAAAAGTAAAGATATTCTGTGAAAATGAAAAAAGAAGCATTAAAAGAATAATTAATAATTGTAAAAGCTTATTTAACTTTAACTTCAACCATATGGACTGAACAGGAAATACAGGGGTCATAGGCGCGAACAAGCATCTCCAGGCTAAGCCTTATTTCGTCAGGAGACTGAGTAATTATTTCGGGGACAAGTTTTAACATGTCAAGCTCTATGTTGTGGGTATTCTGGTTTGTTGGAATAATACAGTTTGCATTTCTAAATATGCCTTTCTCATCGCACTCATAATGGTGTATCAATAGTCCCCTTGGGACTTCGACTGCACCCACTCCCTCTCCAGCGCGTTGAGGTAAAATACCTCTTTCATTGATATCTGGAATAACTACTTCATCATAGTTGATTCCTTTTTGCCAGAGAAATTCTATAATTCTAATGGAGTCTTCAATACAATGAATACATTCAACTATCTGGGCAACAGTATTTAGATATGGATTTATGCATTTTGGTTTAAGTCCTAAAGTTACTGCAGCCTCTTTTGCTTTTGGATGAAGCTTTTCATGATTAAGATTAAATCTTGCAAGAGCACCTACTGCATAGGAGTCTCTGTGCCACTTTGTTCTTTTTGCTGAGGCATATGGAACTATGAATTCATTGGTCACATTTTTATATTCATACTTAGTTACCCTGTATCCGTCAGTTGAGCCAATATCACCATAAAGAAGTGGATACTCATCTTCATCATTGACTAAAGCCACATACTCTGTATCTCTCTCAAATTCAGGAAAATTTAATCCTCTGAAAAGTTCAACAGTTGCTTCCATATCTTTTTGAAGCTCCACAAGTCTCTTATGCATCTCTTCAAGCTCTGTTTTAGAAGGAAGTTTTGTAAAGCCACCAACAACTGCACTTATAGGATGAACATGTCTACCCACAAGGATATCACAAAGCTCATTACAGAGCCTTTTCATTCTTAAGGCACGTCTTACAACATCGGGATGAGACTTTATAAGAGGCACAAAGCTTGGAACACCAACAAGGTCTGGTGCAACAAGAAGATATATGTGAAGGATATGGCTGTCAAGTTCTTCATAATGAAGGAGCAACTTTCTTAAAAGTATTGTTTGATCAGTAGGTTTTATTCCTAAAGCATCCTCCGCTGCTTGAATTGATGCCAAAGTATGCCCGCAGGCACAGATTCCGCAGATTCTGCTTGTTATATGCGGTGCTTCATAGATAGAACGACCTCTTAAGAAAGCCTCAAAAAAACGGGGAGACTCAACAATTTCGAGTCTGCATATTTCCAGCTTTCCATCTTTAACTTCAACTACGATATTTCCGTGTCCTTCAACTCTTGTAAGATAGTTAACATTGATGCTGATGTTCTTACTCACTGTTTATCCAACTCCCTGCACTTATTGTACATTTCTATTTTTTTCATTAAAAAATCTTCGGGTATGTTATATTTTTTCAATACTTCTTTAAATCCTTCTGTGTTTGGATTTATTGTAAGCCCTCTACATCCGTAGCAGATATTTCCATTGTTAATGCACCAGGAATTGCATCCTGCCTTTGTTACAGGTCCCATACAGGTAAGGCCTCTATCATACATGCATACATTTTCGTTAAGTTTGCATTCCACGCATACGGGATATTCAGGCACATAATAGGGAATACCTTGTAAAATGCATTTAAGAACAGTTATAAATTCTGGTTGATATACAGGGCAACCGTTTATAAAGTAATCCACAGGCACTACTTGATGAACAGCTTTTGTTTGAAGTGTTGGAAAGAATTTATAGGATTCACCATAGACATATTTACCGACTTCTTCAAGGGGAAAGCAGTTTTTCATACCATTTACCCCACCAATTGTAGCGCAGGAACCGAGAGCAACAAGGATTTTACTTCTTTCTCTGATTTTTTTTATTCTTTCTACAGCATGTTCATCGGTTATACTTCCCTCGACAAAGGAAACATCAAACTCACCATCCCATTTTTCTGACATCACTTCTCTAAATTCAACAACCTGAATGATATCAAGAATATCAAGAAGACTCTCACCGATATTAGCTACCTGAAGTTGACAACCTTCGCAACAGGCAAAATCAAAAAATGCAACCTTTGGTTTACTCATTAAAGCGCCTCTGCCATATCCATTATTTCTTTAAAGGTAAATACAGGTCCGTCTTTACAACAGTAAAGATTTTGTATCTGACACCTACCACATTTTCCCATACCACATTTCATATGTCTTTCAAAGGACAGAAGAATTTGGTCTACGGGTAAACCCTTTGCCAAAAGCTCTTTTATGACAAATTTATACATTACAGGTGGTCCTACTACCGCAGCATAGGTTCTTAAAGGGTCAATATCAACTCCAGGAATAAGGGAGGTGATCAAGCCTACATTTCCCTTCCAGTCAGGGTCTGCTCTGTCAACTGTGCAGGCAAAGTGTATATCAAGTCTTTTGCCCCATTCTTCAATTTCATCTTCAAAAAGAAGTTCCCCCGGAGTTTTACATCCAAACAGAATATGAATTTCACCAAAGTCTCTACGATTATCAATGGAATAAAGTATAAGAGACCTCAAGGGAGCTATACCCAATCCTCCAGCAATTATTAATAAATCATGTCCTTCAATCATTTTAATTGGGAATCCGTTACCGTAGGGACCTCTTACTCCGATTATGTCTCCTGTTTTTAATTTATGAAGCGAATTTGTCACCTTACCAACTGCTCTTACACAGATTTCAAAATAATGTCTGTTTAAAGGTGAAGAGCATATAGAGACAGGAATTTCTCCTATGCCCATAAGGGATACCATTATAAACTGTCCAGGCTCAAAATCAAGCCATGTTTTATCTTCAAAGACTAATTTGAACAATTTTTCTTTTTCAGTTAAGGTTTTAACATCTAAAATTTTAGCTTTTTTGAGGTTGTATGGAGAATCTTTTATAACCACTTTCGCCATATCTTTGCCTCGGATTCTCTTATTAGTGAAGTAAGGACTTCTTTAAGATTTATTTTTGCCATACAGGTCCGGGAACATCTACCACAGCCTGTGCAGAATACCATACCATAACGGTCAATGTGATATCTAAATTTTCTATAAAATCTGTGTCTTTGTCTTGCAGACCTTTCTCTACGGAAATCTATTCCTCCTGCTACTTTTGCAAAAGGGTCAAGCTGACAGGAAAACCACAATCTATATCTCTCCCCTGATTGCAAACTGAGGTCAACGTCCTCCTTTATGTCAAAGCAGTAACATGTAGGACAAACTGCTGTGCAGTTGCCACAACTGAGACACTTCTGTTCAAGCTCTTTCCAAACGGAGGCATTAAAGGAACGATCAAAAAGATCTGGAAGATATCTTCTTTCTGTTGGAATTTCATTATTGAATATTCTCAATTTATTATTTCTCAATGCCTTAAGCTCTTCAATATTATTTGAATCAGCAGGCTTGAATATTCCTGTTTTTTCAATTATATCCATACCCTTTGATGAATGGATATGAATTATGAAGCAATCAGTCAGTTCAGTGAACATTAAATCATATCCTGTTGTTGGTATGTGTGCACCGACAAAGGCGCAACTTGCATACTCATCACAATAATCATTGCATTCCAGTCCGATGATTGTTATGTGTTTTTTTCTAACTAGATAGCCTGTGTCCTTAGGTTTATCAGATAAAACCATGTTAAGACACTTTATGCCTGATATATCACAAGTGTGAACGCCGAAAAGAACAATATTATCATACTCCACTGTTGGTTCTACTTTGAATTCATTTCCTTTTTTGAAATCCAATAAAGTTTCTTTTATTGGTAAAAAATACTTTTTAGGTGGAATTATTGTAGGAATATATTTAAGACTTACTTCATCGGCGGATTTTATTTCATGGAAAGCATAATTATTAAATCCTTTATATACAGGTGCTGATACTTTAGATATACTGGTAAGCTTATCAATGAATTCATTTATTAGAGATTTTTCAAGGATTCTATATTGCTCAATCTTCATAATTTTTCCAAAAGAAAGAATACCCCATTATACTTTTTTTAAAAATTTTTTGTCAATATACGGCAAAAAATTGCCATATGGCAAGCTATTAAGAATAGATAATGGAGAGGCTACTTGCCTCTCCATTTAAATGCCTATCCAAGTAAGATTTTTTTAGCTTCCTCCATATCAGCTTCCATAACGTATGGAATACCTGTTACTTCTGCAGCCTCTTTTGTTAGAGATACAAGGTCATTTCTATCAAGGTATTCAATAGAGAATTTCCTTGCACCTGCCATAAGTTGTTTGAGTCCTATGATAAGTCTATCTATGAAGGTGTACATGCCTATAGCACCCCATGGAATCTGTTTGAATTTTTTACCATATTTATTCTTGAGAACTTCAGTAGTTATGAATATTTCCTCAACAGAGTTACCGTATTTTCCTATATCAGCAGGAAGTTTTCCATCTTCATACCATTTTTGAATATGCTTACCAACAAATGCAGGAATCATTAATGCTCTTCCCATGCATACTGCTTTGAAGTATGGTGCACCAAGTGCCAATGCTTTGAATATATGGTCTTCAAGAGAGAAACCGCCAGCTATTGCAAGATCTGGTACATATTTTTTCTTTGCAGCCAATTGTTTAGCAAAATTATATGCAATTGCCTGAAGATATATGGTGGGAATTCCCCATTCATTCATCATTCTCCAGGGGCTCATTCCTGTTCCACCACCAGCACCATCAATTGTTACGAGATCAACTCCTGCGTCAGAAGCAAAACGAAGAGCCCTTGCGAGGTCAGTGACTCTATATGCACCTGTTTTAAGTGATATAAACTTTGCACCAGCTTTTCTGTAATGTTTCACAGCCTTCTCAAAACTATCATATTCAACCATGCCAAGCCTTGAATGTCTTTCAAATTCTTTAAATTCACCAGCTTTGTAAGCTTTCTGAACAACAGGGTCTTCTGGGTCAGGCACTACAATGTAACCTCTTTTCTTAAGTTCAAGAGCTCTTTCCAGACTTTTAAGCTTTACCTCTCCTCCGATATTCTTTGCACCTTGACCCCACTTAAGCTCAATGCAGTTTACACCGAGCTTTTCAATGGCATACTCTGCTGATGCAAGACGTGTATCCTCAACATTTTGCTGTAAAATAATCTCTCCATATCCATCATACCAATCTTTGAAGCATTTTACTCTTCTTTCAAGTTCAGGAGATTTTGTTACCTTTCCTTTTTTGTCAAATTCTGCTTTAGGGTCCATTCCAACAATGTTTTCACCAATTACAACCATTATTCCCGAGATTGCTGCACCTATTGCCAAACCTTCCCAGTTGTCCTTTGCAATGTCTGTTGAGCCGAGAGCTCCGGTGAAGATTGGAATGCGGAGTTTAATTTTATGATTTTTTCCTATCTCTCTTTCAGTTTTTGCTGCTGGGAATGTTGCTTTATCTGGATCTGGCTCAATCCCTACTGCTCCTACACAAGTTCCCTGGATATTAATATGGGAGTAGTCGACAGGATATTTTTTGGTTGCTCCTGCTGTTACTTTTCCAAAAGGTGCTGGATAGATTACCTCTCTTCCTCTAAAAGAAGATTTTCCCACTTCACAGAAACCTGGGCATCCGTCAAGGCATACTGAACAAATTCCTGAATAGGGGGCTGGGTCAGAGACCCTGTTACGAGTTTGTGTTGCTGAACTTGCATTTGGTTGACCTGGAATTACACTCATACTTTTACCTCCTCTAAAGTATTGATAAATTTTTAGTGAGTTAGTTTAGTATTACTAACTCTTTTGGGCAAAAAAATATCAATGATAATTTTTGCCTTTTTAATAAAAATAAGAAAAAATCAACTGCTTAAAACAATTATTTCTGCCCTCTCACCTCCTTTATTTTCCCATTTTTCAGGTACTGATTTGTTGATATAAAGAAAGTCTCCTTTTTTAAGGCTATATTTAGAAGCATTTAAAGTCACGGTAAGTTCACCTTTCTCTATAAATACAATTTCTGGCTCTTTTTTAGACAGAAAATGTCCTTTAATTAATGAGCCGGGCGGAATCATAATTATTGAAACAGTGAAATTTTTATTAGATATTACATGATAGACTTCAAAATTTGAGAATTTTTGAGAAGGTTTTGAGAGTAAACTTTCTTTCTTTATTATCGGATTTTCTATTGTTATTTCATCACTGAGTACGTCTTTTGCCTTTATGCCGAGTGCATCACATATCTGGATGAAAGAACTTAGGGATGGAACAATTTGATTATTTTCCATCTGAGATATGAAGCCAGGAGTTAAATTTACTTTTTCTGCTAATTCTTTTTGACTCATGTTTTTTGAAACTCTTATTTCCTTCAGTTTCTTCCCAATCTCTAATGAAGGCATTGATTCGGTAGTTGTCTTAATTAATATCTCATCATTTTCAGTTATTTCATAAAAGTGAGGCTTAAGAGCGTCGCGATTTTTTCTTCTTGCAAGCTTTAATGCCTTAAGGATAAAATCATCCTTTCTTCTGTAAAGTTCTAATACAACTTGGGTAATGTGTCTTATGTTTGCCTTAAACTTTTGACTATGAGCGTCTCTTTCTAAAATCCAATAGGCAATGCTTTCAAGGTCAAAAAGTCTTGGGCACATGTATGTAAAAAAACTGTAAGTTTGACTTTCGTCTTTGACAAGATTTTGGATTCCTGTAAGGCTATCAAAAACATAGACAGTTGCTGAGTTTACTTTATTTTCAAAATCGGCTATTGCTTCAGTAAGCTCGTCAAGATTGCAAGGTTGTTTTAGTTTAGTAATATTTGTCTTGCTTACTATTTCATCATAATTTCTTAGGAAAGTTGCATCATTTTTGCCTTTACCTGCGGTAAAACCATCAATTATGTGGAACTTTTCATTTACATAATTACCAAACTCTTTTAAAAGAGTAGGAACTGACTTGTTGTAGCTTATATAAATGATATCTTTTGATTCCTTTACTGATGTTTCTATGAATTTTTTTATAAATATCTCATAGGAAGTGCCTGAATCCACTTCCCAGACGACATTATCACCAAGATAGATGTAGTCAATAAGGCTGTCTAATCCACTTATGCCTGTAGATACTTTTTGCACGGTAAACGGTTACCTCTAAGTATTCAATTTTATTAATATTGAAAAAATTTGTCAAGGCGTGTCTATCTCAAACTGATGTTATTTTGAGAAAAAATTTAGGTAAATATTAATATATTATTATGTTAGAAATTTCAAAAATTTCCAATCTTCCGGGAGTATACATCTTCAAAGATAAAAAAGGTAAGGTTCTATACGTAGGAAAAGCAAAAAACTTAAAGAACCGTATTCGCAATTACTTGAACAGGGATGAACTTGACCCAAGAAAGTCGAAAATGATGGGAATGGTGCATGATTTATCATACATTGTAACTTCCAATGAATTTGAAGCTTTAGTCCTTGAGGCAAATTTAATAAAAAAACATAAACCTCCATTCAATATTCTTCTAAGGGATGACAAAAGTTATCCCTATCTTAAAATCACCCTTAAGGAGGACTGGCCTAAAATAGAGGTTGTTCGGAAAATAAAGAAAGACGGCAACTTATACTTCGGGCCATACGTACCTGCTCAATCAATGTGGGAAGCCTTGTCATTTATCCGTAAAAATTTTCCAATACGGACATGCAAATACAATCTGAACAAACCTATGAGACCCTGCGTGCAGTTTCAGATGAAAAGATGTCCTGCGCCATGTACAGGTAAAATTTCAAAGGAAGAATATTTAAAAGGTGTGGAGACAGTCATAATGTTTCTTAAGGGTCAAAAAAAAGAACTCTTACAACAATTAAAAGATAAGATGCTAAAACTAAGTGATGAGTTAAAATTTGAGGAAGCTGCAAAAATTAGAGACCAGATTAGAAGACTTGAAAGAATCTTTGAGCAACAAAGAGTTGTATCTCCTAATATGCAAGATATAGATATAATAGGAATTTACATAGATAATATGAGAGTATCCGTTAATGTTCTTTTTGTCAGAAATGGAGTATTAGTTGGTTCAAAGAATTATCTCATTAAAAAAGCGATTTTCGATAACTTTTCAGAATTGACACTTTCCATCCTCCAATCTCTTTATTCAAAAGAAACACTTATACCGCCTGAGGTAATTTTAATTGAGATACTACCTGAAAATAAAAGGGAAATAATAAAATGGCTTAACCAAATAGGTGAAAGAGAGGTTAAGATAAAAACTCCAGAGAATGATGAGGAAAAGGGACTCCTTGAAATGTCAATTAAAAATGCTAAAGTTCATCTAACTCATTATATATCCCCCGCTGAAACTTCTTTAAATGAGATAAAGGAGAGATTAAAATTAGATGAGACACCTCGAAGGATAGCAGCCTTTGATGTATCTACACTTTTTGGAACACACTCAGTAGGTAGCTTTGTCTATTGGGAAGAAGGCTCATTTAACAAAAAATACTACAGACATTTAAAAATTAAGGAAACAGAAGGAATAGACGACTATGCTTCAATGAGGGAAATTGTGATCAGAATTATAAAGCATTTTGACGCTGATGGAGGTATTCCAAAACCAGACATAGTTTTAATTGATGGAGGTAAGGGACATTTAAATACAGCAATTAGAGTAATTGGAGAAATCAAGGAAAAATTGAAGGTTTTTGCTATAGCAAAGGACCCAGATAGAGTAATATCATTTGACATGGAAGAAATTTCTCTTGAAGATAAAAAACCTTCCTCTCTTTTGCTAAAAAAAATCAGGGATGAAGCTCATAGGTTTGCTATAACTTACCATAAGAAGTTGAGAGCAAAAGGTCAATTTGAATCAGTGCTTGAGAAAATTCCTGGAATTGGTAAAAAAAGAAGGCTAATTCTTCTTCGACAATTCAAGAGTCTATCAAAAATCAAAGAAGCCTCTCCTGAAGAACTTGCTAAATTACCAAGTTTTAATGATAACTTAGCAAAAAAAGTTATTGATTTTTTGAAAAAATGATACAATTAAACATGGAGAAGGTTCTTATAACAGGCGGTACAGGCTTTGTAGGCAGATACGTAGTCAGGGAAGCTTTAAAAAAAGGCTATGAAGTTCATCTTGTGGCGAGAAATCCCTTTAAAGCACAAAAAATCTTCTCTGAAGGAGTTAAGTTTCATTTTTTGGATGACTTTTCAAAAAAAGATGAACTACGAAAAATAATAGATGCAATAAAACCTGATTATGTTATCCATCTGATAGGAATAATTCAGGAGATTAAATCAAAGGGTATTACTTTTGAAAAAGTTCATTACGAATATTCAAAAACTCTCTATGAAATACTAAGAGAAATACCGCCTAAAAAAATAATCCACATGAGTGCTTTAGGTGTTGATGAAAAGGCTCCTTCAAAATATCATATAACAAAGCTCTTGGCAGAAAAGGAACTAATAAAAAGTGGAATCCCCTATGCAATCCTTCGCCCCTCTTTTATCTTAGGCCCAGAACAACTACTTTTTGTCAGACTGAAGCCTATGCTTGAAAAATTGCCTTTGCTAATCTTCCCAGATATAGGAGGATATAGATTTCAACCTGTTGATGTTAGAGATGTGGCTGAGTGTTTCATAAAGGCAATTGATTTTAAAGAAAAGGCTGTTTTTGAACTATGCGGGGATGAAAGAGTAAGCTTTAGAAACATTGTTAGCGATTTTGTAAATTATATAGGTAAAAAAGTAATATTTATGCCATTTCCCAACTCAATTTTAAAAATCTTTGCCTCAGAACAGTATAAAATGATGTGGCGCGATAATATATGTGACAGTGCAAAGGATGTCTATCCTATCCAAAGACTTTTAAAGAGAGAGCCTGTCTCTTACAAAGAATCAATAAAATGGTGTGCTACTGCTAATCAATAACCTCTACAAAAACTTCATCACCCTCTTGTAGTCCAAGAAGTTCAGAAGGTATATGAACGATGCCGCCTGCTCTCACAAGGCTCATTATTAGACCTGACTTGCTTAAAAGTGGTATTGCCCAGAGTTGCCCATCTCTTTCTTCAAGAGAAACCCTTATAAAATCCTCTCTTCCTGATTGTGAGTGAAGATTTCTTGCCATTTTTGCCTTTATGAGTCTTTTAACCTTTCTTTCCTGTAAACCAATCATGTGCTCAATAACAGGTCTGACAAATAATTCAAAACAGATATAAACTGCGACAGGATGTCCGGGTAATCCAAAAACAGGCTTTCCTCCGCAGACACCACCAATAAGAGGCTTTCCAGGTTTAATGGACACTCCGTGGAAAAGCACGCCTGGAGATCCAAGCTCATCTATTACTTTTGCTGTCATATCTTTTACCCCTGCGCTCGTTCCACCTGTTATTAATACAAGGTCACTTATTTCATAGGCTTTATCAACCCTAGTCTTTATTTCATTATAATCATCCCTCACTATACCCATCTTTATAGGCACAGCACCAGCCCTTACTGCAAGCCCTGAAAGAGTAAAAGAATTTACATCTCTTACCTGTCCTGGAGAGACTTTTTCAGTGTGAGGTATAATTTCATCACCTGTAAGGATTATTGACACTACAGGCTTTTTTGCTACTTTAACCTCTCCTATCCCAAGCCCTGCCAAAGCTCCGATATCTTGAGGTTTTAACCTTTTACCTGCTTTAATAACAATTTCGCCCCTTTTTACATCCTCATCCTTAAAAATTACATTTTCCCAAGGTGAAACTGACCTTAGCACCTCTATCAAATCTTGGGATACAACATTTACATGTTCAATCATTACAACAGCATCTGCACCCTCTGGAAGCATCCCACCTGTAGCAATTGAAGCACATTCACCCTGTGAGATTGAAAAATTTGGAATAGCTCCCATAGGAATATCACCTTTCATATTTAAATAGGCTGGTGAACTCTCCCTTGCACCAAAGGTATCCATTGACCTTACAGCAAAGCCATCAACAGTAGAACGATGAAAACCTGGAAGGTCTTCGGGAGAAAAAATATCCTCGTAGGTTACCCTATCGTATGCCTCTTCTAAATATATTATTTCACCTGGAAGGCTTCGAAATTTGAGATGTTCGAGCAAAAGATTAACAGCATCCTTTGGAAGCAGGTATTTTTTATCAAGCATAGATTTGATTATACAAATAAAAAGAAGCTATTGCCAAATTTATAGATACTCTTTGCTTGCCTGAATAATTTTCATCTGATTTACAAGGGATGCTTTTTTTTCTTCGGCAAGACTTTTTATATAATTTATAAGATTACCAATAGCATGAAGTTCCTCTAAAGTCAAAGTAGCAAACTCTTCTGTCTTTATTCCTGAAAGCATAGCAATAGCCTCCTCAAAGCGGTCTTCCTTCAGGGCAAGTTCTGCTTGAATGAGAAGGCTTCTTACCTTAGATCGCTCCTGCATAGGCTCTTTTTTGTTCATTTTGCAATTCCTTCGCTTGTTTTTTTATATCTTCCCAAGCTAATTTTAGATTATTAAGAATCTCTATGCATTTTTCTATAATTTCCACATCGTTGAAGAGATTAGCCCTTACAAGTTCACTGGTAAGAGTAGTATAAATTACACTCAAGTTTTCAGCAATTTCACCACCTCTTTGTCTATCAAGAATATCATTAAGATAATAAAGGATGTCTGTTGCTTTTCCTAGTTCTTTTGCTTTTTTAGTTACTCTTTCAGGTTCGTCAAGTCCTTTAACAATGGATTCCTTTGCAATATTTAAAGCTACAATCGCTCTGTCATAGAGCATGGTTATGAGTTCTAATCCATCTGCTCCTAAGACTTTGCTCTGAAGATAGGAATCTACATAGCTCATTTCTCATTTCCTCCTTTTGTCATTTCTGATAAAGTTGTCATAAATCCTTGCAGTCTTGAACTAATTTGATTCATCTGGTTTATAAAGGCTTCAACTTGTGCATACTCTCTACGAAGTCTTTCTTCGTACTTCGTGAGATACTCCTGTAAACTACTAATTCTTTCATTTATGCTGTTTATCTGTCCTTCACCAATGTTTTTATAGGTATTTATTGCCCCTGTCCAAGCACTAAGTTGGCTGGCAAATGAATCTTTTATGTTAGAGAAAATATCTTTCAATTTTTCGGGGTTTGATGTTTTTAAGTTGTTAAGCGCCTCAGTATTGATTGATATAGTTCCGTCCTTATCAGAGTATTTTATTAAACCTGCATTAATAAGAGGATTAAGCATTCTTACAAAACCTGTTTTTATTGTAGTTACAGTGCTGTCACCCTGAAATTGAGCACCTTTACCTGTAAGTTGATTTATTAAGTTGATAACACCGTTGTAGTTTGAAACAAGGCTATTTAGAGTGCTATCTACCTGAGAATAATCCTCACTTATGGTAACCGTTGCAGAGCCTTCAGTTTTTATTGTTATGTCAAGCCCTGTGACTAAATTAGTAAAAGTATTTGACGGAGAAGTTATTTCTGTAGATGAATTTCCAATTTTTATTGCTGCATTCTGAGCTTTTTGAAGAGTTTCAAGCATACCAGTTTCAGAGTCATAAAGTTCAGTTGGTAATCCTTCTCCTTCTATGACATAACTGTCATTTCCTGTTTCTTTTTTTGATTTTGAGGCATCTGCCTCTGTAAGAAGTAGACGATATTCAGAACCTGTATAGTAAACGGAAGCCTTAATATCTTTTTGTGATGAATTTATGCTGTTTACAAGGTCTTGGAGAGTCTGCCCTGAAGAATAATTTATTGAGTAAGTTGCGAAATTTGAGTTGTCTTTCCAGTATTTGAATGTCATTGTGCCTGATGACTGAAAAGTATCTGTAAGAGATGACATTCCTTTTGTGCTTGCTCTCATCTCTGTCTGAGCAAGTTTCGTAACATTAAGGCTCATCGTAAGGTTTGGTGTATCCTTTGTAGCAGTTGCTGTAAGCACATTAGAATTTGAGGAGTTGGCTTTTTTCGTTGAAAAAATTTTATTCACATCAAGGCTACTAAGAAAACTCTGCATTCCATTTAAAGCACCATAAAGATTTGAAAGACTTGAAACTTTAGTCTGAATTAGAGCTCTCTGCTGAGCAAGGGCTTGTATGGGCTGCTTTTTAATGCTCATAAGGCTACTTATCATTGTTTCTGTATCAAAAGCGCCTGTAAGCCCTGAAATATAGAGGTCAGCCATTATTTATACCTCCTCGGCATAGAAAACACCCTTTAGTTCTTCCATTCTTCTAAGTATATCCACAATCCAATCCGGTGGAATCTGTCTAATGATTTCTTCTGTTCTCATATCAATTATCCTTGAAATAGGCATTTTAAGTTGTTCATCAATATCTATTTGTAAATACTTCTCAATTAAACTGAATTTATGCCTTAACTCCTCTACTAATTTGTTTAACTCTTCCTGTGATACCGAGGGTTTTTGAACGCCTTTAGTGATTTCATCTGTCTGGCTGAAAGGTTTTACTTCAACTTCTACCTTTTTTGATTCCATTTCGAAGTTTAGCACGTTAATGTTTCTATATGGATTTATTGCTATTATTTCTTTCCCTATCCCATCCAGTCTCATCTTTTACTCCCACTATACAAATTTAAATGCCCCCTCAAGGAGAGGGGGCGTATCTAATCGCTAAATTATTTTAGAAGCTGAAGCACAAGCTGAGGTAAGGCATTTGCCTGAGCAAGCATAGCCACACCAGACTGCATTCTTATCTGCATTGTGGTGAAGTTAGTCATCTCTGCTGCGAAATCTGTGTTACGGATTACGTTTTCAGCTTCCTTCATATTGTCATAGGATGCTTTCTGTCCATCCCATATAGCCTGAAGGTTATTGATTACAGAACCAATCTGCGTACGGATTGTGTCAACTTTCTGAATTGCTGTATTTATTATTAAAAGAGCTGTTTCAGCATCTGCATTACTCAGCACACTTATGCTTTCAAGGCTCTGGAGTCCTACCTGTGTTCCGCTGGAAATGGAGAAGTTAAAGGCACTTACTCCACTGCTATAATTCAATGTATAAGCCTCAGGAGCGGTTATGTTTACTGAACCAACTTTTATTGCTTGAGCATACTGAGCTGTGGCATTAACATCATCAAATGTCCTACTTGATGCACCCTGAAGAATTTGACCAAGATTTACAGAAATGTCAGCTGTTATAGGACCCCCAGTATTCGCTGTTCTGATAACTCTTGCTTCAACTCCAATTGTTTGTCCATCAGGAGTTGTAAGTTTAAGTTTGCCGCCATCATTAACTGCAACAACTGAAGCGCCTGCCAACCCAGCAGCGGAGTTAATACGCTGAACAAGGGTATCAAGGGTTGCAGTAGTAACTGTTGTTGTATAATCGGTACCGTCAAAAGTTGTGTTAATTTCCGAAAGATTAACACTAAAGGTAGTGCTTCCTGTGCCTAAATAAAAATTAAGTGTTACTGCAAAATCAGCATCATCTCCATTATTAGCTCCACCTGCCTCTCCTGATACAGATACTGGTGCACTGTATGTTGATGCAAGGCTTGAATTGCTTGCAATAGCACGAATTCCTGCATTTTGAAGGGTTGAATTACTGTTTACCCCATCAGCTAAGGTTGCTGCATCAACAAGAATTCCTGCCGTTGTTCCTTGGAATACTATATTTCCATTAATATCAACGGTCTCACCTGAGGTTGCAACATAGGTTGGAGAATTAAGTCCAGTTATGAAATTAGCTAAACTGCCACCAGTTGTACCTGCTGAACCAGTGGTAACATTGCCACTACCAGAGGCAAGATAGGAACCAAGCGCTGTTGTCTGAAGATTACCTATGTCAACTGTAATTGTTTGATTAGCCCTTGCTCCATAGTGAATTACTTTACCCTGGAATGTGCCATCTAATAGTTTAATTCCATTGTACTCTGTATCTGTTGCGAGCTTCTGAATGGCATCTCTTAAATTTGTAATATCCCTCTGAAGTGCAGCTCTTGCATTCGGATCATTAATGTCATTTGCTGCAGATTGTGCCTTTGTGTAGATTGTCTGGAGTTTCTCAAAAATTTGTCCCACGTTTGTCTCAGCAATCTGTAGCGCACTTATACCTGTCTGAATATTTTTGTTACCCTGATCAAGAGCTGCTGCAACAACACTAAGCTGGTCAGCAATAAACAGTCCTGCTGCATCATCAGCTGCTGAAAGAATTCTGTTACCTGTTGAAATTCTTAAAAGAGATTTGTTCATTGCCCTTTCGTTTCTTAGAAGGGCTGTGTGTGTTACTGCTGCTTCTGCGTTAAAGTTAATTTTTAATGCCATGGTTTAAACCTCCATGTTTTATTTAGGATGCCTCCTGCATCCAGACAGTCTGTTGGGTGAATTTTTACTTCCTTCACCTCCTTTCCACCCTGCTGCCTTGATTATATATATCGGTGGGAGTGAAAAAAAGTTTAATAAAAATTTTAAAATTTTCCAAGAAATTTTCTTGGCTTGCCTGCAGCCTGCGGGGGTCCTACAAGTCCGTCTTCTTCAAGAAGGTCCATTATCCTTGCAGCACGATTGTAGCCAATCTTAAACCTTCTCTGAATAAGAGAAATAGATATCTCACCAACCTGTGAGGCATAATCTATTACCTCTTCGTAGAGTTCATCTCTTTCAACTCCATTGGCTCTGCCGTTTTCCTTCTTGTCAGTGGGAACTTGAATTGATTCAAAGAGAGAGTAATCAGGGCTTCCTTGTGTGCGTAAATACTCAGCTACTGCCTTTACTTCTTCTTCGCTAACATAAGCACCGTGTACTCTAATTATCTTTACCCCTGAAACCATAAAAAGCATGTCACCCATTCCAAGAAGTTTTTCCGCACCCTGCGTGTCCAGAATTGTTCGGGAGTCTACACGGGAAGTAACCTGAAAGGCAATTCTTGCTGGAAAGTTTGCCTTGATTATGCCTGTGATTACATCAACGCTTGGTCTTTGTGTGGCCACAACAAGATGAATTCCCGATGCTCTTGCCATCTGAGCAATGCGGGTTACAGCTTGTTCAACCTCGGAAGGAGCTGTAAACATGAGGTCTGCAAACTCATCAATAAAAACAACAATGTAGGGAACTTTTTCTTCAAAGGAGACGGATTGGTTGAAACTTTCAATGTTTCTAAATCCACGTGAGGCAAAAAGTTTATATCGACGTTCCATTTCAAAAATAACTTTCTTAAGAGCATCTGAAGCTTCCTTCGGATCTGTAATCACTGGAGACATTAAATGGGGAATATTCTCATAGGTAGAAAGCTCAAGAAGTTTGGGGTCAATAAGAAGAAGTTTTACATCATGGGGAGTTGCTTTATATAGGAGACTAAGTATCATGGTATTAAGGCAAACACTTTTTCCAGAACCAGTTGCGCCAGCCACAAGTAAATGGGGCATCTTTGCAAGGTCTGTTATAACAGGGTTTCCGTAAATATCCTTTCCAAGTGCAAGGGTAAGATAGGAAGAGGTATTTTGAAATTTCTCTGAGGCAACAATTTCACCAAGCCTAACAATTTCCCGTTTCTTATTTGGTACTTCAATACCAATTGCTGACCTTCCTGGAATTGGATAGATTCTTATACTTTGAGCCTTCAGAGACAAGGCAAGCTCATCACTTAGGGTGATTATCTTACTAAGCTTTATTCCACTTGCAGGTTCAAATTCATACATGGTAACAACAGGTCCGGGATGTACCTCTTTGATAGTTCCCTGAATTCCAAATTCTGCAAATCTGCTTTCAATACTACGTGCAGAAGCTATTATTTCCTCTTTTGAGATGTTGCTTTCATTTTTCTCAATTTTAAGCATACTAAGTGGTGGTAGAATAAAACCCTTTTCAACTGCCTCAATTTTCTGTCTCTCATCAATTTCCTTTTTCCTGATTTTTATATCTTCTGTCTTAAATCTGCTTGCCTCAGCCTCTCTAAGAGGTTCTTCAGCTTTTGATACTTTAACAACTTTTATTTCATCCTTGTTTAGTATGGAATCTTCACTTTGTTTCTCAGATTTTTTTCTTAATACAGTTGGCTTTATAAGTAAAACTGAAGCTACAGCAAAGGCGAACCAAAATATATAAGTTCCCACAAGAGAAATATACTTCTCACAGAGGTGAAATGCAATCCATGATAACCCTTCTGGAAGTTTTTTGTAAGATAATAAGCTTCCTCTAAATGGCTCAAGCATAACTGCAAAGGAAAAGAGAAGAGTTAATATCCAAGGTAGTTTTGATAAAGAAAGGGATTTGCCAAGAAATTTTCTTATGCCACCCCAGATTAAAAGCAAAGGTATAAAAAAAGTAGCTATACCAAAGATGCTAAAAAAAATATCTGACAAATAAGACCCTATAATGCCGCCATAATTAGAGGTTTTTGATTTTGTAAAGGTAAAGAAAGAAGGGTCTAAGAGGTTATAGGTAAAAAGGCTTACTGAAAGATATATGGCAAAAGCTATAAGCAGGGCTGATTTAAATATATCAGAAGCCTTTACTGAGCTATGTCCTTTTTTTTCCCTCTCCTTAGGGGCATTATTCAGCGTCACTTTTGACGGCTTTCTATAAAATACTTTTGTTGTCATCAGTTTCTAAGAAAATATAACAAAAAAATAACCCCTGCTAAAACCCATCGGTAATATATGAAGATATTTAGAGGATACTTTTTCAAAAAGTTGAGTAAAAATTTGATAGCTATTATTCCTGTAACTGCTGCTGAAATCACTCCTATAATGAAAAGTGAGTAGTCATGAGAATAGCCAATTTTTATAGATTTATAAAAATCAAGTATGCCTGCACCAGCAATTGCAGGTGTTGAAAGAAGAAAAGAAAATTTTGCTGCATAGGCTCTATCAAGTCCTTTAAATAATCCAGCGGTAATTGTTATTCCTGAACGGGAAACTCCAGGGATAAGGGCTATTGCTTGTGCTGTGCCGATTACAAGAGCATCGGAGAGTGTTACAGAGTTTCTCTGTCTTTTACCAACCTTTTCTGCAATAAGCATAAGAATTCCAACAAAAACAAGGGTAAAAACAATAATTAAAGGGTTTCTTAATGAATTTTCAATAAAGTCATGAAAGGCAACGCCTGCTAACCCTGCAGGGATTGTGCCTAAAATCAGATAGAGAAGCATTTTTCTATCCCTCAAAAGTATATCAAGCCAGTCTTTCCAGAAACAGTACAAAAGTGAAAAAAGAGTTCCCAGATGAACAGCAATGTTAAAACTAAGGGAATTAACAGTACCAGTCCAACCAAAAATCCATGGTGTGATAACAAGATGTGCAGTACTGCTTATAGGCAGAAACTCTGTAATACCCTGAATAATACCAAGTA
Source organism: Thermodesulfovibrio sp. (assembly GCA_020725335.1). Classification (GTDB taxonomy): domain Bacteria; phylum Nitrospirota; class Thermodesulfovibrionia; order Thermodesulfovibrionales; family Thermodesulfovibrionaceae; genus Thermodesulfovibrio. The sequence continues at coordinate 163,345 of DYFF01000020.1, read as the reverse complement.
TGACCACCTTGAAAATCTCATCCACTAATATTATCCTCCATTAAACTCTCTCTAATTTTTTTTGCTTTTTCAGGCATAGCATAATAGAAAAAATACATTTGTTCCTCAAGCCATTTTAATTTATGTTCAACAGGTTTATTTCTGTATTTTTCAATTTGTTCTTTTGTTTTATAGTAAAGAAGAGGTCTTTCTCGACTTTTCTCCATATTAGTCTTCTCTTTCCCACTCCTCTTTTATCTTCCTCAGATAAAAAACATCTGCTTCATCTTGGGGCCTCCCAGTCTTCTCCTTCATCTTAATCAAAATATCAATAGGAACAAGTGGAATAACTGTTTCATTAAACTTTATTTCTTTTCTCCTACTGTAGACTTCTAAAAATTCAAAGGGTTCATCAATCAATATATCAACAATAAAAAATGGTGCCCCTTCCTCATATAAGCTAAAAACTCTCATATTCCTATACAGTTTCCAATCTTGTCTTTTTTCTGTATTTACTAATTCATCTAATTCTACAGGTATCTTAGGCTTCAATCCTATTTTTTTAGCTATATTAACAAATTTTATTAAATTTTCCTCATCAAGCTTTAATACAATATCTATATCTGCAGTAGCTCTTTCTATTCCATATAAATTTACTGCAATGCCTCCACATAAAAGATATTTAACTCCTGCATTGTTTAATGCATCAAACAACTTCTTAAAAAAATCCATGAATTATTATAGCATTGAATGGAAGGTCTTGTTAGGTTTTAATTGTCATTTAATCTCTATATCATAGGTATTATAGGATTGAGGAAGGCTAAAAAAGGCTATAGTAAGCAGTATCCAACCAACGATAATAGCGATTGCCCCAAGTCCAAAAGCTATTAATCCAACAGCACCCCAAAAAACAAAGGTGCCAGCAAGTCTAAATAGATTTATACTCGTATACTCTGCCATAAGGTTAAAACAGTGTCTGTAATAATTAGCTGCAAAGATATTAATTATATAAAAAACAATCAATGCAAAAATTATTCCTATACCTAACATTCCAAAATCAAAGCCCATGTGTTCTCCAGCGCCATGTTTTGCACTCATCATCGCTGGAATAAAAGAAAATAACCCAAATATAAGAAAAACAATAATTCCAGCGATAGAAACTAAAAATGCTGTCAGAAATTTATTAAAGATGTTTTTATCACTGAATATCTCAGAAAATTTATGAAAGGCTATAAAAAGAAGAACAATTCCTGCAATTCCTAAAATCCAACCTATATAGGGAAGAAAACTTAATATAATAAATGCTGAACCCAATCCACCAAATATTTTTTCATTACCTACTTCCCCCATATATACCTCCTCTAAATCATTTTTATTATAACTCTATGTAATAAAGTTTTAAACTGATAAATTACTTTTAGAACAGCAAAACTCAAGTTTACCTGTATGATTTTTAAAGGCATCTATTGCCATTATACCAAAACCATGTTAATTTGATAGCTATAAAAATAGTTTCTCTGTATTTGCAATTTCCTTTCAAGATAAATTCCTCTTTGAAAAATAACTAAAATTTTTTATTGTCTTGATACTATTAAATCTTGCAAAAGAAAAAATTGCGGATTATAATCAAATAACACGGGCATGAGAATGGAAATGTGAGGCAAGCCTTGATGATTACACATAAATAAAATAATTTAATGAATTTAAGAAAAAGTCTTAACGATTGTTATCACTTTGTTATCCAGCGAAAGAGGCAAGAAGGTGGTTTTGCAGCCACCCCTTTACTTCCTGCAACAATTGAAGATACTTATCATGCATTAAAAATATTAAAAGCCTTAAAAGAATTTGGCTTAGATATTGATTATAACCCTCAAGAAGATAACAACTTACAATTATGGCTTTACCAAAATAGAAAATGGACTGAACCTAAAATTTTTTATCAATTTTTAAAAATTTGTTTAATTTGTAATATAAAGATAAATTTCTCAGAACAATCAAGCTTTTCTTTATCTTCAAACATAATGACATTAGAACGAATATTTTATTTAGTGAAAATTTCAGAGTTGATAAATTTACCATTATCACATCCAGATATAGAGAAAATACCAGACTCTAAAATAGTAAGAGACTTATGGATGACTGTTTACTTAGCAGATAAAGGAATTATTAGAGAAAGATTTGATAAAAAATTTTTAGTTAAATATTTTACAGAATGCCAGAATCCCGACGGAGGATTTGGATTTTCACCAGGTACAACTTCTTATATAGATAATACATATTTTTGTCTTAAAGCATTAAATTTTTTGCGCTCAACCCCAAAAGATAAGGAAGGTGTTCTTAATTTTATTTTATTTTGTCAGACAAAATCTGGTGGATTTGCAAGAACTCCTCGGGCAGCTTCATTTTTAGAATCAACATATTATGCAGTAGAGAGTTTAAAAATTCTTTTATTGAGAAATCTTTATGATAAAAGGAAGGTTAATGTTTAAGTTTTCCAGAGAATTTTTTTGCTTTTTTCAAAAATATATGTAACAATAGTCACTAAAATTTTTATTGACATTTTATAAAATTTATGTAACAATAGTTACATATAAACTTGGAGGTGAATTTATGGAAACCTTTTATATTGTAGGAATGATTATCGCGGGATTGTTTTTTGGATGGACAATTGGTTCACATTATACCGGTGCAGTGATGGGCACAGCCTATGGAGCAAAGATATTGGATATCAGGACTGCTACACTGATAATGGCAATATGTGCCTTGTTAGGCGCAACATTTCAAAGCCATGAGGTTATCAAAACTGTAGGGGTAGGAATAATTCCAATTGAATATCTCACTCCTTTTAGAGCCATGATAATGATGCTTAATGCAGCTTTGGTTACAGCAGTTAATACATGGCTTAAGCTACCTATATCAACAGCTCAGTTAGCCTGTTTTTCAATTGTTGGAGTAGGCCTTGCCATTGATGCTCCAATTGCATGGGAACACACTATGTTACCCCTTGCAATTACATGGGTTGGCACTCCGCTGGTTGGATGTATTTTTGGCTTTATTTTCACTAAAACAGTAGGAATAGTTAAGAAAGCAGAGCGGAACTCTGAAGTCTCTGCTTTTTGCAGGTTTCATTGGCGGAGTGGTTGTAGCTATAGGAGCTTTAACATGGGGTAGACCCCTTTTGGAAAAAGTAGGACTTCATATCGTTCAACTTGAAATAAACAGCGCAATAGGTGCACAGTTTGGACAGGCAACTACAGCTTATATTGCAGCAATTTTGGGATATCCCACATCTATGAATCAGGCAATAGTTGGTTCAATTGGTGGTGCAGGGCTTGCAAGGGGAGTGAAATATATTCAGATTAAAGTGATTAAAGAGATTGTCATAAATTGGGGTGTCTCTCTTATAGTATCAGGATTTACAGCTTATATCTTATACAAAGTATTTTCTTGGCTATTAGGGGTTAAATAAAATAAGGAGGTTTAAAAATGTTTTCAAAGATTCTTTATCCAACAAAGTTTGATGAGTTTTCTCTTCCGATCTTAAAAAGTCTTACTTGTTTAAAATCAGCAGGATTGAGAGAGATTGTATTGCTTTATGTTATAGATGAGGATGCTATTTATTTTACAAAAGAATCGGGATTGCCTTTTGATATTGACCACATTAAACAATCTGCAACTGAAAAGATGAAGGAATATATAGATTATCTTCAATCAACTGGATTGTCAGGAAAGACAAAAATAACTTCAGGCAATGTTGTAAATGAAATTGTTAAAGAAGCAGCCCTTGAAAATGTCTCTCTTATTGTAACAGGAAGGCATAAAAGACATATGATTGATGAGTTATTTATTGGTTCTACTACAGATGGAGTTGTTAAGAAATCTTCATTACCAGTTTTGGTTGTAAAATATCATACCATTAGAATGATTGAAGGTAAAGTCACTGAACAATTCTGCAGTAATCTTTTTAGAAAAATACTTTATGCCACTGATTGGTCAGAGCATTCGGAGCGTGCTAAAAACTATATATCATTTTTATATAATGCAGGAGCAAGGGAAGCAGTTATTGTTCATGTTATGGAAAATGAAAGCAGAGATGATAGCGAAATTAAATTAAATGCTATAAAGCAAGAGCTTGAGAAAATTGGGTTTAAGGTGAGCTATCATTTAGTTCAGGGTAAACCATACAAAGAGATTATTAATATTGCCTCTCAGGAAGATGTTTCTCTTATTGTAATGGGCTCTCATGGTAAGGGATTTGTAAAAGGGATCCTTCTGGGTAGCGTTTCCCAGAGGGTTCTGGAATATAGTGAACGTTCTGTACTTATTGCAAAATAGGAATGAGATTTCACGTTTATTTCCTATGAAATGGAATGATATCAAATAGGACTATGAGTGATAGCATTGAATTGGAAGCTGTTGAATTATCAGGAGTCATTCGGAGGGGGCTTAATGACCCTGATGGGAATCTGACTCGAAAGGGTTATCTTTTTTTCTGTCGTTCCGAGCACTCTCAAGTGTTGCGAGGAATCTCTGTCCTTAAAGTGTGACTGCAGATAGTATGAGATTCCTCGGCTGTTTATGCATTCTCGGCATGATATAAATAGGAAACGACTAATGAGTTACAGTGATAGAGGAGGACAGAATTGAAAACAGCTACCATATTTATTGTTTTACTCGGCTTTGTAAGCCTTTTTTCTGATATGACCTACGAAGCTGCAAGAAGTATCACAGGTCCTTATCTTGAGGTTTTGGGAGCTTCTGCTGCCTTAGTTGGACTAATTGCAGGACTTGGAGAGTTTTTAGGATATGCTTTGAGACTAATCTCAGGATGGCTTGCTGACAAGACTGGGAAATACTGGACAATAACAATCATCGGTTACTTGATAAATCTTTTAAGCGTTCCTGCACTTGCTTTAGTTGGGCAGTGGCAGCTGGCAGCTTTTTTAATTATGGCTGAAAGAATTGGTAAAGCAATACGAAATCCCTCAAGAGATGCTATGTTAAGCCATGCAACAGTAGAAATAGGTCGTGGATGGGGTTTTGGACTTCATGAGGCAATGGATCAGCTTGGGGCAATGATCGGTCCTCTGATAGTTGCAGGAGTTTTTTATTTCCATGGAGGATACAGAGAAGCATTTGGAGTATTGCTTATCCCTGCTATGATTGCTGTTTTAATTCTTTTTTTTGCAAGAATTCTTTATCCTTCACCAAGAGATTTAGAGATAAGCAAGCTTCAGATTGAGACAAAGGGTTTAAGTAAGGTTTATTGGATTTATTTAGTCGCTGTAGCTTTAAATGGTGCGGGATACGCTGATTTTCCTCTTATTGCTTATCATTTTAAAAAAGTGGCAACTGTTTCTGAACAATGGATACCAGTTTTTTATGCAGTGGCAATGGGAGTTGATGCATTGGCAGCCCTATTTTTTGGATATCTTTTTGACAGAAAAGGGCTATCAGTGCTTATTCTTTCTGTATCTCTTTCAGCAGGCTTTGCACCTCTTTGTTTTCTTGGTGGATTCTATTCTGCTTTGTTCGGAATGATTTTATGGGGAATAGGAATGGGAGCACAGGAGTCTATAATGAGAGCAGCTGTTGCTGTCTTAGTTCCAAGGGAAAAAAGAGGAATTGGATACGGTGTTTTTAATACAGGATATGGTCTATTTTGGTTTTTAGGCAGTGTTGCTTTAGGAGTTCTGTATGATTTTTCACTCTACGCTTTGATAGTTTTTTCAGTAGTGTTACAGCTTGCAGCGATACCTTTTCTTCTGAAAGTAAGAAAAATGTTACACTAAAAATTAAATGAAGTGGCTTTTTATATCATATACAGTTCCTTCAACCCCTTCTCGTGCAAGAGTGTTTATATGGAGAGAATTAAAAAAACTTGGTGCTATAAACTATCAGACTGTATGGGTTCTGCCTTATTCTAAAGAATTATTAGATAAAGTTCAAAACCTTTCTAAAATAATAGATAATTACGGTGGACAAGTCCTTTTATTTGAGGGAAAAATTTTGAATCGAGATGAGGAGATAAAAATTCTTAATGAATTTGTCAATGCAAGAAACAAAGAATATCAGGAAATAATTGATAAATGTGAGGATTTTTTTAAAGAGATATCCTTTGAGATCGAAAGACAAAATTTTATATTTGCAGAGGTTGAAGAAAATGAAGAAGAGCTTGAAAAACTGAAAGCATGGCTAAAAAAAGTAGAAAAAAGAGATTTTATAAATGCTCCCCTTAAAAAAGAAGCTATCGAAAAGCTCAAAAAATGCACAAGACTTTTTGATGAATTTTCAAAGAGAGTCTATAAAGAAGCACAAAAAGAATAATAAATTCACGGAGGTTTGATTATGAAAACATGGTTTGTATATGTGTTTGGGAGATGGATTGTTCTTTCAGGAATTGCTGGGGCTTTACTTCAGTTTGTATTAAGTGATTATCTAAGAATTCATACAATACCTGCCTTTTTGCTCAATCAGTTTTTACTTGCCAATGTATTTTGGTTTGTTGACAAGGCAATATTTAAGTCCCACTTCAAGATTCCTGGTTTTTATCCCCTTTGGGAAATAAGAGAAAATGTTAGATGTGCTGACTGCGGAACTGTTTGTGAAGGTTACAGAGTAGTTAAAACTAAAAATTATGATAAGCTTCATGATCCCGAACCCGAGTTTAGATGTAAAGATTGCAGAGAGAAAAAATTGGAAGAATTAAGAAAAAGAGGAGTGGAAGTTTAAAATAAAAGGGTGGAGGAAAATCCCCCACCCTATAAGATGAAAGAAGATTACTGTTTCTTTTCAGCTGGTTTTGCTGGCTCAGCCTTCTTTTCAGCTGGCTTCTCAGCTGGCTTTGCTTCTTTCTTTACTTCACCTTTTTTCTCAGCCTTGGCTGCAACTTTCTTTACGCTCTTTGCTGTAAGCTTGCCATCTTTCTCGGTGTATTTTACTACAACCTTATCACCAGCCTTGATGTCTTTAAGCTGTGCTTCTGTTACACCGATTGTGAGTTCCTGCTTTTTGCTTTTTACTGTAATAGCCTTACCAGCTGTATCAACAGCTGTAAGTTCACCAGTAATCTGTTTAACTTTTTCCTTAGCAGGTTTCTCAGCTTTCTTTGCTGGCTCGGCTGGCTTTGCTGGTTCAGCTGGCTTTGCTGGCTCAGCTGGTTTTGCTGCTGGCTGCTGTGCAAAGGCTACTGATACGGTGAGAGCAAATACCAATGCCATTACGACTGCTATAATTTTTTTCATTCTTCTTAGTCACCTCCTTTCCTTTTTGATTATTCAGGGATTTCAGTTTTAGGCTTAAAAATAAAGCTAACAATTTTTATGCCAAAACGAAATGCTTAAATTATATAACAATTATATTTTTGAAATTTCCTCATTTGAGGAAGTTTTCCCTTTTGGGGAAGTTTTCTGATAATCCAAATTTTTCAAGCCGATACCAGAAAGTTTTATAGCTCATTCCAAGCAGTCTTGCTGCTTTTGCGATAACATAATTTGATTTAATTAAAGCTTTTTTAAGTAATTCCTTCTCTAAAGCCTCATAATTAAGTCCTTCATCAGGAATATCGATATCAAGGATATTTTTAGGAATATTAAGTCTTAACTCATCCTGAATATCTCGGAGATTTATTTTGTCACCTTCACATATTATTATAGCCCTTTCAATTACTGTCTCAAGTTGTCTAATATTGCCGGGCCAATGATAATTCATTAAAGCTTGTAAAGCTTTTTCATCAATATCAGAAATTCTTTTACCAAACTCTCTTGAATATTTTTCTATAAAGAATCTTACAAGTTCAGGAATGTCTTCTTTCCTTTCCTTTAAAGGAGGTATTTCAACTGTTACAACTTTTAATCTATAATATAGGTCTTCTCTGAATTTACCTTTTGCAACTTCTTCTGATAAATTTTTGTTTGTAGCTGCAATAATTCTTAAATCTATTTTAATTGTATCTTTACCTCCGATTCTTCTTACTTCCTTATCTTGAATAACTCTTAATAGTTTTGATTGAAGATTTAAAGGCAATTCAGCAATCTCGTCAAGAAAAAGCGTTCCTTCCTGAGCAGACTCAATCAATCCTATTTTTCTGGTATTTGCACCTGTAAAGGCTCCTGGTTCATAGCCAAAAAGTTCGCTTTCTATAAGAGTTTCTGGTATGGCTGCACAGTTTATTGCGATAAAAGGTTTGTCTTTTCGAGGAGAATTGTAGTGTATAGCTTTTGCTATTAGTTCCTTACCTGTTCCAGACTCACCATAGATTAAAACTGTTGCTGAAGTGGGAGTTACTTTTTTTACTATGTCAAGTATTTGAAGCATTTTTTTTGATCTACCAACAATGCCTTCAATTTTAAACTGTCCGTATAGCTCTTCTCTTAGTCTAAGATTTTCTCTTAATAGATTTATTCGTTCCTCAGCTTTTTTTATTGTGAATATAAGTACTTCTCTGTCTACCGGTTTTGTAAGATAGTCAAAAGCTCCCCTTTTTATTGCATCAACAGCTGAAGATATTGTTCCAAAAGCTGTAATTACAATAACAACTGGCGAAATAGTTTTATTCGGAATATCATTTAAAATCTCGATTCCATTTTCATTGCCAAGTTTTAAATCTGTAAGAATAATCTCTGGAGAGGTTTCATTAATTATCTTTCTTGCTTCTTCAATGGACGATGCAGAATAAACATTATATCCTTCGTCTGAGAGAATTGTGCATAAAATATCTCTCTGAAGAGGTTCATCATCTATTATTAGAACATTTATCATATTATGCTTATAAAGGTAAATAAATTTTTATTTCACTTCCCTTGCCAAGAGTACTCCAAAATTCTATTTTACCACCATGTTCCTCTATAACTTTCTTTGCTAACGGAAGCCCTAAGCCTAAACCACCTTTTTTAGTAGAGAAGAATGGTTCAAAAATTTTATCTAATAACTCCTCAGAAACTCCTGAACCTGTATCAGCTATACTTAAGAGAAGTTCATCACCTACAAGTTCTGTCTTAATAAAAATATTTTTTACTTCTGAATTTTTCATTGCCTGTAGTGAATTAGTTATTATATTAAGCAAACAACTTTTCATTAAGTCCTTGTCTAAATTGAGAGTAAAATCTATTTTATAGTCTTTATAAATATGGATTCCATCCTGTTCAGCGGTAATTTCAATAACTGATAATACCTCATCTATTATTTCAATTATGCTTTGGGATGTTTTATTTAATTTAAGGGGACGAGTATATTCCAAATATTCAGTAACAAGATTATTAACTCTATAAATTTCTTGTTTCATGTTTTGAAGAAGTTTGGTGTGATTCTCTGAATTTTGGTTTTCTTTTTTTAGTTTTTCTATTAGATGGTCAATGCTTAAGTTAATGAAATTGAGAGGATTTCTTATCTCATGAGCGATTGTTCTACTTAATTGGCCAATTGCAGCAAGATGTTCTGCTTCTCTGAGCCTTTTCTGTAAAGCTTGATGTTCTTCAAGTTTTTGAATCATAAAATTGAAACTTTCTGCTATTTTGCCAATTTCATCTTTTCTATTTATATTCAGTCTATAGCTAAAATCACCTTGAGCTACTTTCATAGCAGCTTCAGTAAGAGTATCAATTGGTTTCGTATATCTTTTCGAGATAATATAAGTTACAATTATTCCAATTGAAAATATTAGCAGGTTAGTCAACATTCTTTTAAAAGCATTGGCTTTAAGAATTTTAGAAAAGTCGTCTTTGTTTATTCTCAAGTGTATATATCCATACTGAACATTTCCAGCAATAACAGGTACAATAACATTATAAACATGTTCTTCTTCGAATATTGGCTCACCAAGTTCTGCTTTTATAATTAACTCTTTTTTTCGATGAGTAATAGGTTTTCCAATATTTTGTGGGTTAGTGCTCGCGATAATTTCTTGGGTGTTACTTATTATTGATACCTCTTTTATACCCCTTGTATTTAGTTTATCAAGATACTCTGCAAGCTTATTAGACCCTCCTCTTGTTACTTCTTCTACACCTATCTGGATAGCTTTAGTAAGATCTGCAGTTTGTTTTTCTATTTCTTTTAGAAGCCTTTTTTCGGCTTGACTATAGAAAACATAAAGAGAGGACATTAGAGTAAAATTCAGGAAAAGAAGAAGCAAAATAAGCTTCCATCTAAGCGTGAGCCTATCAAACAGTCGCATAATCATGTATAATGTATTATATTATGCTTGCATCAAGAATATCATCAATTTTTAAAAAAATGACGTATGCTGCTCTAAGAGCAGGCAGAAATCCAGAGGAAATAAAACTAATTGCTGTAACAAAAGCTCAACCGGATGATAAAATTATAGAAGCAGCAGATTTAGGGTTAAGAATTTTTGGTGAGAATAGAGTTCAGGAGGCAAAGGTAAAAATTGAAAGAATCAAAGGATTTAATATTGAATGGCATATGATTGGCCATCTTCAAACAAATAAAGTCAAAGATGCAGTTAAGATTTTTTCACTTATTCATTCTGTTGATTCTGAAAAACTTGCAATTACAATTGATAAAGAAGCAGAAAAGATAAATAAAATTCAAAGGGTGCTTGTGCAGGTAAAGCTTTCCGAAGAAGAGTCTAAGTACGGAGTAGTGGAGGAAGAAGTAGAAAACATCATTAAGGTAATCGAAAAACTTAAAAATATAAGAGTGGAAGGCCTTATGACAATCCCGCCTTATTTTGAAAATCCCGAAGATGTAAGACCTTATTTTAAAAGGCTTAGACAACTAAGAGATCTTTTGCTTAATAAATATCCATTTATTAAAGAATTATCAATGGGGATGTCCCATGATTTTGAGGTAGCCATTGAGGAAGGAGCAACAATGGTAAGAATAGGAACAGCCCTTTTTGGGCAAAGAATAAAAGAGGAGGTAATATAAAATGATTGGTTTTCTCGGTGGTGGCAATATGGCAGAAGCCCTAATTAGAGGGCTAATAAAAGAGGGTAAGAGAAATATTGTGGTTTCAGACCCTATTGAGGAAAGAAGACGATATCTTGAAAAATGTTATGGTATAAAGACTATATCTTCAAATATCGATGTGGTTAAACAGTCAGAAATTATTGTTTTAGCAGTAAAGCCTCAGAATATAAAAGAAGTTCTCGAAGAGATAAAAGATTTTGTCTCAGAAAGGCATACAGTGGTTTCTATTGCAGCAGGAATACCTCTCAATTTTATAAAAAATTATCTTAAAACAGATAAACTAATAAGGGCAATGCCAAATCTTGCTGCAATAGTAGGTGAGTCTATGACAGTTCTTGCTATATGCGAGTGCCTTGAAATGAAAATTGTTGCTCCTGTAAGAGACATATTTATGAGTGTGGGTAAGGTAATTACTCTTCCTGAAAATTACATGAATCTTGTTACCGCTCTTTCAGGAAGCGGACCCGGTTTTTTCTGTTATATTTTAGAGCAGTTTATTGATGTAGCAACAGAAATGGGATTTTCAGAGGACATAGCCTCTGAACTTTTAATACAGACTTTTGTTGGTACAGCAAAATTACTGGATAGCGGGTTGCCACCTGATAAAATCAGGCAAAAGGTAACCTCACCAGGAGGAACAACAGAGGCGGGATTAAAGGTGCTTTCTGACGGTACACTTAGAGCAATTTTGTTAAAAACTATCAATGATGCTACTCAAAGGGCTAAAGAACTTTCCATGCAAGGAGATTAAATGTCTATACTTGGAAATCTAATTATTGTAATAGGAAATATTTTAGATATAGCTTTAACTGTCTATTCTTTTATTGTTATTGCCTCAGCACTTGTAAGTTGGGTAAACCCTGACCCTTATAATCCGATAGTGAGATTTTTATACAGAGTAACAGAACCAATTTTACGCCCAATAAGAAAATTACTACCTTTCCGATTGCCTGTTGATATTTCTCCGCTTATCCTTTTACTTTTGATTTATTTTATTCAGAAATTTTTAATTCTGAGCCTTATTGAGCTTGGATATAGAATTAAAGGAGGACAGTTATGAGAATTACTCCACTTGATATTCAGCAGAAGCAGTTTAAGGTTAAATTTAGAGGCTTTGATATGGAGGAAGTATACTCTTTTCTTGAGATAATAAGAGAAGAGTTAGAGGAGATTTTAAAGGAAAATTCTATGTTGAAAGAAAAGGTTACAATCCTGGAAACTCAGTTAGAGGAGTACAGAAAAATAGAGCAATCTATTAGAGATACTCTTATGACTGCTCAAAAGCTTGTTGATGAATATCAGACAAATGTGAAAAAAGAAGCAGAACTTATAATTAAGGAAGCGGAGTTGAAAGCAGAAAATATACTAAAAGAAGCTCAAGAAAAGGTTGTAAAAATTCATGAAGACATTGTAGACCTAAAAGGCATAAGGAGACATTTTAAAGAGGAGATTAAAAGACTCATAGAAAGCCATTTAAGAATGCTTGAATTTGATAAGGAGAGAGAAGGAGAAGAAAGTGAAGCTTAATTCTCTTAGAGGCATGCAGGACATCCTTCCTGAAGAGAGTCATGTCTGGCAACATATTGAAGAGAATGCAAGGGGATTGTTAGAACTTTATAACTATAATGAAATAAGACCTCCAATTTTAGAGCAGGCTGAGCTCTTTTTGAGAAGTATAGGAGAGGATACAGATATAGTTGAAAAGGAAATGTATATTTTTAACGATAAAAAAGGAAGAAGAGTCGCTTTAAGACCAGAAGGTACAGCTTCTGTTGTAAGAGCCTATATACAAAATTCTCTTTTTAATAACCCTTCTCCACAAAAGTTTTACTATATTGGCCCAATGTTTAGATATGAAAGACCGCAAAAAGGTAGACTTAGACAGTTTCATCAGATAGGAGTAGAATGTTTTGGTATAGCAGCTCCTTCTGTTGAAGCTGAAATGCTTTGGATATTGAAGCAATTTTTTAAAAAGCTTAATTTAAAAAATCTTACCTATGAAATAAACTCTCTTGGTTGTAAAAAATGTAGACCTTCTTATAAAGAAAGTTTATTTAATTTTTTAAATCATAAGATTGAAAATCTTTGTAGTGATTGTCAGAGAAGATTTGTCAAGAATCCTTTGCGAGTTCTTGACTGCAAAGTTCCAGGTTGTAGGGAAGTTTTAAAAGATGTTCCAGTTATGATAGATTTTCTGTGTAATGACTGCAAAACCCATTTTTTTGGATTTCAGAAAGAGCTTGAGGATTATGAAATAAAATATTCTGTTAATCCTCATATAGTTAGAGGACTTGATTACTATACAGGAACAGTTTTTGAAGTAACTACTACTATGCTTGGCGCTCAAAATGCTGTTGCAGCGGGTGGTAGATATGATGACCTGGTAGGATATTTTGGAGGCCCAAAAACTCCTGCAGCAGGCTTTGCTATAGGAATGGAAAGATTAGTGGAGTTATCTAAAGATAATCTATCCATTGAATCTAAGAAACCCATAGTTTATGTTGCCTATGCAGGTAAGGGATTAGATAGAGAAGTAAAGAGAGTTATTAGCGAAATCAGAAAAGAGGGTTTTATTGCGGAGAGAGCCTATGAAGATATATCTTTGAAAAACCAACTGAAAAAGGCAGATAAACTGGGAGTTGAGTGGGTTATTATTGTAGGTGAGGAGGAGATTAAAAGTTCTTTATATAAATGGAAAAAGATGAAAGAAGGAACTCAAGGTGAGGCAGGGTTGGAGGAAATTATTAAACTATTGAGGGAAGGCAGATGAAATTAGAAAATTTACAGAAACTTTTTAAACATTTCAAAAATAAGAAAGTTCTTGTTATAGGTGATATAATTTTAGACCGCTATATTTTTGGAAAAGTATCAAGAATATCTCCTGAAGCACCTGTGCCTGTGGTGGAAGTATGTGAGGAATCTTATAGGCTTGGTGGCGCAGCTAATGTGGCAAACAATATAATAGCACTTGGTGGCAATGCCTTTATTTCAGGGATAATAGGGAAAGGCTCAGCAGGTCGAATTGTAAGAGATTTACTAACTGAAAAAGGAATTGCTCAGGATTATATTTTCGAAGATTCAAGAAAAACAACTGTTAAAACGAGAATAATTGCAGGCAATCAACAGGTTGTTAGATTTGATATAGAAGACCGTAGAAGACTTGAAGGAAAGGCAAAGGAGCTATTTCTTTCAATGATAAGAGATGCTTTGAAAAATTTTGATGCTGTGATCGTATCAGACTATAAAAAAGGAGTAATATCAGAGGAACTATTCAGAACTCTTGTTTCTCATAAAAACGGTATTTTTGTAGCTGTAGACCCTAAGATTGGACATTTCAGGCTTTACAAAAATGTTTCTTTGATTACACCAAACATTGCCGAAGCATCCCATGGAGCAGAGACAGAAATAAAAGATGAAAAGACATTAATAAAAGCTGGACATAATCTTCTTAGAAAACTATCCTGCGATTCTGTTCTTATCACAAGAGGAGAGGAGGGCATGAGTCTTTTTGAAAGAAAGAATGCAGAGGTTATTGTTACTCATCTCCCTACCGTAGCAAAAAAGGTTTTTGATGTTACTGGTGCTGGAGACACTGTTATTGCCACTATAACTTTAGCACATATTTCTGGAGCGTCTTTGGTAGATTCAGCAAAAATAGCTAATGTAGCAGCAGGAATAGTTGTTGGTAAAGTTGGTACAGCAACGGCTACAACAGATGAGATAATGGAAGTATGGAAAACTCATCCATATGCATAGAGCTATTGCCCTGTATTCAGGTGGCCTCGATAGCCTCCTTTCGATTCTTGTTATAAAGGAACAAAAAATTGAAGTCATAGCTTTTAAATTTCAGACAGGCTTTGTTTTACCTTTAAAGGAGCAAGATTTAGTTTATTCTCAGAAGTTTGGTTTTTCAATTGAAGAAATAGATATAAGAAAAAAGTTTTTTTCAGTTTTAAAAAATCCAAAGCATGGATATGGAAAGAATCTTAATCCTTGCATTGATTGTAAAATTTTAATGCTTAAAGAAGCAAAAGAATTAATGTCCAAATATAATGCTTCTTTTATTGTAACAGGAGAGATAGTATTTCAAAGACTCATGTCTCAGAAGAGAGAACAGATTCTTCATATTGAAAACGAAGCATCTCTTAAGGGATTGATTGTTAGACCCCTTTCTGGAAAGCTTCTATCTGCAACAAAACCAGAGTTAGATGGAATAATAGATAGAGAAATGCTATATGATATTTGGGGAAGAGGAAGAAAAAAGCAACTTTTACTTGCACAAAAGTATGGTATCCACAAAATTCCTCAACCTTCTGGCGGATGTCTTCTTACAGACCCTCTATTTTGTAAAAAAGTTAAGGATATTATCACTTATGATGAGCTTACAATTGAAAATGTTGAATTATTAAAAATTGGTAGACATTTTAGGTTATCTGAAAAATGTAAAGCAATTGTTGGAAGAGACGAGGGAGAAAATGAAATTCTCATGAACCGAAAGGGAGCTGTTTTAATACATCCCTTGGATTTTAAAGGACCTGTCATATTAATTTTAGGGGAGCATTCTGAAAAAGAGATAGATAAAGCCTGTGAAATCTGTGTATATTATTCTAAAAGAAAACATGCTTTGATAGTAACAAGAAAAAATGAAGAAGAAAAAATAAAAGAATATAATGCAATCTCAGAAGCGGAAGTTGTAAAATACAGGATATAAATATCGGGAGGTAAAAATGAGAAAGTTAATAATTTTATGTATAATAGTGCCTTTTGTAACCTTTCTTTTTTCCTGTGGTGGTAAGAAAGAGGTTAAACAGCCATCTTTGGAGTATTTATATACAACTGAGGCTTTCAAAGTTGTTAATGAAATAAGGATAGCTTATCAAAATAAGGATAATGCTGGAATTAGAAAATACTGTTCAGAATCTGCATACAGAGAGATTATTTCATCAATCAGACCCTTTGACAAGGCTGACCTCGAATTTACTCCAGTTTTAGTAGAGATGGAAGGAGATGCAATCAGGCTCTATGTTTCTTGGAATGGCAAATGGAAATATCTCGGCACTGAAACAGAGGAAAGAGGACTTGCAAGTTTTCTTCTGAAGGGGAATCCCCCAAAAGTTGAGAAAATTCTTAGAGGCAATCCCTTTAGATATCCTGATTAACCAAATCTTCCTGTTATATAATCTTCTGTAAGTTTATTTGATGGGACTGTAAATATTTTGTCAGTTTTATCATATTCTATGAGTTCTCCAAGCATCATAAAACCTGTCCAATCAGATATTCTTGCTGCCTGTTGCATATTATGCGTTACGATTATTATAGTTAATCTACCTTTTAGAGAAATTATTAATTCTTCTATTTTTCCTGTAGATATAGGATCAAGAGCACTTGTAGGCTCATCAAAAAGTATTATTTCAGGTTCTACTGCAAGGGCTCTTGCAATACAAAGTCGCTGTTGCTGCCCACCACTTAGTCCGAAGGCATTGGTGTTTAGTTTATCTTTCACCTCTTCCCAAAGCGCTGCATCTTGTAAAGCTTTTTCAACTCTCGATTTAAGCTCGCCCCTATTTTTTATTCCTCTTAATTTGAGTCCATAGGCAATATTTTCAAAAATACTCATAGGAAAGGGTGTAGGTTTTTGGAAAACCATACCTATTTTACTTCTTAACTCTATCAGGTCTGTGTCTTTCGATAGAATGTTAGTACCCTGAAATATTATCTCTCCATCATATCTGTTTCCTGCATAAAGATCATGCATTCTATTAAAACATCGTAATAAAGTGGTTTTACCACAACCACTTGGCCCAATTAATGCGGTAACTTGGCTTTTATAAACAGTCATATTTATGTTTTTAAGTATTTGAACACCACCTGTATAATAAAAATTTAAGTTTTTTACTTCAATTTCAGATATCAATCCTTATACCTCCTTTTTATAAGTAATCTTCCTGTAATTGTGGCTAAAAGAATAAATACTGTTATCATTAAAGCTGCACCCCATGCCTGAGCATGCCATTCTTCATACGGTCCCATAGCATACTGGAAAATAGTTACTGTCAAGGAAGCGATAGGTTGAGACATGTCTAAGGAAAAATAATTATTATTAAAGGCGGTAAACAAAAGTGGTGCAGCTTCACCAGTAACCCTGGCAATTGCAAGAATAATTCCCGTAAGAATTCCTGTTGCAGCACCTCTGTATACAACCTGAATAATAACTTTATAATAAGGCGCTCCAAGGGCAAAAGCAGCTTCCCTTAGTGTCCATGGTATAAGAGAAAGCATATTTTCTGTTGTTCTTAGCACTGTAGGTATCATAATTATTCCTAATGCAACAGCTCCTGCCCATCCGCTAAAGTGTCCTAAGGGTTTTACAATTATGGCATATATAAAAGCACCAATGATTATTGCAGGAACACTTACCATGATATCAGCCAAAGTACTTATGACCTTTGAAATATTGTATTTTCTCCCATACTCTGCAAGAAAGGTTCCTCCAAGAACTCCTACAGGAACACCTATTAAAGTAGCAAATACTGTTATAAGCAAATGTCCTATAAAGGCATTTCTTAATCCTCCACCTGCTTCTCCAGGCGGAGCAGGGTCTTTCAGAAAAAGTTCAGGATTAATAGCTGTTATACCGTGTCTTAAAACATCAATTATTATAAAAGTAAGCCAGAATATACCCCAGCAAGCAGTAAGAAAGCATATAAAAAGCGCTATACTACTTACAATTTTTCTTTTTTTCAGTATCATTGCCTCTTAGCCTTAAGTAAGAATAATTTGGCAATAGCAAGTATGGTGAAGCTCATTATAAAAAGTAATAAAGCCAAATAATACAGTGAACTCAGATAAATATCTTTATCTGCTTCTGTAAATTCATTTGCAAGTTTTACCGTTACTGTTGCAGCAGCATCAAAAAGAGAGGTTGGAATTTGATTTAAGTTACCAAGCACAAAAGCAACTGCCATAGTCTCTCCCAGTGCTCTTCCTAATGAAAGTCCCACCCCACCAAGAACTCCCAGTTTGGAATAGGGTAATACAACATCTTTTACGACTTCCCATTTTGTGGCACCTATCGCATAGGCAGATTCTTTGAGCACAGAGGGAGTTAGATTGAAAGAATCCCTTGCTATTGAGGCAGTAAATGGAATTATCATGATACTCAAAATAATGCTTGCTGTGAATAGATCGACTCCAAGAGGTGTGCCTTCAAATAACTTACCTATTAACGGAAGTTTACCGATGGTTGATTGGAGAAAGGGTTCTATGTCCTGACTCATAATAGGAGCAAGTGTAAAAAGTCCCCACATTCCGTAAATTATGCTCGGAATTGCTGCAAGTAATTCTATAGCAGTTCCTATAATTCCTTTTAGGAAAGAAGGAGCTATTTCGGTTATAAAGATTGCAATTCCTAATGCAATTGGGACAGCTAATAGCAAAGAAAAAAAGGAAGTAATCAAAGTTCCTATTAGTGCAGGAGCAGCACCAAATAATTCTTTAACAGGGTCCCATTCATTAGAGAAGATAAATCCTGCAAAACCAAATTTATTAATTGCAGGTAATGATTCTTTAAATAGAACAATAAAGATTCCAATAGAAATAGCTATGACACTGAATGCTGTAATGGCAGTAATAGCTAAAAACACTAAGTCTGTGATTTTACCCCTTTGTTTTCGCATTTGAAAATATTATAACTGAAAAGCTTAAGTTTATGTTACAGAAATGTTACAAAATTTATTGTTTTAGTTTGTCCTTATTTCTAAATGCCCTTAACATGTTTGCATGATGTTGAGAGCCCTGCATTTTTTTCTTGTGACAGACTTCACATTTCATTTCCGAGCCAATTGGAAATGGTGTGCCCTGATACTGCATTGGTTGAATGTTATCTCTGTTAACTCCATATTCATTAAATGAGGGATATAAAGCATGAGGTGCACTATGGCAGGCAATGCATGGAATCTTTCCTGTATTTTCACTTCTGTTTCTGTATAGTTCTGATAAATCATAATTCCATTTATTAAAAGCACTTATATTTTCTTTGGGTTTTTGAAATCCCACATGGCATGTAAGGCAATCTGGCTGTTGTATCCATGGTTTCCTTGGTTTGATGTTGTAAATAGGTGTTTCTGGTTTGAGATTTCTCAATAGCAGTTTTGCTGTTCTTGTTCCCTCTTGAGAGAGCAGAATAGCTGAGGTATGATCATCAAGCTTTCCATGACACCGGGTACATCCGATTCCCATTTTTGCATGAATATCTCTGTTACATCTTGTATTACCTCTTGCATCATTTGGATGACACAGATTGCATGCTTTCTCATCTTTCCATGGAATATAATTAGCATGCCATCCGTGAATGGAAGCTGAAAAACTATTGTATCCCTTTTTACCCTCTGATTTTACAATAAAGTCTTCATGACATTTTTGACACATCATTGGTTTACCTTTCAAAGCATTCTCAAGAAGTTTGGTGCCGTTGTTTCGGTCATGGACTCTGAGAATATTGATGGCAGTCTCATCAGATATGCCTGCAATACCATTCCATTTTGGTTTTCCTCCATGGCATTCAAAACATCTTAATTCAGTTGAAACAGGAGCAACTAATTTTGTTCTCTGTAGTATTTTACCGGTAGATTTTTCAATTGCTCTTATCGTGAATAGGGGATAGGGATTAAATGTTCCGTCATCCCTGTATGGCAGTACTGATATACCTTCAACAGAAAATATTTTCTTTTCTCTATCAAATTCAAAGGTTCCTTTTAGTCCCTTACCTGTAAGACCTACATTTTCAGGTATCTTTTTGTCTTTAAGAAACTGAGCATATTTCCAGAAATCTGAGTGTTTAGATGGATTTTCATAGCCTTTCTGTACTTCATAATCAATCTCTATTCCTTCAGATATTATTTGTGGTTTTAAGCCTCTTTTAATGAGTATTGTCTGAAAAGAACAGCCTGGATAAAGAAAGGAAAACCACTTGTCTGCATCGGTTATACATTTTTCTCCAAGGGTGCTCCATGCAAGAAGTACATATTCATCTTTTTGAAGATTAAAAGGTGGAATTTCAATTTTTTCTGCTTTTGGTTGGAATTCTGATATGCTATGTTTCTTATTTCCATGTAAGCTTGCGATAAATGTAGCTAAAGCTTCCAGTTCCTTTTCATTACCAATGAATTTAGGCATATAATCAAGTATTTTTCCTTGTCCATAAAGCTGAGATATTATTCCAAGATAGGTTAATCCTCTGGTTTTCTCAATTATGTCATTTTTAAAACCGCCAATTGTATGGCAGCTGAGACACTGAAGATTAAAAAGTTCTCTGCCAGCAGCTAATTTATTTTTCTCTGAAACTTCCTTAATAGTAGTCCATTTTGCATGTTTAAGAAATCCTTCTCGGTTTAATTTTTCTTCATCAGAGGCAAGTATTGAAGGTGAATACATATATCCATATATTATATAAGGTTTTCTTACATACTCTCTCATGTACTCAAATCCACCAATCCATGAAAGCCCAATCATGAGAAGAACAAAAACAGCAAGGCGTTGAAAAATTTTTGAGCTTCTCAAGACAAGAAGCAACGATAATAGATAGATTAATAGTGAGGATATAAGAAAAACATTAACCGCATTAGCAGTCTGTTTGTTAAGCACAAAGTTTGTTAGTCTTGCATTCTCAGGAATAGAGTAGAAGTACCATGCCCCTGAGATAAGGAGAAATGGCAAGGGAATATATAGCCATTTTGCACAGTATCTCAAAAGTGTCTGTCTTAGTTTTTCTTCTTTCTCAAATACTGCAGTCACAAATCCGAATAAACCTGCAAACATTATGCAAATAGCAGTTCTAAATACGAGACTTGGAAGATTTGTGGGATTAAAGAATCCGTCCCAGAAATTACCTGTTTTCAACCAATCACCTGGAGTGAGCATAAATGTTATGATTCCATTTATAATGAAAAGACTTAGCCATGCAGCTGCAGCGTATATGAAGGCGACTAAAAGGCGGTTTTTGTCTGATAGAGTCTCAAATTTGTAATGATAGATTAGTAACGCAATTATCTCAACAATAAAGAAGACCCATTCAATTGCCCAACCAAAAACAAAAGTGTGAATCAGTATAGAGGTAGCCCATGGACTTGAAAGAGCAATAATAAACCATATTCCTACTCCTGAAACTCCCCCGAAAACCATTGTAAGAAGAAGGAAAAACCATATATGTTTACGAACATAGGATTTCAAAGCTAAATTATTTTCATTTACACTTTTAAGGTCAGTAAGCCAAAGAAATATACCTCCACCTACTGCAAAGTGTGAGATGAAAACATGGACTACTGATATAATTGCTATCAATGTGCCGGAGTTAAGATAATAGAGTTCCCAAATTGGATAATTCATTTCCGAACCTCATTAGGTCTCGAAAAGGCTATTTTAAGCATGTAAATAATTACACCAATACCTAAAAGCAAAATAAAAGTGAAAATAGTAAAAACATCCCATTGCGGTACAAGTTTTAGCTGGGAGAGGTTTAAGTTATCTTCAAGTTGAAACATTCTTAGGTTATATCTATTTATAACCATAGCAATTAATGTAAGAATCAAGAAAAGCAGACTAATTTTTAAACGAGATTTAAATGCAAAAATCAAAGACAAAATAGTAGCAACTATGCCGAAAACCAGAATAAAGGTAGCGATACCGTTGCCTCCCATGAACTTAAGCATAATATCCTTAGGCAAGCTAATAAGAAACCAGATACCTACTATAATTTGAGTTATAGTAGCATATGCGAAGATTTTTAAACCCTCATGACTTTTAGTGCTGTCTTTTTTACTAAAATATAAGGAATAGAAGATTCCACTTACTGCTACCGATGCAACTATAAAATGTATATATCTTGGATAAAGGCTTGAAAGATTCCAAAGTATTATAGTTCCATCTCTATTAGTAAAATAAGCATTCCATTTTTCAGGAAGTTCCATCATTGAAAGATTGTTTACAAGCATTAAGGCAATATATAGAATTATGACAATCATCAATAAAAGAGCATATTTTGCAATCCATGAAATATCAAACTTTTTATAATGCACATAGGAACTATAATAAGCCACAATTAAAAAAGGGATTATCAATATCCAAAAAGTTCCCATGAGTATTGAGCTTGTATAGAAAAGATGTCCGAAAGTGACTTGAAGAAAAAGCAAAGCTGGGATAGCCATATTTATTCCAATAGCAAATAATATTGGTATTTTTTTAGCAATTAATTTATTAACAAGAAAAAAATTTTTTTCCCTTTTCCATTTAAAGAATAGGATTAATCCAAGCCCAAGAATCAGATTTATCAAAATTATATGGATAAGAAAAAATAACTGCTCAAGTAAAATAAGGATACCTGCTGGTGCAGGAATAGGGTCTGGATAAGGTATTAGTGGAATATGCTGCATTATTTAAAATTATATCAAAAAAATTATTCAACAACAAGTTTTTGAATTGACTTATCAAAAATCTAAACTTTCTCATATTTGAGGCAACGATTACTGTGCATTTAGAGTTTTTAATGAGATGTAATTTGACCATTTGACAGAATACTTTTTAAGTAGAGATAATAGCTTATATGGCCTATAAGGATTTAAGAGAATTCATAGGAGTTCTTGAGCAGCGGGGGTTGTTACATAGAGTTAAGGTAGAGGTTGACCCCGAGCTTGAGATTGCAGAGATTACAGACAGAATGTGTAAAGCTCCCAAAGGTGGTAAAGCTCTTTTTTTTGAAAAAGTTAAAGGGTCAGATATTCCTGTTGTAACTAACCTATTTGGTTCGTTTGAAAGAATGTGCCTTTCCCTTGAAGTTGAAAATCTTGATGATATTGGCAGAAGAATAGAAAAGCTTCTTAATCAAACTCCACCAAAAACATTTAAAGAAAAAATAAAAACTGCCTTTGACCTTCTCGAGATAAGCAAGTATTTACCAAAAAGGGTTAAAAATGCTCCTTGTCAGGAAGTGGTAAATCATGATCCGAATCTGGATAAGCTTCCTATATTGAAAACTTGGCCACTTGATGGAGGAAGATTCATTACCTTTCCTATGGTTTTTACGCGCGACCCAGACACTGGTAAGCAAAACTGTGGTATGTATAGAATGCATGTCTATGATAAGAAAACTACAGGCATGCATTGGCATATTCATAAAGATGGTGCTACACATTATCGTAAATACAAAGAGCTTGCTAAAAGAATGCCTGTGGCAGTAGCCATAGGGTCTGACCCTGCAGTAATTTACTCCTCTACTGCACCTCTTCCTTATGGTGTAGATGAGATGGTATTTGCAGGATTTCTAAGAAGAAGTCCTGTAGAGATGGTTAAATGTGTAACTTCTGATATAGAAGTTCCTGCAAATGCAGAATTTGTCCTTGAAGGATATGTTGACCCTGAGGAATTAAGAGATGAAGGCCCATTTGGAGATCATACAGGATTTTACTCTCCTATAGATAAATTTCCAGTTTTCCATATAACGTGTGTTACTCACAGAAAAAACCCTCTATATCCTGCTACAGTTGTAGGAAAACCTCCGATGGAAGACTGTTATATGGGCAAAGCCACAGAGAGAATTTTTTTGCCTTTGCTTAGAATGCAATTTCCAGAGATAAGGGATATGAATCTTCCTATGGAAGGGGTATTCCATAATGCTGCGATAATTTCAATAAAAAAACAATACCCTGGACATGGGAAAAAAATTATTCATGGATTATGGGGAATGGGTCAGATGAGTTTTTCAAAACTTATAATAGTGGTAGATGAGGATGTGGATGTTCAAAATCTTTCAACTACTGCATGGAAAGTTTTAAACAATGTTGACTGGCGCAGAGATGTAATCATCTCTGAAGGACCTGTTGATGAGCTTGACCATTCAGCAAGTATGCCAAGATTTGGGGGTAAAATGGGAATTGATGCAACCCGCAAAACTCGTGAGGAAGGCATGTTCAGAGACTGGCCTGAAGAAATAACTCAATCAAGGGAAATTATAGAGCTTGTAAACAAAAGATGGCATGAATATGGGTTCTAACTTCTCTCTTGGTATTGACGTAGGAAGCGAAACTGCCAAAATTGCTTTAATAGATAGCAACGGCACACTCATTGAGAAGCTTTATTTAAAACATCTTGGAAGACCTGCAGAGATTGTCTCAAAAATACTCAAGGATTTATTTCTCCGATACGGGGATTTAAGACTTTGTTTCACTGGGGTCTCTGGTAGATTTATTGCTAAGATTTTAAATTCTCCCTATGTGAACGAGATTGTTTCTCAGGCAACAGCAACTTCTTTTTTCTATCCTCAGGTAAGGACAATCATAGAGATTGGAGGAGAAGATTCAAAACTTATTTTTCTTGATAAAGGTGGAAGAATAAAGGATTTTTCCCTTAACAGTATATGTGCAGCAGGCACAGGCTCTTTTCTTGAGCAACAAGCAGAGCGTCTTGGTTTGACGATAGAGGAGTTCAGCGAGCTTGCTACAATTTCAGAAAAACCTTCAAAAATAGCAGGAAGATGTAGTGTCTTTGCAAAGTCAGACATGATTCACCTTCAACAGATTGCAACTCCCGTAGAAGACATAATTGCAGGACTTTGTTTTGCTCTCGCAAGAAACTATAAAGCTACAATGTTTAAAGGAAGAGCAGTTGTCCCTTTAGTCGCTTTTCAGGGTGGAGTAGCTGCAAACAAGGGAATGGTAAAGGCATTTAAAAAGATTTTAAATATTAATGAAATTCTCATCCCTGAGCATTTTGAAGTGACAGGAGCAATAGGAGCAGCTCTAAAGGGACAAAATAGCAATGTTTATCTTAACGAAAAAATTATAGATAAGCTTGGTACAATAAAAGCAGATATTGAATATGGACTACCACCTCTTAGAAATGAGAAAATTTTCACACAACTCGAAAATACGCAGGATGACAAAAATTATAGTCTTCAATCTTCAGCCTCAAGCCTTCAGCCTTGTCCTGCCTATCTTGGAATTGATGTAGGTTCAGTAAGCACAAATCTTGTTCTTTTAGATGAACAGGGAAATCTTATTGCGAAGAAGTATTTACCTACAGCTGGAAGACCGATTGATGCTGTTAAAAGAGGCTTAAGTGAGCTAAATGAAGAGTTTCCAGAAATCAAAATTAAGGGTGTAGGAGTAACAGGGTCAGGCCGTTACATGATTGCTGACTTTGTAGGTGCAGATATAGTGAAAAATGAGATTACAGCCCATGCTCGCGGTGCCTTACATTTTGATAGTAGCATTGATACAATTTTTGAAATAGGCGGACAAGATTCAAAATATATAAAGTTAAAAGATGGCAAGGTTGTAGACTTTGAGATGAATAAAGCCTGTGCAGCAGGTACAGGTTCTTTTATTGAAGAACAGGCTGATAAACTTGGAGTAACCCTATCTGAGTTTCAAAGACTTGCCTTTCTTTCAGAAACACCATGCAAGCTCGGAGAAAGATGCACAGTTTTCATGGAAAACTCTTTGGTAATTAACCTTCACAAGGGAGCAAAAAAGGAAGATATTATTGCAGGTTTGTGTTACAGCATTGCAGAAAATTATATAAACCGTGTTGTTGCTGGAAAAACTATTGGTAAAAAGATATTCTTTCAGGGTGGAGTAGCTTTCAATAGGGCTGTTATTTCTGCCTTTGAAATATTCTTAAAAAATAAAATCAGTGAAGATATAACTCTAACTGTTCCCCCTCATCATGAGGTAATGGGAGCGATAGGGTCTGCCTTGCTTGCAAGGGATTTTATGAAAATGAAAAATACAAAGGATAGTAACTTCAAAGGGTTTTCTCTTAAAGATTTTTCCTATAGTATTTCTTCCTTTGAATGTAAAGGCTGTCCTAATTCCTGTGAGATAAACAGGATTAAAATAGAAAGAGAGAGAAAATACCTATTTTACGGTGGAAGATGCGAAAAGTATGAGAAAGACTCTTCCATATCAAAGCTCCCTGACCCTGTAAAGATAAGAGAAGAACTTTTATGGAAAACCCATAAGGAGTATGAGGAAAAATATCAAAACAGGAAGGCTCTTACGATTGGAATTCCCTATATCTTTTTCTTCCATGAACAACTTCCTTTTTGGAGCACACTTCTTTGGGAAATGGGATTCAGGGTTGAGATTTCAGGGAAGACTAACAAAACTATAATAAATAAAGGCATAGAAAAAAATCCTTCAGAGGCATGTTTTCCTCTCAAAGTAGCTTATGGACATGTAGCAGAGTTGATAGAAAGAGGAGTTGACCTAATTTTCCTTCCAAGTTTTATGAATCTTAACCTTTATGATGAATACGAAAGAGGACTTGCCTGCCCTCTTGTGCAAACTATTCCTTATGTATGTAAAGGACTTTTTAAAGAGACAAAAATAATTACTCCAAGAATTGATCTTTCGAGAGGTTTTGATTATTTAAAAGAGGAACTTAAAAATTCTTTTAAAGGTTTTGCAAATACAAAAAATTTAGATATTAAATTAAGCATTGCTAAAGAAAAACAGAGAGACTTTATTAATTCGCTGCAGAAAGAAGGCATCAAATTTCTTGAGACTGCAAAGGATAAAACTTTAGGGCAAAAGGCTACTGTTGTGATTGTGGGCAGAGCCTATAACTCCTTTGATAATGCCGTAAGCCTTGATATTTCTGGGAAACTTGTAAGACTTAATGTATTGCCTATTCCAATGGATATGCTTCCTATGGACAAAATAAGTATAAAAGAAGAATGGAGCAATCTTTACTGGAGGTCAGGACAGAGAATCATAAGAGCCACAAGGGTTATAAATAAATTGAGCAATATCTATCCGATTTTTATAACAAATTTCTCATGCGGACCAGATTCCTTTATCCTTAACTATTTCAAAGAGGAAATTAGAGACAATCCCTATTTAATACTTGAAATTGATGAACACAGCGCAGATGCTGGTTTAGTTACAAGAGTTGAAGCTTTTGTTGATAGTATTAAAAGTAGAGAAGAAAAGACAGGTTTTGTAAAGATTTTTCTTCCTTTGATTAAAAATTTTTATTCTGATTTATCTAAAAAAGTTATTTATATACCAAGAATGTCAGATCATGCCTTTGCTTTGAAATCTGCTTTCAATTACTGTGGAATTGATGCAGAGGTAATGCCTCCTTCTGACAAAGAATCTCTTGAATTGGGAAGAAAATATGTTTCAGGTGGAGAGTGTTTTCCATATGTAATAACACTTGGAGATATGTTGAAGATTGTGTATTCTTCTGATTTCAAACAAGAAAAAACAGCCTTTTTTATGCCCTCAGGAGCAGGTCCTTGTAGATTTGGACAGTACAATATCTCTCATCGAATGATGCTTCAAAAGTTAGGATTTGAGAATATTCCAGTTTATTCACCACAGCAGGATGCTCAATTTTATAAAGATTTAAATATCGCAGGCGGTGAATTTTCTCTTAGAGCATGGCAAGGGATTATTGCTTACAGCTTATTAACAAAGCTTTTACATCAAAATAGACCTTATGAAAAAAATAAAGGTGAGACTGATGCTATATATGAAGAATACTTGAATAAAATCCATGAAACTTTGAAGTCCAGAGAAGGGAAATTAGAAGATTTATTCAAAAATATGAGAAGAGATTTTGAAAACATTCCAAGATATAAGGAAAAAAAACCAATAATAGGAATTGTAGGAGAGATTTTTGTAAGGTCTCATAGTTTTTCCAACGAAGAGCTTATAAGGAGACTTGAAAATTTAGGTGCTGAGGTTTATTTAACACCTCTTGAAGAATGGATTCATTATGTAAATACAATTGCTATGAGAAAAGCCTTGATAAAAAAGGATAAATCTGCTATTATAAAAATTCTTGTGAATAAATTTTTCCAGTGGAAGGTAGAAAGAAAATTCTCATCTTTTTTCAAAGGAAATTTAAAATATTTACATGAACCTTCCACAAAGGATTTATTTAAGTTTGCTGCACCATATGTGCCAGATAGTTTTGAAGGAGAAACCGTATTGAGTGTAGGTAAAAGTATTGATTTGATAAGAAGGGGAATAAAAGGAATAATAAATACAATGCCTTTTGGCTGTATGCCTGGCGCTATTGTAACAGCTTTGTTAAGATTTGTTCAGAAAGATTATAATATACCTGTAGTCTCTATTTCATTTGATGGCTTAAATTCAACTGTTAATGAGCTTTGGATAGAAGCCTTTATGGAAACCCTTAAAACAAAGGAGGTGAATTGAGTGGGGAGTGTTCTTAAGTGGAGAAAAAAGAAGATTAAGAAACACAAATATAGAAAGCTTCGCAAGAAAATGAGAGCTTTAAGAAGAAATAAATAATTTTAAGGAATATTTATGAAAGATTTAATGGGGATAAAAGAACAGATTGCCTTATTAGAAGCAGAAATAAAGGTAATTTCTGAAAAAATTTTAGAGATAAATAAACAACTAAATAAATTGAAGGATCAAGAGTTAGAAATTAAGGCAATCAAACTTTTTTTAAAAAGAAATTTCTCAGACTTTACAAAAGAATACCCTGAAATTTTAAAAAAGCTTAGCACCAAGGAGTAATTCAGGTGATAAAGCCTTTTAGTATTACAGGCATCGGAAGTATGCCACAGATAGATCCTTTCTATGCCTGTGAACTAATTCTAAAATATTTTGATATACCCTTTTGGCCTCAGTTGCCAAAGCATTCCTTCAAAGAATTGATGATACCTCAATTTTCTGAGGGATTGCCTGGAATTATTTTTGAAAATGACAAGGTTTATTTAAAAAAGGATGAAGAAATATTAATAGAGTGGCTTTCCAATTATACAGAAGATAAAGAGTCAGCTTTCACTGAAGACTTCGCCATTGGCATTTATAAAATGGCTAATTTACTTAAGAATAAGGAAATGGAAATTTTTAAGGGGCAAATTACAGGTCCTCTTACCTTTACTCTTTCTCTTAAAGATGAAGCCGGAAAGCCTGTTTATTTTGATGAGACCCTAAGAGAAGTTTGTCTTCTACATTTAAAGTCTAAAGTTAAATGGCAGATTAATTTTTTAAAAAATTTTTCAAGGAAAATCATTATATTTATAGATGAACCTATCCTTCAAGCATTGGGAACATCTGCCTATATTTCTGTAGACCAAAATGAATCTATGAGATTAATCAATGATTTAGCTTTCTTTATAAGACAAACAGGCGCTTTAGTGGGATTGCACTGTTGCGGCCGAGGAGACTGGAAGGAAATTTTAGGATTAGAAATTGACATATTAAGTTTTGATGCTTATTTTTTCTTTGATTTTTTTAAGATTTATAAAAAAGAAATAAATGATTTTTTACAAAAGAAGGATGGCTATATAGCTTGGGGATTCATACCAACCACGGATGACTTGAAAAGCCTTGAGGATGAAGAAATTTTATCTCAAGCTCAAAGAAAAATTGAAGAACTTTCTTCAGAAATCCCAGTAGTATATCAAAAATCCCTTTTTACTCCTTCCTGTGGAATGGGGTCTCTTGATGAAATAGATTCAGAAAGAGTTTGCAATCTTCTTAAAAAATTACAAAGTAGATTTTAGATGGCGCAAGGAATCTTTATAACTTTTGAAGGTATAGAGGGTTCAGGGAAATCTACGCAGGTAAAAATTCTTGCTGAAAAACTTCAAAAAGATGGATTTAAAACAATAACAACCTTTGAACCCGGGGATACAGAATTTGGTAGAAAAATTAGAGAGATATTGCTCTCTACATCTTTAACAATAAATCCCTTAAGCGAATTACTTCTTTATTTTGCTGATAGAATACAACATGTTTCAGAAAAAATTAAC
This sequence comes from Thermodesulfovibrio sp., assembly GCA_020725335.1. Lineage (GTDB taxonomy): Bacteria > Nitrospirota > Thermodesulfovibrionia > Thermodesulfovibrionales > Thermodesulfovibrionaceae > Thermodesulfovibrio. The sequence goes on along the minus strand of DYFF01000020.1, from coordinate 133,644 downwards.
CCCTATATTTCTGAAGGTTTTATTGTAATTTCTGATAGGTTTACTGATTCTACTCTGGCTTATCAGGGATATGGAAGGGGGATTTCTTTAGAGCTAATAAATAACCTGAATAAATTTCTCCTTGATGAATTTAAACCCAAAATAACTATACTTTTGGATTTACCTGTGGAACAAGGGTTGGCAAGGAATAGGAATATCAATAAAAATGATAAATTTGAATTTGAGGATATTTCTTTCCATAATAAAGTACGAGAAGGTTTTTTGAAACTTGCTGCATTAGAACCTGAAAGATTCATTATTGTTGATGCTACAAAGACATTTGAGGAAATTGCTTCTGAGATATATGAAAATATTAAAGAAAGACTAAAGAATTTGTGAGAAATGAGTTTCAAAAACATTGTTTCGCAAGAGAATGTCATAAAACTTTTACAAGGAACTTTACAAAGGAAGAGGGTTCCTGGAGCTTTTCTATTCATTGGTGAGCCCTTTATAGGGAAAACAACTACTGCCATAGAATATGCAAAAGCACTTAATTGTTATAATCCTGAAAATTTTGATAGTTGTGATAACTGTATCTCCTGTAAAAAAATAGATAAGGGTATCCATCCAGATTTTAGAAAGATAAGTACTGATAAAGACGTGATAACAATTGATTCTATCAGAGAAGTAGAAGAATTTTTATCTTTACAACCTCTTGAAGGAAATTATAAAGTAGTAATTTTAAAGAATGCAGAAAAAATGAACAAGTCAGCTGCCAATGCATTTCTTAAAACTCTTGAAGAACCTCCTTCTAATTCCCTTATAATTTTAACTTGCGAGAATATGGATGCATTACCAGAACCGCTTATTTCAAGAACTTTCAGGATTCATTTTAGGCCTCTCTCCTTAGAGGCAATAAAAAAGTTAGTTAATTTTGAAGATAAAAATCAGTGGTTAATTAAACTTTCAATGGGAAGACCTGGAATTTTTGAATCCGTAGATTTTTTGAAAAAAATTCAGTTTTTTTCTGAGTCATTACAATTGAAAAAAGGTAAAAAATCGCCATGGAAAGATAATGAAGAATTAAAATGGTGGCTTGACCTCTTATTTGTTCTATTAAGAGATAAAATTTGCAAAAAAATACAAGGAAATAGTTGTTATGAATATTTAAAAATTAATGTTAATGAAGCTCTATCGATAAGGGAATTTTTCATACTTTATGATAAGTTGCAAGAAATAAGAAGAAATATAGACTTAAACCTTAACAAGGCTATAATCTGGAATCATATGTCTAATCTTTTAAGGAGTGTAATTAATGAGTAAAACTGTGTATGTGAGAATAAGACCTTTTGGAAAAGTTTATAGATATTTTAGTGATTCAGAAGAAATAAAAATAGGAGATTTTGTTGTTGTAGAGGGAGATTTTGGTTTAACCCTCGGAAATGTTTTAAATTTGACTGAGGAAAAAATTGATTCTCTCAAACCCGTAATTCGAGTTGCTACAGAAGAAGACAAAGAAAATTATGAGAAAAATCTTACTCTTGAGAAAGAGGCTAAGGAATTCTGTCTTGAAAGAATAAGGGAAAGAGGACTTCCTATGAAGTTACTTGTCGTTGAATGCGCTCTTGACAGAAAAAGAATAATCTTTTATTTTACTGCGGAAGGAAGAATTGATTTCAGAGAACTTGTTAAGGACTTAGCTGCTAAATTTAAAACAAGAATAGAGATGCGTCAGATTGGTGTAAGAGATGAGGCTAAATATTTCGGTGGAATTGGTGTATGTGGCATGGAGATATGTTGCAGAAGATATATAAGTTTTTTCAAGCCTATTTCACTCAAAATGGCAAAAGACCAGGAGATAGTTCTAAATGTAGCAAAACTTTCTGGAGTCTGCGGAAGACTAAAATGCTGTCTAAGATATGAATATTTTGGTGAAATAGAGGAATTTGTTGATGAAGAGGTAATTACTCTTGAGGAGAAAGAACCAGAAATAAAGAGATTTTCCTTTATCTTAAATAAGGTAGATGAAGACTCCTCAGATGAACAAACAGGAGGCAAAGATGGCTCAAAATAAAGGATTTTATATAACAACTCCAATATATTATGTTAATGATATTCCCCATATAGGACATGCCTATACTACATTAGCAGCAGACATTCTTGCAAGATATATGAGGCTAAAGGGTAGCGAGGTTTTTTTTCTTACAGGAACAGATGAGCATGGGCAGAAAGTAGAAAGGGCTGCTACACAAAAAGGTAAAACTCCTAAAGAACATGCTGATATAATGGTGGAAAATTTTAAAGCTTTATGGAAGGAACTCAACATAAGCAATGATTCTTTTATAAGAACTACTGACGAAGAGCATAAAAGGATTGTTCAAGAGATACTGCAAAGGCTTTATGAAAAAGGAGAGATTGTAAAGAGAAAATACTCTGGAATGTACTGCACTCCCTGTGAGCGATTCTGGACAGAAAAGGATTTAGTAGAGGGAAAATGCCCTGACTGTGGAAGGGATGTGGAATTTATTGAAGAGGAAAACTACTTTTTCCTCATGTCAAAATACCAGCAAGCACTCATTGAGCATATTGAGAAAAATCCCTCCTATATTCTTCCTGAAAGCAGAAAGAATGAGGTTTTAGGGTTTCTTAAAACTAAACCCCTTGGTGACCTATGTATTTCCCGACCAAGACAGAGACTTGAATGGGGAATACTTCTTCCATTTGATGAAAATTACACCACTTATGTATGGTTTGATGCTCTTGTTAATTATTATTCAGCATTAGAATATCTTGCTCCTAAAAATATACAGTGGTGGCCTCCTGACCATCATCTTATTGGCAAAGATATTCTTACAACCCATGCTGTTTACTGGTCTACAATGCTTATGGCACTTGAACTTCCACTTCCAAGAAACATTTTTGCCCATGGATGGTGGACAGTAAATGGGAAAAAAATGTCAAAATCTCTCGGAAATGTGGTAAATCCCTCTGAGATTATAAAAAAATATGGGGTAGATGCTTTCAGATATTTTCTTTTTAGGGAAGTATCTTTTGGATTGGACGGTGACTTTTCTGAAGAAGCTTTAGTAAGGCGAATAAACAATGATCTTGCAAATGACCTTGGAAATTTAGTTAATCGCTTTCTTGCAATGAATGAAAAGTATATGGAGGGTATCATAAAAGTAGAGCCTTCTCACCAGAACAGTAGCCCCTCTGACAAGGAATTTGTTTCTTCATTCATCTCATTAATTGAAGAAATAAACAATGAAAACCTATGGGATGAATTTAAATTTAACATTATTCTTGAAAAGATATGGGCAGCCATATCCTTAGTCAATAATTATATTGCAAAAACAGAGCCTTGGAAAGTGGTAAAGGAGAATCCTGATAGAATTCCTATAATAATGTTCAAGATATGGGATTCTATAAGAATAATTACAGCCTTTATCTATCCTTTTATGCCTGAAACAGCAAATAAAATATGGCTTGCCCTTGGAATGAGAGATTATATCATTGATCATAGAATGCTTCAATGTGGAATTGATATAAAAGAAGCAAAGACAGAAAAAATTGAGCAACTTTTCCCAAGAATAGAAATAAGTAAAGAAGAGGCTGCTAAGGAGAAAGAACAACTTAAGGAGGATAAGGTGGAGGAACTTATTAGCATTGAAGATTTTATGAAAATAAAACTTAAAGTTGGTAAGGTAATTCAGGCAGAGAGAGTGAAAGGTTCAACGAAATTAATAAAGCTCATTGTAGATATCGGTGAGGAAAGGCAAATAGTTGCGGGAATTGGAGAGCAATACTCACCAGAGGAATTAACAGGTAGGTCAATTGTAGTTTTATCCAATCTTAAACCAGCAAAGCTCATGGGAGTTGAATCACAGGGGATGCTTCTTGCAGCAACAGGCGATGATGGTAAAATATCAATACTTACCATTGACAGAGAAGTAAATCCTGGTGCAGGCATAAAATGAGCTCTGTAAAAGAATGGCCTGAGACAGAAAGACCGAGAGAAAGACTCATTAAACATGGTGCTGAAATACTAAGTGATGCACATTTGCTTGCCATAGTTTTACGAACAGGCTCGAATGGAAAGACAGTTATTGACACAGCAATTGAACTTCTTCAAAGTTTTGGCGGACTTAGAGGACTTGATGCGGCTTCTATAGGTGAGCTCAAAAAATTTAAAGGACTCGGACCTGCGAAAATTGCTCAAATTAAAGCATCCTTTGAGCTTGGTAAAAGGACATTAAGCCAAAAAGCTAAAGACAAGATTTTTAATTCTGCTGAGATTGTTTATAATTACTTTTTCCCTAAGCTTAATGGTTTAAAAAAAGAAGTATTCATCACTCTTTTGCTTGATACAAAACTTAAGCTCATAAAAGAGGTAAAAGTATCTGAAGGCACATTAAATCAATCACTAATCCATCCAAGAGAGGTCTTTAAAGAGGCGGTTAAGGACTCAGCCTATGCCTTAATACTCATACATAACCACCCAAGTGGAGATCCAACCCCAAGTGAGCAGGACATAGAGATAACGAAAAAACTGAAGAAAGCCTGCGAAGTCCTTGAAATTCCCATTCTTGACCATGTAATCATTGGGAGCGGAACATATTTTAGTATGAAAGAAAAAGGAATTATATAATTAAAAAAGGAGTAATATTTGTGGCAAATTTAATTAATTTTAGGGGGTTTGTAAGCCTGCTTACTGCTTTTTCCTTTGTATTTGCCTTCATTTCTGGCATTATTCTATATTTTACACCACAAGGTAGAATTGCTTATTGGATAAACTGGAAGTTTTTGGGACTTACAAAGACAGACTGGACTAATATGCATATTATCTTCTGCATTATCTTCATGCTTACCGCATTTTTCCATATTTACTATAATTGGAATGTGCTAATAAACTACATTTACAGTAAAGCAAAAAAGGCTATGAATCTTAAAAAAGAATTAGCAGCAGTAACAATTCTTGTGATTCTCAGCTTTATCGGTTCTATTACACCTTTTCCTCCTTTTAGTTTTCTCATTGACTTAAGTGACTATCTAAAGAGCTCTTGGATAAAGTCTCCTGACTATGAACCACCTTATGGGCATGCAGAGTTGCTCTCGCTTGAGGATTTTTCAAAAAGAAGAAATATAGATTTACAGCAGGCAGTCAATGCTCTTAAAGCTAAGAATATAAGAATCTCCTCAACTAAAGAAAGCCTCGGTGTTATCGCTAAAAATAATGGAATTAGTCCTAAGGAAGTATACGAAATTTTAAAACCCCTTGAAGGCACTCTATCTGCTGTTGGAACAAAAGCATCTGATATTCAGGAAGTTTCAAAATCTTCAAAAGAAAATAAAACTTTAAAATGGACTAAGGATGAAATAATCCGAGAATTTGAAGGAAAAGGACTTGGAAGAAAAACCTTAAAGCAGATATGTGATGAAAACAAGGTAGAGATCCAAAAAGCCCTAACTAAACTTAAAAACAAAGGAATAGTAGCAAGCGAGAAAGATACCTTAAGGCAGATAGCAGAGAAAAATAACACAAGCCCCATAGAAGTTCTCATAGAAGTTCTTATAGACGAGAATAAAACTTAAAGTTAAAATATAGTAGATAAAGATTCCTAACCTGCCATTGGTAGGGTTGGAATAATATTTAGGAGGTGGGTTATGCCAACCTATGACTTTCATTGCATGAATTGCAAGGAAACTTTTACAGTTAAAATGACTGTAAAGGATATGGAGAGAGCAAAATTAACCTGCCCCAAATGCGGTTCAGAGAATGTAAAGAAAAGAATATCACAATTTAATGCCATAACATCAAAAAAATAATAGGAGGCTAAAAATGGATAGTAATTTAACTCCAGCAATACTGCGAGTTTGTGAGCTTGCAGCAATAGAAGCAGCCAGGCTAATGGGTAAGGGAAACAGAAAGGAAGCAGATCAAGCTGCAGTTACAGCAATGAGAAAGGCTTTAAATGATTTGCCGATAAAGGGCAGAATAGTTATAGGCGAAGGTGAAAGAGACGAAGCTCCTATGCTATATATTGGGGAAGAAGTAGGTGAAGGCATAGGTTCTGAAGTGGATATAGCTGTTGATCCCCTTGAGGGAACAAATCTGTGTGCTACTGGAATGCCTAATGCACTTACAGTTATGGCTGTGACTGACAAAAATGGTCTTCTTTACTGCCCCGATACCTATATGGAAAAACTTGTAGTAAGACCTCAAGCAAAGGGTATGGTGGATATAAGGAAGCCTGTAAAGGAAAATCTCCTTTCTCTTGCTAAGGCTCTTGGAAGAGATATAGATGACCTTGTGGTAGTTGTCCTTGACAGACCCCGACATGAAGAATTGATTAAAGAAATAAGAGCAGCAGGTGCGAGAATAAAACTTATCTCCGATGGAGATATTACACCTGCTATTGCTGCAACAGTAGAAGGCACAGGTATACATGCTTTGATGGGTATTGGTGGTGCGCCTGAAGGAGTGCTTTCAGCTGCTGCTGTAAAAAGTCTTGGTGGAGAAATGCAGACAAGAATGCGTTGGAGAAATGAAGAGGAAAAGAAAAGAGCTATTGAATATGGTATGGATATAAGCGAAGATAAAGTTTACACTCTTGATGATCTTGTTCCTGCTGATAACATAATTTTTGTTGCTACCGGAGTAACAAAAGGAGACCTTCTTAATGGTGTAAGATTTTTTGGTGGAGGTGCAAGAACTCACTCTTTAGTTATTGATTCGAGACAAAAACTTATTCGCTTTGTTGATACAATTCATATTTTTGATAAACTCGTTAAAATCACACTTTAAACTTTATATTTATGTTGTTTTTTAGATGGTAATCATGAGGGAGGAGTTGAAAAGTCTTCTCCTCTCTCTTTTTCATTTTTTAAAATTCTTGACACAATACTTACCAAAAATTAATACTCTATAATGCCTCTCAAAAGTTTCCTTGCCATAATATATACAACATTACTTACAATTTCAGCTTTGCATATGCCTCAACCCTTGCTTCCGCTTCTTAGCAATATTTTTAGTGTTGAAATGGATACAATCTCTCTTATAATGAGTGCTACATTTATTCCATTAACAATAATACCGATTGTCTCTGGAGTTATTTTAAATTTTTTATCTCCTAAAAAAATGATATTTTTTTCTGCTTTAATACATTCTCTTATAGTGTTTGCAATATCAATGAGTGATGCTGTCTATTTAGTAATTTTTCTGAGATTTCTGGAAGGATTTATGATTTCTATTATTCTTACTTCTAACACTACATACATTGCATTAAAAGCTAAAAAGGAAAAAATTCAGTTTTACATGTCTTATTATATTGCTTTTACAACTATTGGAGGTTTACTTGGAAGGGTCATTGGTAGCGGTATTGCTACTTATTTGGGCTGGCAGGCATGTTTTCAGATTATGTCAGTAAGTCTTTTACTTGTTCTTCCAGTCGTCTATTTCTATCTTGAAGACATTAAAATTCCAAAACCTGATAAGTCCTTTCTTGCATTGAAAAAGATCAAATTGATTCTTCTCGACAAAACAAATAGAAAAATTTATACAACTGTTTTTTGTCTGTTCTTTGTTTTTACTGGTATTACCAATTTTCTTCCATTTAGAATAAAAAGTTTGTTTGCAGGCAGTAGCGAAATTATTATAGGTTTGATTTATTCAGGGTTTATAACTGGAATAGCCATTTCATTTGTAGCAACCAAGATTATAAAATTCTTAGGAAGTGAGCGAAGAACCCTACTTTATGGGCTTTTCGTGTATGGAATTTTTTTAATTATGTTTAGTATTCCTAACTTATTCTTAATCTTTGTTGTAATGTTCGGATTCTGTTCAGGAATGTTTCTTGTCCATTCAGTAGCATCAGGTTATTTAAACAAGCTGGCAACTACGCAGAAAAGCCTTGTAAATGGTGCATATATAGCTACTTATTATTCTGGTGGAGTATTAGGTTCATATTTACCTGGTATTGTATATAAACATTTTGGTTGGGAAAACTTTATAATTACTCTTTTATTTATGATTTTTGTTGCTCTATTATCCATATTCAAGATATCTAAATAAGCAAACATCTAACATAATGATCATCAGAAATTTTTACTAAGTCAGGAGTATTTTGTGAACATATATTTTTTTTATTTTCACATCTGGGATTAAAAATACATCCAGATGGAAGATTTTTCATACTTGGAATATTACCCGGAATGCCCTTTATTCTAACACCTTCAGCGGGAATACATTTTAGAAGAGCTTTAGTATAGGGATGAGCGGGATTTTCATAAATATCTTGAACTTTTCCTTTCTCAAGAACTCTACCAGCATACATTATCATAATCCTATCAGCATATTCAGATACAATGTTTATATCATGGGAGATTAAAATGAGCGATTTACCGTCCTTTTTTACTAAAAAATATAATAAATCAAGAATTTCTTCTTGCACTGTAACATCTAAAGCAGTTGTCGGCTCATCAGCAATGATTAAGTCTGGATTACATGCAATTGCCATAGCTATCATTACTCTTTGCCTCATCCCGCCGGAGAGTTGGTGAGGATATGAGTTTATAGTGTTTGCTATTTTCAGTCTTTCAAGAATTATAAAGGTTCTGTCTAATGCTTCTTTTTTAGACAAATTAAAATGATGAACAAGCATTTCTGCAACTTGATTCCCCACTTTTATTACAGGATTTAGGGAAGTTGCTGGGTCTTGAAAAATAATAGAAATTCTTTTACCTCTTATTTGTCTAATTTGTGCAGGGGTTAACTGTAATATATTCTGTCCATCAAAAATTATTCTACCTTGAGCAGAAAAATGCTCAGGTAATAAATTAATTAAGGAGAGCCCTGTTAGTGTTTTACCGCTACCGCTCTCTCCAACTATGGAAAATATTTCACCCTTATTTAAATAAAAATTTATATCTTCAAGGTAAGGTAGATTTTTATAATAAACATTAAAATTTTCTACTTTAAGAAGCACTTCACTTGTTTATAGCATCCTTTAGTGCCTTACTCATTTTAAAATGAATTGACTTTTGTGGTGGCACTTCAACTGTTTCTCCAGTTTTAGGATTTCTTGCAATGCGAGCATTCCTTTCTTTAACTTTGAAATTACCAAAACCTCTTAATTCGATTTTTTCTCCTTTTGATAGTTTATCCTTCATATATTCAAATACCATATCTACTATTGTTTCTACTTGTTTTTTTGTTAAATATTCTATTTTTGCCGATACTTTTTCAATAAGATCTGATTTCTTCATAAATATGTCCTCCTTTAGTTGTTTATTTGTGGTGAATATAGATAATAAATTTGATAATTAGGTAAAATTTTTCTTACTAATGTCTCTGCATCTCCTTTTATTATTTCTTGAATAAGGGTAGTTTTTTTCTGAATTATTTCTGGTTCACCCTTAATTTTGCCAAGTTGAGCAGCCACTTTAATTGCGTAATCAAGGTCTCCTATTTCGTCAATAAGTCCAAGTTCTTTTGCTTTAAGTCCAGTAAAAACTCTACCGTCTGCAAATCTTTTCACATTTTCCAGCGGAATTTTTCTACCCTCTGAAACTGCATTTATAAATTGTTCATGAACATCATTAATCAATCTCTGTAATACCTCTCTTTCGTCTTGTTGCAGTGTTTTAAAGGGTGAAGTAATATCCTTATATCTGCCACTTTTTACTATCTCTGATTTTACCCCTATCTTATCAAGCAAGCCTTTTATATTTGGCAATTCCATTAAAACACCTATTGAACCAGTAAGTGTTCCAGGATTGGCAATAATTTTTGTAGCAGGGCAAGAGATATAGTATCCACCTGATGCAGCCACTGAACCCATTGAGACAATTACTGGTTTTACCTTTATTGTTCTTTTAATCTCTTCATAAATTTCCTGAGAGGGAACAACAGCACCTCCAGGGCTATCAACTCTTAAAATAATTGCTTTGATTGAAGGATTTTTTCTGTATTGCTTAATTTCTTCAATAGTAGAGGTTGACTCTATAATAACCCCTTTTATATTGATAATTGCAATTTTACCTGAAGAAAGCCCGCTTTCCATAAGTGTTGCTATAAAACTTATGAATAAAAGACAGCCTAATATAATTAGAAAAATTTTGATTGTTTTATTTTTCATTCTTCTTCAGCTTTTTTCATGCTTAAGCCTATTTTCCTTTTTTCTGGATCAATTTTTATAACCAATACCTTAATTTCATCTCCTTCTTTTACTACTTTGTCTTTATTTATCTCAGAATTATAAACAAGTCCTTCCACTATTCCTTGTAAGTCAACAAATAAACCGTGTTCTGTTTTCTTTATAATTTTTGCATCATATATTTCACCAATTTTAAATTTTTCTGGAATTTCTCTAATCCAAGGGTCTTCAGTAAGTTGTTTTATACCCAATGAGAGTTTCTCCTTTTCTGGCTCAAGATTTAAAATTACTGCTTCCACTTTCTGCCCTTTTTTAAAGAATTGAGAGGGATGATCAACATGTTTTGTCCATGAAATATCTGAAATATGCACAAGACCGTCCACACCTTCAGGCAATCTTATAAATAAGCCAAAATCTGTTATAGTTTTAACTTTCCCTGTAATTTTATCCCCTACTTTATATCTTTTAGCAACCACTTCCCATGGTTTTGGTTTAAGCTGTTTAAGACTTAATGAGATTTTTCTGTTTTCTTTATCAATATCAAGTATTTTTAGATTTAACCAATCATCAACTTCTGCGTAGAAAGATGCATTTTTTGGTGTAACCCAGTCAAGCTCACTTACATGAACAAGTCCTTCAACCCCTTCTTCAAGCTCTACAAAAATTCCAAAATCTTCAATTCTTATAACTTTTCCTCTTACTTTCATGCCCGGTTGATATTTTTTATCAATATTTTCCCAAGGATCGGATTTTTTCTGCTTATAACCAAGAGTAATTCTCTCATTTTCCATATCTGATTTTAGTATTATAAATTCATATTCTTTACCTACTTCAAAAAACTGAGAAGGATGTTTTACTTTCCCCCATGAGATATCAGATATATGAAGAAAACCGTCTATACCACCAATGTCTACAAAAACTCCATAATTGGTAATATTTTTTACTATACCTTTTATTTTTGCTCCTTCTTTTATTTTCTCCTTTAATTCTTTTTTGAGCTTTTCTCGTTCTTCTTCAAGAAAAGTTTTTCTTGAAAGAACAAGCGTAGTTTTAAGATTTTTCCATGAGCCATATAAATTTTTGGGTGGTTCTATTTTTTCTATTTTTACTTTAAATGACTTTCCAATATAATCATCAAGATTTTTAGGTTTCCTTGTCTCTAATAATGAGGAAGGAATAAAACCTTTTATACCTTTATAGGAGGCTAAAATGCCACCTTTTGTTTTACCTGTAATTGTGACCTCTATTGGAGTTCCATTATTATAAGCATCCATTAGAGTTTCCCACGCTCTAATTTTTACAGCTCTATCTCTTGAAAGATATATTGCACCTTGTGCATCATCTATCTTTTCAATAAAAACTTCAATTTCATCTCCTTCTTTAATGGATTCAACTTCTTCACGAGAAAAATCATTTAGAGGAATAATTCCTTCGAACTTATACCCTACATCTACAATAATTCCATCATTCCTTATACCTATTACTTTGCCCTTTACAATCTCTCCTCTTTCCACATGAGATAGAGAGCTCTCATAGAGACTTTCAAGTTCTTGTTTTTCACTTATCTGATTCTGCATGGTCCTGTTCCTCCTTAATTTATAAACATTTTATTTTATCAATAATTTCATCAATTATCCACTGAGGAGTTGAAGCTCCTGCTGTAATGCCTATTTTTTTTACATCTTTAAACCAGTTTTTGTCTATTTCTTGAGTATTTTCTACATGATAGGTCTTCACACCCATTTTTTTACAAAGATTTGCTAATTGAGTAGTATTTGCACTATTTTTGCCTCCAATTACAATCATAATATCAACATCTTTTGCTACTTTTCCTGTAGATTCAAGGCGTTTTGCAGTAAAATTACAAAGCGTATTGAATATTCTTATCTCTTCAAATTCGCTAAGGGAATTGATTATTGCGTTAAGAATTTCTTTAACCTTTGAAAGTGGTTGAGTGGTTTGCTGAATAATGCCCAATTTTTTATTTAAAATAGGAATTTCGTTACAATTTGATACAACAACTGCTTTTTGTCCAGCATAGCTAAAGATTCCTTTAACTTCTGGATGTTCCTTATCTCCTATTATTAGCACTTGATAACCTTCAGAATCTAATTTTTCAGCAATACTTTGTGCTTTTTTTACGAATGGGCAAGTAGCATCAATTATTTCATAGCCGAGGCTTTTTAGCTCATCAAGTCTTTTTTTTGAAATACCGTGAGCTCTTATTATTAGAGTTTTTATATCATTTTGCTCAGATATATCTTCTATTGGTTTAACACCGAGTTCTTGTAATTTTTCTACTACCTGAGGATTGTGTATGATTGGTCCTAAGGTAAAAACTCCTTTTTTATGTATCTTTGCAACATCAAAGGCTATATCAATTGCCCTTTTTACACCGAAGCAAAAACCTGCACCTTCAACAAGAACAATTTCTCTCTGCATACTGTTTTTGATAATACAAGATATTAGCCATCCTCTGCAACTTTTTTTAAAATTAGGTCTATTACAGCCCTGATGGAAAGTCTTGAAGTATCAATATAAAAAGCATCATGTGTTCGCACTAAAGGTGCTTCATTTCTCGTGAAGTCTCGTTTATCTCTTTCTATTACATCTCTTAAAGCATCGTCAAAAGTAATTTTTTTACCTAAGCCTAATAATTGCTCATATCTTCTTTTGGCTCTTACTTCAGGTGAAGCATCAATATAAAATTTTTTCCATGCATCAGGAAAAACTACAGTAGTCATATCTCTACCTTCAGCGACAGTGTTGTATTTTTCTGCAAACTCTCTTTGAATTGGTAACAAAAACTCTCTTACACTTCTTCTTGCTGAGAGTTGAGAAGTAAGTGCTCCTACCTCTGGGTCTCGGATTAGTTCAGATACATTCTCAGAGAAAAGATAGACGCTACCATTTTCATATTTAATATGAATACGAACAAGTTCCTTTTTAAGCTCTTCTTCATTGATAGAGGAAAGCTCCTTTACTGAATTAAAATTTTTCAAAAAATAATATGCTATTGCTCTATAAAGTGAACCTGTATCAAGATAATAAAATCCTAATTTTTTTGCAACTGCCTTTGAAATAGTGCTTTTGCCAGCACCAGAAGGACCATCAATAGCTATGACTTTTTTCAATTTTGTAGATTCTCCATAATACTATAAAATTCAGGGAAGGATATATCGACGGAATCCGCATCAACTATTTTAGTTTCACCGTCAGCAAGAAGTCCTGCTATGCTTAAAGACATGGCGATTCTATGGTCTTTATATGAATAAACTTCATTAGCTTTAATTTTACAAGGACCCTTTATTTCTACCCCATCTTCAAGTTCTTCTATATGGACTCCTAATTTTTTTAATTCCGTTGTCATTGCCCTAATTCTGTCAGATTCCTTAGCTCTAAGGTCTTTAGCATCCTTTATGACAGTTTTACCTTCTGCCTGAGTGGCTAAAACACATAATATGGGAAACTCATCTATTAATCTTGGGATGATATCGCCTTCAACAATAACACTTTTTAGTCCCGGTGAACTTTTGACTCTTAAATCTCCAACAGGTTCGCCCGCTTGATTTCGCTGTTCCAAGATTTCTACATTCCCACCCATTCTGTTTAAAACATCCAAAAATCCTGTTCTTGTTTCATTTAGGCAAACATTTTTTATAATAACTTCTGAGTCTTTAACGAGGGTTGCAGCTGCTATAAAGAAGGCAGCAGAAGAAAAATCTCCCGGAACATTTATTTCAAAGGGATTTAATTCTTTTCTTTGAGTAGATATTTTAACAATATTTCCATTAACTTCTATATTTGCACCCATGCTTTTTAGCATTTTTTCTGTATGGTCTCTGCTTTTGTGGGGTTCTATAACGGTTGTTTCTCCATCTGCATAAAGTCCTGCAAGTAGAATACAACTTTTTACCTGAGCACTGGCAATGGGCATTTCATAATTAATTCCTTTAAGTGAACCACCTTTTATAACAAGAGGAGGCAGAGAGTTTTCTTTTCTTCCTAAAATATCTGCACCCATCATTGAAAGGGGTTTTATTATTCTTTTCATAGGTCTCTGCCTTAATGATTCGTCCCCAGTAAGAATGCTTAAAAAAGGTTGACCTGCAAGGATTCCGCTTAAAAGCCTTATAGTTGTTCCTGAATTACCACAGTCTATTATGTCCTCAGACTCTTTTAGGGAATGTAAACCCTTTCCATAAACCACTATTTCGCTTGTCTCTGTAACTTCAATATCTACTCCTAAAGATTTCATAGCATTCATAGAACTAATAGGGTCTTTAGCCCATAGAAAATTTTTTATTCTTGACTTCCCTTTTGCTAAAGATGCAAACATTATAGCCCGATGAGATATAGATTTATCAGGAGGAGGAATTATTTCACCCTTTAGCATATTCCTTTGTTTTATCACTCTGTCCATAGATAGTAAAAAATATTATACCTTAAAAAAACATTTGTTTTCCTCTAAAACATCGGCGAATTCTATATTAAAAACTTAAATATATAGGAAAAAAGAATTTTACTTAAAGGAAAAATTTATTTATTATATTATGAAAAAATTACTGGAGGAGGGCATGGAAGGATTTAAGAACTTCTTTGGAACGAAGGGTGGAATTATTTTTGTAGGATTAATCATCGGCATTCTTGCGCCAATACTGCAGAAACTTGGCAATCCTACGAATATGGGCATATGCGTTGCCTGTATGGAAAGAGACATTGCAGGAGCGTTGGGTTTCCACAGAGCTGCTGTTGTCCAGTATATGAGGCCTGAAATACTCGGTTTTGTTATTGGAGCTTTTCTTTCTGCCCTTGCCTTTAAGGAGTTCCGTCCAAGAGGAGGTTCTGCACCTTTCATAAGATTTATTCTTGGCGTTTTTGCCATGATAGGTGCCTTGGTTTTTTTAGGATGTCCTTGGAGAACGATACTGAGGCTTGCAGGTGGTGATGGAAATGCAATTTTTGGACTTCTTGGACTTATCTTTGGTATATGGGTAGGCACAAGATTTTTAAAGGCAGGATACTCTCTTGGAAGAACGCAGGTTTCAACTTCAAAGGCAGTGGGTCTTGGTTTTCCTCTTTTAATGCTTGGATTACTTATACTTCTTCTTATTGACCCGCAGCCCGAGGGAGAGGCAAGGGGTATGCTTCTTTTCTATAGCCTAAAGGGCCCTGGAGCACAACATGCACCCTTATTTATATCTCTTGCAGCGGGCTTACTCATTGGAGTTCTTGCACAAAGAAGTAGATTCTGCACAATGGGTGCTTTCAGAGACATCATACTTTTCAGGCAGGGGCATCTGTTTTTGGGTATAGCGGCTTTATTTATTGCAGCGATTATTACAAATTTAATTATTGGACAGTTCAATCCAGGGTTTGAAAAACAGCCCATTGCTCATACAATGCAGCTTTGGAATTTTCTCGGAATGACCCTTGCCGGACTTGCTTTCACGCTCGCAGGTGGCTGTCCAGGTAGACAACTTTTCATGTCTGGAGAAGGTGATGGAGATGCAGCAGTTTTTGCTACAGGAATGATTGTTGGTGCAGCTATTGCCCATAATTTTGGACTTGCCAGTTCTCCAGCAGGGATAGGTCCCAATGGAGCTGTTGCCACAGTGATTGGTCTAATCGTATGCCTAATTATAGGTTTAACAATGAGAAGGAGGTAAAAAATGACTGAAATTGTTGATGCAAGAGGACTTTCGTGCCCTGAGCCTGTTCTTTTAACTCTTGAGGCAATTAAAAGGTTCGGTAAGGGTGAAATAGAGATTCTTGTTGATACGGATACATCAAAAGAGAATGTCTCAAGGGCAGCCTCTTCAATGGGTTGGCAGATTGAAAATGTTATTGAAGAAGGCTCTGGATACAGGATAAGGATAAAAAGGGATTGAAATGAAAATACTAAGAAAGCTCTTTAAAAGAAGAGATGAGATTGGTCAAAATATTGTATCTCGGAATGATAGAGCCATTTTACTCTTTGAGAATACCTCGGAGGTAATAAGGGCTGAGAATATTCTTAAAGAAAATGCTTATAGTATAAGGGTAGTGGGCCCTCCGGCTCATGTGCGAAAAGGATGTGACCTTGCCATAGAAATCCCCCTTTTGCATGCAATGGGAATTGTAAAGGTTTTAAACTCTTACGGAATACCACCTCTTGATTGGTTGCCCTCAGATGATGGTAATCTAAAGCCTGTAGAGCTTTTTCACATAAAAGATTTCGGGCGCTATCTAATGGTTAGGGCAGCTAATATGAAAATCACTGTTCACAAGGCATCTTTAACAATCGTAAATGTCTCTGGTGGTGGTTGTCCTGATGTTCCCTACCTGGCAGCAATTTTGGTCGGTAAAAAATTAAATGAGGCTATCGAACCAAGGCTCATTGGCCATACTTTATGTGGTTATGCTCTTCAGTTAGCTTATGATAAAATAAAGGAAATATGCTTGCCATAGTAGGCACAGTTCCCGATGAAGAATTCCATATTTATGCAGGCGAAGTAAACTTAGAAGGAGACAGTCTTGTTATAGGGGAAAGTAGAATATCAATTCAAAGAGGAACTCCTGCTCTAATTGCCTCAGCTATCAAGATACTTGAGTTATTTGGAAAATCGCCTCCCTTCGTTTATCTTGCGGGAGACACTGGTAGAGGAAATGGAAGTAAGAGGCTTTACGAGTTTGTAGTAAAAGACTTGAAAAATAGGGCTTTTACAACTTTGACATTCCATTATCTTCTTCCTGATGCAGACTGGTGTAACAAGATTCTTTTTTCCATCGATGAAATGCCTATTCGTCCTTTTCTAATTGCTGATGCAGGATTTATGTATGCTGCAAAGATGAGTGGGAACGCTACTTCTTTTGACCTTTTTACTCCAGACCCTGGAGAACTGGCATTTCTTGCTGATGAAGAAGCTCCCCATCCGTTCTATACAAGAGGATTCCTTCTTCAAGATGAAAGTAGAGTGGAAGAGCTTGTTCAAAGAGCTTATGAACATGGTAATGCATCAAAATACCTCCTTGTAAAGGGCAGAACCGATTATGTGGTCAAGGAAGGAAAGATTATTGAGACAATATCAGAACCTCTTGTAGAGGCTCTTGAACCTATTGGAGGCACGGGAGATACTATTACTGGAGTTGTTTCAGCACTTATTGAGTCAGGCTTTGAAGTCCAAAAGGCTTGCTTTTTAGCATCTAAAGCTAACAGAGTTGCTGGTCAATTTGCTAATCCTGAACCTTCAACTCAAATAGTTGAAATCATAAAATTCCTTCATAAGGCTTTAACTTCACTTAATTTTTTGATATAATTGCATTAAGCAAATGGGTAAATCTTTTTATATAATCTTATTCGCTTTTTTTATTTTTCTAGTTTTTTTGTGGACTTTTTATGTTCCCTCTAATCATCCTACTATAAAAATAGGGCTTATGGTATCGCTTACTGGAAGTTCTCCTGAACTTGGCAGACAGATAAGAGATGGTGCTTTCTTGGCAGTAGAAGAGATAAATAGAAGTGGAGGGGTTAAAGGGAGGAAATTAGAGTTAATTATAAAGGATAGTAAGGGTAACTCAGAAATAGCCAAAATGAATTATATGGAATTGTCGAATGAGGGAGTTGTTGCAGTTATTGGTCCTGCAACGAGCACAATGGCAACGGCATTATTACCACTAATTAATGAAAAAAGACTTGTAGCCATCTCTCCAACAGTTTCAGGTAATGAATTCTCAGATAAGGATGATTATTTTATAAGAATTGAGCCCAGTAATAAGGATTTTGGTGAAGCCCTTGGAGAGTATGTGAGAGAGAAAATTAAGCCTAAGAGAGTGTTAATAATGGTCGATGAAAGAAACCCTGTATATACAACTGATTTTGCAAATAGTTTTATTACAAAAATCGATAAAAACTCCTCTGTACAGATTTTTACTATTAGAGAGAAAATCTCAGATTTTGATGTTTTAGTGGAGGAAGCATTAAAGTATAAACCAGACTTCGTATTAATGGTAACTGATATATTCAACGCCTCAATAATAACGCAAAAAATTCGACTAATTAATCCTAATATTAAGTTAGCTATTTCAGCTTGGGCGAGATTTTATGGTTTTATCTCCTTCACTGGTTACTTAGCAGAGGGAGTTTTAAGTGTTGGCTACCATGATGAATCAACAAAAAATGAAAATTACATGAAGTTTAGAGAAAAATTCATGCAAAAGTTTGGTTATCCACCTGATTCTTCAGTAATAAATGGCTACAATGTAGTGATGATTATAAAAGAGGCAATTTTAAGAGGTGGAGAGCTTAATACAATTAGAGAAAAGATTTTGAATTCCCATTTTAAACTTCCTATGGGTGAGATTAAAATTAACAAATATGGGGATGTAGAAATAAAGCCTTTTATAATAATTGTTAATAATGGCATGTTTGAGAAGATAGAAAGATGAGGATAATTTTTAATTTTAAAACCTTTATTTTTATTCTTCTTTTATTTTTTGGAATTTTTTTGCTTCTATCCACTAATACATCTATTTATATTATTTCAAAAATATTTACAACAAAATCCAAACAAAATGAATATGAGACCATAATTAGAAATTTTCAGCAATACCTCGAGCAAACAGTAAAACATAATGAAAATTTTCTGAATGCTGTAAAAAATATAATGATTAAAGAAAAAAGTTTTGAAGAAAGAAAAAAAAATTTACAGAGGCTTCTTGAATTAAATCCTTCGATCAAATATATTATTTTTTTTGATAAGGTGGGTTTTATAAAAGAATTTTATCCTTTCAGAAAAGACGTTTTAAACCTCTATTTAGGTAATACTCCTATGTTTAATAATATAGAAAAAGCTACTTTTTCAGGTCCTTATGTTTTCCTGATTGATAAAAAATCTTATTATGCTCAAGGAACAAATTTTTTAGATAAATATATAGTTTTATTCGTTGATATTCCAGATTTTAACAGCTATTTAAAAGAGTTGTATAAAAAAGGATATTATTCATTTATTGTTGATGAAAATGGTAAGATTATCGCCCACTATGATGAGAGTTTTGTAAATGAAGGAGCAAATATAAAAATGCTTATCTTTAATCTATATGAAATAGCCGAGACAAAAGAGCCCAAAGAGTTTATTATGCAAGGAGAAAAGTATTTATTGCATACAAAATATCTTCCCATTTTTGATAAGTATATTTTTATCGGGAACGATTATAATAGTGCTTTTGCAAAATATGATATTTTTAAAAAACAACTTATTTTTATTTTTATATTATTTACTATATTAGCACTTGTTGTGAGTTTTTTAGTGTCGGGTTTTATCCAAAAACCTTTTTTAGAGCTTTTCAGACTAATAGAAAACATTAAGAAGCGTAACTATAATTTCACCCCTAAAACGACTTATTTTCATGAATTTAATAACCTTGCAGAGAACATTTCTAAAATGGGAAAAGAAATTTTAGAGAGAGAGGAAAAATTATCAAAGCTTTTTGAAACATCAAGGGATGCAATTGTAATTTCTTCCTTAGAGGGTGAACTTTTAGATATAAACCCATTCGGTTTGAAAATGTTTGGTTATAAGGATAAATCGGAGATTAAAAATGTGAAAGAATTATATTACTATCCTGAAGAGCGTTCAAGATTCATAGAAGAGTTACTAAAAAAAGGATATGTAGAAATCTATGAAATTAAAGTTAAGCGGGCAGATGGTAGCCCTTTTAATGTTCTTTTGTCCTCTTCTTTGATAAAAGATGAGAAAGGTAATCCTCTGTTTTTGGTATCTTTTGTAAAAGATATCACTGAGAAATTAAGAATGCAGGAACAGCTTTTTCAAGCACAGAAAATGGAAAGTATCGGCAGACTTGCAGGAAGTATTGCCCATGATTTAAATAATATGCTCACAGTTATTTCAAGTAATAATCAATTAATTCAGCTCTACACTAAGGATAATGAGCGAGTAAAAAAATATATTAAGGGAATAGCCAATGCAGTTGAAAAGATGAAGGATTTTATTAAGAAGCTTCTTGCCTTTTCTAAAAAACAGGTTTCTGACCTTAAGATTTATGATATAAATGAGGTTATTAAAGAAGAGATAAAACTTCTTAAACCTACCATTAGAGAGGATATAAAGCTTGATGTTCAATTATCCTCAGAACCCCTCTATGTAAATATTGATAGAACTCATTTTACACAACTTTTGCTAAATCTTGTGGTGAACGCAGTAGAGGCTATGCCTGGAGGAGGCAATATAACTATCGGTATTGAAAGAAAAATTATAGAAACAGAAATAGCTAATCTTTATCCTAAAGTTAGTGAAGGTGATTTTATTTGTATTAGTTTTTCCGATACAGGTATGGGTATTCCAAAGGAAATTATAGATAAAATTTTTGATCCTTTTTTTACAACGAAAGAACAAGGCACAGGACTTGGACTATCAACAGTATATAGCATAGTAGAACAACATAAAGGCTTTATAAATGTTTACAGCGAAGTAGACGTGGGAACAACTTTTAAAATTTACCTTCCTCTTGCAGAAAGAAAAATTCAAAATATTGATATAAAAATGGAGGGAAGAGATATAGAGTTAAAGAGGATTGTTATTATAGAGGACAATGACGAGGTTAGAGTTGCGACAGAAGAGTTACTTTCAAAATATGGTTTTGAGGTCTATTCTTTTTCAAGTCCAATAGAATTTATTGAGCATTTTGATGAGTATAAGAATAAATTTGATATCTGCCTGTCAGATATAATTATGCCTAAAATGAATGGACTTGAACTTTACAGAAAGTTAAAGCAACTTAAACCTGATATAAAATTTCTCTTCATGACGGGATATGCTGAAAACATTGAGCAGGTTAATGAATTGATAAAGCAGGGGTTAAAGGTACTCTCAAAACCTTTTGGTATTAGTGAATTTTTAGAAAAACTAAGAGAGCTCAAATAATACAGAAGAAAATTTTAAAAAATCCCCGGGAAAAATTCCCGGGGATAAAGATTACTACACCTTAAATTTTCCAATAGCAGACTGTAACTCTCCACCTAATCTTGCAATATCACTTGCAGTCTGAGCTGACTGATCCACTGCAAGAGATATTTCTTTTGAACCTTCTGCTATACTGCTAATATCCTGTGTTACATGATCTGTTACTGAAGACATCTCCTCTGTTGCAGAAGCTATTTGCTGTATCATTGACTGTAATTCCTGAGTCTTGTTTAGTATCTGTCCAAGCATATTTGCAGATTTATTACTTAATTCCACTCCACTTGCTACCTTCTTTGTAGCATCTTCCATTGAACCTTCTGCCACATCAACCTCACTCTGTATGCCTCTTATCATCTCTGCTATTTCATCTGTTGCTTTAGTGGTTCTTTCTGCAAGTTTTCTTACTTCATCGGCTACTACTGCAAATCCTCTTCCTTGTTCTCCAGCTCTTGCTGCCTCAATTGCGGCGTTAAGAGCTAAAAGATTTGTCTGGTCTGCTATATCTTTGATTACTGTTACAATCTCGCCAATTTGGCGGGAACGGTCTCCAAGGACATTTATTACCTCTGAAAGTTTCTGTATGGCACCCTCTATTACTTTTATCTCCTTTGCTGTGTTCATTGTCATATCTTTTCCTTCTTTTGCTACAGTAGCAGTCATTACACTTACTTCTGCTATCTGGGAGGCATTCTTTGCTATATCAACAACTGTCTGGCTCATCTCCTCTGCTGCAGAGGCTATCTGACTTGCACGCTCTGTCTGGGATTTGAGATTTCTTGATATTTCCTCAGTTGTGGCTGAAAGTTGTTCGCTTGATGAAGCAAGGGAGCTTGATATGGTTTTTGATTCTGATATGAGTTTCTTTATACTTGTTATTGCTTCATTTACTGATTGACTTATCATTCCAATTTCATCTTTACTTTCTACTTTAGCATTAACTGACAAATCTCCCTGTGCTACCTTTTCAAGCACTACTTTTAGTTCTGTTACGGGTTTTTTAACTGAACGGGTAATAAATAAAGTAAAGAATGTTCCAGCTATTATGCTAAAAACTGTTAAAATGCTTACTATAGTTATCGTTTTGACTGTAATATCTCTAATTTCAACTGCTCTTTGATTCAATGTTTCATAATAAAACTTAACCAGTTCATCAAGAGCTTTATTCACTCTGTTTAACCTTGGAGCAATTTCTTTGTAAAATAACTCAAGGGCTTCTTTGTTTTTCCCTGCCATAGATAGTTCAATAGCTTTGTTGTTAAAATCCTTAAGATCATCTACTGCCACTTTAACTTCATTTAACGCTTTCTTGCCTTTTTCAGAACGGGTTGTCTTTTCCAAGAATTCAAAACTTTTTCTGTAGTTTTCCCTGTAAGTTTCTATGTCTTTTTTAGATTCTTCTTTTTTTGATGAATCAGTTGTAAATGCTATTTCTTGAATTTTCATCATAATTCTTAAAACATTAGCTCTCACACTTGCAGAATTCATAATTTTATCAGTTCTTTCATCAATATCATCTGCATTTTTTTTAACAATACTTAAAAGCACAAATGTTACAACTCCTACAACAACAAGCAATAAAATTAAAACTCCAAACCCTACAGTTAGTTTTTTTCCTACAGTTAAGTTTTTAAACACTTTAATCCCTCCTTGAGATGTTTATTCTGTAATTGCGGTTTTTTCTGCCATGCTAATCATACTTTGAGTTTCCTCTTTGCCTATCAGTCTATCCATATCTAGCAGTATAATTAGTCTGTCTTCAAGCTTAGCTATGCCTGAGATAAATTCACTACTTACACTATACGTCATCGCAGGTGGTGGCTCAACTATACTTGTTGATATACGCAATACTTCTGATACAGCATCAACTATTAAACCCATGGTAACACCTTGAACATCCATTATCATTATTTTTTGATGTGTTCTGTCTTCTTCTTCAGGTAATCCAAAGAATTTTCTCAAACTAACAACCGGTATTACCTTGCCTCTGAGGTTAATAACTCCTTCAACATAATAAGGTGCATTGGGAACTCTTGTTATCTCCTTCATTCGGTTTATTTCTTGCACCTTGAGGATATCAACAGCGTACTCTTCGCCACCTAAAGTGAATGTTACCAGTTGAAGGATCTGGCTTTTCTCTAGTATTTTTTGTTCCTTTGCCATCAATGCTGTTTCCATTGCTATCCCTCCCTTCTGTTTTTATTTTTTAATTATACAATTTTAAAAATTTTATTGTTTTTTTATCTATTCATAATTGATTGAAACTTTTATATTTAATTAGACAATAAGCTATATTCCGGAAAAGTGTCCACACCTGTAATGTTATAACAGAACGAGAAATTTTTCGCCGAGACATATTTTTTCGATGAGTAAAAAGGGATATGTTAGTATCAAGCTTTTTAAGGGACATGTAAGTAATTTAAGTATTTAATCGTTAAATAAAAAATTTAAGCTCCTATGCTATAATACTTTTCATGAGTAGTAAAAGGGGATACTTTGGAGATTACGGAGGACGCTTTGTCCCTGAAACCCTTATGGCTGCCTTAGAAGAGCTTGAAAGAGCTTTTTTAAATGCTAAAAACAATAGAAAGTTTATTGCTGAATTCGAAGCTCTTCTTAAAGACTATGTTGGCCGGCCTACACCTCTGTATTTTGCAAAAAGGTTTACGGAATATCTTGGTGGTGCAAAGATATATCTAAAAAGAGAAGACCTTGCCCACACTGGAGCACATAAGATTAATAATGCACTTGGACAAGCCTTACTTGCTAAAAAATTAATGAAAAAAGAGAGGATAATCGCAGAAACAGGAGCTGGTCAACACGGTGTTGCTACTGCAACAGGGGCTGCTCTTACTGGTCTTAAGTGTGATATCTACATGGGGACAGAAGATATTCGTAGGCAGAATTTGAATGTTTTTAGAATGAATCTTCTTGGAGCGAATGTTTTACCCGTTGACACAGGTTCAAAAACACTTAAGGATGCTATAAATGAGGCACTGCGAGACTGGACTACAAATGTAAGGACTACCCATTATGTTCTTGGAACAGTTTTTGGACCTCATCCGTATCCTCTACTTGTTAGATTTTTTCAAAGCATTATAGGCAGAGAAGCAAGAAAACAGATACTTAAAAAAGAAGGAAGATTACCGACCTTTCTGATTGCCTGTGTTGGTGGTGGAAGCAATTCAATTGGGCTATTTAGCGGATTTCTTAAAGATAGAGAAGTTAAGATGATAGGTGTTGAAGCTGGGGGTAAAGGTATACAAACTGGATTACATGCAGCCAGATTTGCAGGCGGAGCTAAGGGAATTTTTCAAGGATGCCTCAGCTATGTTCTTGAGGATAAGGATGGGAACATACTTCAAACCCATTCTGTAAGCGCGGGGCTTGATTATGCTTCTGTTGGTCCTGAACATGCTTATCTTAAAGAGACAGGAAGAGTAACTTATACCTATGCTACTGATGATGAAGCCTTGGAAGCATTTGAACTTTTAAGTAGACTTGAAGGAATTATACCTGCTTTGGAATCAGCACATGCAGTAGCTGAAGCAATAAAAATAGCACCTAAAATGTCTCGTGATTCTTTAATTATCATAAATCTCTCAGGCAGAGGTGACAAAGATGTGCAAGAGGTGGCAAGAATAAAAGAAGAGACTTCTTTGCTCGGCTCAAAATGAAAACTAAAACTGTGGGATGATAGCAAAAAATATTAAAGGTAAGAATATGAATTTAGGTTTTGCTATTAGAAAAAAGCTTGAACAACTTAGAAAGAATGGTAAAAAAGCATTTATACCCTATATAATGGCAGGAGACCCTAACCTTGAAGAAACTGCAAAAAGACTCAAAATCCTAAATGAAGTAGGTGCAGATGTTATAGAACTTGGAGTTCCTTTTACAGACCCTCTTGCTGATGGACCTACAATTCAGAGATCAGCAGAAAGAGCTCTTAATAAGGGAATTACATTGAGAAAGATTCTTCAGTTTCTTTTTGATTTTAAAGGGGAAATCGACGCTCCTATAGTTTTGATGACTTACCTTAATCCTGTATTCTGCTACGGAATTGAAAAATTTTTCAAAGATGCTAAAAATGCTCAAGTGGGAGGTGTTATCTTTCCTGATTTAACAGTGGAAGAATCGAAGCATTATAGATATTTAGCTAAAAAGTATAGCATCGATACAATTTTTCTTGTTGCACCCACATCAACTCCCGAAAGAGTTAAAAAAATTGTCAAAGCCTCCACAGGTTTTATTTATTATGTTTCAATAACTGGCATTACTGGTTCGTACTTAAAACTTGATAAAGACTTTAAGGAACATATAGATTTTGTTAAAAGTTTCGGGAAACCAGTTTGTGTGGGATTCGGAATAAGCAACTCTGAAGAAGCAAAATATATGTCCCAGCATGTTGATGGTGTAATTGTAGGTAGTGCTATAGTGAAAGCCTTTCATGAAAGGTCTTATAATGCCTATGATTTCATTAAATCTTTAAGAGAGGCAATATAATGGCATGGTTTAAAAGGAAAGAACCAAAAATAGAGAAAAAGGTAAAAATTCCAGAAGGTTTATGGGTAAAATGCGAAAACTGTAAAGAAATAATTTATCGTAAAGAGCTGGAAAATAACTTTAAAGTCTGTCCAAAATGTAACTATCACTTTCGAATATCTGCACGAGAACGCATCAGCTTACTAACAGATAATGGTAGCTTCAAAGAACTCGATTCTGAACTCAGAAGCCCAGACCCTTTGGGATTTAAGGATACTTTACCTTATAAAGAGAGACTTCAGGAAAATGAGAAAAAATCTGGGATTAAAGAAGCTGCAATCTATGGTGATGCAAAAATTAATGGAAAAGATATAGTAATTGCAGTTCTTGATTTTTCCTTTATGGGCGGAAGTATGGGAACAGTTGTTGGAGAAAAGGTTACAAGAGCTGCAGAGAGAGCCATTGAGAGAAAACTTCCTCTTGTAGTTGTCTCTTCTTCTGGTGGTGCGAGGATGCAAGAAGGAATGTTTTCTTTAATGCAGATGGCAAAGACTTCTCAAGCAATTGGAAGACTGAAAGAGTCCAGACTTCTTTATATATCAGTGCTTGCAGACCCTACCTTCGGTGGTGTAACAGCATCTTTTGCTATGCTTGGAGACATAATCATTGCAGAACCAAGAAGTCTCATAGGATTTGCTGGACCAAGAGTTATACAAGAAACAATTAAACAACAACTACCAGAAGGATTCCAGAGGGCAGAATTTTTACTTGAACACGGAATGGTTGATATTGTTGTAGATAGAAAGGAGTTAAAAAATACTGTAGCTAAAATTATTGATATACTCATTTCTTCTCATCAGGATTATTCTGAAACAGATGGGAAAAAATGAAATATAAAGCATTAATAAATGAACTCTACAGTAAACGCACAAAGGGAATAAAATTAGGGCTTGAAAGAGTCTCAGCAGTACTTGAAAAATTGGGTAATCCTCATGATAGCTTTCTATCTATCCACATAGCAGGGACAAACGGAAAAGGTTCTGTATCAAAAATAATTTACTCTCTACTTAGAGCTCACGGCTTTAGGGTCGGACTTTTTACATCCCCTCACCTAACAAGATTTACAGAGAGAATACTTGTAAACGATGAGGAGATATCAGAAGATAATGTAATCAATCTCATTGAAAAAATAAAACCGTACGGAGAGGTACTCACATTTTTTGAATATGTAACCATAATGGCTTTCCTCTATTTTCAGGAAATGAAAGTAGATTATGTAGTTGTTGAAACAGGGATGGGAGGAAGACTTGACGCAACAAATGTTGTTAAACCTGAAGTCTCTGTCATTACAAGTATAGGAATTGACCATCAAGAATTTTTAGGTACTACCCTATCCTCAATTGCGCAAGAAAAGGCTGGAATAATAAAAAAGGGAATTCCTATAGTGTCAGCTTCTCAGGATGAGGAAGCAGAAGATGTAATTTCAAAAAAAGCAAGAGAGATGAACTCTCCCTTGTTTGTCTATGGTAAACACTTTCATAGTGAGATAAAATTAATGGATTTTGATGGCATAATCTTTGATTTTTATCCCTATAATTTTCACCCTTCAGATTTATCCATAACATGCGGCAAAAGCTTAAGTCCATCGTATGATTTACACCTCTCTCTTACAGGAGTTCATCAAAAGGAAAACGCTTCTTTGGCTTTGAAAGCCTTTATGAATATCTATAACAAATGGGAAGAATCTGCTATAAGAAAAGCATTAAAAAGTATAAACATGCCTGGACGACTTGAAGTTGTCTGTAAAGAGCCTTTGATAATTTTGGACATTGCTCATAATCCCCCAGCTGTCAGAACATTGGTAAATTCACTTAAAGAGCTAACACAAAAAAAACCAGTAGTAGTTTTTGGCATAATGAAAGATAAAGATGTATTGGGAGTCTTAAAAGAGTTTGAAAATTATGCCGAAAAAATCTTTTTCACTTCTGCTAAATATGAAAGAGCTCTTAAATATGAAGATTTACTTAATAGTATTAATGGATTTTCAAAAAATATACAAGCTTTGCCTGACAGCCTGACAGCCTTTAAAAAGGGGGTATCACTATGTAAAGAAAACAGGGATTTATTCCTTCTTTGTACTGGCTCTGCCTATCTAATTGGGGAGCTAAAAGAGGCTCTTGGAGAGAAATCATCCTTAAGGAATCTTGGTGAAATTATATGATTTTTCTAATGATTTTATTTATTTTATGTTGGCCTTTCCTATCTTTTGCCTTAGAGATAAATTCTGATACCTTAGAAAGGTACGAAGAAGACAAAAAATACATTGCTACTGGAAATGTAACAATGACAGGAGAAACCTTTAAGTTAACTACTGACAAAGCAGTGTACTATGAAGAAAAAAACGAAATAGAGGCAAGAGGGAATATATATTTTGAAGATGAAGACTTAAAAGCTTGGGCAGAGGAAGCTAATATAAAGGTAGATAAAAAAACAGGAAATCTAAAAAAAGCTTTAATTCACATTAAAAAACAAGATATGTGGATAAGTGCTGAGGAGATAGAAAGGCTAAGTGAAATAAAATATAAGGCTAAAAAGGCAACCTTTTCCACCTGTGAACCAGAGAAAGATCGTGCCCAACCATGGTGTTTTACTTCTGAAGTAGTTAATTTAGTTGTAGATGATACATTATTAACCACCTTTACAACCTTTAAAGTAAAAAACATACCTATTGCTTTTTCTCCTGTTTTTTGGGGACCAGGAGGCAATATTAAAAAATCAGGTTTTCTTCCCCTAAAAATAGGCAATTCAAATACGAGAGGTTTACATATAAGCCCTGCTTATTTTCTTGTGATAGATAGCAATAAAGACGCTACTTTTTATCTTGATTATTTTTCAAAAACAGGAATAGGTAAAGGAATTGAATATAGATACTTAGGATTTGATTCAAAGGGAATGTGGTATGGATATCAAATAAATGACAGGGTAACTGATAAAAACTATCAAGAATTACGAGGAGTTCATCTGCAAAAATTAAGAGGACTTGATCTTCTTTTGGACATAAACTATGTAAATAAAAAAGACTTTTATAAGGAGTATGCAGATATTAGGTCATATAACTCATCCTATCTTTTCAGAGAGTACGGAAAAGATTTACAGGCAAAATATGATAGATTCCTCCAGTCATCAGCAGAACTGTCCGTACCTGCTGTAGGTGGAAGATTTTATTTATTAGGGCAAGGATGGAAAGATTTGAAAAATGAAGGAATGAGTCCTCCAATAAAGGCAGAACTTGGTTATTCCGTTTACCCTTATAAATTAGGTCCATTAAATTTAAGTTTTAATACTAATGTAGCAGAATATTACAAAGAGGACGGTCTTAAGGGACAGAGATTTGAGTTAAATCCTCGTATTACAAATACCTTAGGAGATAGTATAAAATTTTCACAGAGTTTAAGCGCCCATGCCATTTTTTACAATCTTGAAAAAACCTACCCGTACGATGACGTATCTCATAGAGAGATGATTCATTACAACGCAAAAGCTTTTATGAAACTTTATAAAAGAACAGATAAATTCACTCAACTTATTGAACCATTTATTGAAGGAGTTTTCGTAGGCGTCAATGGTAAACCACCAATTTTGAAAGAATCGGAACTTATTGATGATTCTGCAATAATTAGAATTGGAGCTTATAGCAAGGTTGATGTTAACAATATCTCTCTTGAAGGAAGAATAGCACAAATTTATGATTTCCGAGCTAAAAACGATTGGAATAAATTATATCCAATTCTAATTGAAGCTAAGGCTTCTTTTTGGAAAATAAGTTTAGGTTTCGATACTTATCAAAACATAGCGGAGAACAGAATGGAAAGGCTTAATAGTTGGATAAACTTTTCTCCTGATGAAAAGACATCAATATCTTTTGGTCAGAGATATACAAGACAAGGAGCAGTGAGCCCTTCTTACCTTTGGTCACAAACATTAAGAGATCAATATGAAACCCAAGATAAAGAACCCGGCATAAAAACTTATGCGATGTCATTTTTTAAGAAACTCTCTGAAAAATGGTCATTTAATGGAAACATAAATTACGATTTAAAAGGTGCTGGATTGAGAGATAGTTCTCTTTATGTAAAATATACAGAAAAATGCTGGGCTTCTAATATAACCTTTGCAAGAAAGCCTGTAATTAGAGATGGCAGAGAAACCTCAGACTTTAGCATACTTTTAATTTTTGAATTAAAAGGCATAGGAGCTATAAAACTTTTATAGATAGAAAGATGGATAGAGTAATAATTTTTAATAAACCAAAGGGAATTACAAGTCAGCAGTCTATATCAAAAATAAAAAAGATTCTTCAAGTGAAAAAAGCCGGTCATGCCGGAACTCTTGACCCTATAGCAACTGGAGTTTTGCTTGTATGCATAAATGAGGCTACGAAAATTACTCCATTTCTAATGGAACTTGAGAAGGAATATCTTTTCAAGGCAAGATTTGGAATTTCCACTGATACTTATGATGCAGAAGGCAAGGTATTAGAAGTAATTGATAATTTTGAACTCGAAAGGCAGGCATTGGAGAAAATTTTAAAAAATTTTACTGGAGAAATCATGCAAACACCACCTATGTATTCGGCAGTAAAGGTGGATGGGAAACCGTTACACGAGCTTGCAAGAAAGGGTATTGAAGTAGAAAGAAAGCCTAAAAAAGTTGTAATTTATTCAATAGATATAGAAAACTTTGAACCACCTTTTGTAACATTCAGGGTAGTATGCAGTAAGGGAACTTATGTGAGGTCTATCTGTAATGATATTGGACAAAAGCTTGGGATGGGAGCTCATATAGTAGAGTTGACAAGAACAAGAGTTGGACAATTTAAAGTTGAAGAGGCTCTTGAATTAAAAGAGTTAAACAGCTTATTACCAGATAGGATTCAAACTTATCGTAGTATTCTATCTATAGATAATGCCTTGTACTTCTTACCTTCTTTAACTCTTCAGGATACTTTAATTCCTCGTTTCCTAAACGGTAACCCTATTAAAATACCTTCAGGCATCGTTCCGGCAGGGTGGGTAAAAGTAAAAGACAAGACGGGTAAAATACTCGGCATAGGCTTTGGCAATGGAGTAATAATAAAACCTGAAAGAATAATTTGGGAGGAGGTAGTATGATACCAAGATACACAAGAAAAGAGATGGGCAATATCTGGAGTGAGGAAAACAAATTCAGGAAATGGCTTGAAGTCGAGATAGCTGTTTGTGAGGCATGGGCAGAGCTCGGAAAGATACCTACGGATGCATTAACAGAAATAAAAGAAAAAGCTGATTTCGACATTAAAAGAATTGATGAAATCGAAGCTACAGTGAAACATGATGTAATAGCCTTCTTAACTGCTGTTGCAGAAAAAGTAGGCCCTGTATCCCGATATGTTCACATGGGACTTACTTCTTCTGATGTAGTTGACACAGCCTTGGCTTTGCAGATAAGGGAGGCAGCTGAACTTATAATGGAAGATTTAGAAAAATTGAAAAGTCTTTTCAGAGAAAAGGCATTCCAGTATAGAGATACAATATGCATGGGTCGTAGTCACGGTGTGCATGCTGAACCAACCTCTTTTGGATTGAGATTTGCTTTATGGTATGAAGAGACAAAAAGAAACATAGAAAGATTAACTTCAGCTATCGATAGAATCTCTGTAGGTAAAATATCAGGTGCGGTGGGAACATTCTCAAATATGCCTCCTGATATTGAAGAAATTGCACTTAAGAAACTTGGGCTTAAGCCTGAACCAGTTGCCACTCAGGTTGTCCAGCGTGACAGACATGCTGAGTTTTTATCAGTTTTGGCTTTAATTGCAGCATTGGTAGAAAAAATCGCTGTTGAGATTAGGCATCTACAGAGAACAGAGGTTTTAGAGGCAGAAGAACCTTTTACAGAGGGACAAAAAGGCTCATCTGCAATGCCTCATAAAAGAAACCCAGTAGGATGTGAAAATTTAAGCGGTCTTGCACGACTTGTTAGAAGTAATGCTTTCGCGGCCTATGAAAACATTGCCCTTTGGCATGACAGAGACATATCTCACTCTTCAGTTGAACGGGTAATCATTCCTGACAACTGCATTCTTATAGATTATATGCTTAATAGACTTTACGGGATTATAAAGGACTTGAGGGTTTACCCAGAAAAAATGCTTAAAAACATTGAGCTTAGTTACGGACTCTATAACTCTCAGCGTGTACTACTCGCTCTTGTTGAAAAGGGTATTACTCGAGAGGAAGCATACAAAATTGTTCAATCAAATGCTATGCATAGTTGGAAAGAGGGTAAACCTTTCATGGAGTTATTGCTTAAAGATGAAAATATTAAAAAGTATCTGACTAATGATGAAATAAAGAGCATTTTTGAGATAAACTATTACACAAGAAACATGGAGCATATATACAGGAGAGTTTTTGGATAAAAATTAAAAAATTAGGAGGGGGTTCTTATGAGCAGAGATATCACAAAAATCAGAAACATCGCAATCGTAGCCCATGCAGGTGCAGGGAATACCAAGCTTGCAGAACAGATACTTTTTAAAACAGGGCAGATTGACAGAGTAACTACAGGTGAAACTACAGGTAAGGTAATTGATTATGAGCCTGAGGAACTTGCAAGAAACATGACATTGAGCTGTAAAGTTGCTTACTGTGATTACAAGGATTACAGAATTAATATTATAGATACACCCGGTTTTGTAAACTTTCTTGAAGATACAAAGAATGCTTTAAGAGTATCCGACGGTGCAGTAGTAATTGTTAGTGCACTTTCAGGTGTCAAGGCTGAAACTGAAAGAATATGGAAATATTGTGATGACTATGATCTTCCAAGATTAGTTTTTGTAAACAAGCTTGATAAAGAAAATGCATCCTTTGATAGAGCAGTTGCTGAGATTGAAAAAGTTTTCGGACAAGAAGCAATTCCCCTTACTTTGCCAATTGGCGAAGGTCCTGGTCTTCAGGGAATTGTTGATTTAATATCCCTAAAAGCCTATCTTCAAGATGGCAAGACAATGAAAGAAGTTGCAATACCTTCTGAGCTTTCAACTAAAGTGGATGATTACAGAAAAAAATTTGTAGAAAAAATAGCTGAGCTTGATGACAGTCTTCTTGAAAAATATCTTGAAGGAGGAGAACTAACCGAAGAAGAATTAAGAAAAGGATTACATGATGCATCTATTGCTCGTAGATTTATCCCAGTGCTTGCTGGTTCAGCACTTTTAGGAATTGGTGTGGAAGCTTTACTTGATAGTATTATCCTAACTCTTCCAGATCCTAATGAAAGAGCTAATATATATCCTATAAAAGGAACTAATCCAAAGGATGGAAATGAAGTAATAAGAAAGCCATCTGAGGGAGAACCTCTTGCTGCCTATGTTTTTAAAACCACCATTGATCCCTTTGCTGGGAAGATTTCCTATATTAGAATTTTCTCAGGTGTGCTTAAAGCTGACTCAACAGTTCTTAATCCGAATGCAGGGACAAAGGAAAGGATTGGTCAGATTTACTACATTCTTGGGAAAGCTCAAACACCTTGTCAGAAAGCAGGACCTGGTGAGATTGTTGCTACAGTAAAACTTAAAGATACTCTCACAGGACATACTCTATGCGATGAAAACAATCCTATTCAGCTTCCAGAAGTAAGATTCTCAGAACCCATTATATCCTATGCTATTGCACCAAAAACAAGAGGTGATGAAGAAAAGGTAAGCGCAGGGCTTCACAAACTTCTTGAAGAAGACCCAACTCTTAAATTCTCAAGGGATGAAGAATCAAAAGATATGATTTTAAGCGGGATGGGACAGGTTCATATAGAAGTAGCTCTTGAGAAACTTAAGAGAAAATTCGGAGTAGAAGTTAACCTTATGGCACCAAAAGTTCCCTATAGAGAGACAATAAGGGCAACTGCAAGTGCTCAGGGTAAGTACAAGAAACAGTCTGGGGGAAGAGGTCAGTATGGTGACTGCTGGATTCAAATAGAACCTCTTCCAAGAGGTGGAGGTTATGAATTTGTTGATAAAATTGTTGGTGGTGTTATTCCTCAACAGTATCGTCCCGCAGTTGAAAAGGGAATTATTGATACTATGAAAGAGGGAATTTTGGCCTACTATCCAATCATTGATATTAAAGTAACACTCTATGACGGTTCTTATCATCCAGTGGATTCTTCAGAAATGGCTTTCAAAATAGCTGGTTCTTTTGCGCTAAAAAAAGCTTTTATGGATGCAAAACCTGTATTGCTTGAACCAATAATGAAAGCCGAAATAATCGTGCCTGATGAAACATTAGGTACAATTATTGGTGATCTTAACTCCCGTAGAGGTAAGGTTCAGGGTGTTGACCCCCAGGCAGGAGGAAATCAAAAGATAACAGCTCTTGTTCCGATGGCAGAGATGCTTACCTATGCAAACCAACTTCACAGCATGACTTCAGGAAGAGGAATGTATTCTATGGAGTTTTCTCATTATGAAGAGGTGCCTTCACATATTGCTCAGAAGATAATTGAGCAAAGGCAAAAAGAGCGTCAGGCAAAGGCTGAGGAGTGAAGCAAACAGATGCTTTATGTCGCTTCAAGTAAATCTTCTGACAATTCCGAACTCGCTACGCTACAGCCGCAAAACTCGCTCCCAAGGAGCTCAAACAATTGCGGCTGTTTTACGCTTTGCTCGTATGGAATTGTTACCAGAAGATTTATAAGTCGCTTATCAAAGCATCTATTTCAACTAAAGGAGAATAGATGAAAAAACCTTGGGGTGGTAGGTTTAAGGAAGGCACTGCAAAGACACTGGAGGAGTTTTCCCAGTCAATATCCTTTGACAAAAGGCTCTGGCAGGAGGATATTGAGGGAAGCAGAGCCCATGCCAAGATGTTATACAAACAAGCAATTATAACAGAAAAGGAGCTAAAGCAGATTCTAAAGGGGCTTTCTGAAATTGAAAAGGAAATCAAAGAGGGAAAGTTTGAATTCAAAGAAGAGCTTGAAGACATACATATGAACATTGAAAAAGCTTTGATTGAAAAAGCAGGCTCTGCAGGAGCAAAGCTTCATACTGCTCGTTCAAGAAATGATCAGGTTGCAACAGACCTAAGACTTTATCTGAGAAAAAAAGTAAATGAATTAATAGAGTTAACAGCAGGACTTGAAAAAACTCTTGTTAATCTTGCTGAAAAAAATATCGATACAATTATGCCAGGCTACACCCACTTACAGAAAGCCCAACCAGTGCTTCTTGCTCACCATCTTCTTGCTTATGCATGGATGTTTGAAAGAGACCGACAAAGGCTAAAAGAGGCAATAAAAAGGATAAATCAAAGCCCCCTTGGTGCAGGTGCTTTATCAGGAAGTAGCCTACCAATAGACAGACTTTTTACAGCAAAAGAATTAGGCTTTGAATTGCCAATTCCAAACAGCATGGATGCTGTCTCTGACAGAGATTTTGTTTGCGATGTCCTTTTCTCAGGTGCTATGCTCATGATGCATCTAAGTAGGCTATCTGAAGAGATAATACTCTGGGCAACAGATGAATTCAAATTTATTGAACTTCCAGACAGATTCTCAACAGGTTCGAGTATGATGCCCCAGAAAAAAAATCCTGACCCTGCAGAATTAATCAGAGGTAAAACAGGCAGAGTCTATGGTAATTTGATTTCCCTGTTAACAACAATGAAAGGGCTTCCGCTTACCTATAACAGAGATATGCAGGAAGACAAAGAACCCCTTTTTGATACAATTGACACAGTAAGCACGAGCCTTAGAGTAATTACTGAAATGCTTCCTGAGATAAAATTCCACAAAGATAGAATGAAAGAAGCCTGCCATGGTGGATATATAACCGCTACAGACCTTGCTGAGTATCTTGTGAGACAAGGAGTTGCCTTTAGAATTGCCCATGAGATAACAGGTAAAATTGTGCTTTACTGCATTGAAAAAGGTCAGTCTATAACAGATTTAAGCATAAAAGAGTTGAAGAATTTTTCGGATAAAATTGATGAAGATGTATATGGAATACTAACACCAGAGGGTTCAATTGAGGCAAAGATTTCCTATGGAAGCACTTCGAAGAAGAGTGTTAAGGAGCAGATAAAGCTTTTGAGGAAAAGTTTGAAGGGATGAAAGAAAAGCTGATACCCTATTTCGCTTATGAGCTATTTTGGGACAGTTCTAAACTCGCTACGCTAAATCCGCAAAACTCGCTCTTTCGGAGCTCAAACAATTGCAGCTTTTTTACGCTTCGCTTCGTTAAGAACTGTTACCCCAAAATAGCTAAATCGCTCAATAGGGCATCAATATGGCTACTTATATTAACTTCATTATTTCTCCTCTCTGCCTGTGGTAGAAAAATGGATCCTACTCTTGAAGATTATCTTCAACCTGAGGCTGTAGAGAAATTAAATTTATCAGCAACCTATGATAAAATTTTAATCTCATGGAGCTATCCAGAAAAGGCGAAAGCAAAAATAGAAAGTTTTTTAATTGAAAGAGAAAATAAAGGTGAGAAAAAAACTATAGGATATTATGACAAAAACACAACGCTCTTAGAAGATAAAAATTTTACATTTGGAGAGAGTTATAGATACCGCATCTTTGCTATTCGTCCAAAGGGTATTTATAGCAAACCCACTGAAGCAGTTATAACTCCTTTAAAATTACCTGAAGTCGAAAATCTTCGACATCAAGTAACTCCTCAAGGAGTTATGCTTTCATGGAAGATAAGTAATTCATCAAACTACTATAATATTTACCGAATAAATCAAAAGGGTGAAAGAGTAAAAATAGGTGCAACAGATAAAAACTTTTTTTTGGATGAGCTACTTTATTCAACCATAACTGCCTTTACAAGTCATTCTATAAATTATGTTATAACCACTTCCATCCATTCTGAATCAACATATATAGAAAGTAAGGGAACTTATATAACCATTCCTATTGATTCCTTTATGCCATCAAAGCCTGAAGAAGTTTTCTGGGCAATTAATGAACAGGGAGTATATCTTTCTTGGAAAGAAGTTTCTGAAAAATGGATTAAGGGATATAAAATATACAGAAAATCAGCAGGTGAAAAAGATTTTAAGTTAATTGGTGAAACAATGATTCCTCTATTTTGTGATTTTGAATATAATAGTAACATTATTAAATCGCCTATATACTATAAAATTAACACTGAAGGTCCTATGAAGGAAAGTGAACCTGTTGAAATAAAGGCTTTTTTAGAGGGAAGCTGAATGAATTTATTTAAATATAAAAAGTCATCCTTAGGCAGGGCCTAAGTGCCTTGTTCTTAGATATAAATTAAGAGGAGATTCCTCGGCATTTAATGCCTTGGAATGATGAAATAAATTGGAGGTGTGAGTTTGGATAGAATACTGCTTGGACACGGTAGCGGTGGCAAGCTAATGCATGACCTAATAAAAAAATACATAGCACCAATTTTTGAACTTCCCTCTTTAATGGATTCGGCAATAGTATCACTAAATCACTCGGGTAAAGTAGCAATTACAACTGATTCTTATACTGTTTCACCTATATTTTTCCCTGGTGGAGACATAGGTGATCTTGCTATAAATGGAACTGTAAATGACCTTGCTGTAGTAGGAGCTATGCCTCTTTATCTTACTGTTGGTTTTATTCTTGAAGAGGGTTTCCCCTTAGATAACTTTGAAAGAGTTCTAAGTAGTATATCCTCGTCAGCTAAAAAAGCTGGAGTAAAAATAGTTGCTGGGGATACAAAGGTTGTAGACAAAGGTAAAGGAGATGGAATTTTTATAAATACCTCCGGAATAGGAATAGTGCCTGACGGAATTGACCTTTCTCCTCAGAAAATAGAAGTTGGCGATAAAGTTATAATCAGTGGTTCTATTGGAAATCACGGAATTGCTGTTATGAGTGAAAGAAATGATTTTGTTTTTGACCCACCTGTTTTAAGTGACACAAGGGCATTAAATGGGCTAATCGCAGAGTTACTAAAACAATTTGCTCCTTATGTCAAAATAATGAGAGACCCTACGCGTGGAGGAGTAGCTACAACTCTGAAAGAACTTGCCTTAGAGAGTAACAAAAATATACTAATTTATGAAAAGGCTATCCCTGTTCATGACACAGTAAAAGGTGCTTGTGACCTTCTTGGGCTTGATCCTCTCTATGTGGCAAATGAAGGAATTTTTGTTGCAATTGTCAAATCAGAGTCAGCAGAAAAAATCTTACAATTAATGAGGTCGCACTCTTTTGGCGAAGAATCTGCTATAATTGGAGAAGTTACAGGAGAGGGAGGAAAAGTTTTACTCAAGACATTGATTGGAGGAACAAGAATCGTAGATATGCTACCAGGAGAACAATTGCCAAGAATATGTTAAAGGAGTCTAAGATATGACGAGATTAATTCATTTTATCATTTCTATTTTTGCTATTTTATTCATAACTTTAATATGCCAAGCAGAAGCGAATAAATTCTTTGTTGATAGAGTTATAGCTGTTGTAAATAGAGAAGTTATAACTTGGAGCGAGCTTTATAAATACATGGAATTTATATCAAGAGATGAAATTAAGAATATGACACCCGATGAAAAGTTCAAATACTTCAAAAAAAGAGAGGAAGAATTTCTGGAAAGACTTATTGACACAAAATTGCAGATGGAAGAAGCAGAAAGATATGGAATCTTTGTAGCTGAAAGTGAAATAGATTTTGCTATTAATGACATTAAGAAAAAATATAACTTGACGGACAAGGAATTTGAAGAAAATCTTAAAAAAGAAGGTATGACCCTAAATGATTACAAAAACATGATGAAAGAGCAAATACTCATTGGAAGAGCTTTAAATTCTCTTGTGAGAAGTAAAATTATTATTACTGAAGCGGAGATAAACAGCTTTATCTCATCTCATCCAGAGCTTTCCTGCGATGAAGAGGGTTATTATGTAAGTCAGATATTTATAAAAATGAGAGAAAATCAAAATGAAATGAAAGAAAAGGTCAATGAAGCAATAAAGAAGCTTATTGAGGGAGAGTCATTTAGTAAAGTTGCATCCCAGCTAAGTGAGGATGCCTCTGCAAAAACTGGTGGAGCTATAGGTTTACTTAAAAAAAGTGAAATATCCCCTGAACTCGCAAATGTTTTTTCAAAAATGAATGTAGGCCAAATTAGTGAACCTATGATTACTGTAAATGGTGTATATATCTTCAAGCTTGACGGTTTGTGTTTTAAGAAAGGTTCAGAAGCTCTTAAAAACCATGTGAGAACTCTTATAGAAGATGAAAAATTCAAAAAAGAATATAAACTCTGGGGAAGAAGTTTGCGACAGAGAGCATACATAGAAATTATGGATTAAAAAATGCTTGAAAGGCTTCAGAAAATACTTTCTGACTATGGTATAGCCTCAAGAAGACATGCAGAAGATTTAATAAAAGAAGGACGTGTAACTGTAAACGGTCAGCTTGCAGTATTAGGACAAAAAGCAGACCCTGAGATAGATTATATAAAGGTTGATGGGAAACTTCTTATTAAACCAGAACCGAAGGTCTATTATGCCTTTTACAAACCACAAAAAGTGATCACTTCTCTTTTAGACCCTCAAGGAAGGCCAACTGTAAAAGATTTTTTAAAAGTAATTAAATTTAGAGTTTATCCCGTTGGAAGACTTGATTTTGACTCTGAAGGTTTACTACTGCTTACCAATGACGGTGAACTTGCATATCATGTAATGCATCCCAGCTCTCAGATAGAAAAAACTTATATGGTTAAAGTTGAAGGTATTATGGAAAAGGACAAACTGGAAAAATTGAGAAAAGGAATAAAGATTGATGGAAAGCTCGCTATACCTGTAAGTGTTCAGATAGTGAAAACTCTTAAGGCAAATTCATGGATAAGAATAACTCTTCATGAAGGAAGAAAGCGTCAGATTCGTAAAATGCTTGAAAGAGTTGGACACCCTGTAATAAGACTTATAAGAATTGCCATTGATGGAATAAAATTGGGAGATTTAAAACCTGGTCAACTTAGGCCTCTTACAGAAGAGGAAATAGAAGTATTAAAAAATAAGGCAAAATCAGCAGAAAAAACAAATAAAAGGAGGTTGTCATGAGAAAAATTGGTAGGTTGCTTTTATTTCTTTTAATATTTACTGCTCTAATTTTCTTTAGTTCTACTAATTCCTTCTGTAAAGAACCTTACAACATTGGCGCGATATTTTCAGTAACAGGCCCCGCATCTTTCCTTGGAGAACCTGAAAAAAACACAGTTCTAATGCTCGTTGAACAGATAAACAAAGCAGGAGGAATAAATGGTCACCCTCTTAAGGTAATCATTGAAGATTCAAAAAGTGATGAAACACAGGCCGTGCTTGCAGCTAAAAAACTTCTTGAAAAAGATAAAGTTTTAGCAATAATAGGCCCTTCAACAACAGGAGAGTCAATGGCTTTAGTTCCTATTATGACACAGGCTCAAACTCTTCTTATCTCAGCTGCTGCCGGTGCTAACATCACCCAACCAGTAAAAGAGAGATATTGGATTTTTAAAACTGCCCAGTATGATACAAGCGCTGTTGAGGCAATTTACACCTACATGAAAAAACAAGGTATTAATAAAGTAGGTATAATAACAATTACTACAGGATTTGGCGATGCAGGAAGAAAAGCACTTATTGAGATGGCTCCAAAATTTGGCATTTCAATAGTTGCTGATGAAAGATATGGACCGAAAGATACTGATATGACCACTCAGCTTGTAAAAATCAAATCAGCCGGTGCGCAGGCAGTCATTAACTGGTCTGTAGGTCCTGGTCAGGTAATAGTTACAAAAAATTGGCATGCCCTTAAAATGGGAATTCCCCTTTATCAGAGTCATGGTTGGGGAAGTAAGAAAAATCTGGAGCTTGCAGGAAAAGCAGCAGAGGGTGTTATAGCACCTCTTGGAAGGCTTGTTGTCTGGGAGAAACTTCCTGATAAGCATCCTCAGAAACCTATTTTGAAAAAATATGTAACCGAATATGAAGCCCGCTACAAGTCAGAACCAGGAACTTTCGGTGGGCATGCATACGATGCGTTAATGATGGTTGTTGAAGCATTGAAAAATGTTGGCCCAGATAAGAAAAAGATTAGAGATTATATTGAAACAAAAATTAAAAAATGGCCTGGCACAGGTGGAATATTCAATATGTCACCCAATGATCACTGTGGACTTGATATGACAGCTTTTGAGATGGTTATAGTTAAAAACGGCGATTGGGAGATACTCAAATAATATATGACTTTGCTATTACAGTTTCTTTTTTCAGGATTAACAACTGGCTCTGTTTATGCCCTTGTTGGGATAGGGTTTAATATTGTCTATAACTCTACCTCGATAATCAATCTTGCTCAGGGAGAGTTTGTTGTTATAGGTGGACTTATGATGTGGTTTTTTCTTGAAGGCATGCAACTACCATTTACAGTCTCTCTTTCTCTAACTTTACTAACTGCAGCACTCATTGGTCTTTTAATGGAGAGGCTTACCATTAAGCCTCTCCTGAAAAAAGGTGATCTGCTTCTAATGATTATGGTTACTATCGCGATTTCCATCCTAATACGAGGAATTTTAATGTTTAAATTCGGCAAAGACCCTTATACCTATCCACCATTTACAGAGGGAGAACCTATAAATTTTTATGGAGCCATAATAACTCAACAAACTCTATGGGTAATAGGAATTACAGCTGTGTGTATTGTCCTGCTTTATCTGTTTTTCAATAAAACCATGATTGGCAGAGCAATGAAAGCATGCTCTCTTGATGTAAGAGCAGCAAGACTAATGGGGATAAATGTCTCTAATATAGTTATGCTTTCCTTTATAATTAGTGCAGTAATTGGAGCAATTGGAGGAATAGCTATAACTCCCATATCTCTTATGGAATATGACAAGGGTGCAATGCTTTCAGTGAAAGGATTTTGCGCAGCAATAATGGGTGGACTTGGAAGAAGTAGAGGTGCTGTGGCAGGTGGTTTTACTCTTGGAATACTTGAATCTTTAACAGCAGGCTATATTCATTCAGGATTTAAAGATGCTGTTGCGCTCCTCATAATGCTCTTTATACTGTTTGTGAGACCAGCAGGAATGTTCGGAAAAGCTGAAATTTTAAAATTAAGAAAGTTTTAAAATGACAAAAGGTAATGCAATAGCAGTTCTAATATTGGGAATTTTAATAATTCTCTTTCCCCAAGTTACTTCAGACAATTATATCCTTACAATAGGAATTTTTGTTGGAATTAACGCTCTTGTAGCAATAGGATTAACTATACTTATGGGATATGCAGGACAGATATCACTTGGGCAAGCAGGCTTTTACGGAATAGGAGCATATATGTCTGCTATCTTGAGCATGAATTTTGGACTACCTGTCTTATTTAGCATAATAGCATCAATTATAATAGCATCCCTTACTGCTGTAATTATTGCTATACCTTCTTTAAGATTGAAGGGACATTATCTTGCAGTTGCTACTCTTGGTTTTGGTGAGATAATCCATATAATTCTTAATGAATGGGGACCGGGTGGTCCCTCAGGTTTTGGAGATATACCCTCTTTTAATATTTTAGGTTATCACTTAAGCTCGACAGTGGAGTATTTTTATCTTATCTGGTTATGCATTATTTTTGTTATGATTTTTTCATTAAATCTTATTCACTCTATGACAGGAAAAGCCTTGAGAGCTATTCATGACAGCGAAATCGCGGCGGTAACCCTTGGTATAAATATCACTAAGCTTAAAATAAAAGTTTTTGTCTTAAGTGCTGCTTATGCATCTTTAGCGGGTGCCCTTTATGCCCATTATGTTACCTTTCTGAGCCCCAGTGGATTTTCTCTTTTTTATTCGGTTTTAGTGCTTATGATGGTAGTAATAGGTGGAATGACAAATATTTGGGGTGCCATAGCAGGTGCGTTAATTATTACCATACTACCTGAGGTTCTAAGAGGATTCAAAGAATTTGATATTCTTGTATATGGAATGATTTTAACCCTTTCTCTTCTCTTTATGAGAAAAGGTATTGTTCCTTTAGTAGTTGAAACTTATAAAAAATGGACATTAAGATGATTCTTGACATAAAGAACATATCAAAAAGTTTCGGTGGTATTAGGGCATTGAAAGATATTAATTTTTCGGTAAAAAAAGGTGAGATTCATGCTCTCATAGGTCCAAACGGTGCTGGAAAAACAACTTTGATGAACATAATTAGCGGAGTTGAAAAAATGGATAGCGGTGATATCCTTTTTAAAGGGATGTCAATTAAAGCGCTGCCACCTTATAAAAGGGCGTTAATGGGATTGGCAAGAACTTTTCAAAACCTTGAAATTTTTGGAAATCTTACAATTCTTGAAAATATAATTGCTGGAATGTACTTGAAAAATCAGAGGGGTTTTTTAAGCTCAGGATTAATGATAAAAGGGATAAACAAGGACATTATTGAAAAGAGCAGCTCTATTATTGAATATATTAATCTATCTCATCGAAAAGAAGAAATTGCTAAAAATCTTCCTGTTGGAGAGCAACGTTTACTTGAGATAGGAAGAGCACTTGCTACTGAGCCAGAGTTGATTTTGCTTGATGAACCTGCTGCAGGTCTTAATACGAGAGAAACAAAAAATTTAAGCCATCTAATACAGAAAATTAGGGATGAAAAGGGAATTACCATTCTGATTGTTGAGCACGATATGGAACTTGTAATGGGAATAAGTGATATGATTACAGTACTTAATTTTGGAGAGGTTATCGCTGAAGGAGAGCCTCTTATGATACAAAAAAATCCTCAAGTTATTTCAGCCTATCTTGGCGAGGATTAGGGCATGCTTAAAATAAAAAACTTAGATGTCTACTACGGAAAGCTTTATACTCTAAAAAAGTATCCCTCCATATTAAAAAGGGTGAAATTGTTACTCTAATAGGAAGTAATGGAGCCGGGAAAACAACTCTGCTTAATACCATATCAGGAATTGTAAAACCTGCATCAGGAAGTATTTTATTTGAAGGGGGGGATATAACAAAATTAACTCCAGAGAAAATTGTAAAAACAGGTATATCGCAGGTTCCAGAGGGAAGGCTTATCTTTAAAACCCTTACAGTTGAGGAAAATCTTCTGTTAGGAGCTTACTCACAATACTCTTTAAGGAGAAAAAAGCAGATTCAGGAAGAAATAGAAATAGTTTACAATCTCTTTCCAAAACTAAAAGAGAGAAGGAAACAGCTTGCAGGAACTCTTTCTGGAGGGGAACAGCAGATGCTTGCAGTTGGAAGGGCCCTTATGTCAAAACCAAAACTTCTTCTCCTTGATGAACCAAGCATGGGATTGGCACCGAATATTATAAAAGAAGTTTTTCAACATATTTTAGAATTAAAAAAACTTTATGGCTTAACCGTGCTTCTTGTAGAACAAAATGCAAAGAGCGCACTAAAAATAGCTGACAGAGGATACGTGCTCGAGACAGGCAGAGTGATTCTTGAAGGAACTTCCGAAGATCTGCTATTGAACAGAGATGTTCAAAGAGCTTATCTTGGAAGAGACCTTGATGCAGAAGAAAGAATTTAAAGGAGGTTTTTATGATATGGGATAAAGATAAGGAATGTATGGTAAGAGAAGAACTCTTTCAGCTTCAGCTTGAACGACTTCAGTCAACCATTCACAGAGTATACAGAAATGTTCCCTTCTATCGTAGAATGTTTGACAAACATGGCATAGACCCTGATGGGTTTAGTTCTCTTGAAGATATAAATAAAATACCTTTTACAACAAAAAATGACTTAAGAGAAAACTATCCCTATGGCCTTTTCGCCGTTCCTTTAAGAGAGGTTGTTAGGATTCATACATCCTCTGGAACTACAGGAATGCCTATTGTAGTGGGTTACACAAAAAATGACTTAAAAATATGGACAGAACTTGTAGCAAGAGTCTTAAGTGCAGGTGGGATTACAAAAGATGATGTAATTCAAATAGCTTTCAATTATGGACTTTTTACAGGTGCCTTCGGTTTCCATTATGGTGCAGAAAAAATTGGTGCTTCAGTTATACCCGTATCCATTGAGAATCCGAAAAAACAGATAAAGATACTTCAGGACTACAAAACCACTGCACTCATATCGACACCATCTTATGCTTTACTAATAGCAAACACGTTGATAGAGATGGATATTAATCCAAACTCTCTCTCGCTAAAATTTGGACTTT
Source organism: Thermodesulfovibrio sp. (assembly GCA_020725335.1). Classification (GTDB taxonomy): domain Bacteria; phylum Nitrospirota; class Thermodesulfovibrionia; order Thermodesulfovibrionales; family Thermodesulfovibrionaceae; genus Thermodesulfovibrio. The sequence continues at coordinate 88,846 of DYFF01000020.1, read as the reverse complement.
TTGGTGCTGAACCATGGTCTGAGAGAATGAGGCAGGAAATAGAGGAAAAGCTTAAGATTACAGCCACTGACAATTATGGACTTAGCGAAGTAATAGGACCGGGGGTTGCCGGAGAGTGTCTTGAAAAGAAAGGGCTTCATATTCAGGAAGACCACTTCTTTTTTGAAATAATTGACCCACAAACTCTTGAGCCTGTAAAGGAAGGAGGCACAGGAGAGCTTGTTATCACTACATTAACAAAAGAAGCTTTCCCTGTATTGAGATTTAGAACAGGTGACCTTACAAGATTTATACCCGGAGAATGCCCTTGCGGAAGAACCCTCAGAAGAATTGATAGAATAATGGGTAGAACCGATGATATGATTATTATAAGAGGCATGAAATTATTCCCTTCTCAAATTGAGGCAATACTCTATGAAATAGAAGGAAAACAGCCAAATTATCAGATAATTCTTGAAAGGCAGGCAGGAGTTGACCAGATTACTCTATTGCTTGAAATGTCAGAAGATATATTCTCTGACGTGATGAGAGAGCAAACTCAATTAATAGGTGTAATAAAGGAAAGAATTGCCTCAGAATTAGGACTCCCAGTAAATGTAAAACTTGCAGAGAAACGCTCAATGGAAAAGGTTGGGGAGAAAATTACAAGAGTTATTGATAAAAGGTAAGGGTTTTACTCAATTTCAAAAATAAAGTCCATCTCTACTGCTGCATCAAGAGGTAAGCTACAAACACCTACTGCAACTCGGCAATGTTTCCCTTTATCACCAAAAATCTTTACCAATAATTCAGAGGCAGGATTAAGCACCTTTGGTTGTTCTATAAAATTCTCTGAAGATGCAACATATCCTGTTATTTTCACACATCTTTTCACCTTGTCAAGACTACCAATCTGAGCCTTCACAATTGCCAAAGCATTAAGGACAATCTGTATAGCCTCTTCTGAGGCTTCTTCAAGAGTTATTTCTTTATCAACCTTGCCTTTTCTTGTAAGCTTACCTTCTCTGAAGGGAAGAATTCCGCTTAGAAAAAGTAAATTGTCAACTTGTAAAGCTGGGACATAGGCTCCTACAGGTTTTACAGGCTCAGGCAAAAGATATCCAATTTCTTTTATCCTTTCTTCCATCGTTAAATATATCATACAATGCTTAAGATTTAAAACTTTAGTTGATTTTAATTATGCACGTAACTATAATTAATAAAAGAATTAAGTTTTTATTTTAAAGGAGAGATTATTTATTTCGAATATTAAATATGATTAAACTTTTGAGCAATATAAAGTCTAAACTTTTTAGTGAACTTCTCTGTAAACACTTTGAACAATTTGATGATGTTTCAATTATTAAAAATGAAACTCCTCAAGAACAGCCAGATATAATCGTTACTGATCTAAACTTGTTAACAGAGGATTTAGTAACAAAATATTCAAAATCAAAAATTCTGCTAATTGATACAGGGAATAAAAATGAAGATATTTTATTCAGTTTAATTAACTATAAATTAAAAGGAGTATTCTCCTATGATTCCGATATTAGTCAATTCATAAAAGCCATAAGAGTTATAAATCAAGGTCAAATTTGGCTTAGCAACAACTTGATTCAATCTCTCATAAATAAAGAATTTATAGATGAACATAACATAGGGGAAATTAAACTTACAGAAAAAGAAAGAGAAATTATCCAATTAGTTAGCGAAGGACTTTCAAATAAGGAAATATCAAATAAAATGTTTATAAGCGAACAAACAGTTAAGGCTCATTTGCATAAAGTTTTTCAGAAATTACACGTAAAAAATAGGTCTCAGCTAATCAAACTATATATTTACAACAGTCATTAAAAATTATCCCTTCATAGTTTAAATCTTTAGTTACCTAAAAATAGCCACATGATTAATTGTTTTAAATCAGAGGATAAGATATTCTTAAATTAAGAACAAGCTCAGCACAGAGCATTAAAAATTAAACAAAGAAAGGAGGTGAAAAGAGATGACAAAATTAGCAAAAATTTTCTTGGCATTAGTTTTAATCCTTAGTGTTCCAGCTATAGGGATGGCAAATTGTTTGACCTGTGTACCCCAGTGCGGAGGTAATGGAAATTTTGGTTGTACTACCGCAGATATAACACAGGTTGGCTTCTTTAACACTGCTGATATTACTCAATTCGGTGGAGCATTCTCAAATAATCTTGCAGAAATTGATCAGAAAGGTGTTGGCAACAAAGCATCCATTACTCAGACATTTTTTGCAAAATTTAATGAGGCAAAGATTTATCAGGAAGGAATGGGTAATAAAGCTGATATTGATCAGTATGGTTGGTTTAATGATGCATTTATTAATCAGTATGGCGCATTTAACAAAGCTGCAATCGATCAATACAGCAGCAAAAATTTAGCTACAGTTAATCAGAATGGTTGTGGTAATAATGCTTATATTAGCCAGGGTATTCTCGGAGGTTCTGCTTATACTGCGAACATATACCAGGCTGGTGGGATGAATTTAGCAGTTATAAACCAGAAATAAGTTACACAATTAGAACTGTGCTGAGTTTTTTTGGGGCGGACAAAATCCGCCCCCTTTAATGAAAAGGAGGTAGCTGAGATGAATACAAGAGAGATTTTATTGATAGTTATACTACTGATTCTTCCAGAATTAGCTTTCGCTTTTGATTGTGGATATAAAGGGTATCAGGGATGTGCCATAGCTGAAATAAAACAAATAGGTTTCTTAAATGATGCAAATATTGAAACTTCTGGAGTAAATAGAGCATCTATATCTCAGGAAGGGCTTAAAAATCAAGGACAAATTAAACAAAGTTGGGCTTCTTTTGGTACTAATGGAGAAATACTACAATATGGGAATAATAATTTAGCTTACCAACACCAAATAGGAATTTATAATTATGCATATGCTGAGCAAACCGGTTTATTTAATTCAACGATACAGGAACAAAAAGGACTGGGAAACGTTGCAAATGCTAAACAATTTGGTGTAGGTAATGAGGCAGTACAAGTACAGCAAACATCTTTCAATTCAGCTACTGTTCTTCAAATTGGGTTTTATAACAAAGCCTATCAGATTCAAGGTTTAACTGGAACTTGGGGTAATAAAAGCAATTTGATGCAAATTGGGTTTGGCAAAATAACAATTATTGTACAGTGAAAGAGTTAATTGATGAAAAAATATTTATTCTTATTTGGAACAATTATGATTTATATTTGTAATCCTCTTATTTCAAAGGGAGCAAATCAACCATATGAGGCCTGGCTTACCAAGGAAATATCTAAATCCCAAATAAAAATAACTGCTTGCTGTAAAAATAATACTCCCAGTGAGGTAAACATTATTTTAAAAATCATAGCAGAAAAAAAAGGCAAAGCTGGCATAAGCAAAACAGCTCAATCAAATAGTATATCTCTCCAATCCAATGAAAAAAAATGCCTTTCTCAAATAGTTTTTAATTTTTCAGCAAATGATGAATATCAGATAAATCTTGAAGCTTATAAAGACAGCCAATTAGTAGCGAAGGATTCTATAGTAAAAGGAAGGGAAAATGAATAGGGTTTCTAAAGTAATTTTTATAATATTGCTCCTAACTTGTTGCTTTACAATTTCTTCAGCTCAAATAGAAGGCTTAATCATAGATAAAACGAAAACAAAAATAGGAAGAGACTTTTATGAACTATTTTATATTGCCTTAGAACCAATAATGACTACAGATATAACGTTTGACCTAACGGTTGAGGAATTCGTTGACCCTCAATTTGGAAGCAGAATTTTTGTCTCTATCAACGAAAACTTAATTTATCAAAATTTTGTAAGTTCGAGACTTGATGACATAGAGGAAAAAGTTAAAGAAGCAAGCGAGGTAGTTAAATACTTCATATTTAACTGGAAAGAGTATGAGAAATATCTTGAAGAAGAAGGAAAAATAAGATAAAAGGAGGTTCACGATGAAAAAAACATTAATTTTTACTTCGTTCATTGTTATAGTATCCTTTGCTATCTTTTTACCAGGATTAGCAAAAAGCAGTGAATTAATCTTTCAATTTACAAATCCATCTTTTGGGGGAAATCCATTGAATGGTAGTTTCTTATTACAGCAGGCTCAAGCACAAAACAAATTCAAAGAAAAAGCTGACCAATCTCTTCTTAATCAGCTTACTCCAATGTATCAAGCTCAGTATCTAAGTAAAATACTTGAAGACGCATATGAGGGTAAAGATATACAGGAAGGAAGATATATTATAGGAGGATTGATTGTTGATGTAACAAAAGGAACAGGAAAAATTACAATGCTTGTTACAGACCCTGCGACAGGACAACAAACTACTTTTGAACTTCCTTATACACCAACACCTTAAAGGAGGAAATAGAAATGAAATATTTAAGCAATCTCAAATTATTCCTAATTTTAACAGTTCAGATTGTCTTTTTAGGCTGCGTTGCCTTAACTCCAGAAATTGTCTCACAGAGAGCTATTAGCGGACCTGAGTATGTAACATCAATTCATAAAGACCTAATATCTTTGCCGAAACCGGAAAATCCTATTCCCGTAGCAGCATATAAGTTCCGTGACCAGACAGGTCAATATAAAGCACCAGGCAATGCTACTAATTTTTCTACCGCTGTTACCCAAGGTGCTACTTCAATATTGATAAAAGCCCTTGAAGATAGTGGCTGGTTTGTACCTGTGGAAAGAGAGGGATTATCTAATCTTCTTCAGGAAAGAAAAATCATTCTTCAGATGAGAGATTTATATTTAACAGAGGAACAAAAGAAAAGTTTTGAACCACTCCCACCACTTCTTTATGCAGGCATTCTTTTGGAAGGTGGAATCATAGGCTATGATTCTAATGTAACTACAGGAGGAATAGGAGCAAAATATTTTGGTGCGGGAGGTTCTGCTGAATACAGAGTTGATAAAGTAACCATATATTTAAGAGCAGTGTCTGTAAAAAATGGTGCTGTTTTAAAAACTGTTCAGACTTCAAAAACAGTGCTTTCTCAAATGTTATCATTAGGAATTTTCAGATTTGTAAGGCTTAATAGGTTATTAGAAGCAGAAACAGGTATAGCAGCTAACGAACCCGTTGAAATGGCTGTTCAGGAAGCGATTGAAAAGGCTGTATATGACATGATTATAGAAGGTGTTAAAATGGGCGTTTGGAAACCAAAGGATCAGAAAGAATTTGAAAAATGGTTGACAAAATATGAAATTGAAGTTAAAAGTAAGGATAATCCATCAACTGACAAATTTTCAGAATGGCCTAAAATGAAAGATTCCACAGATGTTGGCAAAAAGGTCTTTAAGTATTAATATTTCATAAGCTAAGAGGGGTAAGTATTTTTATTATGCTTACTCCTCTTTATCTAATTACTTACATTTTTTATTCTCTCACAGCAATTTATTAATTTATATAGGTAAAAACTATTAATATTTTTCATATTGCAACTTTTGCCTATAATTGATATAATTTAAAAAATTAGCTAAGGAGGTGAGATACTTTATGCCTGAAGAATTAAAAGTTGGCTGTGCAAGACCTACAGGTGGTCCTGTAGGAGAAGAACCACCAAAGAAAGAAATTGATGAAGTTTTAACAAAAGAGAAGGAGGTGAAAAGTATGATTATGGTGGGTAGAAAAGCACCAGATTTTATAGCACCTGCCTACTACAAAGGCAAATTCGTTAATGTTAAACTCTCTGATTATCTTGGGAAATGGGTTTTATTATGTTTTTATCCTGGAGATTTTACCTTTGTTTGAGCTACAGAAATTTCAGCAGTTGCTGAAAAATACAATGAATTCAAAAAACTTGGTGTTGAAGTATTATCAATGAGTATTGATAGCATCTTTGTACATAAAATGTGGAATGACCATGAATTAAGTAAAATGGTTAAAGGCGGAGTTCCCTTCCCCATGTTATCAGATGCTGGAGGGAAAGTAGGTACAATATACGGAGTTTATGATGAAAACGCAGGAGTTGAGACAAGGGGAAGATTTATTATAGATCCAGACGGAGTTATTCAGGGATATGAAATTCTTACCCCACCTGTAGGAAGAAATGTGCTTGAAACTATAAGACAAATACAGGCTTTTCAACATGTAAGAAAGTCTAAAGGTACAGAAGCAACTCCATCAGGATGGAAACCAGGCAAAGCTACTTTAAAACCCGGTCCAGACCTTGTTGGAAAAGTTTGGGAAGTCTGGAAAACAAAAGAAGCCTTTGATTAATAAATACCTTAATGTAAATTTGAGGGGATATTCTCTTAGGGATATCCCCTTATGTTTTATAAATTACTTTTTACCGAATACCTTCCTCAGAAGCTCTGTTACCCTTGCTGCAGGGTCTGTTCTAATCTTTTTTTCTTCCACAGCTATCATATAGAAAAGACCATCTAAAGCTTTTGTTGTAACATAATGGTCAAGGTCAAAGGATTCCAAACCAGAAAAAGGAATAGCTGAGATATATTTATTTGTCATATCCTTATATGCTCTTGTTGTTCCTACTTCGTTCATGCTTTTAGAAATTATGGGTTTAAAAGATTCATAAAGTTTATCAAAAGTTTTTGACTTAAAATAGTCTGTTGCTGCTGTATCTCCTCCGTTTAGAATTTTAATAGCATCCTCTATTGTCATATCCTTTATAGCAGTAATAAAAATATCTTTTGCCTTTGGTGCTGCCTTTTCCGCTGCTCTATTCATACTAAGAATAAATTCATCTACCTCTTTCTGATACCCTATTTTACTTAATACATTTGCTATGTTTTGAATATTTTTAGGAAGTAGAATCTTAATTGCTTCGTTTTTAAAGTATCCATCAACCTTAGAGACAGATAAAACAGCATTATTTGTTCCAATTGATAAAGCTTCTTTCAGTCCTGCAATTGTAGTATCAGAGTCTCTCTGGCTCTGCTGAGGTAACTGGACTCCTTTAAAAAAATCTTCTAAAAAACTTGCTTGCGTGGCACTGCTAAAGAATAAAAGCAAAAATAATGAAAAAATAACTATATTCATGATAAACTCCTTCGTTTATTTTACTCTATTATACCATTTTAAAATTCCTATTAATTTTAAAAATTTATGATATAATTACAAAAAAACAGGAGCAGAGCTACATGAAAGTTGTAACAGCTCAAGAGATGGCAGAAATTGACAACTTAACCATTGAAAGATATGGTATCCCTTCTCTTGTACTAATGGAAAGAGCAGCTCTATCAGTGGCAACACATATCATTACATTAGGAGTAAAAAATTTAATTATTCTTGTAGGACCAGGTAACAATGGAGGAGATGGAGTTGCTGTTGGAAGAATTTTAAAAAATAGAGGGTTCAATATCAAAATTTTTCAGCTCTTTCCTGACGATAAATTATCAAATGATTGTAAAAAACAATTAGAAATAGCTGAAAAATATGGAATCTCCATATTTAAAAGATATCCAACAAAAAAGGAACTATCAGAAGCAGAAGTTATAGTTGATGCCATATTCGGAACAGGATTAAAGAAAAAAATTGAAGGAGACCTGGCAAAATTAATAAATTTAATAAACTCTCTCAATAAAATAGTAATTGCTGTAGATATACCTTCTGGAGTTTCATCAGACAGTGGAGAAATTTTAGGAATTGCTATTAAAGCATCCCTGACTGTAACTTTCGGACTTCCAAAAAGAGGGCATATTCTATTCCCGGGCAGAGACTTGGTAGGAAAACTTTTTATTGAAGACATTGGTTTTCCAAAAGAACTCACTGAATCGGAAGGATTAAAAGTCTCCCTCATTACTAAAGAATTTGTCAGTTCTCTAATACCTCTAAGACCATTATATTCACATAAAGGCACTTATGGACATGTTTTAGTAATTGCAGGTTCTGTGGGAAAAACTGGAGCTGCTTTGATGTGTGCAAAAAGTGCCTTGCGTTCAGGTGCAGGACTTGTAACTATGGCTGTTCCTTTAGCTCTTAAGGTAGTGTTTCAAAGCAAAGTTTTAGAGGAAATGATATTACCACTTCCCTGTAATAGTCAAACACTTTCAAAGGATGCAATTAAAAAAATAGAAGAATTTATAAATGAAAAGGCAGATGTGGTAGCCTTTGGTCCAGGAGTTGGAGTTAATGAAGATACAGAAGAAATACTAAAATTTTTACTCACTGATTGTCACATTCCTATAGTTATTGATGCCGATGGTATCACACTTCTTAGTAATAAAAATGGGTTATTGAAAAGGGCTAAAGCAAAAGTGGTTTTAACACCTCACCCAGGAGAACTTAGTAGGCTTATAAAAGTGCCTGTTAAAGAAATTGAAAACAACAGAATTGAAATAACCCAAAAAGTGGCAAAGGAGTTAAACACAGTGGTGGTACTTAAGGGCGTTCCTACTATCATCTCTGAGCCAAATGGCAATACTTTTATTAACACAACAGGGAATCCGGGGATGGCAACAGGGGGAACAGGTGATGTTCTGACAGGAATAATTGCCTCCTTTATCGGACAGGGTTTAAATCCTTTCCATGCTTCTGTTGCTGGAGTGTATGTCCATGGTTTAAGTGGTGACTTAGCAGCTAAGTACAGAGGAAAGCAAGGCCTCATAGCAGGAGATTTAATAGATAACTTGCCTCAAGCAATTAAAGAACTCTCTGATGAAATGGATAAATAGCTTAGAAAATCCTTTAATAAAAGAAATCATCAAAATAAAAAAAACACCCCTCGATAAAATTTTTGTTGAAGGCGCAAATTTAGTAAAAACAGCATTAGAAAGACAAAAAGAGCATAGGATTGATAAAATTCTTCTTACAGAAAATTTTATTACTAAAAATGAAAAATTTTTCAATTCTTTAAAGATGAAGGATTTCGAATTAATCGGAATTACGGAAAAGATTGCGAATAAGATTTCCGATACAGTTACCCCGCAAGGAATTTTTGCTATTCTTTCTTATAAAATTAAAAAATTATCTGAAGAAGAGGTAAAAAAAGCTGAAATTATCATACTTTTGGATAAAATTCAAGACCCTGGGAATATGGGCACAATAATAAGAACTGCTGAAGCCTTTGGTGCAGATGCAGTAATTTTAACTCCCGGAAGCTGTAATGCCCTTTCTTCAAAGGTTATAAGAGCATCAGCAGGTAGTATCTTTTTTATTCCGCTATTTAAAGCAGATATAGAGGAAATAGAAGAATTTTTAAACAAACATTCCTTAAGATTAATAATAACAGACCCGAGGTCTAAAAAAATGATATTTGAAATAGAACTAACTCCACCGTTGGCAGTAGTATTTGGTAATGAAGCACATGGTGCAGGAGAATATTTTAAAAAGCTACCTCATATAAAATGTAGAATTCCTCAATTAGGAAGAGCAGAAAGTCTAAATGTAGCAATGAGTGCCTCAATAATTCTTTATGAAGTATTAAAGTGTAAAACAAAGGGCATTACTCAACACTTGGTCTGATAATTAATATCTTATATTTTTTTAAAAGGCTTTATTTCAATAAGATAAAATCTTTTTTAAATAGCAGTAAAATTTTTTGCTACGAATTACAAAAAAGACTTATAGTGAAGGTTGCAGATTTTACAATGTATGCTTTGCTTGTTCTTTCTAATTATTGGTAAATTTGAAAATATTATCAGATATAGTTCTTCTAAAAACTTTAAACTTTATTGCTTACTGTTGTTGTGTGTTTAATGTCTATGGATTTTCAAAGCTTACAATCAGTATAAGACTGTCTAAAAGAGTGAATAAAATTTTAGAAGAATTATATGTCTTATGGCTGTAAGGGTAGTGATGCATCACGGAGTTTAATTGACAAAATAATTTGTTAAGATTTATTCTTAAATTATGATTTAAAAAATATTTGGAGGTGGGAATGGCAGAGGGTATTTTGGAATTAACAACTTCATCATGGGAAAGAGAAGTATTAAATTCTAAAGGTGTAGTAATGGTAGATTTCTGGGCACCGTGGTGCGGTCCTTGTAGAATTATAGCTCCAACTATTGAAGAGCTTGCTAAGGAATATGCTGGCAAGATCAAAATAGGTAAACTTAATACTGACGAAAACCCTGAATTAGCAACTCGTTATGGAATTATGGGGATACCTACTATTATGTTTTTCAAGGATGGACAAAGAGTTGACCAGATAGTAGGTGTAGTTCCAAAGTCTACTTTGAAGAACAAATTAGATAATCTTTTGAATGCTTAAGTTGTGAAAAAAATAATAATTACACTTTTACTATTTATTTTCTTCTTTTCAAATGAGGGGCAGGGAGCATTAAAGAAAGGAGACCCTGCCCCAGATTTTAACATAACAGGAATAGATAGTCATTCTTTAAATCTTTATAAATTTAAAAGCAAGGTTATTTTAATAGAATTTCTCTCAACGAAATGTTTTGCCTGTGATATGGTAATTTCCGATTTAAATCGATTGAGAGAGAAGTTTTCTAATGATCAACTTGAGATAATAGGTGTTTTGTTTAGTGATGAGATATCAACTTCTATAAAACTTCATGAATTTTCAAAAGATAGGGGAATAAAGTATCCGATTTTTTTCACAGATACAAAATATAAAAAGCTTTATAATGTTTTTGGGTTCCCAAATTTTTTTATTCTCAATGAAAGGAAAGAAATAATTCAGATTTATAGGGGAATAACACGAGATACTTTTGGACTTTTAAATACTGAGATAGAAAAGCTTCTTAATAAGGGAGGTAGATAGGTGTTTGAATCACTATCTGATAAATTAGAAGCCATATTTAAAAAACTTAAAGGTAAGGGAATCCTCAAAGAGGAAGACGTTGATGCAGCCTTGAAGGAGATACGGATAGCACTTTTAGAAGCAGATGTTAACTTTAAGGTAGTAAAGTCTTTTATTGATAGAGTCAGACAGAAAGCAATTGGAACAGAAATCCTTGAGAGCCTCTCCCCTGCTCAACAAGTTATAAAAATTGTGTATGATGAACTTTGTGAACTTCTTGGAGGAAGTACTTCAAAAATTTTATTAAATCCTAACCCTCCAACAGTTTTAATGATGGTGGGATTACATGGTTCTGGAAAAACCACAACAGCGGCAAAGCTTGCACGTATTTTTAAAAAAGAAGGAAGAAGGCCTATGCTTGTTGCAGCAGACTTACAAAGACCTGCAGCTATCGAACAGCTCATAACTCTCGGTAAATCAATAGATATTAAAGTTTTTCATTCCTTTGATATTAAAGATCCAAGAGAACTCTGTAGAGAGGCTCTTAGGATTGCAAAAATAGACAGAATGGATCCAGTAATAGTTGATACAGCTGGTAGAATGCATGTAGATGAAGAACTCATGGATGAGTTAAAGGATGTGAAAGAAATTTTACAACCTAAGGAAGTTTTATTTATAGCGGATGCTATGACAGGTCAAGATGCAGTAAACATTGCAAAAAGCTTTAATGAAAAAATTGGCATAGACGGTGTAATTCTTACAAAGATGGATGGAGATGCAAGAGGCGGAGCAGCTCTTTCAATAAAAGAAGTAACAGGTAAACCAATAAAATTAATAGGCACAGGAGAAAAAATTGACGCCCTTGAAGAATTTCATCCTGACAGAATAGCAAAAAGAATACTTGGAATGGGTGATGTTCTCTCTTTAATAGAGCAGGCTCAGAAAGCATTTGACCAGAAGGAAGCCGAGAAACTAAAAGAAAAGATTGACAAAGAGAGTTTTACATTCGATGATTTAAAAGACCAGATAAGAAAAATGAGGAAAATGGGGCCTCTTGAAAATATTCTTTCTATGCTTCCTGGAGCAAATAAACTGATGAAGGATATTAAAATTGACGAAAAGGAGTTTGTAAGAGTTGAAGCAATTATAAATTCTATGACTCCTGAGGAAAGAAAAAATCCAAAAATTATCAATGCAAGTAGGAGAATTAGAATAGCTAAAGGAAGTGGTACCACAGTTACAGATGTAAATAGACTTATCAAACAGTTTAACGAAATGAAGAAAATGATGAAAAAAATGAAACAAGGCAAAGGATTTAAATTGCCAAAAATATTTCCTTTTTAATACCTTTTCTTTAAATTGTTAAACTCTAAAAGCTTGAATAATCTATAGAAATAATACTAATGTCGTTATGAGAATATTGAGGATATTTTAGAATTTAAATTATTTTTATGTTCAAATTTTGAAAATAACTTTGAAAAAAAGAATAAATGAAAGAAAACATTAAATATTTAGTAAATTTAAGCGTAAAAAATCTATATTCTCTGAATTTAGCTCTTGCTTAAAAATTCAAAATACAGTTATATTAGCACTCGATAGTGATAGTTGCTAATAATAAAAAAATATAATAAAAGGAGGAGGCTATGAAGATTAAACCACTCAAAGACAGAGTAGTAGTAAAGTATTCTTCAGAGGAGCTTGAGAAAACCCCAGGAGGTATTTATGTTCCTGATGTGGCAAAAGAAAAACCTCAAAAAGGTACAGTAATTGAAGTAGGATCTGAAGTTAAAGAAGTTAAAGTTGGTGACACAGTGCTTTTTGACAAGTATGCTGGTTCAAAGATCAAAGTTGATGATGTAGAGTATTTGATAATCAAGGAAGAAGAAATTCTTGGTATTGTAGAAAAATAAAAAATTTTAAAAGGAGGGGATTATATGGCAGCAAAGCAGTTAATATTTGGTGATGCAGCAAGACAGTCTGTATTAAAAGGAGTAACTATACTCACAGATGCAGTAAAAGCAACATTAGGACCGAGAGGAAGAAATGTAGTTATTGAAAGAAAATTTGGGTCTCCTAATGTTACAAAAGATGGTGTAACAGTAGCAAAAGAAATAGACCTAAAAGATCCCTTTGAAAATATGGGCGCTCAGCTTGTTCGTGAAGTTGCTTCTAAAACCTCAGACGTAGCAGGTGACGGAACAACTACAGCAACTGTTCTCGCCTACGCGATTTACAAGGAAGGTCTTAAATATGTATCTGCAGGTGCTAACTCAATGGACCTCAAAAGAGGAATTGATAAAGCTGTTGAGGCAGTAGTTGAGGAACTTAAGAAAATATCAAAACCTGTTGTAGATAAAAAAGAGATAGCACAAGTTGGAACTATCTCTGCAAATAACGATTCCTCAATTGGTGAGCTAATTGCTGAGGCAATGGATAAGGTAGGGAAAGATGGTGTTATCACTGTTGAAGAAGCTAAAGGAATGGCTACAACCCTTGATATTGTTGAGGGAATGCAGTTTGACCGCGGTTATATTTCACCTTATTTCATAACCGATCCAGAAAGACTTGAGTGTATTCTTGAGGATGCTTTTGTTTTAATACATGACAAGAAAATTTCAAGCATGAAAGACCTTCTCTCTATTCTTGAGCAGATTGCAAGAATGGGAAGGCCTCTTCTCATTATTGCAGAGGATGTAGAGGGTGAAGCTCTTGCTACCTTAGTAGTAAACAAGCTTCGTGGAGTACTCCAGGTTTGTGCTGTTAAAGCCCCAGGCTTTGGTGAGAGAAGAAAAGCAATGCTTGAGGATATTGCTATTCTTACTGGTGGAACAGTAATATCTGAGGATATTGGCTTAAAACTTGAGAATGTAAAGATAGAAGACCTCGGAAAAGCAAGAAAAATAATTGTTGACAAGGACAATACCACTATTGTTGAAGGAGCAGGCGATCCTCAGAATATTCAGGCAAGAATTAAGCAGATTAAAGTTCAGATTGATGAAACTACCTCTGATTATGACAGAGAAAAGCTTCAGGAGCGTCTTGCAAAACTTGCAGGTGGTGTCGCAAGAATAAATGTTGGAGCTGCTACTGAATCTGAGATGAAAGAAAAGAAAGCAAGAGTAGAGGACGCTCTCAATGCTACAAGAGCTGCTGTTGAAGAAGGAATAGTACCTGGTGGTGGAGTAGCACTTCTTAGATGTCAGAAAGCGCTCAAGGGCCTTAAGCTTGAAAATCATGACCAGCAGCTTGGAGTAGAGATTGTCAAGAAATCTCTCGAGGAGCCAATTAAACAGATTATTGCCAATGCAGGTGTTGAGGCAACTTTAATCGTAGAGAAGGTTAAGGAAAATAAAAATATTAATTACGGATACGATGCCTATGCAGAAAAGTATGTAGATATGATGGAAGCTGGAATTATTGATCCTACAAAGGTTACAAGAACAGCTCTTCAGAATGCTGCTTCTGTTGCAGGACTTATGCTTACCACAGAGGTTTTGGTAGCAGAGATACCTGAGGAAGAAAAGAAACCACCAATGCCATCACCTGATATGTACTAAAATAGATTAACTAAAGACATTCAAGGGCAGGGTTCTGACTCTGCCCTTTTTTTATGTTATCATATATAAAAGCGAAAAAATTTTTCATGGGAGGGCAGATGAAAGTTATTCTCAAAGAGGATATTCCTAATTTAGGTAAAGCTGGTCAGATTATTGTTGTAAAAGATGGATATGCAAGAAACTTTCTATTTCCAAAAGGACTTGCGTTGTTAGCAGATGAAAAAAATATGAAATTTCTTGAGCGTCAGAAGAAAAAATTTGAAGAAGAAGCTAAAAAGAAACGCCAGGATGCTGAATCAGTCGCTCAGAGATTATCTGAAACCCAGCTAATTATCAAAGCAAAGGCAGGAGAGGATCAAAAATTATTTGGTTCAGTTACATCAAAAGACATTGCTGAAGCATTAGAAAAAGAAGGATTTTCAATTGATAAAAAACAGGTAAATATAGTAGAACCTATAAAAAGAGTAGGTGAATATGAAGTAGACGTTAAGTTAGATGCTAATATAGTGGCAAAAGTCAAAGTAAATATAGTAGCTGAGTAATGGCCTATTTAAGAAACATAGAAGCCTCTGTAGATAGACTACCTCCACAGAGTCTTGAAGCAGAACAAGCTGTTTTAGGAGCAATAATTCTTGAGGGAGAGTCTATAACAAAGGCAATTGAGTTATTGTCTGCAGAGGATTTCTACAGAGAGTCTCACAGGAAAATTTATAATGCAATGCTTGAACTCTTTAATAAGAATGAACCTATTGATCTTATTACTTTAACAGAAAATCTTAAAGACAAAGGCGAGCTTGAAGACATCGGTGGGTTATCCTATCTTAGCACCCTTGCCACAGTTGTACCTACTGCAGCAAATATAAGATATCATGCTAAGCTTGTAAGAGAAAAGGCACTTTTGAGAGCGGTCATTCGTGCTTGTACAGAGATTGTGACCAAGGTTTATGAAGAACCAGAAGATGCTGAGGAGATGCTTGACTACGCTGAAAAATTAATTTTCGAAATCTCAGAGAAAAGAACAAATACAAGTTTCTACCATATGAAAGACGTAGTTAAGCATACTTTTAAAATGATTGAATCCATGTATGAAAGAAAGGCTGTTATAACAGGTATTCCTTCAGGATTTAAAGATTTAGACGAACTTACAAGCGGATTTCAGCCAGGTGATTTGATAATAATCGGTGGACGTCCCGGAATGGGGAAAACAGCTTTTTCTCTTAATATTGCCCAACATGTAGGTGTAGATCTTGGAGAACCCGTTGCTTTTTTCAGTCTTGAAATGTCAAAGGAACAAATAGCTATGAGGCTGCTTAGCTCTCTTGCTATGGTTAATGCTTCAGCCTTAAGGAAAGGTTTTATAGGCAAAAGAGACTGGGAAAGGTTAACAGAATCTGCGGTGAAGTTAAGTGAAGCTCCCATATACATAGACGATTCCTCACAGATGAGCGTTCTTGAAATAAGAGCCAAGGCAAGAAGGCTCAAAATGGAAAAAGGTAGATTAAGCCTTATAGTAATAGATTATCTGCAGCTTATGAGAAGCAGAACAGCCTATGATAGAAGAGAACAAGAAATATCTGAAATCTCCCGTTCTTTAAAAGCAATGGCAAAGGAACTTAAAGTGCCTGTTGTTGCTCTCAGTCAGTTGAACCGCTCTGTTGAGAAAACCAATGATAGACGCCCTACACTTGCTAATTTAAGAGAGTCTGGAGCAATAGAACAAGATGCAGATGTTATAATTTTCCTATACAGAGACGAAGTTTATAACAAAAAAAATCCTGCTAATAAAGGTAAAGCAGAAGTCATTGTGGCAAAACAGAGAAATGGTCCTACTGATACAATTAATCTCACTTTTCTTAGCGATTATACTCGTTTCCTTGATTTTACCGATAAATATATGGGGACAGAAATAGAAGAGGACCTTTAGTATGATATTAAGAAAGCCTGCAGTAGCTGGTTATTTTTATCCTTCAAATCCAAAAGAGCTTCTCGCAGAAATAGAAGATTATATGCCCTTGAGGGGAAATATTAATGCATTAGGTGCAATTTGCCCTCATGCAGGATATGTTTATTCAGGGCATGTGGCAGGAGCGGTCTATTCTAAAATTAAACCTAAAAACATTTATATTCTTATGGGTCCCAATCATACAGGATACGGCTCAGATATATCTGTAATGAATGAAGGACAGTGGGAGATACCACTCGGAAAATTCGAAATTCATCAAGAACTTGCAAACAAAATAATTGATAAGGTTTCTATTGCAGAGAAAGATACTCAGGCACATCTTTATGAACATTGTCTTGAGGTTCAACTTCCTTTTATTTATAAACTAAATCCAAAGGCTAAAATTGTTCCTATCATATTGAAAATGGTAGATATGCAAAATTGTATAGAAATTGCAAAAGGTGTATCCTCTGCCTTAAAAGAACTTAATCTTGTAGATGAGTCAATTATTATTTCCAGTACAGATATGAGTCATTATTTACCGGATGAGCTTGCAAGAAAGGTAGATTCTCTGGCAGCAGAGAAGATTAAAAATTTTGACCCCGAAGGGCTTTATCACACTGTTTTATCTCATAAAATATCCATGTGCGGTTTTATTCCAACTGTTACAATGCTTTTTGCTACAAAGATGCTTGGTGCCAAGGAAGTTCAGATTATCAAGTATACCACCTCTGCTGAGGTTAGCAGAGATTATGATAAAGTTGTAGGTTATTTAGGTGCAATTGTCCTCTAAACTTAAATTAACCGCTGCTATATTAGCAGGGGGAAAATCAACAAGAATAAAGAAGCCAAAATGTTTGATATCTATTGATAATAAAAGGATAATTGAACTGTTAATTAGAAAATTGAAAAAACTTTTTGAAGAAGTTTTAATTATTACTAACTTTCCAGAACTTTATTTCAAAGAAGGTCTTACTCTCATAGGTGATATTTATCCTTTTAAAGGACCAATGGCTGGTATACATGCAGCAATGAAGAATTCCAGTTATGATGTTTTTGCCTTTGCTTGTGATATGCCTTTTATAGAGGAAAAATTAATTTTTGAAATGACAAAAAAACATTTTGCTCATAAACCAGATATAACTATCTGTTCTTTTAGAGATAAAATTTATCCCTTGCCAGGTATTTATGCAAAAAATCTTTTCTCTTACCTCGAAAATTTGCTGTTAGAAGATAAACTTAGTATGACAAAATTAATATATGCTGTCAGGTCTGAAATAATAGAGGTTGCAAATTTAGATAGGGAAGGAGTATCTTTTATTAATATAAACACACAAGAAGATTTAGAAAAACTTAAAAAAGGAGGCATAAGATGTTCGGATTAGGAACGCAGGAATTGCTTATTATTCTTGTAATAGTGATTGTACTTTTTGGAGCAACAAGACTACCACAAATTGGTAAAGGTATTGGAGAAGCAATAAAGAATTTTAAGAAGGCAACATCAGAAAAAGATGAAATAGATGTGACTCCTAAAAAGGAAAATCCAGAAGATAAGAAATAAATGTGAGTAGAGTTCTTCAAGCAGAGATTAATCTAAAATCTTTAGTTGATAACTTTCATTTTATAAAATCTATTACCAAAAGAGCTAATAAAAGTACTAAAATAATTGCTATTGTTAAAGCGGATGCTTATGGTCATGGAGCAATAGAAGTATCTAAATGTTTACAAAAAAATAATGTTGACTATTTAGGAGTAGCTTTTTATGATGAAGCTTTATCATTAAGAGAATCAAAAATAGATTGTCCTATTCTTCTTCTTTTTGATAGGGAAATTGAAGGAATATTTAAATATAAACTAACACCAGTAATATTCGATATCAATCACGCAAAAGAATTATCAGAATATGCAAGAAAGAAAGGAGTAAAAATTCCTGTACATGTTAAAGTAGAAACAGGCATGGGAAGGCTTGGTATTTATGAAAATATATGTGAACAGGTTAGAAAGATTGCAAATATGCCTAATCTAAGTATAGAAGGAGTAATGAGTCATTTATCTATTGCTGAAGACCCGTTATGGAGTGCAGAGCAGATTAACAAATTTAAAGAATTAAAAAAATGTCTTTCCAATTTAGGAATTAGCCCTATTTTCCATATATCTAATTCAGCTGGTATTTTTTTAGAGGATGCTATATTTGATGCTGTAAGACCAGGCATTATGCTATATGGTTATTCAACAAAGAGTGTTTTAGATGGTATAAGACCTTGTATGACTCTAAAAACAAAACTACTTGATATAAGAAAGCTTCCAAAGGGAACACCAATAAGTTATGGTAAGACATTTATAACTAAAAGAGATAGCCTCATAGGTGTAATACCTATAGGCTATGCTGATGGCTATTTTAGAAGATTGAGCAATAGGGGGTTTATTATCGTTAGGGGTAAAAAAGCTCCTGTAGTTGGTACAATTTGTATGGACATTACAATGATTGATCTTACAGAGATTCCAGAAGCAAGAGTGGAAGATGAGGTAATAATACTCGGCAGTTACGGAAATGAAAAGATTACAGCTTGGGATATTGCTTCCTGGGCAGATACAATACCATACGAAGTTTTAACATCTCTTGGAAGTAAAGCAAAGAAAAAATATATTTATGAAACGGAGGGAATGTATAATGATTTCAGAGAGAGCAAAAAAAGTTAAACCATCTCCAACCCTTGCGGTGGACTCAAAAGCAAAAGAGATGAAGGCAAAAGGTTTAGATGTAGTGAATTTTGGTGTAGGAGAACCAGACTTTGACACGCCTGAACATATTAAAGAAGCAGCTATAAAAGCAATAAAAGACGGATTTACAAAATATACTCCTGTTGGTGGCATAGATGAACTTAAGGAAGCTATCATTGAAAAGCTTGAGAAGGAAAATGGACTTAAATACAAAAAAGAAAATATTCTTGTCTCTTGCGGAGCCAAACATTCTCTTTATAATATTGCTCAGGCACTTTTTGGCCCAGGAGATGAAGTAATAATACCAGCACCTTACTGGGTATCTTATCCGGATCAGGTCTTACTTAATGATGCTATACCTGTTATAGTCGATACTTACGAGGAAAATGATTTTATGCTGTCCCCTGAAGCATTAAAAGAAAAAATAACGCCTCGCACAAAAGCTATTATCATAAACTCTCCATCAAATCCAACGGGTTTTATTTATGATGAAAAGACCTTACGAGAGATAGCTGAAATAGCAATTAAAAACAATTTCTATATAATATCTGACGAAATTTACGAAAAACTTATTTACGATAACAATAAACATATAAGTATAGCCTCTTTCAGTGAAGAGATAAAGGAGAGAACAATTGTTGTAAATGGTTTAAGTAAATCTCATGCTATGACAGGATGGAGGATAGGATATGCAGCAGGTCCTGTGGAAGTTATAAAGGCTATGACAAATATTCAGAGTCAGTCCACATCAAATCCTACCTCCATAGCACAGAAAGCAGCTGTTGCTGCTTTGAAAGGTCCTCAAGAATGTGTAGAGATAATGAGAAAAGAATTTGATAGAAGAAGAACCTATCTTATTGCTGAGCTGAACAAAATTCCAGAAATTTCTTGTAAAATGCCAAAAGGAGCTTTCTATGCATTTCCAAATGTTAATAAAATTATCACTAAGAAAGCAGGTTCATATGAGCTTAATTCATCCATGGATTTAAGTATATATCTACTTGAGAAAGCACAAGTTGCTCTTGTCCCTGGCTCTGCTTTTGGAGCAGAAGGTTATATTAGAATATCCTATGCGACAAGCATAGAGAATCTCAACAAGGGCATAGAAAGAATAAAAAAAGCTTTGGAAGAGATTGCATGAATGAATTTAAATTTGGATATGTTGCAATAATCGGAAAACCTAATGTAGGCAAGTCAACTCTTCTTAATGCAATTTTAGGGCAAAAGGTTTCTATAGTTACTGAAAAGCCACAAACAACGCGCAATAAGATTATAGGCATTAAGAATACTCAAAATGCTCAGATAGTTTTTATTGATACCCCTGGAATTCATAAGCCAAAACATAAGCTTGGAGAATTTATGGTTAAACAATCTTATGAGGCAATTGAGTTGGTAGACCTAATTGTTTTTATGGTTGAGCCTGAGCTTCCTAAGGATTCTGAATTGTCAATTATTAATAAATTAAGAAAAATCAATAAGCCTGTTATTCTCTCAATTAATAAAATTGACACAGTAATAAAACAAGAACTATTACCTATAATTGATTCATACAAAGACTTATTTCCTTTTAAAGAAATTATCCCTATTTCTGCTTTAAATAATGACGGAGTGGAAAGGCTTTTAGATAGGATAATTTTTTATTTGTCTGAAGGAGAAAAACTATATCCTGAGGATATGATAACAGATTTAGCTGAAAGATTTATTGTTGCTGAATTTATAAGAGAAAAAATAATGAAATACACCGAAGATGAAATTCCTTACTCTGTTGCTGTTGACATTGAAAGATGGGAAGAAAGTGAGAATTTAATTAAAATCAGTGCTAATATTTTTGTTGAAAGAGAAGGTCAAAAAATTATTATAATAGGTAAAAAAGGAGAAAGGCTTAAGAAAATTGCAACGGAAGCGCGCATGGATATAGAAAAACTATTAGGTATAAAAATTTTCCTTGAAGTCTGGGTGAAAGTAAGAAAAAAATGGAGACAGAAAGACATATTATTGAAATCATTGGGGTATTGAAATGTTAATAGAGATGAAAGTAGAGGGATTACTTTTTGACCCAAGAAGTGGTATGTATATTCTTTTGCTTCAACAGATAGATGGTGATGAAACTCTTCCTATATGGATTGGAAAACCAGAGGCTGATTCCATAGCATTAGCCTTAGGGAAAGTAATAACACCAAGACCCTTAACTCATGACCTTATTAAGAATATACTGGATGAACTCGAGATAAAAATAAAAAAAATAGTAATTACTGATTTGATTGATAACACTTATTATGCTTTAATTTATATCTTTGACGGAATAAAGGAAAAAACTATTGACTCTCGTCCTTCCGATGCTGTAGCAATAGCATTAAGAGTTCAAGCTCCTATATTTGTTGAAGAGGGAATTTTTGAATTAAGAAAAGGTGATGAATTAGAAGAGTGGCTTAAGAATTTAAAGCCTGAAGATTTTGGCAATATCATGTAATTTAATGATATATTCTTCTGAAGCTATTGTTCTTGAAAGTAGAGATTACGGGGAAGCAGATTTAATAGTAACTTATTTAACAAAAGAATTTGGTATTTTAAATCTTTTTGCTAAGAGTCCAAGAAAAATTAAAAGCAGATTTGGAAGTTCTCTTGAACCTCTAACTTACTCTAAAATATCTTTTATTGGCAGAGAGGATAAACTTCAAAAAATCATACAGTCAGATATTTTATATCCCTTTCAAAAAATCAGAGAAAACTATAAAATTTTTTTTAAATTAGCAGAAATAATAAGATTCCTCCTTCAATATTCATCAAAAAGAGAAAAAAATTCTGAACTATTCAATCTTATGCTAAGTATTTTAAGAGAGATTGAAGACTCTAATAAATGGGAGAATTATACACTTTTTCTAAAAATTAGAGTTTTAAGCCTATTAGGATATCTTCCCGATATGAAGCATTGTGGAGCCTGTGGAAAAAGCCTTAATGGACAGTCTCATTATTTAAAGGGATTTATTTTATGCAGTAGTTGTTTTTTAAAGAATAATCAGGAATATAAAGATAATAAAGAAGAGGGCAAATATATCATGCCAGAAAGGGTTATAAACTTTTTAAATTCTTTCCTGAAATGGCAACTTTCTCATTTAGAAAGAGTTAAAATTAATGAAAAACTAATTGATGAAGTAGAAGTTTTCATCAAAAAACATATATCCCTTACTGTTAAATTATGATATTATATTAAAAAAGAAAGGATATACATCGGAGGAATACATGAAAGAAAAACCCATGTGTATTATATGTGCATGGAGAGCAACCTGCCAAAAACAATTTTCTCTTAAAGCAGGACAAAAATGTCCAGATTTTGTGAGAGATGTAACTGTTAAGATTGAAGAAGAGGAAGAAAAAGAAGAAGAGATACAGGAAAAAGATAAGTAATATAAGTAATAAAGGTATCCTCATTAATGGAAATTTTTAATACTTTTCTACTCACTTTTATACCCCTTTTTGTTGCTGTTGATGCACCAGCTATTGTTCCTATTTATATTTCATTAGTTGAAGGACTGCCTGAATATGACAAAAAGAAAATTGCAAGACAGTCAGTTATAACTGCTTTTTTTGTAGCACTTTCCTTTTTGTTCTTAGGAAATATATTCTTTTCAATCCTCGGCATAGCTTTAGAAGATTTTATGATAGCTGGTGGCATTCTTCTTCTAATTTTATCCATATCTGAAATTTTAAGAGTAAAGGAGAAGGAGTTTACTATAAGTGAAACATTAGGTGTGGTTCCTATAGGAACTCCTCTTTTAGCAGGTCCGGCTACTCTTACTACTCTAATTATTCTTGCAGGAACTTATGGTTATCCAATGGTTATATTATCCCTTTTTCTTAATCTTTTTATTGCCTGGATAATGATTGAAAAAGCGCAAACTCTGGTAAAAATTTTTGGTATTCATGGCATAAAGGCTTTTGCAAAGGTAATGGCTTTATTGCTTAGTGCTATAGCCATAAGTTTGATTAAAAGAGGTTTAGTGAAAATACTAAATTTAGGATGACTATATGAAAGGTTTAATGCATTTATATACAGGAGATGGCAAAGGAAAAACAACTGCTGCAGTGGGTTTAACAATCAGGGCAATAGGTAATGGATTAAGGGTGTTATTCATTCAGTTTATAAAGGAAGAATTTAGTGGAGAAATTGTCATTCTAAATAACTATCCAACATTAGTAGATGTTTATAGATGTAGCACAGGCTTTATTTATAATGAGGGCAAGTCCTTACAAAGAGAAAAAATAAAGAGATGTCTTGAAGAATTAAAACTTAAAATAAAAAAAGATACCTATGACATGATAGTATTTGATGAACTGGCAATAGCAATAAGTTTAGGACTAATATTCAGGGATGAGACAGAGGAACTTTTATCATTAATAAATAAGGACACAGAGATCATAATAACAGGTCGCAATGCACCACAATGGCTTATTGAAAGAGCAGATTTAGTGACAGAGATGAAAAATATTAAACATTATTTTGAAAAAGGAGTCAATGCTCGAAAGGGCATAGAATACTAATGAAACCTTATACTGTTATCTATCTATTGAGACATGGAGAGACAGAGGGGCCTAAAAAAGTTTATAAGGGACATATTGATATTCCTTTAAGCAGAAAGGGAATAGAGCAAGTTGAAAAAGTCTCAGAAGCATTAAAGGAAATAAGAAAAAAATACGAACTGGATAAAGCTATAATTCTGTCTTCTCCTCTTAAACGAGCCCTTAAAACAGCTCATATTCTCAGTAAAAACTTAGAAATTGAAGTTAAATCAATGGATATATTAAAAGAGAGAAGCTTTGGTAAATGGGAAGGTATGTCAATAGATGAGATTATATCTTCCTATCCAGAAGATTTTGAGAGATGGAGAGAAAATCCCGCTCATTTTTCACCACCTGAGGGTGAAAGTACCTTAGAAGTAAGTATTAGAGCAAAAAAGGCAATAGAGGAGATACTTACACAATACAAAGGGTATCAAGTATTTCTAACCGCTCATGGTGGAATTAACAGGGTTATATTATGCAATATTCTTAATATCCCTCTTGAAAATATCTTCAGAATTGAACAAGATTTTGCCTGTTTGAATATTATAGAATTTTATGAACCCTATCCTTTAATAAGACTTTTAAATGGTGTTTTCTGGAGATGAACCTTCTTGAAAAATTTTATCTTCTTCTATACCAATGGAAGAAAAATAAATGTTTGGCAAAGCAAAAAAAACTTCCCTTCCCTGTAGTAAGTGTGGGTAATCTTACTTTAGGTGGAACAGGTAAAACACCCTTTACAATAGAGCTTGCAAAAAAATCAATTACAAGAGGCTTTAACCCCATAATTCTAACAAGAGGTTACAAGGGAAAGCTGAAAGGCCCCCTTATGGTAGGTTTAGAACATAAAGCTGAGCAGGTGGGTGATGAACCATTATTGATGGTTGAGGAGGATTTAAAGGTATTTAAAGGAAAAAATCGTTACGAAGCTGGAATTTATGCAATTGAAAGATTGGGATTAACTAAAAAGGATAGGGCTTTTTTTATTCTTGATGACGGATTTCAACACTGGCTTCTTCATAGAGACTTAGAAATTTTACTTATAGATGGTGTAGTTGGGTTTGGCAATTCAAAACTCTTCCCCCTTGGTCCACTACGCTCTCCCTTGGCGGAGATTAATAAGGCAGATTTGGTGTTTATTACTAAAAGGGAAAATCAACAACTTGCAGATGAAATAAAGGAACTGGGAGTAAAGGAGATACATTTTTCACCCTTAATGATTCATGGGCTAAGAGATGAGAGAGGAGATTTGATGAGTGCTGAGGGCAAAAAAGCATTTGTCTTTGCGGGAATTGGAAATTTCAAAAGCTTTGTAGATTTTTTAGGGCAAATCAATATTAACGTAATAGGCTACAAGAAATTTATAGATCACAAGTTTTACAGTGAAAGAACTGTTCGTAGATTAATTAAGGATTCTGAGAAAGCAGATCTTCTAATTACAACTAAAAAGGATTTCATAAAACTCCGTGAATATCTCAGCAATTTTAAGGGTAAAATTTGTTATCTCCAAATTTCACTTGAAATTCCAGCTCAGGCTATAGAAATTATCTTGATGCGTCTTGAACAATTCTATTCAACATCATATTGAAAATGAGCTTATGAAAAGGTAAAAAAGCATACCAATAAAGCCTACCCCATAAGCCCTTAGGATAAAAATATGAAGTTTGAGTAAATACTTCATCGCTGATAGTAAATTCAAGCCAGGCTTTTCCAGGTAATTTCATTTGGGCTTCAAGAAGAAGACGCCTACCTTCCACAATTTCAATAACCTTCCAGAAATCAATAACATCACCTACTCTTAATTCTCCTGAAACTCTTCTCCCTCTGTTTAATCCATACCCGCCAAAGAGTTTGTCAATAAAGCCTCTAATACCCCAGAGAAAATTCAATGCATACCAACCCCTCTGTCCACCTAAATCCTTACATATGTCAAAGATTTTTTCTCCCCACTTAGGGTCTACTTTTTTCGTATATCTGTCAACATAAATAGCCTTTGAAATCTCTGGAATTTTTGGAACATCGCAGACTGTCCCCTTTGAGCTATCACACCAGCGACTTATAACCTGATTTTTTTCAATCTCTTCTATAGCTTTTCTTATAGCTACTTGAAAGGGCGTTATCTTTATTTGAGGAAAATATTTTTCAGCATTGTCATTACTTTTTACTGTTTTTGATTTGAGACCTAATACGAGTTCTTTCGCCAGTTCAAAATTAACAGGAGTAAAAAGTACAAGCCAGTAAGAGGAAAGTCTCGGAGATAAAACAGGAACTCCAATTATCACTCTCTTTAATCCTAAAACTTCTGCTGTTTTTAACATCATATCTTTGAATGTCATGGGAGGCATGCCAATATCAATTTTGTCATGAATTAGTATATCTGATAAAACAGCAGCTTTAAGGTATGCTATTACATCATCTATAAAAACTGGACAGGTTGGAGTATTTACCCACCGAGGAGTTATCATTATTGGAATCTTCTCCACAAGATTTCTCAATATCTCAAAGCTTGCGCTTCCTGAACCTAAAATTACTCCAGCCCTCAACCATGCTACCTTTACCTTTTCAGGATTAGCACTTAGAATTTGTCCTGTTATGTATCTACTTCTAAGATGAGGGCTTGCATCCTTCAGCTCACCAAGTCCACCAAGATAGATTATCTGCTTTACTCCTGCCTTTTCACAGCAGACTCTGAAATTCTCTGCACTCTGCCTTTCCTTTTCTTCATAATCCCTTCCTTTACCCATCATGTGTATTAAGTAAACGGCAACATCACTCCCCCTTAGAGCTTCCTCTAAGACCGGGAGATTGAAAGTATCACCCTCATAAATCTGGCATTTTTCGACTATTGAATATTCAAGTTTGTTTTTATTTCTAACTAAAAGCCTTATGTTAATCTTTTCATTTAAGAGGCTATAAAGAAGTCTTCTACCAACAAAACCTGTTGCACCTGTGAGTAAAACTGTTTTCATCTTCACTACTCCTTAATTTTTTCACATAGAACTAATTTTCCAATTTTAATGGGTTGAGCATTTTCAAACTCCAGTATGGCTTGAGCATATTTTGTATCTATTCTTTCAAGGGAATCTTCTGTTCTAAAATCTCTTGTCCCTACATACTCTGAAATATAAACAAGCTTTGCCTTTCCATATTCCCTATTTGTCTCTCCATCTTTTATGATAAATTTATCTCCTACCTTCAATCTATCAATCCAGAAGCTTTCAATAAAGAGTCTTATCTGGCTTTGTGGTTTTCCTATTATAATTCTCTCATATTTCTCAGGCGTAAGAAGCTCTCCAAGTCTAACATCAAACTTATAGAGGAAGCCATCTATAGGAGAGCGAAGAGCAAAAGTATCTAAATCTTTTTTTCTTAATTTCGCTTCTTCCATTGCAACGGCGATTTGTTGTTCGATTAATTTTGCTTCAAGATTTTTTTGAGTTACATTAAACTCAGGAATAATTTCTTCTTTCAGTAGTTCCCTTTTTCTCCTAAGTTCATCTAAGACTAAATCAAGTTTTCTTTCATACTCTTTTATTTTAGCTATTGCTAAGTTGTATGCCTGCTTCTCTACCTCTGATTCAAGTTCACAGAGAATTTGTCCTCTTTTTACAAGTTGTCCTTCTTTTACATATATTTTTACAACTTTTCTTGCCTGTTGGGGTCCTAAGAAAACCTCTCTCCCTAAGGGTTCTACCCTTCCATATACCCTTATAGGAGAATCTTCAAGGGATGGAGTTTTATTTTTTTCATAAGGAGCAGAAGCTTTGTTAAGAGATGTTTTTATGTATACCAGTCCTATTATTATTGCGATACATAATATGACTATGAAAGCAATCTTGCGGGTTTTCATTAAAACCTCCTATCACTGATAATTTTCTTTCGTGTCAGATACAATCTTACCATTCTCTATTTTAATGAGACGATCAGAAAAGGGAAAAACTCTTGAATCATGGGATACAACCAATACAATTCTTTGATCTTCAAGGGCTGATTTTTTCAGTATTTTCATCACAGTGATTCCATTTTCTGCATCCAAAGAAGCTGTTGGTTCATCGCATAGAAGAATTAAGGGATCCTTAATTAGAGCTCTTGCTATGGAAACTCTCTGTTTCATACCACCTGAAAGAGACAGGGGCTGCATATGAGCAGTATCCTTTAAGCCTAATTTTTCAAGAAGTCCATAGGCTTTTTGTCTTTGCTGTGCTGTTACTTTACTGCCTTGAACAGCATAGGCAAGAAGAATGTTATCTATAACAGATAAACCTTCTATTAGCATGTGCTGTTGGAAGATAAATCCGTAATATTTTAACCTTAACATGGCAGCTTCGTTGTCATTGATTTGGGTTAAATCTTTATCATTAAGATATATTTTACCCTCTGAAGGTTTTAACACTAATCCCATTATTGAAAGCAGGGTCGTCTTTCCACTTCCAGAAGGCCCTGATAGAACAACTAACTCTCCAGGGATAAAGGCAAGATTGGTAGAGTGAAGAACTCTTCTTATTTGTCTTCCATCATAAAAGTCTCTTGTTATGTTTTCAAGTTTTAGAATACTCATATCAATGGAATACAGAGGCAGGATCAGTGGCAAGTGCAACCTTAAGGGCAAATAGCGAACCAATTAGGCTTACTATAAATGCTCCTAAGGCAAGAAGGGGAGCCACCTTTAAAGGCAAATAGCTTGGAATTTGAGAGTTAACAGTGTAGCTTAGAAGAGTTGATAGGAGTAAAAATCCAACAAAGATTCCAATAAAGGTTATAAAAAAAACTTCACCTACTACAATTATAAAAATGTCTCTTTTTCTGCCTCCAATTGCTCTAATTAATGCAAAATCTTTTTTCCTGCTTAGAACACTTGTATACATGGTCAGAGTAATTATAACTACGCCTATCATGATCGCAATGGAGGTGGAAAAGAGAAAACTTCCGCCTATGCCGGTGTTTGTTATGTAATATTTCCTTGAAAGGCTTGAAAGTTCCTGGGAGCTGAAAACAGAACAATTAGGAAGAATATCCTTGATTTTTTTTATGACACTTTCTTTGTCTGATTTTTCATCTAATTTGACAAGAAGGGCTGAATATCTTCCAGGAGGTGTTTTACTAATCTCTCTTACTTTTTCTAAGGGGGCGAAGAGGAGCGTCCCTTGAAATCCTCTCGCTCCAGTTGCTATAGCACCAATTCGGACTCTTTTTTCTCCTATTTCCCCTATTTCATCAAGAGATGGATGCCCTAATTTACTCAAGTCAAGTTTGTCAACAACAACAGCCTCAAGATCTAATAAAACTTTCTCATCGGAGCTATGAAAACTCCAGGGACCTCCTGCTATTCTTGGTCTTCTTAACCCTATAACTCTAACAGGTTCAAAGGAACCATCACCTCTTCTGAATAGAGCGCTTCCAATCAAAAGGGGCTCAATCCACTCAACTTCTGAAATCCCGATCACTCTATCAATGTAAGCTCCTGAAATTAAATTTCCCGAGTCAGAGTTTCTTATGTTCTTGCTCATAATCCAAACATCAGCATTACTATGGTCAGGCAGAACACTCATTAAGTTAAGTAAACCAAAAAAAACAGAAAGCTGCTGCCCAACTAAAAATATTATTGCCACTACTCCTAAAACCGCACCTGCTGTTGATGAACGATCATGAATTGCTATTTTTATGGCTACCCAAAGCCTCATATGAGTTCCTCTATTAGAATTTCATGGCATCGGTTAAAGTTTTCTGCTATTTTAACCCCCCTTTCATCTAATAGAGAACGGGACATCATTCCTCCTCTACCACCTATTATCAATTTAACAGAGGGGTGAGCTTTTTTAATTATTTCTACGGTATCAAGAGTTTCCTCAAGCATTGACAGCATAGTGAAAATAAGAATGATTGCATTTGGCTTGAATTTATTAACTGCCTTAAAAATTTGTTCTGCAGGAAGACCCATGCCAAGATTTTTTGTAATCCATCCCTTTAACTCTAAGAAAGTTTCTAATAATGTTGCTGCTAAATCATGTTGGTCTCCTGGAACACAACTAAGCAAGATTTTCCTTTCATAATTAATTTGAGGAGTTTTAAGGAAGGTTAAGTAAAAAAGTAACTTCCTAATATTTATTGTTGCAATATGTTCCTCAAATATTTCAAGTTCATTTTTTTCCCATAGAAGGCCTACCTTTTCAACAGCGGGAATAATCAGTGAGATAATTATTTCCTCTGGATTGCTTTTTTCAAGAAGAGAGCTTGTAAAATTCTTAATTTCTCTAAAGTCGCCCAAGAGTAGTAAATTGAGAAAATTTTTCAAATTCTCATTAGACTTCACATCTACAAATTGAGTCTCACTAATAATTTGGGGTATATCCTCTTTAAGTCTTTTTAAAGGAGTTGCTAATTCATTACATTCGGGAGACTTGAGCCAGCCGAGTATTGTCATAATCCAGCTATCAACAATGAGATTAATAGAGTTTATTCCTAAATTCTTAGCATAGAATAGATTTATATACCATTTAATTTCTTCCTTTAATGCTTCAAAAAGGTTATATTTATAGACAATCCGTAGTAATTTTCCAAACTCCCTTACATATTCACTTACAAAAGGACAATGCGGTTTCATTTTAATTATTTCATGGTGTTCACATTCAAGGGCTATTCTCTTTAAAACCATAGCAAGGAGGTTATTGTATTCCTCGTTAAAAAGATTTGAGGCTGATTGAGAGATTTTATTCATTTAATGAATATGGCCTTCCTCTGAATGCCCACCAGCAATTATGTAAATTGTCTCTGAATTAGACAGATTCTCAAAAAATAGGCTTTCTTCTCCTACAATGTGGAAAGCTTCTCCTTCTGTTAGTATTCCTTCCCATATGCCCGTAACTTTAACTTTCCCTTTCAATATAAGGACAATCTCTTCGTGTCCTTTGCCAGGTTTTATAAGTCTTTCTTTTTCTTCTGGTTGAAGAACTCCATAAATCATGTAACAGGCATGGGAATTGGTGAGTTCAGAACCAATAATAATTTCTCCCGAAATCAATTCTTTCAATTTATTGCTTGTATTCAAATTTTTCATTTTTAAAATTTAACCACTTAGATTCAATAAATGCAAGTAAAATTTTTCATCTTTTCATTTTTTTTACGAACATACTTTTATGAAATAATACTCTATAATGCCTAAATACTAATTTTTATTTAACGAAAGAGCTTTAGAATAAATGAAAAAATAAAAACTCCTATCAAAATTACAGATATTGAAGCACCAAGAGGTATTCCTGAGTAATAGGATAGAAAAATTCCAGCATAAGATGAAAGAATCGAATAGATTACAGATAAAATCGTAGTTGTCCTAAGACTCTTCGTAATCTGCATAGCGCTTAATGGGGGAATAATCATTAAAGAACCTATTAATAGTGCTCCCATTGTTTTTATTGAGATAGATATAGACACAGCTACTGTTAGAGCAAATATTACTTTAAGATTAGACAAATTGATACCAGATGAATGGGCAAGTTCTTCATCTATACAAAGATTTAGCATTTTTTTATGGTATTTAATTAGAAAGACAAAACAAAAAATAGCACCTATCAATATAAGGTAAACATCTTCTTTTGTTACTGTAGAAAGACTCCCAAAAAGTATGCTCATTACAGAGCCTGTTTTACCAGAAAAAGTTATGAAAAGAACAGATAAGGCAACTCCTGAATAGAGAAAAAAGGATAAGGAACCTTCAGCAGGTAGTTTTCCCTTTGAGCGGAGTTGTTCAACTGATAGAGAAACTATTATGCTTAATACAATTAATAGTAATAATGAGTTAAGCCCAAAAAATACACTTAAAGCTAAAGCAAGAAAACCAACATGGGCAAGGGTGTCAGCAAAAAAGGCGTATCTTCTCAAGATGAGAAATATCCCAAAAAGAGGAGCTAAAGGAGCTATAAGACTTACAACTATAAAAGCTCTCTTTATTATATTTAATTCAAAAATTTCTATCATAATCTATGTGGGAAAACAGTATGTGTTGGATAAAGCAATTTCATATATTCTTCTTTTAAAATTCTCTGTGGTTCTCCGAGGCAAACCATTCTTTTATTCAAACAAAGTATGCATTTTGATTCATGAGCAAAGGTAGCAATATCATGGGTAACAACTAAGATAGATACTCCAAATTCTTTGTTTAATTTTTCAAGTATTTCAAGAAGATCATCTCTTGCATTTGGGTCTATTCCTGTTGTAGGTTCATCTAAAAGGAGAATTCTTGGCTTTGCCACAAGAGCTCTTGCCAAAAAAGCCTTCTGACGTTCTCCTCCTGAAAGTTCTTTAAGTGATTTTTTTCTCAATGAAGATATTTTAAATAAATCTATTGCCCAATCAACAGTATCTCTACTATATTTATCAATTCCACTTCTAACAAGTTCCTCAACTGTTATGGGCATTTCATAAATGGTTTGAGAAATTCTTTGAGGCAAATAACCAATAGGTTCACGATTAAGATATTCATCAGGTGCAAGCCCCTGAATTCGTATTTCACCAAGATTAGGCTTTATTATTCCAAGAATTAATCTAAGTAAGGTAGTTTTACCTGCACCATTTGGACCAATTATTCCTAAATAGCAGCCTTGATTTATTTCAAAATTAATATCTTCAAGAATTTTAATGCCATTAGTAGCGTAAGTAACATTAGATATGGTAATTAAAGGCTTTTTTGTAAGTTCTAAAATTCTAAATTTTTCATTTAACATTCTTAGTTTCACATTTTAACGCCTTTGCTAAAGCCTGCAAATTATCTTTCATCACACTGATATAATCTTTTTCGGTCTTTGTATGGTATGTATTGAAATTCAAAGGCTTAACATCTATTTCCTGTGAGAGTGCTTTTGCAATTTTTTCTCCCTCTGGCTCAGTGATTATATATTCTATACGGTTTTTCTTTATGATTTCCTTTAGCTTCTTAACTTTCTTTGGTGAAGGCTCATCTTCTGGTTCATGAACAATAAAGTGTGTAGTAAAGTTGTATCTTTCGCTTAAATAATTTAAAAATTCATGGGTTGATATAACATCTTTTATCGCACAATTTGATAGATTTTCTCTGTAGGCTCTATCTATTTCTTTAAGCTTTTCTTCGTAATTGGAAAAGTTTTTTTCAATTAAATCCTTTTTATCTGGTGTTATTGCTAACAAATTATTTTTTATGAGTTTTACAATCTCTAATGATAAAAGAGGGTCTAACCATACATGTGGGTCTAATTCTTTTGAGGAAGTATAGGATTTCATTGATAAACTATCCTGAAGTCTTATTAATCTAATTCCTCTTTGATTTAGCTCATCCCTCACTTTATCTACCCATCTATCTACATCCGTATCTCCGAGGTAAATAATCATATTTGCACTGTAGAGCTTCTGAATATCTTTTAAAGAGGGTTCAAAATGGTGAGGGTCAACACCTGTAGGAATTAAACTTTCAACTTCAGCATCTGGTAAGAGGTTTTTTATAAATTGTTCAGTAGCAAAGAGACTTGTATAAACTTTTAGGGTTAGTAGTTTCTTTTCTTTTCTTTTTTCAGGTTCTTTAGAACAACCCAAAAAAATTAGGATTAAAGCAATTACAAGAACTATAGGAAAAGATAGCTGTTTTTTCATTTTTAAGAAAATCCTAAAATTTTTCATGCTATTGTTCTCATTAAGATGAAAAAATATCTTTTAGCTTTTCTTTAAAACCTTTTGAGCCTTTTTTTATCTCTTCTCCTGATATTTTTGCAAACTCTTCAAGAAGTTCTCTCTGTCGCTGAGTAAGTTTTTTTGGAACATCTATATATACATTGACAATTTGATCACCTCTGTAGCTACCACCAACTCGTGGTAATCCTTTACCTTTTATTTTAAAAATCCTTCCCGAAGGTGTTCCTGCTGGGATCTGTATTTTCTCCTTTCCGTCAAGCGTTGGTACTTCAATCTCGCCGCCGAAAACAGCTTTAACAAAAGAAATAGGAACAGAACAATGAAGATTTATTCCTTCTCTTCGGAAAAATTCGTGTTCTTTTACGTCAATATAAATATAAAGGTCTCCTCTCGGGCCACCAAATTCTCCAAGTTCACCTTCTCCACTTACCTTAAGTCTTGTTCCTGTATCAACTCCCGCAGGCACTTTTATATTGAGAGTATGCTCAACCCGGTGTTTACCCATTCCTGAGCATTCAGGACAGGGGTCTTTGATAATCTTTCCCTTTCCGCCGCATTTAGTGCAGGTTTTTGACACGGAGAAAAAGCCTTGATTATATCTTATATAACCACTGCCTCCACATGAAGGACAATTGATAGGCGAATTACCAGGCTTTACTCCTGATCCATTACAATTGGCACATTCCTGCCATCGATGAAATTTTATCTCCTTATCTATACCAAAAGCAGCTTCTTCCAGAGTAATCGTAAGATCATACCTGAGGTCAGCACCTTTTGTTGGCCTTTGTTTCTTAAACCCAAAACTTCCAAAGAATCCTTCAAAAATATCTTCAAAAAGGTCAGTAAAAGTAGCATGAGTCTCAAAGCCAAATCCGTTACCCATAGGACCTTCTGTTGTACCGTATCTATCATAATTAGCTCTTCTTGCAGGATCACTCAGACATGAGTAGGCTTCGTTAATTTCTTTGAATTTTTCTTCTGCCTCTTTATTTCCTGGATTTAAGTCGGGATGATATTGCCTTGCAAGGCGCCGGAACGCCTTTTTAATTTCCTCCTGAGAGGCGTCCCGGCTTATGCCTAAGATACTGTAGTAATCTTTCATTTATTATCTTTGTCCTCAACCTCAGCTTCTATTACGTCATCATCTTTTTTTGCTTGCGTTCCACTGCTTGTACTAGTTCCTGAAGCACCCGCACTTGCTTTTTTATATAATTCCTCAGCTATTTTGTGTGAGGCTCTGGCAAGTTCTTCAACCGCAGCTTTTATTTCGTTAACATCATTGCTTGTGTCCTTTATTCTTCTACATTTTTCAATTGCTTCTTCAATTCGCTTTTTCTCATCCTCTTGAACTTTATCTCCCATGTCTCTTAAAGTTTTTTCAACAGTGTATATCATATTGTCAGCATCATTTCTTGCCTCAGCAAGTTGTTTTTTTCTTCTGTCCTCCTCGGCATGAGCTTCTGCTTCTCTTATCATCTTTTTAATCTCTTCCTCATTAAGTCCACTTGAAGCAGTGATTCTGATAGACTGTTCCTTACCAGTTGCAAGGTCTTTTGCAGATACGTGTAAAATTCCATTTGCATCAATATCAAAAGCAACCTCAATCTGAGGAATACCTCTTGGTGCAGGCGGAATACCTACAAGCTCGAATACTCCAAGCAGTTTATTGTCGGCAGCCATTTCTCTTTCACCTTGATAAACTTTTATTGTTACAGCTGTCTGGTTATCAGCAGCCGTTGTAAATATCTGCGATTTTTTTGTTGGTATGGTTGTATTTCTCTCAATAATCTTTGTAAATACTCCTCCAAGTGTTTCAATTCCGAGGGATAGAGGTGTGACATCAAGAAGCAGAACTTCTTTTACTTCTCCCTTAAGTATTGCTCCTTGAATTGCTGCACCAACTGCTACAACTTCATCAGGATTTACACCTTTATGAGGTTCTTTCCCGAAGAAATCTTGAACAACCTTCTGAACCTTTGGAGTTCTTGTCTGACCACCAACAAGTATTACTTCATCTATCTGAGACGTAGAAAGTCCTGCGTCAGAAAGTGCTTTTTTACAAGGTTCAAGACTTCTTTGAATTAGGTCATCAACAAGTTGCTCAAGTTTTGCACGGCTTAGTTTCATAAGCAGGTGCTTTGGACCTGAAGCGTCCGCAGTTATGAAGGGTAAATTAATTTCTGTTTCCATAGCAGAACTGAGCTCTATCTTTGCTCTTTCAGCAGCCTCTTTAAGCCTTTGAAGCGCCATTCTATCTTTACGAAGGTCTATTCCTTCTTGTTTTTTGAATTCATCAACAAGCCAATCCATTACCCTTATATCAAAGTCGTCGCCACCTAAGTAGGTGTCTCCATTTGTTGCCTTTACTTCAATAACACCCTCACCTATTTCAAGTATAGAGATATCAAAAGTTCCGCCACCGAGGTCATAAACTGCTATTTTCTCCTCCTTTTTCTTATCCAATCCATACGCAAGAGCTGCTGCTGTAGGCTCATTTATGATTCTTAAAACATTGAGCCCAGCAATTCTACCTGCATCTTTTGTTGCTTGACGCTGGCTGTCATCAAAATAGGCTGGAACTGTTATTACTGCATCAGTAACAGGTTCTCCTAAATAGTCCTCTGCAGCCTGTTTAAGCTTCTGAAGTATCATTGCAGAAATTTCAGGTGGAGAATATCTTTTACCCTGAATTTCTACATGGGCATCACCGTTCGGGGCTTCCACAATTTTATAAGGAAGTCTCTTTTTTGCCTCCTGAACCTCAGTGGAATTATATTTCCTTCCCATGAGTCTTTTTATTGAAAAAATTGTATTTTCCGGGTTTGTTATTGATTGTCTTTTGGCAACCTGTCCTACAAGTCTTTCTCCCTTATCAGTGAAGGCAACTACAGAGGGTGTTGTCCTCTGTCCCTCCTGATTGGGAATTACAACAGGCTCACCGCCTACAACTACTGCAACAACAGAGTTTGTTGTACCAAGGTCTATTCCTATCGCCTTTCCCATAATTAATCCTCCTACTATTAATTCTCAACACCCGATGGGTGTGATGCTCCCTCATCTGAGGGTTTTGGTTTTTTAGAAACTGCAACAAGAGGTTCTCTAAGAAGTTTATCCTTATAGAAGTATCCCTTACGGAGTTCTTCCACTACAATATTTTCCTCTTTCTCATCCGTTTCAACAGTAGTAACTGCATGATGTACCTCAGGATTAAACGGTTGTCCTACGGAATCAATAGGCTTTACTCCATATTTCTCAAGAATGCGAAAGAATTCCTTAAGGGTGTTCTCCACTCCCTTTTTCATCCCCTCAATCCATTTTGAACTCTCCTCACCAGAGGCATGTTTTATGGCAAGCTCAAAATTATCAATCACAGGTAGTAAATCCTTAATAAGTTTCTCATTAGAATAGTTAATTAACTCTTCTCTTTCCTTTTGAACCATTCTTTTATAGTTTTCAAACTCAGCATAGAGCCTAAGATATTTTTCTTTCTGTTCAGACAGTTCTTTCTGAAGGTTTTCAGAGACATCTCGTGGCTTGTCTTCCAATGCTGCGCCTTCATATTTTAACTCTTCTGATTCTTTATTTTCTATTGAATCCTCTTTTTTAAAATCTTCCATAACTTCCTCCTATTCTGACAGTGTGTCCGTTAATGATTTTGCAAAAGCATTTACAAGCATTATAGCTCTCTGATAATCCATCCTCTTAGGTCCTACAAGGGCGATAACACCTAAAGATTTATCCTTTTCTTTATAAGGTGATGCAATTATACTAAGGCTTCTTAATTCTTCAAATGGGTTTTCCTCACCTATTATAATCTTTATTTCATCGTCTTCAGAAATATTTTCAAACAATTTAATTAAAAGATGTCTATCCTGAATGGTTTTAGCAATCTCTCTTAATCTCTCTATATGAGAGAAATCAGGCAAGTGCATAATATTATAGAGTCCTGATATGTAAAGGTCTTCTCTTGAAAAATAGAGTGCTTGTTGACATATTTTTAAAATTTTTGCAATTAGCTTATCCCAATAAAGCTTTTCTCTTTTTAATCTTACAAATAAGTCTTCTCTTATATCGTCAAAAGCTTTACCATGATAGTTAGCATTGACGAATTCAGCAAGACTGTTTAGTTCCTGCTGTGTTATTTCAGGATATGCTCTTATAATTTTATTTTTGACAATTCCCTTATCATTAACAACAACTGCTATGACAAAATCATCCTTAAATTTTATAAAATCAATACGGTGAAGAGCTGTTTTGTCTGTCTCAGGTAAAAGAGCAAGCCCCAGATATTTTGTAGCCTGAGAGAGACTCTGAGTAGTTTCAAGAAATAAAGAATTCATGTTATTTCTGAGTTTTCTAAGTTTTTTAGTTAGACTTTCGATAAGTTTTTTTATTTCTGCAGATTGTAATTTTAGAGTTTCTTTAAATATACAATCAACATAAAATCTATAGGCTCTATCTGTAGGTACTCTTCCTGCAGATGTATGTGGCTG
Organism: Thermodesulfovibrio sp.; assembly: GCA_020725335.1. Lineage (GTDB taxonomy): Bacteria > Nitrospirota > Thermodesulfovibrionia > Thermodesulfovibrionales > Thermodesulfovibrionaceae > Thermodesulfovibrio. The sequence continues at coordinate 51,244 of DYFF01000020.1, read as the reverse complement.
AAAAAGAAAACCCTCATCTTCTAAGTCTGACATTATGTTTCTTATGGTAGCAGAGCATACATCAAAGCCGTACTTTTTCATTATATATCTCGAGCCTACAGGTTCAGGCTTCTCGATATATGAATCGACTATTGCACACAAAACTTTTTTTGTTCTTTCATCAAGCATTATATTTTTCATTTTAGCACTCCTAATATTTAAGTGCTAACGTTTAAAATTACCATGAAAAATCTAAAAAAGTCAAATATCATTCACATTGTTATATAAAACTTGAGATTTTTTTGTAAAGATTGCTACTATAAAAAGATTTAAAAATTTCGGAGGTGAATTATGTTTTTATTTAATTTAATAAGTGATGCTTTTGCAATGGGGCCAGCACCTCAGGGAGGTGGTCAAGGAGATCCTATAATGAGTCTTTTAGCAAGTCTTTTGCCTTTGGTTTTAATTATAGTTGTTTTCTATTTTCTTTTAATTAGGCCTCAGCAGAAAAGAGCAAAAGAACACAGACAGATGCTTGAAAACCTTAAAAGAGGTGATAAGGTAATCACAGTGGGTGGACTTTATGGTGTAGTAGATAGTGTAAATCCAAATACTGTAGTTCTTAAGGTTTCTGAGAATGTGAAATTAAAGTTTTCAAAGCAGTCAATCGCTGCATTAAGACCTGCAACAGATGAGGATTAATAATTTTTCATGAGAAAAGGCATATACATTAGAATAGCTATTATTACCTTTACTATTATTCTTGCAATCATTTTCTTTTTGCCGAACACACCTTTGTTTACCTATATGCCTGACTGGTGGAAGAAAAATCTTCCAAATAAGGGAATAGTTCTTGGACTTGACTTAAGAGGTGGTTCTCACCTGATTTTTGAGGTTGACCTTAAAAGAGCAAGAGAGATAACTGTTGAAAGAATCGGTATGCATCTTCAAAGTCTTCTCGAAAAAAAGAATTTAAAGTCTTCAGTTAAAGTTCAAGGAGAAAGAATATTTATTCAGCCTGTGAATGATGAGGTAAAAAAAATAATAAAGGAGAATTATCCTGATCTTTCAAGTTCAGAAGAAGGTGTAAATATTGTTTGTCAACTTCCCGAAAGTGCATTTAAGAGAGTTGAGACAACTTCGGTAGAGCAAGCGATAGAGGTAATCCGTAATAGAATTGACCAACTCGGAGTTGCAGAACCTGCAATTCATAAGCAAGGGGAAAATGAGATAGTTGTGCAACTGCCAGGGGTAAAAGATCCTAAGAAAGCCCTTGAAATAATAGGAAAAACAGCACAACTTGAGTTTAAGCTCCTTGATGAAGAAACAACTCTATGGAAAGAACTCCCTTCTCTAATAAAGCCTCAAGAGGAAGAAGTATTTTTAGCTCAATGGAAAGCTAAACTTCCGGAGGGAGATGAAATAATTTTTCAGAAGATTGTTAACAAAGAAACAGGAGAGGTTTATAAAAGACCATACATTGTCAAAAGAAATGTTTTGCTCACAGGTGATCTTTTAGCAGAAGCCCATGTAAGCATCGATCAGAGATTTAACGAGCCTTACGTATCATTGAGATTTAATGATGCAGGTGCAAAGATTTTTGAGGATATCACGGCAAAATATGTAAAGAGAAGACTTGCTATAATACTTGATGGTAATCTCTATTCAGCTCCTGTAATTCAGGAAAAAATTGAAGGTGGTAATGCTCAGATTTCCGGTAACTTTACTCTTGATGAAGCAAAGGATCTTGCAATTGTGCTCAGGGCAGGTGCCCTCCCTGCTCCTGTAAAACTTATTCAAAATGTAACAGTTGGTCCTACGCTTGGAAAAGACTCTATTGAAGCAGGGAAATTGGCTGTTATCATTGCATCTATTCTTGTTTCTTTGTTCATGATTCTTTATTATCGTTTAAGTGGTGTAATTGCTGATTTTGCTCTAATACTAAATATTTTACTGCTTATTGGTGCTTTAGCTGCTTTGAATGCTACATTAACGCTTCCTGGAATAGCAGGAATCGCTCTTGCAGTTGGTATGGCTGTAGATTCAAATGTTCTCATGTTTGAAAGAATAAGAGAGGAATTAAGACTGGGAAAAACTCCTAAGGCAGCTATTGAGACAGGTTATAAAAAGGCATTCTGGACTATCTTTGACTCTCATGTTACCACTCTTATTACTGCAGCAGTGCTTTTTCATTTTGGGTCTGGACCAATAAAGGGTTTTGCTGTAACTTTGTCTCTCGGAGTTGCTATAAATCTTTTTACTGCCTTAATTGGAACAAAAACAGTTTTTGACTTCATATATATAGGAAAGGAGCGTAAGAGTCTGAGCATATGATACAGATTCTTGGCAAGACAAATATTGATTTTTTAGGGAAAAAATATATTGCACTGGGACTTTCGTGCATAATGATAATTCTTGGGCTGTTTGCTATATTTCAGATTCAAATAGGAAAAGCAAATCTTGGAGTGGATTTTGCAGGGGGGCTAAGTCTTCAGATAAGATTTTCCCAATCGATAACTCTTCCTGAAGTTAGAGCAGTTTTAGAGAAAGTTGGTATAAAAGATGCTGATATACAGGAATTGCCAACGGAAAAAAAGATTCTTATAAAACTTAAAAAACAGCAGGAAGGCATACAGGATACAATTGAAAAAGCTTTAAAAGAAAATCTTTCTGCTAAGGAACCAATAATAGAGTCGATTACAGAGATAGGACCAAAGATTGGTGAGAGAACTAAAAGGGATGCTCTTTTTGCGATTTTAGCAGCTACTGCAGGCATTCTTATCTATATTGCTATTAGATTCAAATTCCATTTTTCCATAGGTGCAACTTTAGCAACTTTCCATGATGTTATGGCAGTGCTTGGAATTTTTTATATCCTTGATAAAGAAATAAATTTAATCTTTATTAGCGCCCTTCTTACAATTGCTGGTTATTCTCTTACTGATACGGTTGTAGTATTTGATAGAATACGTGAGAATCTTGGAAAAGTAGCGAAAGGCACGATGACTCTTGAAGCATTGATGAACAAGAGCATAAATGAAGTTTTATCAAGAACTATAGTTACATCTTTTACGACTCTCATGGCAGCAGTAGCTCTATTTTTCTTTGGAGGAGAAGTTTTGCATGACTTTGCCCTTGCCATGATCCTGGGAATTTTAGTGGGAACATATTCTTCCATTTTTGTGGCAAGTCCAGTTGTTTTGCTTCTCGGTAAAAATTCTCTTATAAAGAGATAAAATGCAGTATTCAGAATGGGTTGTTGTAAAGACAAATCAGGATTATCTTCAGTACATATCAAAATCACTTAACATAACTCTTCCTACCACTCAGATTTTACTTTCAAGAGGTCTCAAAGAACTTGATGAAATATACTCATTTCTTAATCCCCATTTGGACAGTATTGATCCTTTTGAAATTTCAGGAATTTATGAAGCAACAGGGATAATCAACGAGGCTATAAAGTCAGGGAAAAAAATTCTAATTAATGGTGATTATGATGCTGATGGATTAACCTCGACTGCTATTCTTTATGATATTCTTGTCAAAAAGGGTGCAAATGTTTTTTATCACATACCTCACAGAATACAGCATGGATATGGTTTAAGTATAAGTAGTATTGAAGAGGCAAAAAAACTCGGTGTACAACTCATAATAACCGTTGACTGCGGAATAAGAGACTTTGAGGCAGTAGAATATGCTAATAAAGAAGGTATTAGTGTTATAATTACAGACCATCATGAACCTCTAAGGTTTAATGAAAGAATAGTACTTCCGCAGGCTCTATCAGTTATAAACCCAAAAATTGATGGTAAAGCTTCCTACAATTATCTTGCAGGAGTTGGTGTAGCCTTTATGCTGGCAATGGCTTTAGACAGGGAAGAAGCTCTTGAGTATTTAGATCTTGTAACACTTGGAACTTATGCTGACATGGTTCCTCTTACTTTTGCTAATAGAATTCTAATAAAACATGGGTGGGGTCTTATTGAATCTCCAACAAGAAATTCGATAAAAATACTTAAAAATATTGCAGGGATAAATGCAAACTCTCTGAAAGGTTTTCATTTAAGCTTTTGCCTCATTCCAAGAATTAATGCTCCCGGCAGAATAGATCATGCTGCAGATGTTGTAAGATTTTTAATTTCAGAAGATGAATCAGAATTGGATAGTCTCAGCAAATGGCTAAATCAGATAAATTCTCAGAGGCAGAAGACTGAAGAAAAGATAATGACAGAGGTTGAGGAAAAGCTGCAAAGGGAGTTTGATAATGAACCAGTTGTAGTTTTATGGGGAGATTGGCATCCAGGAGTAGTTGGTACAGTTGCAAGTAAATTAATTGATAGATTAAATCGGCCTGTTTTTGTTTTCTCGCTTCAGGATGAGATTGCAAAAGGTTCTGCAAGAGCTCCGGCAGGAATAGATCTTCAGGATTTTCTCGCTGGTTGTAAGGATTTGCTCATAAGATTCGGGGGACATAAGCAAGCTGCTGGAATGACTCTTTTAAGAGATAATTTGTATCTCTTTAAAGAGAGGCTTTGTAAAATTGCCCAAGATATAGGGAGGGATGACAAAAATATCCTATATCTTGATGTAGCAGTAAGTTTGGGTGAAGTCACAGAAAAAGTGGCAGAAGAGATATCCCTTCTTGAACCTTTTGGTGAAGGTAATAAAGAACCTCTCTTTGGAGCAAAGGAACTAACTGTGGTAAATTTAAGAAAGGTAGGTAATAATCACCTTAAAATGTTTTTACGACAGAATGGAAATACTCTTTCAGCAATAGGATTTGATATGGGAGATGCACCAATTTTAGAAGGTTCACTGATTGATGCAGCCTTCACTCCCACTATTAACGAATGGGAGGGCATGAAGAGCCTCCAGCTTCAGATTAAGGTATTAAGAAGGACAAAAAAATGAAATTTACAGTTACAGAGTTGCTCACAAAGAAAAAAACAAGGCAGAAGCTTACTATGTTAACTGCCTATGATTATCTTTTTGCAAGTTTTGTTGATGAAGCTGGAATAGATATGATTCTTGTAGGAGATTCTCTTTCTATGGTTATTCAAGGAAATGAAAATACCCTTCCTGTGACAATAGAAGAAATGATTTATCATACTAAGATTGTCACGAAAGCTACAAAAAGAGCTATGGTTGTGGCTGATATGCCCTTTATGTCTTATCAGATAAGTATAGAGGAAGCTACAAGAAATGCTGGAAGGCTTGTTAAGGAAGCAGGTGCTCATGCAGTAAAACTTGAAGGTGGAAGAGAAATCCTTGCACAGATTAAAGCTATAACAGAGGCTGAGATTCCTGTTATTGGACATTTAGGTCTCACACCTCAGGCAGTTTTGAGAATGGGTGGTTATAAGCTTCAAGGAAAGCTTCCTGAACAAGCAAATAGAATAAAAGAGGATGCCTTGATGCTTCAAGAGGCGGGTGTAGTTGCTATTGTTCTTGAGGTAATTCCGTCAGAGCTTGCGAAGGAAATTACAGAAAGTCTTGAAATACCTACAATTGGAATTGGTGCAGGTCCTTACTGTGACGGGCAGGTTTTAGTTCTTCATGATTTACTTGGGCTTTTTGAGAGATTTACACCAAAATTTGTTAAAAAGTATGCAAATTTGAGAGAAGATATATTAAAGGCATTAAAAGATTATAAAGAAGAAGTGGAAAAGGGAATATTCCCTGATAAAGAACACTCTTTTTAGAGGAGGATAGCTTGCTTACACCTGAGAAACAGTTTGAAATAATTAAACGAGGTACTGTTGAAATTATTCTTGAGGAAGACCTAAAAAAGAAGATCGAGAATTCTTACAAAGAGAAAAAACCCTTAAAGATAAAAGTTGGTTTTGATCCAACTGCTCCTGATATTCACCTTGGTCATACAGTTTTACTTGAAAAAATGAGACAATTTCAAGAAATAGGGCATGAAGTAATATTTTTGATCGGTGATTTTACTGGAATGATTGGAGATCCATCAGGGAAAACCGAAACAAGAAAGCCTCTTACAAGAGAAGAAGTTTTGAAAAATGCAGAGACCTATAAAGAACAGGTTTTTAAAATACTCCATCCTGAAAAGACCGTTATAAGATTTAATAGTGAATGGTTTAGCTCTATGACAGCCCTTGATATGTGTAGACTTGCAGGGGCTGAGACAGTAGCAAGAATGCTTGAAAGAGAGGACTTCAAAAAGAGATTTACAGAGGGTAGACCAATTACAATACTTGAATTTCTTTATCCACTTCTGCAAGCTTACGATTCAGTTTATCTTAAAGCAGATATAGAGCTTGGAGGGACAGACCAAAAGTTTAATCTTCTTATGGGAAGACAACTTATGAAACTTTATGATATGGAAGCCCAAGTTGTGATAATGATGCCTCTTCTTGAAGGACTTGATGGTGTACAGAAAATGTCAAAAAGTCTTGGAAACTATATAGGAATCAATGAACCACCCGATGAGATGTTTGGCAAAGTAATGTCAATAAATGATGAACTTATGATTAAATATTATGAACTTTTAAGCCATATATCAATTGAACAACTCAAGGAGCTTAAAGCTGGTATAAAGGAAGGCATTATAAACCCAAGAGATGCAAAAGAATCTTTAGCCTTTGAGATTGTAGAAAGGTATCATGGCAGACAAGAGGCAGAAAGAGCAAAGGAAAAATTTATAAAGCTATTCCGCCAAAAGGATGTTCCGGAAGATATAGTAACTTTTGAAATACCCTATGAAGAAGGTGGAATATGGCTTCCAAAATTACTAAAAGACAAGGGAATAACAAAAAGCTCTTCTGAATCAATAAGATTAATTAACCAAAAGGCGATTAAAATAAACAACGATGTAATAACCGATACAGATATAAAGCTTCAACGTGGTGATTACGTCATAAAAGTTGGAAAGAAGAGATTCCTTAAGGTAATAATAACTTAATGAAAGTAGCTTTAAAAAATATTCCTGCAATTGCAGTTGTTCTAAGGGATAGAGATGTTGTCAGTATTGAAAAAGAAGAAATTTTACATGCAGATTTAATTGAATTAAGAGTTGATCTCTTTGAAGATATTGAAAATATTGAAAATATTTTTAAAAAAGCAAAAGAAAAATTTAATTTACCCCTCTTAGCAACTATCAGAAATCCCTTAGAAGGTGGGAAAAGAGAATTTAAATATAGAGAAGAAATTTTCAAGAAAGTTTTACCTTATAGTGATTTTGTTGACTTAGAGATTTTATCTGAAGATACAGTGTCAATAAAACAATTAGTAAAAGAACAGCATAAAATATTGATAGCTTCATATCATAGATTCGATGTAACTCCTTCAATCGATGAACTTGAAGATGTATTTAAAAATGGTCAGAGATTGGAAGCAGATATTGTCAAGATAGCTACAATGGTGCATAATTCTTCTGATTTAGAAACACTTTTACTTTTCACTTTAAAGCATAAGAGAGATAATATTGTTGTGATAGGTATGGGTGAAAAAGGAGTTCCTTCAAGGATTATTAACCCAATTTTTGGTTCTTTGATAACCTATGCAGCTTTACGGGAATCTTCTGCTCCAGGACAGATTAATTTAGAAGATTTAGTGACAATTTTTAAAACTTTAGGTATTAGATAGAGTTTTTAGACATTTTGATTGATGAAATTTCTTGATTTAATCAGATATGAATAAAAATGAGCTGCTTTAGTAGGTGTTCTTTTGAAAGTTTTAAAATCAACTCTGTAAAGCCCAAATCTTGCGTCAAGTCCGTGAAGCCATTCGTAATTATCAATTAGAGACCAGTAAAAATAACCTCTCACATCTATTCCTTCTGCTATGGCATTTTCAATCATATCAACATGAGATTTTATATATTTAATTTTTCTACTATCATCCTTAGTAGCAATTCCGTTTTCAGTAATAATTAAGGGAACATTAAGTTTTGAAGCATACCTTAAGACTTTTTTTAATCCCCTTGGATATATTTCCCATCCCATATCAGTAAGACCGTGTCCATCTATATCCCGATGGCGAAATTCTATAAAAAGTTTCTTAAAGGGATTAAATCTCATGTGAACTCTTGTGTAGTAATTTATCCCAAAGAAATCCAGTTTTCCTTGAATAGGTACTTCTATTTCAATTTTTTTTCTAAAAGGCAATGGTAGGGTTATTTTGCCGTCTATAAATCCTTCTATTATTGATTGGTTATAAAATTTTTTCGCTATTTTTGATAAAATCTTATCGAGCGGATTCCATCGTACCCAAGGTGCAAAAACAGCCATGTTATGAGCAATACTAACCATAGCATTTTTATTCGCTATATGGATTAGATCATAAATATCACCATGGCAAATAAAAATATTTTTTAAAGCTTTAATAGCTAAATTTAAATCTTTATATCCTGGAGGAATGCAACCCTCTAAGTAACCTCCAAGTATGAGAAGATAAGGTTCATTGAAAGTGATCCAATAGTCAACTCCCTTTATACTATCAATAAGTCTTTCTACATATTCATTAAATTTTTCCACTGATTTTTTTGTATGCCATGGATATTTAGTAATAAACCAGACGGGATGGGTAAAATGATGAATAGTAACCATTGGTTTTATTTTATTATCATTCAGAATGTCAATAATTTTTTGATAATGTCTAACTACATCTTTATTCCAATAGTTTTCAGAAGGTTGAATTCTGCTCCATTCAATAGAGAAACGATAGGCATTAACGCCTAAATTTTTGATGAGTTTTATGTCTTCCTTATATAGTTCATAATGATTGGTTATCTTAGGATTAAGGTTAAAAATACTATCCCAGGTAGACCAATCAGCATAGGGAGAGCCTTCCAGCTGAAAGGCAGAAGTCGCAACACCCCAGAGAAAATAGCTATTTTTTGATTTTATATGGGATTGATATGTAAACTGTCGTTCCCTTTCCATATTCACTCTCTATTAAAATATTTCCTCCAATCAAATTTAATAATTCTTTAGTTATATATAGCCCTAAGCCGGTACTCTCAATAAATTTTTCGTGTAATGATTCTAAGGAACAGTATGGGTTGAATATTTTTTCAAAATCTTCCTTAAGAATACCTTTTCCTGTATCCTGAATCATTATTATTACTTGATTTTTAAATTTTTGAAAGCTAAAAAGTATATAACCATTTTTTGTATATTTTGCTGAGTTTGAGGCAATATTCATTAAGATTTGTTTGATTTTTAGAGGGTCAGATTTTATAATAAATTTATCAACTGGGAAAAGAGTTTTTATCTCTATATTTCTATTTTCTATGAGAATTTTGGATACTTCAGCTATTTCATCCATAATTTCTACAAGATCAAATTCTTCAGAGACAACTAATTCCTTTCCAATTTGAAGTTTACCAAGCTCAATTGTATTAGATATATAATTTTTCATATATAAAGTCTGCGAAACAATAAGAGATAGATATTTTTTTACCTTTTCTTCATCGGGCTTATCGAGATTTAATTGAATCAGTTTAGCAAGATTAAAGATAGCATTTAATGGTGATTTTAGTTCATGGGAATAGATAGAGATATAGGGAATATTAACTTTATTCATTTCTTCTATCCTTGAATATAACTGAATTTTTGTTTATTCTTGAAAGTTTTTTTGCCTCTGTCTTAACTTCAGAGGCAATAGATGCAAGATGAGCAAAAGAAGTTATTCTTCTTGTCTCTGTACTTACTATAGCACAGGTAAGTGAGAGTAAACTGAATATTTCCTCCTCATATTTCCTATTTTTTGCAACATAATAACCATTAATGAAATCTTCACCATGAAAAATTGGCAATAGTTCTTCAAAGGACTTTATAACTTTTTCACATATACTCTTAGAGTGTGCTGGTTTAGTAACCATAATGAAGTCATCTCCACCTATGTGACCTATAAAGCTATCAGAAATGTCTATTATAGTATCTTTAAGAATATTACCGAGATAGGTGATTACCTTGTCACCTTTTTCAAAGCCGTAGCAGTCGTTATATGGCTTAAAATGATTAATATCTATATAACACACATCAAAAACACATTTATCTCTAATTCTTCGCTCTATTTCTCTTTGAATAGCCCAATTTCCTGGTAACCCTGTAAGAGGGTTTGAATCTCTTGCAATAATAATTGATCTCTGAGTAATAGTTTCGAGGAGAACATTTATGGGAACCACACCATGATATTCATTATATCTACTTATGATTATATCATCATATATATGTTTAAGCTCTCTTTTTTGAATTATCATTGAAGCTTCCTCAAGAGTTATATTATAGTCGAGTATGAAGGTCGGTTTTTCCATTACTTCATAAATTGATTTTTTAGCATTTAAATGAATCCCGTAACCAAATCTTCCAAGCACTGTATTTTCAAGAAACCTATTTCTCTGAACCTGTCCAATAACAATATTATTATCTACTACCGGAATTAAACTAAGCTGCTCATCCTTCATAAATCTAAGAAAAACGTCCATAATTGATGCGGTTTTATTTATTGGCTCGACCTTAATTGAAATATCTCCAATTAATAGATCTAATATAGAGGACTCGGTTGAACATTTAATGGAAATTTCGACCTCATTGATTAACATATTGGAATAAGAAATTTTTTATTTTTTCTTCGGGTCTACCAAGATAGTAACCCTGAAGAAGATCTGCACCCATATTTATAACCGTACTCAGTTGATTAGGAGTTTCTATACCCTCTGCAACAACCATTATATTAAGCTTATGGCAAGCCTTTATTGTAAAATCAATAAAAGATTCAGAAAAATAATTCTCATCTAAGGTATGAATGAAATATCTATCTATTTTCACTATATCAGGCTCAAGCAGGCTAAGAAGCTTAGGACTTCCGAATCCCGCTCCGAAATCATCTATAGCTATCTTGTAGCCTCTTTTTTTGTAATAGGATACTGACTTAATAAATACTTCATAATTCTTTATAGCTGTTTGTTCGGTAATTTCAAGTACTATTCTATTTTTGGGAAAATTAAACTCCTCAGAAAATCGGTCTGTAATACCGATTTCATGTTGAGGATAAAAAAGACTTTCAGGACATATATTAATAAATAGATAACCGTCAATTCTCTGTTTTGATGCCTCTTTAAAGGCATTTCTTCGGCAGATCATATCAAGAATAAAGATGGAACCATTTTTTTTAGCCTCAATAAAAAGATTCTCAATATTCAAATTCTTGGATTTATGTCTTGTTAATGATTCATATCCAAAAATTTTTCCATTCTTAGATGAAAATATTGGTTGAAAATGCACAGTTAATTCAGAATATATTAAATTTTTCTCATAAGTACTGATATTTCTCTCAGTCTGTAACATGCTATTGCCTCCATCAAAATTAACATAATGAAATTATTACAAAAATTTGTTAAATAAAAATTAAAAGAATGTTAAAAGAATGTTAAATTTAATTCCAAAATTTAACCTAAATTTAAAACTTTTTTAACTTATCTGTAACGTTACTTAGATATCATTAAATTAAAAATATGCTCTTATGTGACTTCCATATACATACCAAATACTCAGATGGTTCAGTAGAACTAAGAAAAGTAGTAGACATTTTTGGTCAGGCTGGTTTTGATGCTATAGCGATAACAGACCATGCGGTAAATGGAGATAGTTTGATAGGAAAAATTGCTTATAAGTTTAGATTTACCATTACAGAAAATAATTTTAATGAATATTTGGAAAATATAAATTTTGAGGCAGAAAGAGCATGGAATAAATATGAGATGCTTGTTATTCCAGGAGTAGAAATAAGCAAAAATTACCTATCATCGGATAAATCAGCGCATATTCTAATACTTGATATTAAAGAGTTTATTCCTCCCTGCGAATCATATGAATCCATTTTCCTTCAAGCAAAAAAACAGCAGGCGATAGTTGTTGCCTGTCACCCTCATCATATTAAAGGAGAGATTAGGAATACTCTTTATCTTTGGAATAACAGAAATAAATACGGGAAATACATAGATGCATGGGAGATAGCGAATAGAGATGACGTCTTTAATGTTGTAAGTCTTAAAAAATATCCCTATATTGCTAATAGCGATTTTCATAAGCCAAGACATCTTTATTCGTGGAAAACTCTTCTGAACTGCGAGAAGAATATCGTTTCAATAAAAAAATGTATAAGGCATAACAAAGGCGTAGCAATAACACTTTTTAGGGGGTAGAGATGATTTTGTGGATAGTTTTATCGATTGCTGTTTTAAGTTTTTCAATTTATCTTTTACAGATTATAGCACTCAGAAGAAAGCTAAATGAGAATTATAATGTAGATTATCTTCCACCTATATCAATAATTAAGCCGCTTAAGGGACTCGATGATAACCTTTTTGATAACCTTGAAAGTTTCTGCAAACAAGATTATCCTGACTATGAGCTACTCCTTTCTATTCAGGATATTAATGACCCTGCATACAGAGTGGCAGAAAAAATAAAGAATAAATATCCTAATTTAGTAAGAATCGTAGTTGATAGTTCCCCGAGAGCTCTAAATCCAAAAGTAAAGAATATGATATCAGCCTACAGAGTATCAAAACATGATTATTTTTTAATAAGTGATAGTAATGTATTTGTTGAGAAAGATTATCTGAAAAAAACAGTATCTGCTATGTCAAAAGATACAGGACTTGTGACAAATCTAATTATGGGAATTTCAGGGAAAAGCATAGGTGCGAGATTAGAGAATCTTCAACTTAATTCATTTATACTTTTAAGTGTTTGCTTTCTTGATAAATTTCTTAAAATGCCTTGTAGCATTGGCAAGTCTATGCTTATGAGAAAAAGTGACTTTGAAGAAATCGGAGGCTTTAACGCTGTAAAAGATGTTTTAGCAGAAGACTATATGATTGGAAAGTTAATGAATGAAAAGGGTAAAAAAGTAGTCCTTAGCAGTTATATTATCAAGAATATTAACGAATATTGGTCATTAGGAAGATTTTTAAATAGACATACAAGATGGGCAAAGATAAGATGGAAAATAGCAGGATTAAAATACTTTACTGAACCTCTTAGCAATCCTATATTTGTTTTATCATTTTTACCTATTTTAGATAATTTTTCTAAAATTTCTATTTTAGTATTTATTTTAGGTGCTTTATTAAAAATTTATTTTGATATTTATGTTAGTAGATTAATTAAAACTCCTACGGGGATATCAGGTCTTCTCATTCCTATTAAAGACTTATTAACTGCTTTTATATGGTTTGTGCCTTTGATAAGCTGCAAACTAAGTTGGCGGGATAATACTTATATAATTGGTAAAGATACCATGATAATTCCAACTGATAGTGTGTCTTCCATAAGAGTCATTTTTAACAAACTTAAGACTGCATTTACAAATTAGAAAATCGGAGGACTTATGAAAAGAAGGGATTTTTTGAAGGTCTCTTTAGCAAGCTTTATAACTCTTATTTCTTCGTCTAAAGAAATTTTTGCGAAAGTTAAGGAACCATCAAGTGCAGGTTCAAAGGGTGTGATCTTTATTGTAGGAGATGGTTGGCCTCTTGGAGTGATGAAGGCAATGAACGAATTTATGGAAATCAAATTTAAAGAGAGAAGCAATCTCTCTATTTTAATTAAAAATTCTAAAACAAAAATGTTACTTCAAAATACCTCTTCTTTATCCTCAGTTGTTACTGACTCTGCTCCAGCTTCTGTTGCCTGGGCAACTGGTTCAAAAACAGTTAACCGTACTTTAGCAACTCTACCCGATGGAAAACATTTAAAGACTATATTTGAACTTGCAAAGGAGAGAGGACTATCTTGTGGTTTTGTAACTACAACAAGGGTAACTCATGCAACTCCTGCTGCATGGTATAGCCATAATGCAAACAGAGATGATGAAGAAAACATTGCAATTGACTTGCTTAATTCTGGTTTAACAGTAGCAATGGGTGGTGGTGATAGATTTTTAAGTGCAGATAAAAGAAAAGACAAAAGAGACCTTTACGGTATGTTTTCCTCAAAAGGTTATAGAGTAGTAAAAACGAAAGATGAATTGATGGACAGCATCTCCGATAATAGCCCTATTCTTGGAGTATTCAGTTCATCTCATATAAGTTATTTTGTTGACAGAATTAACGATGAAAAGCTCGGTAAAAAAGAGCCTACATTACCTGAGATGACTGCTGTTGCGTTGAAAAAATTATCTAAAAATAAAAAGGGTTTTGTTCTTCAGATTGAGGCTGGAAGGATTGACCACGCTTGTCATGCTAATGATGCTTATGCTGCTATGATGGACTGCTATGAACTTGACAAAACTATAGGAGTTGCAATGAATTTTGTAAACAAAAATCCCGATGTTTTACTAATAGTTACCTCTGACCATGGTAACTCTGGATATGGAATCAATGGAACAGGTCCTGAATATAATGACGCAACAGAAGCCTTAATGAGTTATAAAAACAGAGCTTCCTTTGAGTACATGATAAAAAAAATGAAAAATCAAGATGTAAATACAGTAAAGGATATATTTGAGACCTATACTCAACAGAAAATCTCCTCTGAAGAGGCAGAGGAAATTTTCAATAAGCTCAATACCAAGAAAAAAATTGTAATAAATGACATATGGTATGAACCTGAGGCTACTATGGGCAGAATACTCGCGAAGAGTATTTATGATTATGAAGAGGAAAAACTAATTAAGCCAGCAAAACAAAGAAGAGGAAATGTAAGTTTTACCTCAACAAATCATACTGCAGAGGATCAGCTTGCTTTGATTTATGGTAAGAATTTTCACGTAGCAGATTTAAAAAATTTCATAGACAATACGGAATTATATAATGTTATGTGTAACCATTTAAATATTAAACATTCAAATCCAAAAATGAACAGGCAGGATGCAATATCCTATGCTAAAGCAATCACGGAGAGAGAATGGGAAGAGCATCTCAAGCTTCACATATCATAAATTAGGGAAATTAGTCCTGTGAAAATAGGTATTCTTGGCGACATTCACGGCAACATAGAGGCATTAAAAGTTGCCTATGAAACAGCTGTCAATGAGGGTGCTGAAAAGATCTTTCATCTTGGCGACATTGGCGGATATGCCCCTTTTGTAAATGAGGTTGTAGATTTTTTAATTGAGCATAAAATTGAAGGTGTCCAAGGTAACTATGATGAATCGATAGCTTTTGAAAAAGAAACCTGTGGTTGTAAGTATGAGGATGAATTTCAGGCAGAGATGTCTCATCTATCTTTTGAATGGACAAAGATGCATACAAGTGAAAAATCAAAAGATTTCATGAAGACTTTAGCATTTAGAATTAATTTTACAGTAGAGAATAAAAAAATAAGTATATTTCATGCAACTCCAATTAAAAATAATTTATACTGGTATGAAGAAAGACCAGAAAAATTTTTTCTTCTAATGGCTAAAAAAACTGATGCTGATATAATGATTTACGGACATACACACATTCCCTATCATAGAAAAATAGGGGATAAATATTTCATAAATGCAGGGAGCGTTGGGAAGCCTAAAGATGGAGACCCTCGAACATGTATAACCATTCTTGAGATTAGTAAATCGGGAGTTGATCTGCGTTTTATAAGAGAAGAATATGATATTAAAAAAACCCTCAATTCAATAATTGAAAGCGGATTGCCTTATTATTTTGGTGAAAAACTTTCATTAGCAAAATAGGAGGAAATATGGAAAGAAATAAAATTTTTGAGGAAGAAAATACAATTATTAAAATTCCTGTGTTATCTCAATTTTCAATCGATAAAAGCTACCTGAACAATATGATTTTACATGGTAATTTATCAGATTTCGTAGAAAATGGTGATATTGTAGAGATTTATAAAAAAATTTCTTTTTATCTTAAAAACACAATAGTATAAAAAGCAGCCCCACTCCTCCCACAAAAGCCTCGAGTTTTAGCTATAAACTCGAGGCTTTTATATTTATAAAATTATTTTATGTTTGTTTTCCAGTAATTCTTTACCTTATCTTTGACAGGCTTTGGTAAGGGAACATAGTCCAATTTTTTGGCTGTTTCATCACCATTTTGGAAGGCCCATTCAAAAAATTTAATAACAGATTTGTTAATATCGGTTTTTTCCTTTGCAAGCAAAATATAGGTAGCTCCTGTTATAGGCCATGCCTTTTTACCAGGTGCATCGGTCATCCATGCATAAAAGTGATTTTTGGCGTCAAGTTGAGCAGTTGCTGCAGCATCAGCAAAGCTTTCAAAATCGGGTGCTACAACTTGTCCTGCTTTATTTTTGAGTTTTGCTACATTAAGCTTATTTTGTTTTGCATAGGCAAACTCAACATATCCAATTGAGTAAGGAGTTCTCTTTACATAGTTTGCAACACCTTCATTGCCTTTTCCACCAAGTCCTGTTCTCCATTTTACAGATGTCCCGTATCCTACTGTATCAGCCCATTTTTTACATGTACCACTTAAATAGTGAGTAAAGATTGCTGTTGTCCCAGAACCATCAGAACGATATATTACAGTTATTGGTTTAGAAGGTAGATTAAGCTTAGGATTGAGTGCTTTCAATTTAGGGTCATCCCATTTATTGATTTCTCCAAGAAATATGTCACATATTGTAGCACCATCAAGTACTACACTGCCTGAAGCTATACCAGGGAGATTTAATACCGGTACAACTCCGCCTATTACAGCAGGAAATTGAAGGAGTTTAGATTTTTCAATTTCTTCAGGGGTTAGAGCCATGTCAGAGGCGCCGAAATGGACAGTTCTTTCCGTGATCTGTCTTATCCCACCACCTGAACCAATTGATTGATAATTAATCTTTATACCAGTAGCTTTATTATATTCAGCAGCCCAGCTTGAATATAGAGGATAGGGGAAGGTAGCCCCTGCGCCATTAATCATTTCAGAAGAATAAGAAAGATTGAATCCTAATAAGATAAATAAAGTTGACAACAGAATTAATTTTTTGATCATATAATCCTCCTTAAAACTTCAATTTTCTTATTGTAACAAATCCTTCTCACTTTGTAACAAAAATTTAACATTTCTGTAATTACCATGTAACATTCAAGCTCTATACTAAAAATATAAAAAATTAAAAAAAAAAGGGGGTATTTATGAAGTATTCAAAAAGTTTATGTTTCAGTTCCTTTGTCTTTGTTGTAGTATTCCTATTGTCTTTCTTTTCATCTGTTAGTGCTCAGCCAATAATTAAGATTGATGGCTCATCAACAGTATTTCCAATCACAGAGGGTGTAGCTGAAGATTTCCAGAAGGCTAAAAAAGGAGCAGTAAAGGTAACAGTTGGTATCTCAGGAACAGGTGGGGGCTTTAAAAAGTTCTGCAGAGGGGAAACAGATATCTCAAATGCCTCAAGACCAATTCAGAAAAAAGAGATGGATGCATGCAAAGAGGCAGGTATAAAGTATATTGAATTACCTGTGGCATATGATGCACTTTCTGTTTTTGTTAATGTTAAAAATAATTGGATAAAAGACAACTGCCTGACAATTGAACAGCTAAAGAAGATTTGGGAACCTGAGGCTCAGGGTAAAGTCACAAAATGGAATCAAGTTGACCCAAGCTGGCCAGACAGACCTCTAAGACTTGCAGGACCTGGTGCAGATTCTGGAACATTTGAGTATTTTACAGAAGCAGCTGTTGGAAAAGCTAAGGCAAGTAGAGGTGATTATGTGGCAAGTGAAGATGACAATGTAATCATGAATGCAGTAATTAAGGAAGTTGGTGGTTTAGGTTATGTAGGATTTACCTATGTTGAGGAGAACAAAGGTAAAGTAAAAGCTGTAGCAATAAAAAATCCTAAAACAGGTAAATGCGTACTGCCAAGCGAAAAAGCAGTTATGGATGGCTCATATCAGCCTTTCTCAAGACCGCTTTTCATCTATATTAATGAAAAGTCAGCAAAGGAAAAGCCTGAAATTAAAGAATTTATAGAATTCTATTTAAAGCAAGCTGGTAAAATTACAAAACAGGTTGGTGCAATTCCTCTTCCTGCAAAGGCATATGAAATGGCTCTTGACAGATTTAAGAAGATGCAAACTGGAACAGTCTTTGGTGGACATATTGAAGTAGGACTTACAGTAGAAGAGCTTCTTAAAAGAGAGACAAAACACTAATTAATAGGATAAATTAGATTTGTTTTCAAGCGTAGCCCATAAAAAATTTTTAGACAAACTAATGCTGGCGGTGTTCTTCACCGCCGGCTTTATTACTATCTTTATCACTATTGGAATAGTTTATGTTTTACTTTCGGACTCTATTGAATTTTTTAAAGAAGTTTCTATAAAAGAATTTCTGACTGAAAAGGAATGGACTCCTGTTTTTGCTACAAAAAAGTTTGGGATATGGCCACTTGTTGCTGGTACATTCATGATAGCTGCGATAGCTGTAGCTGTATCAATTCCTTTAGGATTACTAATAGCAATCTACTTAAGCGAATATGCTTCAGTAAGAGTTAAAGAAATAGCAAAGCCAATAATTGAATTTTTAGAGGCTATTCCTACGGTTGTTTACGGTTATTTTACTCTTTTGTTTGTTACTCCTATTCTTCAAAAGATAGTGCCGGATTTGGAAGCCTTCAATTCACTTGCACCCGGGATTGTTCTGGGTTTTATGATACTTCCCTATACAGCTTCTATGGCTGAAGATGCAATGAAGGGAGTACCCCAAAGAATAAGGGAGGCTTCATATGCACTTGGTGCGACAAAATTAAGGACTGCGGTAACAATAGTCATACCTGCGGCAGTATCTGGAATTGTAGCTGGCTTCATCCTTGGTGCATCTCGTGCTATTGGAGAAACAATGGTTGTGGCAATTGCAGCAGGAATGTATCCTAACTTGACTTTGGATCCGAGAGAACCTATACAAACAATGACAGGATACATAGTTCAGGTTGCGTTGGGAGATCTACCATTTGGTTCAATTGAATATTTATCAATTTTTGCTGTAGGTCTTGCATTGTTTGTAATAGCCTTTGTTTTTAACTCTATTGCTCTTTGGCTACGGTCAAGAATAAGAGAGGTATATTAAAGTATGAACAAAAAGCTTAATTCGAGGTCAGATATTCTATTTCCAATTTTAGGTTTTTTAGCTTTTTTGATTGTTATTTCTTTTATGCTTACTCTAATAATTGATGTATTTATTGATGGATTTGAAAAAATAAAAGATCCTTCATTTTACACATCCTATCCTTCAAGATTTCCAAGCCAGGCTGGAATACTCTCTGGTTGGATAGGCACTCTTCTTGTAATGGCAGGGGCTATATTTTGGTCATTACTAATAGGTATACCTGCAGGAATTTATCTTGAGGAATACGCAACAAAAAGAGGAATCTTTGGTAAAATTGAGACAATAATAGAACTTAATATAAACAACCTTGCAGCAGTGCCAGCAATTATATATGGACTTTTAGCCTTAGGTATTTTTGTATATAGATTTAAATTTGGAGAAAGCATACTAACTGCTGGACTTACTCTAAGTATTCTAATGTTGCCAGTAATTGTTGTTAATACGAGAGAGGCAATTCGAAGAATTCCTCGTGATATAAGAGAGGGAGCTTATGCAGTAGGTGCTACAAAGTGGGATACTGTTAGAGACCATATATTACCATATTCATTGGGAGGAATCCTTACAGGCCTCATAATTGCTGCATCCCGTGCAATTGGAGAAACAGCACCTCTTGTAACAATAGGCGCACTAACATTTATAGCTTTTTTACCTCCTTCGCCATTTACCTCAGAATTTCCCTTTATTGCACCTGATAAAATCTGGGAAGTTCTCATGTCTCCCTTTACAGTATTACCTATACAGATATTTAACTGGGTTTCAAGGCCTCAGGCAGCCTTTCAGATAAATGCTGCTGCTGCGGGTTTTGTTTTACTTATTTTGACAGTTTTAATGAATGCATTAGCTTACTACTTTAGGCAAAAAGTAAGGAGAAAGTATATATGGTAATCGGAACCATGATAGACAGCATTAAAAATCTTTTTTTAGGAGCTTCAGACAGAGTTTCAGCGGAGGAGAAAACAAGAGCAATGCAAAAACCTGAAGGAGAGATTAAACTTGAAGTAAAGGATTTAAACTTTTCCTATGGAGATTTTAGAGCTCTAAAAAATATTAATCTAAACATACCAACTAAAAAAATTACAGCTCTTATAGGTCCAAGTGGCTGTGGGAAAACCACTCTTCTTAGATGTTTTAACAGAATGCACGACCTTTATCCAGGTTCAAGATATGAAGGAGCTATAATTTTTCATCCAGATGGAATTAACATAGCAAGTCCGCACATAGATCTTCTTGACCTTAGACGAAGGATAGGCATGGTGTTTCAGAGACCTAATCCTTTTCCAAAGTCAATTTTTGAAAATGTAGCATATGGCTTAAGAGTAAACGGTGTAAGAGACAAAAATTTAATCAACGAAAGAGTAGAATGGGCACTTAACTCTGCTGCTCTTTGGGATGAAGTTAAAGACAGACTTGATGCTAATGCCTATTCTCTTTCAGGAGGTCAGCAGCAGAGACTTTGTATTGCAAGAGCAATTGCAATTGAACCAGATATAGTCTTATTTGATGAACCAACAAGCGCGCTTGACCCTATATCAACTTCAAAGATTGAGGAGTTAATAATTAAACTCAAAGAAAAGCTAACTATTATAATTGTTACTCATAATATGCAGCAGGCAGCGAGAGTTTCTGATTATACAGGCTTTATGTATCTGGGTGAATTAATTGAATTTGATAGAACCAAAAAGATATTTACTGTTCCTTCACAAAAACTTACAGAAGACTATATAACCGGTAGATTTGGCTAAAATGATTCATTTTTTTTGCCCCAACTGTTGGAAATCCATATCAGACAGAATAATTATTTGTCGCTACTGTAAATATGATTTAAGGAATTTTAACTCTCTGAGTTATGAGGATAAACTAATATTATCGCTTAAACATCCTGTTAAAGAAATCAGAAGACTTATAATTTTTATTATAGGTTTAAAAAAATTTAAAAAAGCAATTAATGAATTTTCAATTATGATAGAGGAAGAAGAAGATCCAGTTATATTGATGGAAATAGCAAAAGCCTTGAGAAATATAAATAATAATGAGGCTAAGAAAATGTTGTACAAACTTAAATCCCATAGATTTCCAATAATTGCTCGATATGTTGAGCAAAATTATTATCATTTAAATTAAACTTTTTTATGAGAAAGCAATAATTTTTAATAATCATCAAGCTTGTTTATAGAAACTGCTAAGCTGTATAATAAGCTAAAGAACCTTGAGGAGGCAGGGATGGGTATTTTAGATGATGAATTAAGAAAATTAAAGGAAAAAATCCTTATACTCGGTTGTCTTGTAGAAGAAGGAATAAGAAAAGCAGTTAAAGCATTAATAGAAAGAGATAACGAGGTTGCTAAACAAGTTGTTTCAAGAGATAGTATCATTAATGGACTTGAAGTTGACATAAATGAGGAATGTATAAGATTAATAGCGCTTAGACAACCTATGGCAAAAGATTTAAGATTTATTACAACTGCAATGAAGATAAGCACAGATCTTGAAAGAATGGGTGACTTTGCAGTAAATATAGCAGAAAGAGCAATGGAACTCAATCAAGAGCCATTTCTTAAGCCTTTTGTAAACATTCCCAAAATGGCTGAAATTACCGAGAGTATGGTTGAAGATGCTATTAATGCTTTTGTGAAAGAGGATGTTGATTTATGTTATGAAGTAATTAAGAGAGATGATCAAGTAGATGAACTCCTTCAAAATAATCATAATGAATTATTCAGTTTAATGGTAAAAAATCCTGAAATAATTCCGCTTGCTTTAAAGAGAATGTTTGTTGCTAAATATCTTGAAAGAATATCTGACCATGCAACAAATATAGCAGAAATGGTTATTTACATGGTGGAAGGGAAGATGCTCAGAGGAACTTTTGTAACAGAGGAAGTGCAAAAACTTTGTTTAGAAGACTTTATGTCACGGCAGAAATAAATTTATCTCATAAACACCTATGCTTACCTTCTCAGCTATACCTTCTTTCCAAAGAGTTTCTGTAATTTTGAGCTTTTCTTCCTTAGGAATAATAATTGTTAATTTATTCCCTTGAGAGATTAGTTTTTTCCATTGAGCTATCCTATCTGGCTTAATTTCCTTTTCTGTAATTATGTCAATATATCCAATGACCATTCCATAGCTCATAATTTTTAAATCAGGGGGAGCTTCAGAAAGAGGTTCTAAATCTTGTTTGATTTTGTTAAGCCTTTGTTTTAATTGGTGAATTAGCAATTCTTTCAGGTGTTTTTCCATACTCATTTTTGCTTCCTCAATTTTTTTAAATCTATAATTTTACCTTCACCCTCTTCCTTCTGAGACGGAGTCGATAAGTCTTCGTTATTTTGTTTAAATGTTTTAAATGCAGGCACTGCAAGTTGAATCCTCAAATCAGGCGAAAAAACTCCTGCGACTGCATTGACAGGTATGTAACATTTTTCTGGTGAATTTCCAAAAACAAGGGTGGCTGAGATTACATCATCATCCCAACTAAATTTCATTTTACTATTAAAAACCAGAACAAGTCCTCTTTCTTTTTCTTCCGGAAGAAAGCCTCTTTTTCCTATTACAACACTCTCATCATAGTCAACAATTATAAAAACTCTGCCAGCAAGCTCGAGTATTTCAAAAAATGTATACTTTTTCAGGTCATTAAGCCTTTTAATTAAATCATCGGAAAGTTCCATTATTTCCTGCTCCTATAGAAAAATAAGTTCAACCCAATTAATATCATTAGAGCGCATAAAATTTGTCCCATTGTAAATATCCCCAGAATATAACCAATTTGAGGGTCTGGTTCACGGAAAAATTCAACAAAGAAACGGAAGATTCCGTATAGAATTAAAAATAAGGATGAAATTATTCCTGAACGGTTAAATTTATCTTTCAAAAACCACAATATTACGAAGAGTAAAACTCCCTCAAGAGCAGCTTCATAAAGCTGGCTTGGATGCCGGGGTAAATGACCAGCTTCTGGAAAAACCATTGCCCAGGGAACATCTGTTATTCTTCCATAAAGTTCACCATTAATGAAATTACCAATTCTACCAAGTCCAATACCGATAGGAGCTGTAATAACAAGCATGTCTGTGAGTGTAAAGAAGTCAAATTTTTTTGTTTTTGTGAATATAAATGCTGCTAATATTACTCCTATAAGTCCGCCGTGGAAAGACATTCCACCCTGCCATATTGCAAAGACTTCAAGGGGATGGTTTATGTAATAAGGTAAATTATAAAATATCACATACCCAACGCGAGCACCTATAAGAAGGCCTAAAATCAGATAAAAATACAGATTTTCAAGGAAATCCTTCTCAACCCTTAACCCTCTTCTTTTTATTTCTCCTTTTACTATTAAATAAGAGGCAATAAACCCGATAAGATACATCAATCCATACCAGCGTACAGAAAGAGGACCTATTTTTATAATCTCAGGATTTATGTTAGGATATGGAAGCATGTGCTAATACCTTTATTTTTAACATGAATACTAATTATTGCCAAAATACAGTGCGTTATAAACATAATCTATTTTATCACAATATTATTTTTGATATAATCAAAAAAATATGAAATCTCTACAAAAATATGAGGATTATATTCTTTTTTCAGTTACTATTGGCATTATATCCTTGAGCTCTCTTTATAGTTATTTACTCTTTCATACTCTCTCGGAGCTCTATAGCATAATTATAGGTGCTATAATTTTTATTATTGCTTTCAATTTAAGGGATAAAATTGAGCAAGGATATATAAGTCTGCTTGGTATTTCCTATTTGTTTATTGTCATTATTGACCTAATTCATACACTTGCCTTTAAGGGAATGAATATATTTAAAGGTTTTGATGCAAATCTTCCCACCCAACTATGGATATCAGCAAGGTATTTAGAGAGTTTAAGCTTTCTTTTTGCTACTTTTTTTATTAACAGAAGAGTTAGGATATACCCTTTATTATTTTTCTATTCCGCGATTACAGCAATAATTTTACTTTCTATCTTCTTTTTTAAAAATTTCCCTGACTGCTATATTGAAGGTAAAGGACTCACGGCTTTCAAAATTTACAGTGAATACCTTATTTGTATTATTTTAGTGATATCTTTAATTTTTATCAGAAGAAATAGAGAATCTTTTCCTGAGATTACCTTTCAATATTTACAATTAGCCTTGGTTACTACAATTTTAGCAGAACTGTCCTTTACGCAATATGTAAGCGTATACGGTGCTTTTAACTTTATAGGTCACATTTTTAAGATAATATCGTTTTTCTTTATTTATAAAGCTATAGTTAAGACAGTCTTTACAGATCCTTTCAATTTACTATGGAAAAAATTAAAAGAGAGTGAAGAAAATCTTAAGAATGCTTACATAAAGCTCAATACTTATACAGAAGTACTTGATCTTATTTTTGTTGTCATAGATAGAAAAGGCAGAATTATCCTTATAAATAAAAGAGGTGCAGAAAAGTTAGGTTATGTAAAGGAAGAATTAATAGGAAAAGATTGGTTTAGTATGGTAATACCTGAAAAAGAGAGGAATGCCATAAAGACAGTTTTTGATAGTATGCTCTCTGGTCACATTGAAATAACAAGTTACTTTGAAAACAAAATTTTAAGAAAAGACGGCACAGAAAGAATTTTTGCTTGGCATAATACGGTATTAAAAGATATAGATGGCAAAATATTGGCTACAGTTAGTGCTGGAGAAGATATAACAGATAAAAAAGTTTATGACGAAAACAGAGAAAAACTTATAAAAGAACTTCAAAAGGCTTTAGAGAACATAAAAACACTTAAGGGACTTATACCTATTTGTTCATGGTGTAAAAAAATAAGGAATGATGAAGGCTATTGGATGCAGTTAGAGAGATACATTAGAGACCATACTGAAGCAGAATTTACTCACGGCATGTGCCCAGAATGTTATGAGAAGATGAAAAAAGAGGTTGATAAGAAGAATACTCTTTAAATTTTCTCTCCCACATATAGATAAACAGTACCAAAACTTAATGAATGAATTTTTATATTTTTAAATCCGCAACTTTGTAAAAGTTCTGAGAATTCCTCTGGTTTATAAAATCCCTCTATTGATGAGCCAAGGTATTCATAGGCAGAACGAGAGGAAAAAAAAGAAGCAACAAAAGGCACGATCTTTTTTAAATAGAGCAGATAGGGTTTTCTTAGAAAGCCCTTGGGAAGAGAAAATTCAAGGATAATTATTTTCCCATTATCTCTAATTACTCTATTAATCTCTTTCAAAGCTATTTCTGTTTCATGCATATTTCTTATGCCAAATGCACAAGTAACGGCATCAAAAGTTTTATCTTTAAAAGGAAGCTCATATGCTGAGGCAGATAAGGTATTAAAGTTTTTTTGAATTTTTCCCTTTGCAATCTTAAGCATTTCAAAACTTATATCAACACCTATTACTTTCACGCCCTTTTTAAAAAGTGCTTTAGCTGAATCTCCTGTTCCAACTGCAAGGTCTAAAACAATTTGAGCTTCATCTTTTACAGCTTCTGTTGCCATTTTTTTTCTCCAAAGGATATCTTGTCCAAAAGAAAGCAATCTATTTAGAAAATCATATCGCAAAACGATTTTATCAAACATTGATTTAATTTGTTGAGTTTCCTTCATATCCAAGAATTATATCATATTGTGACATAATAAATTATGTATCTTCGCCTATTTGACCCATGGAAAAATGAATTCTGCACCTGTCCACCAAAATATTCTCTTAATCCGTATACAGGGTGTGCACACGGTTGTATTTATTGTTATGCATCCTCTTATATAAAGGATTTTTTTAGATGCAGAGAAAAGCCCAATCTAATTGCAAAGTTAAGAAAAGAAATAAAAAGAATTCCTCCAGAAACGATTATTTCTATGAGTAATACATCAGATCCCTATCCTCCCATAGAATCAAAAAAAAGGCTTACAAGGGAATGTCTTAAACTTTTTAGAGAAAATGATATGAGAATTTTAATAATAACGAAGAGTGATATAGTATGCCGAGACATAGATTTGCTTAAAGAGATGTTTACTGCTGTTACATTTACAATCACAACCTTTAAACATCATAAAAAAATTGAACCGAATGCACCAAATCCATTTAAAAGATTAAAAGCTATTGAAAAATTAAGTAAAGAATCTATCCCTACAGGTTTGAGACTTGACCCTATTATACCTATGATAAATGAGGAAGGAATGGAGGAAATCTTAATTTCAGCAAAAGCTGTTGGAATAACACATGTTACAGTAAGCACTTTCAAACCAAGGTGGGATAGTTGGAAAAGATTAATAGAGATATTTCCAGAAAAGAGAAAGCAATTAGAAGATTTATACTT
The DNA here is from genome assembly GCA_020725335.1 of Thermodesulfovibrio sp. GTDB lineage: Bacteria > Nitrospirota > Thermodesulfovibrionia > Thermodesulfovibrionales > Thermodesulfovibrionaceae > Thermodesulfovibrio. Next base: position 24,894 of record DYFF01000020.1, on the reverse strand, counting down.
ACGGAAGGGACAAAAATTTGGTAATTCAGTCTATTTAAGCCATCAGAAAAGAGAGAATATAATTACTAAAGTGCGAGATATATGTGCTTCCCTCAATTTAACCTTTGCTACCTGTAGAGAGAACATTTCTGAATACAATACTTCTGACAGTTGTGATGGTAGCCATTTGATAAAAGGAGGATGCTACATACATCCTCCTTTGTTTAGTAAATTTTTATAAGGATTCCTTTGATGTTATCTGGATTACTTCCTTTATATGTTTATCTATAATCTCTGGTAGGAAAGGTATGTCAAGGTTTAAAAATCCGCTTGTAATAAGGCTTGTTGCTTCATCTTTTGTCATGCCTCTTGACATCAGATATTCAACCTGTTCCTCTGAGATTGGTCCGATAGAAGCTTCATGAGAAAGATCGGCTCTATCTGCTCCATAAGAAATAAGTTGAGGTATAGCATAAATAGAGGCATCATTAGAGAATATAATGCCTCTACAGTCAAGTCTTCCCATACAGTAATCCTGAGTTTTTGCTATGAGGTCACCCCTTGAATAGATAACGCTTTTATGGTCTGCTATTGTTCTTGCTAAAGATTCACCTTTTGTTTCTTTTCCTTCAAAAACTATTTTTGACCCTAAGTCTATATAAGAGTCTTTAAGTCCATATATTACTGTATTGAATCTTGCAGAAGCTCTATCTCCTTTTAGATAAACCACAGGACTTGACTGGATGGATTTTACAGGCTTAAGTAAGGCATAGTTATTTACATATACACCATCTTCTTCAACCATGACTGCTGTTCTTGGACGAACATAAAAATTTTCTGCCCAGTTGTGAATCATGGTAAAGAAAAGTTTTCCACCTTTTTTAACATAAAACTCTGATATGCCAAGATGAATTCCCACTGCATCTGACTTTGAAAGAGTACAGCCTGTAATTATGTGTAACTCAGCTCCTTCTTCAACTATTACAATATTATGAACGTTCTGACTTATATAGCCCTCTGCAATCATTAAACAGGTCTGAAGAGGGTAATCAAGTTTTTGCCCTGGGAGAATTCTAATAAAATATCCATGAGTTGGGTTTAAGGCAACCTGAGCAGTGTATTTGTCTGTGTCAGGCTGAACAATTCTCCAGAAATAATCTTCAAGCCAATCATAAGTCTCAACTGCTTCATTGGTGCTCATTAATTCAACTTTTCCTTCATAGAGCTTGCTTAATTTCTTATAAACTACCGAATGGTCCATCTGAACATAACTTCCAGAACGCTCTTTTTCCTCCACATCTACTCCAGCCATTAAAGCTGCTTCTTTGGCAAGTTCAGGTAAAAGTTCAAGGCTTTCAATTTTACCTCTTTCAATGTGCTTTTGAAATTGTTTTAGATCTATGTCTTCTCCGTATAAAGCTGGTTTATCTATAGCTTTTTTTGCTCTATCCTGAATATCTTTTATATACTTTTTACTTACTGGCATGTGAAACACCTCCTGTATCCATTTTTCTTAATCTCAGAGAGAATATCTCTTGGATTACCTCTACACTGAAGTTTCCCATTTAGGAGTATATAGCCTTTGTCCGCATTTATATAATCAAGTATATAGCCTGTATGAGTAATTATTATAGCACTTTTTTTAGGATCCTTTATTCTCTGTCCTCTTCCCAGAAGTTGATTGGTCATCTCACCAATAAGGACAATGTTTTCAAGGTCAACACCAGATTCTGGTTCATCAATAAAAACAAGCTCTGGTTTCTGCATGAGAAGTTGAAGTAGCTCTGCTCTTTTTACCTCTCCACCTGAAAAACCATCATTTACATCTCTGTCTAAGTGATTTGTTAGATTAAGTTTTTCTGCATACTGAAGGATTTCTTCATCAGTTTTACCATTACCTACTATTTTAAGCAGTTTTCTCAAACTCACCCCTCTTACAACAGGTGGTCTTTGAAAGGACAATCCCATACCAAGCTTTGCTCTTTCTGATACATCCATGTGAGTTACATCAACGCCTTTGAATATTATTTTCCCCTTCTCTATCTTATATTTTGGGAATCCCATCAATGTCATTATAAAAGTTGTCTTACCTGCACCATTAGGACCGAATAAAACAGCTATCTCTCCATAATCCATAGAGAAATTAATATCTTCAAGCACCTTTCTTCCTTCTACAGATACATGAAGGTTTTTTACTTTTAACATCTCTCCCATTTTTATACCTCCTTCTGCTTTTAAGGTTTTTATCATTTTATGCCTCCTTTTTAGAATTAAGCCTGGACAAAAACTGTAAATTCCTGCTTAGGTTTTTCCTTAGTAACTTCCCTCCTCAAGATGACAACTTAGACCATATTTATTAATGAACAGTCTCCCTATAACATCTTGGGTCAGGTTTTCCATGTGTTCCATAATGTATGATACTATGGGCAACACATCCACCTTTACATTCTCCATGAAATGAACATAATTTATTATGGCATATATTGCCATTGTATTTTCTAAAAATTTCAAGCTTTTCTGAAGAAAGAAGTTCTTTTAGTGAAGTTTTGAATATATTTCCAAGCTCGTATTCTTTAAATCTTGCAAGGAGATAACAGGGATAAACAGAACCATCAGGCATCAGGGTAATTTTATCTGTGCCAGCAGGACATCGGTAATTTGAACTGCCTCCAATAAATCCTTTACAGAAGACAGGTTCAACATCTTGAGATATAACATTAATTTTCTTCATAAATTCATAAAATGAAATACTATCCAGTAAATCCCTGTCTGTCAAAGCATCCATGTAAATAAAATAATATTTAATTCCTGAATTTTTTGCAAATTCTAAAAGACTTGTTTCTGGTATTTTATTTTTTGTTATTACGCTTTTTATCCAGAGTTTGTGCTTCTTTATGATTGATAGTAAAGAAGGGGGAGGCAAATCATTAATTGAAACACCAATTTTTATCTTGCTAAATTGAGGTACTTTTAGGAAATCTTCCAGTTCATATATTAAACTGCCATTGGTGCTAATTGTTATTTCCATGTTTTTTTCTAAAGCCTTTTCCACAAGTCTATTTAGAGATTTATACAGAAATGGCTCACCACCCAGTATATCAAAACTTTTTATTTCATTCTCATACAAAACATTAAACAACTGCTCTATTTTTTCCTCAGGGAAATCCTCATAAAAAAAGCCCCTGCTAAAACAGAATGGGCAATTTTGATTGCATTTTAGTGTTGGGAAAAACTGCACATATTCAATCATCTTTCAAAAGCTCTTCTGTGGCTTTTCTGACTTCTTGCAGTGCTGAAGAATTTTTTAGTATTGCTTCGGGCTCATCATAACCAAGATAAGAAAGAGTTCTCTCCTCTCTAACATCAATTGTTCTTAAAAAAGCCTTAAGTGTTGCTTCTGCACAAGTTATTCCGATTTCTCCCTTTTTCATGCCTCCTACAAGCATTATTAATGCTTTTCTTTTTAAAGGGTGAGGGGATACCTTTTTTAAAATATATTTTTCATACCATAAACACTGAACTCTATCAACTAAAAGTTTAAACTGTCCAGGAATGCCGAAGAAAAATATGGGCGAGGCAATAATTATTCTTTGAGACTCCTTCAGTAGTGGATAAATTTTATCCATATCATCGGATATTATGCATGTCCCTGTCTCTTTACATCCATCACAGGCAGTGCATCCTGAGATATTTAAATGACAGGGTTTTATCAATATTAATTCATGATTTTTCTCATTGCATATTTTTGATGCCTCATTGAGGAGTATTTCAGAATTACCTTTTCTTGGAGAACCCAATAGAGCAAGAATTTTCATTTTTTTAATTTAGCCCCCTCCAAAAAGGAGGGAGCAAATGCTTATTCAATTTTTTTATACATCTTCTTTGGAGACCCACAAACAGGACATTTCTCTGGTGGCTCGCTTTCAACTGTATGACCGCAGACTTGACAGACATAATAATCTGTATCAAGTTTTTTATCAAGACTTTCAAGTGCTTTTTTGAAAAGTTCAGCATGTATTTTTTCAACTTCATTGGCAAAATAAAAGCTTCTCTTTGCCTGTGACTGTCCCTCTGCCTCCGCATCTTTAAGCATTGGTGGATACATGCTTTCAAACTCATAGGTCTCACCTTTTATTGCTGCTTCAAGGTTTTCCTTTGTGCTTTTTATTCCACCTGCTGCTTTAAGATGATTCATAGCATGGACTGTTTCAGCATCAGCAGCAGCTTTAAATAGTTTTGCCACTCCTATATATCCTTCTTCCTCTGCTTTTTTTGCATAGGCTAAATATTTTCTGTTTGCCTGAGACTCACCTGCGAAGGCATCCATTAAATTTTTAAGAGTTTTTTCCATTTTTTTACCTCCATTTAAAATTTTGCATGATACTCCTTTAAAGCCCTGCCAAAGGCTATGCCAAATTCATAGCATTTATTAAGTTCCTCCTCTGAAGGTTTGTATAAAATCCTTAATCCCGGTTCAAAGATATCAAGTTTCATGGATTTTGCCATTTCATACATCTGTCCCACTGCTTCGCCTGACCATCCGTAACTGCCGAAGGCAGAAAAAAGCCTGTTTTTAGGTCTGAGTCCTTTTAGATAGGTAAGAAAATCAGCCACTGAAGGGAACATGTTATTGTTAAGAGTTGGTGCACCCACAATAAGTCCTCTGTATTTCCACATTTCTTTTATGGCAACACTTTTTGGAGTTGCCCTAAGTTTAATAATTTTCACAGGAACTCCTTCATCTTCAAGTCCTTTAGCAATAGGAAAAACCATCTCTTCAGTGCTGTGCCACATTGTATCATAGACAATCACCGCGCCAAGCTTTGCTTTTGCTTCAACCATATCAGAGTAAAGAGTTAATACCCTATCTATATGGGAACGCCAGATAACCCCATGGTCAGGTGCAATCATTTCAATTTCAATGCCTGATTTTTTGATTTCCTCAATCTTTGCTTTGATTACATTGCCATAGGGCATTAGAATATTTGCATAATAATCAATTACAGAGTCCTCAAGCTCTTCCATGGAGCGGTTATTTATAAATTCATCGTCAAATCTCTCTGCAGAAGCAATGTGTTGACCAAAGGCATCCTGACTTATAAGAATTTTTTCTTCCTTTATGTAAGTAAACATTGAATCTGGCCAGTGCATCATGGGAGTTTCAATGAAGTGAAGGGTTCTTTTGCCTGTTTTTATTGTGTCTCCAGATTTAACTGTATGAATTTTATACTTTCCAAGATCAATAAACTTGCTCAGTCCTTTTTTACCTTTTTCAGTCATGTAAATATTTGCCTGAGGAGTCATTTGCAGGATTTTGTCAAGCCCTGTAGCATGGTCATTTTCAATATGATTTATTACGATGTGTTTTATTTTTTGAGGCTCAATTATTCTTGAAATGTTCTCTATTGAGACATGAACAAAGTCATGATGAACAGCATCAAGAAGAGTTGGCTCATCATCTATTATTAAATAGTTATTGTAGCTTGTTCCCCGAGGAGTCTCATATCCGTGAAAATCCCTTACAGCCCAGTCAACAGCACCTACCCAGTAAATTTCGTTTTTTAGCTCTACGGGCTTCATAGTTACTCCTCAAGAAGGGAGCTGAATTTATCAAGATGAAGTTCCTCTTCCTCAAGAATCTGTTCAAAGAGCTTTCTTGTTACGTAATCTTCCTCTTTTTCAGCAAGCTTGATAATTTCCTTATAAAGGGCAACTGCTTCTTCTTCAGCTTTTTTATCAAGCTGAAGCATTTCTGTTAAATTTTTACCAATTGTAATAGGGTCTGGCTGAGTTGTGGGAATACCACCATAAAAGGCTATTCTTTCAGCAATTTTCTCAGCATGTAACATTTCATTGATTGCAAATTGTTTAAAGAGTTTACCAACTGATTCTGCTTTAATTCCTTTCGCTAAGACATGCTGCCACATATACTGAATGCTGACTTGTAACTCTCTGGCAACTGCTTTCTGTAGTTTCTCCATAAGTTCATTGCTAATCATAAGACACCTCCATTTGTTATTGTTGATTTTATTAAAGAGGTTTAATTTCTCTTAGTGAATCTCTACTACCACAGGAAGGACATTTTTGAGGTTTATGTTTTGCTGTTCTAATGGCACCACAATCTGTGCATTGATATTCTTTTAAGCCCAGCTTCAAGTCTTCTTTATTTTGGCACCGGGGACATAAAACATATATTGTTAGATGCGCATCAAGAATTTGAAATTCCGGTATGTTGCTGCTTAACTCGGGAATTTTAATATCTTCAAAAATATCAAAAACTTTTTTACATTTTACACATATTGCATGATGATGAGCAGTAGTATCAGGGTCAAACCTTCTTTTTTCAGGGTCAATGTGAATTTCTTTTACTCTACCTGTTCTTTTTAGAAATTCAAGAACATTGTAAACTGTAGCAACTGACATAGTTGGAAAGTCCTTTGAGAGATCAGCATAAATGTCCTCTGCTGATGGATGTGCCTTATTTCCGTCCAGGTATTTCAAAATTGCGAGTCTTTGAGGTGTCCACTTAATTTTAGGTTTCATTAGAATAATTCTAAATTAAAAAATATTTATTTGTCAACACACTGAATAAGTTTTAGGTGTGTTTTAAAAAGATTTTATCTTATGGAAAGACAAAATGCGACAGAAAGAGTTAATTAATATTAGCTCTAAGCTTGTATAATAGGCTAAAGAAATTGATATATGGGTATTTTTTAGTTTTTTTGATAGTTTTTGTCATTTCAAAATCTCTGGAGGTTATAAAAAATTTAAAAAATTTTTCTATTTTTATTAAAAACACTTGACATTATATAAAAAATTTGTTATTGTTTACACAAAATCTTAATTTATCAACCTAAAAGGAGGGTAGTAACATGACAAAAGCAGATTTAATTGGAAAGGTAGCCAGCAAGGCAGAATTGACAAAGGCTGAAGCTGCAAAAGCTCTTGATGCAACAATTGAGGCTATTAAAGAAGCTCTTAAGAAAGGTGAGAAAGTAACCCTTGTAGGTTTTGGAAGTTTCTATGTTACAAAGAGAAAAGCAAGAAAGGGTAGAAACCCAAGAACAGGTCAGGAGATTAAAATTCCAGCAACAAAAATTCCTAAATTTTCCGCGGGTAAATCATTAAAAGACGCAGTAAAATAATATTTATTTAAAAAATTAGGGGGATTGCATTTGATCCCCCTTACAATATTTCAACTGATAAAAATGTGAAACAAAAAGACAGTCTTTTTTTGAAATTAGCCTTTCCAAATAAAAATCCTACAAAAGCACAAATAAAAAATCTCATTTTAGAAACATCAAACCTTTTTACTTTTAAACATACTCTTAGACCATCTGATTATATGAATAATGAAGACTTTTTGAGAGGCTACATTCTCTATTTTGTTCCTGTTAATTTGTCTAAACATTACAATGTATTCAAAGAATTATTTCGTCATCCTGTTTTTGTACAGAAAAAAAACCTAAAAATTATTGACATTGGCTGTGGTCCTTCTCCTGCTTTATTATCATTATTTGATTTAATAGAGGAAAAAATAATTGATTTGTCACATATAAAATACTTAGGTATAGAGTCTGAAGAAAGAGCAATTTCTATTGCAGAAAAACTAATCAGGGAATTAAAACCTGAGAAGTTAGATTTAAAATATGATTTTATAAAAGCAGATGCTACAGATTTAAAGATATATCAGAGTTTAGTAAAGATAAAACCAGATATAATTTTCTTTTCAAATTCTTTGGGTGAATTGTTTGAAAAAGATATCATAGTTATGGAAGATTTTATAGCTTTAATGAAGGCTTTTTCCTATAAAAATTCAGACATTACCCTTATAATAATTGAGCCAGGAACGAAAAAAGATTCAATTAGACTTCACAGATTGAGGGATTCTTTAATAAAAGAGATTGGGTTTTATCCTTTTAGTCCCTGCCTCAATGACTTGCCTTGTTCCGCCCTTAAAGTAAATAACTGGTGTTATGAAGAAAGAATTTGGAAGCCACCTGAGTATTTAAATTTCTTAAGTTTTTTAGGACTTCAGTTGAAATATCTCAAGTTTAGTTATATTGTTCTACGAAAAGATGGAGCAAACATTAAAGATACTTTTGACAATAGTGGTGAAATAATAAAAAATACGAGTCATTTGCTTAATGAAAAAGGTAAAAGTAGACTTTGGGCATGTTGGAAAGGTGCATTGATTGATATAGAAAAATTAAAGAGAGATTTTACTGAAGAAGAGGTATGGCTTAAAATTAAAAAAGGTGCTTATTTTTCAATAGATAAATACATAGTTTTATCAGATAGGAAAGTTAGGATTCCTAAGGAATGTGAAATTAAAATTTTATATTCACCCTAATAAGCGTATATTTTTGAAAGCCTTATTGCAATAAATTTAAATTATGGATAGAAAAACTGGATGATATATCTTAAAGCCAGATAGATTATTAAAATGCTAAGAACAAGTTTAATATAACGCTGTGGAACATGTTTCTGAGCTCTGGCTCCTAAATAAATTCCTATCATACCTCCGATTCCAAAAAGTAACCCAAGTAACCAATCAGGGCTTGTCTGTAAACCACCAGATGGAAGTACAGCATAATAGAAAACACCGAAAATAGATGCTGTAAATGTTCCAAGAAGGCATGCACCTGCAATGCTGTGAACAGGTAGTTTAAAAAATGTGACTAGTAAAGGTGACATTATCGCTCCACCACCAATACCGTAAGTACCCCCAATTATTCCTATTATAAAAGCTAAAGTGAAAACCCCAATTGTGCTAAAAGAAAATCTCTCTCCCCAGAATTCATATTCAGTTCTTTTAAGTGAAAAAGAGATGGTTTTTACTGTAGCTTCCTTTGAGAGTTTTTGCTCAAATTTCTTTGCTTGTGCTGTTTTTTTCTTTTTAAAAACATCAAGAAAGAGTCTTACGCCTATATATAAAAGAACAAGGCCGACAAAAAACTTAAAGGATTTAGGGTCTGGTAAAATTTTTATCCTTATATAATAACCTAAAATTATTCCTGGTACAGTTCCTGCGACAATAACCCATGCAAGGGGCCATGCCATTCGCCCTTCTTTTAAATATCTATATACGCCAGAGGGAATGGCCACTACATTGAAAATAAAGTTGGTGCCGCTTACTCCTGGTGAAGTATAGTTTAGAGCGCTTACCTGAAACGGTAGTAATAAAAATGCTCCTGAAACACCACCCATTGAAGTGAAAAAAGATACAACAATAGCAACCAAAGGAGGTATTAGAATGTTCGTAGTAACTCCTGAGATAGGGAAAGTATATGTAAGGAAATCTAACATTATCAAATTATATTAGATTGTCGATAATGGTGCAAATTAAATTTTCTAATTTTTATATAAATTTATTTTGAAGTGAGTTCTGCAATAATAATATTTCTTATTTTATCCTCAGTTGGAAGAGGAAACCCAGAGTGTTTTAGCTTACCATTAATCAAAATTCCGGGGGTAAGCTGTGTATATTTGAAAATTTCCCTAATATCCTTAATATGAATAATTTCAGCCTGAATTCCAAGTTGAGAAACAACATTCCTAACTGTTTCTTCAACTTTTTTACAATTAGCACACCCAGGTCCAAGAATTTCTATTTTCATTCTAAACTCCTATAAAAATTTTTTTATATATATTATCATAAATTTAAAAATTTTGCTAAATCTTTCGTTTCCTTTATAGGTTCGAAATGCTTTTCTCCAACTGATGGAATTATGTATTCTCCCTCTTTCTCTCTATGGGCTATAATAGTGAAAGGTGTTATCTGATGAATTGCTGCTTTTCCAATCAGAGAATCTACTGTCGTATATAAATTCAAAGTAAGAAGATCAAAATAACTGAGCAATGCTTTTACATAATAGGGAGAAAGATAGGCTGATACAGTATTTGAAAAAGCTTTTAATGCTAATATAGCGAGGTTTAAAAATCTTTTTTCGTCTAAGATGGCATTTAACTTTAATAAATTAATAATCATGATGGAATTTGAAGATGGATAGGGAGTATCATGGATACTTTTCTGTCTTATAGAAAGAATTTCTTCAGGTGAGTCATAAAATCCTCCATTACGTTCATCCCATAAGTTTTCTATAGCTAAATTCATGAGATGGAGGGCTTTATCAAGATGCACTTTTTCTGCTGTTACTTCATAGGCACAGATAAGGGCTGAAATAGTATAAGCATAATCATCTATTAAAGCAGGTGTGCCTTTAATTGTTCTATAAAATACATTGTCTTTTAATAAAGCTAAAAGTGTTTTATCAAGTGAAGTGAGAGCTATGTTTAATAATTCTCTGTTTTTTAATATCCTCCAAGCAGTTATAAAAGCCTCTGAACAGATTCCGTTAACAAATGCGTAAATTTCCGCATCTACTGGAGGTGAAGGAGATTTTTTTCTTTTCAATATTAATCTATCTTTTAATTGTTTTATTAATTCTCTATCTCTTCCTATAAGGATAAATCTTCCATCAATCATTGCATTTCCATCTACCAGTGTAATAGTCAAGTCTGATACTTCACTTAATTCAGATTCCTCCCATGTATAATAGAGATCATCGGCATACTGACTTGCACAGAAAAAACCGTCCTTTGATAATAAATTCCTTTTCATGTAATCAATTGTTTCAATAGCTATTTCTCTGTAAAAATCATCTTTAAGGATACTATATGCGTAGAGAAAATTTATGACATGCCAGGAATTATCTATGGCAATTTTTTCAAAATGTGGAATTTTCCATTCTCTGTCTATACAGTATCGGTGAAAGCCTCCTTCGATATTATCATAAATTCCTCCGGTTACCATACCTTTAAGGGTTTTTTCAATAGCATTCAAAACCCAAGGTTTTTGTTTTATCCAATATTTCCACAAAAGTAAATCAATGTGTGCAAAGGGAGGAAATTTAGGTGTTTTTTTGAATCCTCCATGTTCAAAATCCATTTCTGTAACAATATCCTCTTCAGGATTATGAATAAGTTCTTCTCTTATTTCAGAAGGGACAATATCAAGAGGTTTTATTGCATCAAATATAACTTGAGCTTTCTGAGAAATTTTATCTTTATTTGTCTTGAATAATTCTAACGCCTTATTTAACATGCTTATAAAATAATCCTTATTTTCGTCTGCTTTGTAACTTATGCCAGCAAATGGCTTTCCATCATAATTTAGTATTAGATTAAGTGGCCATCCGCTTCCTTGTCCGATAATATAAGAAGCTTTCTGATAAATTGAATCTATATCAGGTCTTTCATCCCGATTAACAAGAATAGGAATAAAATTTTTACTTATGAGTTCAGCTATTTGGGAATCATTGAGGATGTTTTCCTTCATTTTTTTACAGTAATTACTCCATTTTGCAAAAATATGAAGAAATATTGCCTTATTTTCAGTTTCAGCTTTTTTGAAAGATTCATTACTATAGGGTAACCATTCAATCATTTTTCACTCCTTTAATTTTTAAATTTTGCCTTTTCAATAAATTTTTTTACAAGTTCATGGTCCTTTTTGCCCTTGTATGTTTCAACGCCACTTGAAACATCAACAGCATAGGGTGTAACTCTTTTAATTGCTTCTTCTATATTGAATATGTTTAATCCTCCAGAAAGAATTAGTTTACCAAAGTTTTTTGCTTTCTTTGCTACCTCCCAATCAAAGGTTTGCCCAGTTCCACCATATTCGGTAGTGCTAAAAGTATCGAGCAAAAAAGCTGAAACCTTGTATTGAGAAAGTTTTTCCTCTAAGAAAGTTCCATCAGCAAGTATGCCTTTGCTATTTATTCTAAATGCCTTTATGATTCTTGAAAAATTTTTACAATACTCCGCTGATTCATCTCCGTGCAGTTGTACTGTATCAATTCCTGTAATTGATATAATTTTTTTTATTTTATCTATAGGTTCATTAACAAAAACTCCTACAACATTAACAAAAGGAGGGATTGATTGTACTATATCTGCTGCCTTTTCTGGAGATATATATCTTGGACTCTTCTTATAAAAAACAAATCCGATAGCGTCTGCTCCACATTCTATAGACCATAGAGCATCTTCCAAATTTGTAATGCCACAGATTTTTACTCGTACCATTTTTATAGTTTAAGTAAAACCATATTTGATTTTTGATCAAGTTGCCTTGTTACCTTAACATCAAGAATTTCCATTACTATTGCCTCAAGTATGAGAAAAACTTGGGGATTATATCTAAGGCAACCCATCTTAACAACATCTTCTCTGCCATAAACTCCATGAAGGTGGACTTTTGGCTCATCTTTAAACCAGAAGATTGTCCCAATCCCTAATATTTCATTATTACCAACTATTTCTCTCCAGATGGGAACAGGAGGAAGTTCATCGTTTTCAGGACCTACTACAAATCTGCCTTCCTTAAGTCCTCCTATAATCCAGAAAACTCCAGCTTGGATGTTTTCTTTTTTAGCTAATTCGGTTAGTTCGTCTAAGGGATTCTCTCCATCGTCAAACTTCACTACAAAAACTCTGCCACTTCTTCCTGACTGATATTTCATTAAGTCCTCCAATTTTCTATACTATTGTACACCATCTGAGGTGTAATTTCTTTCATGCATTTAAGGTCAGGACAATATTTTTTTAAACATGGACTACAGGAGATAGGAGATTTGATTACTAAGTTTCCTTCTCCAAAAGGTCCTGTTCTTTCAGGAGAGGTGGGGCCAAATAGAGATACAACTTTTTTACCACAGGCTACAGCAAGATGCATAGTTCCTGTATCAGGTGTTATAACAAAAAGAGATTTTTTTAAAAGCGCAATCAGTTCCTTAAGGGTTGTTTTTCCTGCTACAGATTTTGCTCTACCATTTGAGTTTTTTTCAATATTAAATGCTATAGATTCATCAGCTTTCGACCCTACAATAATAAAATTGTAAGGAAGCATATTTATAAGCTCAACAAAATAGGGAATTGGCCAGTTTTTTGTATGCCATCTTGCAGAAGGAATTATTACTATATAGTTATCAAAATCCTTTAGCCAATCTGGTTCTTTCTCTTGTGGGAGAGGGAATTTAATTGACGAGATATTACACCCTAAAAATTTAGCCATTTCAAGGTAGCGCAAAACAGCATGTAAATTAATAGAAGCAGATATAACTTTATTATAAAAGAGAGTGCTAAATTCTCTTGATTCCTTGAATCCTAATCTAATATTAGCTCCACTTAAAGCTGTAATGATTCCACTTCTTAAAAGTCCTTGAAGATCTACGGCTATGGGATATTTTTCTCTTTTTAAATTCCTACTCAAGCTTGATATTTCTTGCAATGTTTGAGGAAGATTTTTAATTTTTTTCCACTTATTTTTATCAATAACAATAACTTTTTCAATAAGGGGATGTTCTCTGAGGAGGTCTTCAAAGTCTTTCGCTACTATCCAGTGAATTTTAATTCTTGGAAAATTTTCTTTCACAGAGTTTAAAAAAGCTAAAGAATGAACAATGTCTCCGAGAGAACTTGGTTTAATAACAAGGAGTTTTTCAATATCCTTTAACATTAATATCCCTTTTGATTATTTCCACTATCTCTTTCAAGCTTTTAGCTTGTTTACCAATTAAAATCCCCTTTGCTCCAATCATTTGGGCTAACTGCATATCTGTTTCTTTGTCACCTACTACATATGACTTTTTAAAGTCTATTTTATATTTATATCTGGCTATTATTGGCATTCCTGGATTTGGTTTTCTGCAGAAACAATTATCATTGGGATGATGGGGGCAGTACAAGAAATCATCAAAATCATATTTATCGATAAAAAGATAATTAACTTCTTTTACAAATTTTTCCTGTATAATTTCTCTTGCTATACCTGACTGATTTGTGATGCCAATAAGTAAAAAACCCAAATCTTTTAATTCTTTTAAGGCTTCAATATCAGGGAAAATTTCAAAATCTTCCCATCTCCTAAGATAGTTAGCGTCTTTACAAAGAGTTCCATCTCTGTCAAAGAAAATAGCTCTTTTTCTTGGAATAATTTCTGTGAGTGCGTTCCATACAACATCTAATTCTATTGATTTCATACATTTTATATCAGAGCATTTATCCTTAAAACAGGGACTGCAGCTTACATTTGCCTTTATCACCTTTCCTGCTAAACGAGGCGGTCCAGTTAATTCAGGCGAAGTAGACCCAAAAATTGCCACTAAAGGAATGCCAAGAGCATAACCAAGATGCATTATTCCAGAGTCATTACAGATTAGAAGATCACATTCAGAAAGAAGCTTTATTAAATCAGAAAGTGAAGTTTTTCCTGTTAAATCAAAAATTTTATCTTTTAACTCTTCATTCTTATTACGTTCAATGTTCAGACCTTCTCCTGTTTGCCCTAAAATAACCACAGAACCGAATTTTTCTATGAATCTTTTAATTATTTCAATAAATTTATAGGCATCCCATTTTTTTGTGTATCCATACTTTGCGCCGGGTGCTACTGCAAGAATTGGTCTTTTAACTTTATTTAACTCTTCTCTTGCTGAAAGCCTATCATTAAGAGAAAGGATTATCCATGGATATTCAGGGGATAGGGATGGATTAAATCTTTTCGGAATCTCAAAAAAATAATCTATATGATGAATTTTTCTGTCTTCTCCGTTATAGGGTACTGGATGGGTAAGAAAAAGATGTCTACAATCTCTATCCCATCCCACTCTTTCTGGAATTCCTGCAAGAAAGGTTAACAGCGCCGCATCCAGAGCATTTTGAAGTAGATAGCTTCTTTCAAACTGTCTTTCCTTAAGAGCTTTTATTGTTTTAATTTTACCTTTTAGCCCTTCCTCGTAAATGATTATTTCGTCTATTGATTTTTCGAATTCAAAAAGTTGAGCAATTTTCTTTTTAGTTAAAAGAGAAATTTTTGCATCAGGATGAAGCTTTCTTATTCCTCTTATTGCCGGCAAGCTCATCACAGCATCGCCTAGCCAGTTGGGAGACCTAATTAATATATTCATGTTTGTATTTTAAGCATATTGCCTATTGCCTTGCAAATGGTATAATTAAGAAATGTGCGCAAGAACTTATTTAAAATTAGGCGATAGGGTTAGGCATATTAATTATGTCTTCTGGGGTATAGGAGAAGTCATAGAAGAAAGAAAATCAACTCTTCCTGGAGGTCTTTGTCTTGTAAAAATTATTTTTGAAGATGGGACAGAAAGGTCATTTATAAATAATTTAGACCATGAAATGTGCTGTTATTACACAGGGATAAGAGTTATTGAGGAAGTTAGTCTCTGGGAGATATAGGTGTCATTTTTAAAAACAGAGGCTTTATATAAGACCTTTAAAATTAAGAAATTCTTAATCCCAGCAGTAGAAAATCTTAACATAGAGATAAATTCAACTGATTTTTTCGCTCTCGTAGGTGAAAGCGGTTCAGGTAAATCAACAGTGATAAGGCTTATTCTTAGATTAATAAAACCAGATAGGGGGAAAATAATTTTTAAAGATAAAAATCTGTGGGAGATGGGAAAACAAGATTTAAAATTATTTCACCAGTCATTAGGTGTAGTATTTCAAGACCCCTATTCATCTCTAAATCCAAGAATGAAAATTTACTCTCTTTTAGAAGAACCATTAAAAATTCATAAAAAATTTTCTCCTGATGAGATAGAAGAAAGAATAAATAGAATACTCAGCGAATTAGGACTTGATAAGGATTTGTTAAATAGATATCCTCATCAACTCAGCGGTGGACAGAGGCAGAGAGTAGCGATAGCAAGGGCGTTAATTTTAGAACCCGAAATTTTATTAGCTGATGAACCTCTTTCTGCTTTAGATATTTCTTTACAAGCATCTATTTTAAATCAGTTAATACAGATGAGGGAAAAACGAATTCTTGGTATTTTGTTAATCACTCATGACCTCAATATTGTTAGAGCAGTAAGTAATAGAATAGGGGTGATGCATTTAGGAAGACTCGTTGAAGAAGCAGAAACAAAGGAAATTTTCAGAGAGCCTATGCATCCGTATACTAAAATTCTTATCAATAGTATCCCTGGTTTTTACAGACGAAATAGAAATAAAGTTCCTAAAATTTCCACTGAAGATAGAAATTCATGGGCTTTGAAGGGATGTAGATTTTATAACAGATGTCAATATCGATTAGATATATGTAAAAAAAATATTCCAGAAATCAAAAACGTAAACGGTAGGAAGATTAGATGTTTCTTATATTAAATTCTTAGAATAAAGCTTTTTAATGAAAATCATTCTCTCATAATGATTAACAATGGGTTTATAATATTTCAGTTTA
Organism: Thermodesulfovibrio sp.; assembly: GCA_020725335.1. Classification (GTDB taxonomy): domain Bacteria; phylum Nitrospirota; class Thermodesulfovibrionia; order Thermodesulfovibrionales; family Thermodesulfovibrionaceae; genus Thermodesulfovibrio. Next base: position 8,639 of record DYFF01000020.1, on the reverse strand, counting down.
TAATTAATGGGATCATGTAATAAATGGGCTGGTATGTTTTTTAGTTCTGGTAAATACTTTCTAATAAACACAGCATCTGGGTCAAATTTTTTTGCCTGAATAACAGGATTAAAAATCCTTAAAGGTTTCGGGTCTGGGCCAACAGATGCATTCCACTGCCAGTTTCCAGTGTTAACTACTTCATCATAGTCTAAAAGATATTCCATAAAGAATTTTTCACCGATTCTCCAGTCTGTAAGCAAATCCTTAGTTAAAAAATTTGCTACTATCATTCTTGCTCTGTTATGCATCCAACCTTCTTGCTTAAGTTGAATTATTGATGCATCTATTAAAGGATATCCTGTCTGAGCATTAATGAATGCATTGATTAAATTTTCATTATTTTCCCATTTTATATTTCTGCGTTTTTCCTGAAATTCAACTTGATTAAATTCTGGAAAGTTAATTTTTATATGATACCAAAATTCTCTCCATGCAAGTTCTTTTATAAATTGACAATCCTCTCCTGTAGTTTGATGAACTTTTTGATAGAGTTTTCTTAATGATACAATGCCAAATCTTATATATGGAGACAATTTTGAAGTTCCATCTATGTCGAGTCTGTCACGAGTATTTTCATAATTTGAAAAATCAAAAGTTTCTATTCTTTTTAATCCAAAATCTATTTTCCAAAAAATGTTTTCATGATAATTTAAACTTGCTATTAAATTAGATATTTCAGGTTCTTTGATTTTAGGAGTTCTTATTTGTTTAGGAGATGATATTATTGTAAGATTAAGGTTTTCTTTCCATTTTTTATAAAAAACAGAATATATCTTTTTATAGGGGATTTCGTTTATTTTACATAAAAAATTATCGTTGATGCTTTGGAAATCTACATTCTTATCTTTACAAAGCCTTTCTATTTTTCTCTCTATTTCTTCTCCTGTCCATGAGAAAGCTTTATTAGTAAAAACTGCCTCAGGTTTATATTTTTCTATAAGATATTGAAAAATTCTAATTGGTTCTTCGTGATAACAGAAGAGTCTTCCTCCCTTTTTTTTAATTTGTTCAGATAAGTATTTAATACCCTCTACAATAAATCCAAGTCTGCTGTTATAACTTTTAAATCTCTGCAATAAATCGGGAATAAATGTAAATACAGGAATTAACTCCTTAGCATCTTGACAGGCTTGCCATAATGCTCCATTATCGTTAACTCTTAAGTCTCTTTTAAACCAATATATGGCTCTCTTATACATCTAAATCTTCTGGATAGGGCTCTAAATACTTCTGTATGAGGATATATTCATTATCAAATCTATATGCAAGACTTTTTACCAATTCGACAATAACCTTTAGTTGTATTTTATCTTTACTGTAGGCATCAATTAGATTTATTAAGTGTTCTTTTTCTTTATGGCTTATTTTTTTCGATACATAACCCATTAAGTGCATAAGTGTGTTAACATGTCTTTTAGTTGAAGGCTTTCTGAGAAAGCTTTCGTAGAATTTGTTTTTGTACATGTAAATTTTTTCTTCAAAGGGCATTTTCCCATCTGATACTAATTGGCCAAGTTCCTTAAGCGATTTTTGACTATAAGTCATGAGAAGATATTTATATCTTGAGTGAAATTGAACCAAATTTTTAGGCTCGGCATTTTTTAAAAGTTCTCTTAGTTCCGCAAAAGCAAAAATCCTTATAAGGAAATGTTTCCTTATGCCTTCATCTCTTAATCTTCCTTCATCTTCAAGTGGCAAATAAGGAAAGGTTTTTTTTATCTCATCTGCAAAAAAACCGTAAGTTTTCCCTACTACAGCACCATTTTTATAAAGTTTTGTAGAGCCAACTCCACAGGAAGGAGATTTTGCTTTTAGCACAAAACCATCGATATCCTTTATAGAATTTATGGTTTTTTGAGAATACTCAATCATAATTTCTGTAAGTTCCTGAGAAGTTTCTGGCTGAAATAACTTTTTAAAATTATCCTCTTCAATAATAATTATCCTTTTTCTTGGAACACCAAGTCCAATTTCCACCTCAGGACAAAAGTCAATAAAATCCACATAATTTTTAAGTTTGTTAATGAATTCATCATTTACAATGCCACCATTGTATCTAACTGGCTGGGAAAAACATCTGCTTAGAATGATTCTCGGCTTCATATTGATTTATATTATAATTTAAAATGATTGAAAAATACATTGAAACCCTTTCTCCTGTAACTATGGCTCTCTTAGCTGGTATTTTTACATGGGGACTTACTGCTTTTGGAGCGTCTCTTGTTTTTCTTTTCAAAAATGTAAACAGAAAGATTCTTGATACTGCATTGGGTTTTGCTGCAGGAGTTATGATTGCTGCAAGTTTTTGGTCTTTACTTGAGCCAGCCATTGAAATGTCTCAAAAAATGACTGTTCCTTCTTGGATTCCTCCTGCCACGGGATTTGTGTTAGGTGCTTTATTTTTAAGATTAATTGACATGGTTTTGCCTCATCTCCATTTTCATGCTCCAATACATGGAGCTGAGGGTATCAAGACTTCTCTAAGAAGAAGCACTCTTCTTGTTCTTGCTGTAACATTACATAACATCCCAGAAGGCTTAGCAATAGGTGTTTCTTTTGGTGCTCATGGTATACAACCTTCATCTGTAACTCTTCTATCATCAATGGTTCTCGCTTTCGGAATTGGAATACAGAACATTCCGGAAGGTTTTGCAATTTCAATGCCGTTAAGAGGAGAAGGCTTTTCAAGAGGTAAAAGTTTCTTTTATGGACAACTTTCGGGTTTATTTGAACCTATATTTGCAGTTTTAGGTGTTCTTCTTGTAAATATTATGCAAAATTTTCTTCCCTATACCCTCGGGTTTGCTGCTGGTGCCATGATTTTTATAACTGCAGAGGAACTTATACCAGAGTCTCAACGAAATGGTAACTCTGACCTCGCTACCGCTGGTCTAATAATCGGCTTTACTTTGATGATGATTCTTGACGTAGCCTTTAAATAATTTATCCTTTTAGTTTTTTGGCTATTTCAGCAAGTCTCCTACCAAAAGCTTTACATATTTTAGCTTCATTTTCATCAATTTCCCTTTTATTTTCAGCATCTGCCACATGTCCAGGTCCGTAAGGAGAACCTCCTCCTTTTGTAAGATATAAGTCAGGCACAGAGTATGGAACTCCTACCACTACACAACCAAGATGTAATAAAACTGTCATGAAAGTCAGAATAGTAGTTTCTTGTCCACCATGGATTGTCCCTGTAGAAACAAAAACGCCTGCTGGTTTTCCTTCGAAAATTCGTTGCATCCACAAAGGACCAAGCTGGTCAACCACATTTTTTAGTTGTGCTGATATATTTCCAAATCTTGTAGGCGTTCCAAATGCATATCCATCAACATTTTTAAAATCATCAATTGTTACAAAGGGAATATCCTTTTGCATTTCAATTCCTGCTCGGATATCGGGTCTTGATGATATTACTGATTCTGACATCAATTCAGGACATTTTCTAATTATAGGTTCTCCTCCTGCTTCTTTTACCCCCTCTGCCACAAGTTTTGCCATTTTGTAGGTATTACCAAAGGTGCTGTAATAAACGATTAATATTTTCATAAAACACCTCTTAATTATATTTGTTTAAATTATACCAAAATTTTGTTTTGCCATTTAAAAAAGTATTTTCTAAGTAAGTAATTTTATATATACATTATATATACATCTCCTTAAAATTTAGTTAACATTTTTCTCTCATAGGTGTATCTATCTTTTTTATGAGTTCAGTTTGTAATGTCAATAATAGATAATATAAATATTTATTTTTGAATTTTACATACTTATTTTTACACTAATTTATTATAAAAATTGTTGACTAATTTAGCTTTTTACTGGTAAAGTATTGTATAAAAAATCATAAGAGAGAGGAGGGGAGGAACTTAATGCCCTCTGTAAATGTAAGGGATATGGATTCTTTCGAGGCAGCTCTAAAGCTTTTTAAAAAGCAATGCGAAAGAGAAGGGATTCTTTCTGAAATTAAAAAGAGAGAGCACTACGAAAAACCTAGTGTAAAAAGAAAGAAAAAAGTTTTAGCTGCTAAGAAAAAGTTAGCTAAGAAGCTAAAAATGATATCAAAATAATTTTTCAATCATAGAGGAGTTCTTTTTATGAGCTCCTCTATTTCTTTATTATCAGGGAGGAAGTATGAAACTCAGAGATTTCTATAAAAAAGCAGTCAATATCGGAATAGAAAACGATCCTCGCGGAAAAGATTCCATAGTTAAAGAATTAGAAAAAAGGAAAAAAGACTATGAAAACCTTTCAGAAAATAAAAAGAAATATTTTGATTTAGAATCTTTAGAAAATCCATATAGTGATTCCAGAATACTATTTGGTACAGGAGATGAAGAGATAAATTCTATTTTAGCTGGAATAGACATGGAAGTAGGTGAAGTTCTATTAGCTGATTCTTTAAGAAAAAATGGAAAGAAAGTTGATTTAATATTGTCGCATCATCCAGAAGGTAGAGCATATGCAAGATTATTTGCTGTTATGTACATGCAGGCTGACATTCTTGGTAGATTCGGCGTCCCAATAAATATAGCTGAAAGTTTGATGGAAAGTAGAGTTAAAGAAGTTGAAAGAAGATTAATGCCAGTAAATCATACAAGGGCTGTTGATGCTGCTAAACTTTTAAACATACCTTTCCTCTGTCTTCATACTCCTGCTGATAATATGGTGGCTTCTTACTTGCAGAATCTTTTTAATGATAAAAAGCCCTATACTCTTGATGATATTATAGAACTTTTGTTAGAAATACCAGAGTATAATGAGGCAGAAAAGAATAGCGCTGGTCCAAGAATTTTAATTGGTAATAAAGATAGGAAAGCAGGGAAAATTTTTGTTGATATGACTGGAGGAACAGAAGGTTCTAAAGATATTTTCAATAGCATAGCTTCAAGCGGTATAAATACCATAGTAGCCATGCATTTAAGTGAAGATCATCGTAAAGAAGCAGAAAAAAATCACATAAATGTAGTTATTGCAGGTCATATTGCTAGTGATAATTTAGGTTTAAATCTTCTACTTGATAAAGTCTTAGAAGGTGAAAGTATAGAGATACTTGAGTGTTCAGGCTTTGTAAGAGTTAAAAGGCAATAAGCCTTCGGAATGGATTACCAAAAGATATTAGAAGAAGTAAAAAATAAAGTAGATATTGTTGATTTAATTTCAGAGTATATTAATCTAACTAAAACCGGACAAAATTATAGGTCTCTATGTCCTTTTCATCCTGAGAAGACCCCTTCTTTTTTTATCAGCCCTTCCAAACAAATTTTTCATTGTTTCGGCTGTGGTAAAGGAGGAGATATTGTAAGCTTTTTAATGGAGTATGAAAAAATTTCATTTAACGAAGCTCTATCTATTCTTGCTTCAAAAGCAGGTATTGAGCTTCAAATTCAAACTCATTCTGCAGTGCCGAAAGATAAAATCTATAAAATTTATGAAACGGCTTCAGAGTTTTATTCAATAAAACTTAAAGAATCTGATAAAGCTCAAAAATATTTGAAAGATAGAGGAATAGATAGAAGTAGTATAGAAACTTTCAAAATAGGATATGCTCCATATGAGAGAAATTCGCTCTATTATTATTTACAAAAAAAAGGATTTGATGAAAAATTAATTAGGACATCAAGACTTGTCAATAATTTAGTAGATTTTTTTCAAGATAGGATAATTATCCCGATTACTGATTTAACTGGAAAAACTATTGCCTTTGGGGGTAGAGTAATAGATATTCGAAATGATGTTCCAAAGTATATTAACTCACCAGATACGTTAATATTTAAAAAAGGTGACACTATATTTGGTTTATTTCAGGCTAAACAATACATAAAAGAGAAAGGTTATGCCATTTTAATGGAAGGATATTTAGATGTTATTTTGTCTCACCAGTATGGATTTAGGAACGCAATTGCTCCTCTTGGAACAGCTTTAACGTCTGAACAACTTAATAAAGTAAAAAGGTTTACTAATAAAATATTGCTTATATTCGATGGCGATGAAGCAGGGCTACAAGCTATGGATAGAAGTCTTTCTCCTCTATTTCAGGCGGGATTTATAGTTAAAGTGGTCAATTTATTAAAAGGCCATGATCCAGCAAGTATTCTACAAAAATATGGTGAGAAACAATTTAAAAGCTATATTTCCAAAGCTTTAACCCCGATTGAATTTTACTTGAGTATACAAAATAAAAAAACTTTAAATGAAAAAATTTACGAAATTCTAACTAAAATAAGCTATGTAAGAAATTTAATCTACAGAGATGAGTTGATAAGAGAACTTTCAGAAAGAACATCTATAAATGAACTTACATTGAGGGAAGAGTTAAAAAATATTATTCTGAGTAGAAAGAGAGAAAACATCTGGTCACAAAAAGAAAGGGCAAGATTACTAAATGAAGAAGAGATCATATTAAGAATATGCTTATCTTTTCCTGATAAGTTACTGTTTATATTTGAAAAAGTTCCAGTAGAAATGTTCGAAAATCCATTGGTAAGAGAAATTTATTCAAAACTTAAGGAAAAATTTAAAGAAGATTCTTTTTCTATAGATAATTTTCTCAATAATTTAACAGAAGAACAGAAAGCTTTAATATCAAAATTAATAATAACTTCAGAAATAAGCGAAGAGTCAATGATACAAAGCCTAACTGACTGTATCAAAAAAATTAGAATTAAATTTATTGATAAAAAAATTAAAGAAGTTAGCAAATTAGGCGATGAAAGATATTTACAAACGTTAATAAAAGAGAAAAATGAGATACTGAGGTATTGTAATGAAGGATTATGATGAGTCCATTAATTTTTTAAATTCTTATTCTCCAAAGCCCGAAGAAGATAATAACTTCGAAGAGACATACGAAATACAAGATTCTTTAAAGCTATATTTTAAACTCATAGGTAATATACCTGTTTTAACCAGGGAAGAAGAAGAATCCCTTGCCCGTGAGATAGATGAAAAAAAGAAAGAACTTATAAAAGAACTCCTTAGTATACCATTTGTGCAAAATAAAATTATTTCTTTAAGTGAAATTTTTATTCAAAATCCTCAAAAAGCTAGAGATTTATTAGATGAGGAAGATATGGATAACGAGGAAATAAAAAAACAATTTTTCCGCATATCTGAGAGTATAAAAACAATAATGAGAAGGAAAAAAAATAATAGAGAGATATTAAAGAACTTTTTTCATATACCTTTGAGAGATGAGATCACTGTAATGTTTTTTGAAGAGCTTGAAAAATTATTTAACGCATCATTACAAGGTATTGATGTAAGTGGACATATAGGTCTTTCAAATGATAAATTCTCCATAACTATGCAAAGAATAAGGGAGATTTTTCATAAATTCTCTAGTTCAAAAAATAGACTAATAGAGTCAAATTTAAAACTTGTTGTGAGTGTTGCGAAAAGATACATAGGTAGAGGGTTAACCTTAGAAGACTTAATACAAGAGGGCAATATTGGTCTAATAAAAGCAGTAGATAAATTCGAATATAAAAGGGGTTTTAAATTCAGCACATATGCTACTTGGTGGATAAGGCAGGCAATTAATAGAGCAATTGCTGACCATTCTAAAACAATAAGAATACCGGTTCATGTGGTAGATAATTTATGTAAAATTAATAAAATTTTGAAAGAAATGTCTAATAAAGATGATAAAGAGCCAGATTTAGAAGAGATTTCTAATACACTTCAACTTTCTGTTGAAAAGATTGAAGAGATTTTTTTAATAACAAAAGAACCTATATCAATAGATACGACGATGGGTGACAGTGATGATACTCTCCTTATAGAAACTTTAAAAGACTATAATTCTCCTAATCCATTTGTTGAATCACTGCATGATGAATTAAAGGAGAAATTACTTAATTTATTTAAAATTCTTAGTTCAAAAGAAAAAGAAATTTTACTTAAAAGATATGGAATAAATAATGAAAAACCTGAAAGCCTTGAGCAGGTCGGAAAAGAATTATCACTCTCGAGAGAGAGGGTAAGGCAATTAGAATTAAGGGCAATGAAGAAACTTAAAAGATTAGGCACTCTTAGTTGGCTTAGAGAGTTTATTAAAGAATCCGTCGAAAATTTTCCTCAAAAACGGGTAATACAATAGTTTTAAAGAGTAAACCATTTACTCTGCAGAATTAAAGAAAACTATTTTAAATTTTGCTTATTTTGAAGCTCTTCAAAGTAAGGACATTGAAATGAAAAGGTTAGTGATTTTTTTTGTAATAGTAATAATATCAGGCTGCACAATGATTCCTGAATACAAAAGACCTGAGTCATCTGTGCCTAAGGAATGGCCTAAGGGTGATGCCTATAGTTCAATCAATTATGAAAAATCACAAAAAGCATCGGAACTTAAATGGAATGAGTTTCTCACTGATTCAAAACTTCAAAAAATAGTTAAAAAAGCTCTATCCAACAATAGAGACCTGAGGCTATCAGCCCTCAATGTTGAGAAAACCGCTGCCTACTATGGTATTCAAAGAGCAGAGCTTCTTCCAACAATTGACGCAATAGGCACGGGTTATAGAGAGAGAACCCCTGCAGACCTTTCACGAACAGGCAGGGCAGAGACAACTTCTAAATACAGTGTAAGTCTTGGG
>DYFF01000019.1 GCA_020725335.1 Thermodesulfovibrio sp. | reverse complement strand
ACAAGAACCTTAGTCAAAGAAGTTATAAAAATGATAGTAGGTTCTGGTTATATTGCAGTTACTAAACCAGATTCTTTTGGAGCTACCAAAGTAGCAGATAGGCACACCAATTAAATAAGCCGGGAATGGGATTTGAACCCACGACCGGTCGATTACGAATCGACTGCTCTGCCGCTGAGCTATCCCGGCTACAAGTTATATTTTATCAAACTCACTCTTAAAGTAGCGATAAGTTTCTTCATCAAAAAGGCAAAATTCAATAACTTCAAGAGTTGTATTCTGTTTTTTCAGATATTCTACAGCTGTCCCAATTAAAATTCTGGCAACCATATCCTTTGGACAACCATATATTCCAGAGCTTATAGCAGGGAATGAAAGGCTTTTCAACTTATATTCATCAGCTATCTTAAGGGATTTTAAAACAGCGCTTCTTAATTTCTCCTCTTCCTGCCCCAGTCCCCATATTGGACCAACAGCATGTATAACATACTTAGCTTTTAAAGCACCTGCTGTTGTGATTGCTGCAGAACCTGTTGGTACATATCCTATTTTATCACTTTCCTCTTGAATAATCTGCCCACCCTTTTTAACAATTGCTCCAGCAACACCTCCTCCGTGTTTAAGATAGCTATTTGCAGCATTAACTATTGCATCTGTATCTCTCTCTGTTATATCACCTGTCATGATTCTAATCTTTTTATCCATTATGTTTTTTTCTTCCATAATCTATTTCCTAACTTTTTTATCTCAAAGTCGATTATTTCCAAAGCCTTATATATTTCCTCTAAGGTTGTAAATTTTCCTGTGCTTATTCTTATGGATGATATTGCTTCTTCTTCCTTTAATCCCATAGCAATTAGAACATGGCTTGGTTTTCTAATGCCTGCATGACAAGCTGAACCTGCTGATATAGCAACTCTATCACCAATTTTTTCAACAAACTCATCAGCCACTATTCCCTTTATTGAAACATTTAAAGTATTTGGAAGTCGCGATACTACATCTCCATTTAGTCTTACTCCATCTAAAGTCAAGAGTTTCTGCATAAATACACTTGTAATGTTGTTTAAATGACTATTTATTTCGTCGAACTCTTCCCTAATTATTTCAGATGCCTTCGCAAGAGCCACAATATAGGGAACATTTTCAGTTCCTGGTCTTAATCCTTTTTCATGGGATGCTCCAAGCAAAAGAGGCTTTATAATAAAATTTTTCTTAATGTAGAGAGCTCCCACACCCTTAGGTGCATAGAACTTATGTCCTGCAATAGATAACATGTTAACATTTAATTCCTTCACTGAAACAGGCACTTTTCCTATGCTTTGGGCACAATCTGTATGAAAGGGAATCTCCCTTTGGAGTAAAATCTCTCCAATTTCTCTAATAGGCTGAAGAACTCCTGTTTCATTATTGGAGTGCATAATTGTCACAAGTATGGTGTCTTTCCTTAATGCTTTTTTTAGGTCATCGGGGTCAACTATTCCATTAGAATTTACAGGAAGAAACGTAATCTCATATCCCATCCTTTGAAGTTGCCTACAAGGATTAAGAACAGCTGGATGTTCAATAGATGAGGTTATTATGTGACCTTTGGTAAAACACAAAGCCCTTCCAAATATGGCAAGATTGTTTGACTCTGTCCCACCAGAGGTAAAAATTATCTCCTCTGCATCAGCATCAATCAGGTTTGCAACTTTTTGTCTTGCAGTTTCTACCAATTCTTTTGCTTTTCTGCCGAAGATATGGGAACTTGATGGGTTTCCAAATATTTCTAAAGCTTTTATTAATTCTTCTTTTACACGAGGTTCAATAGGTGTTGTTGCGTTGTAATCAAGATAAATCATGAATTATTATATCACTTTATGTTATCATTTCTGCATGAAAATTCAATTTTTCGGTGCTACAAAAAATGTTACGGGTTCTTGCTTTTTATTCTCCACTAACGGACAAAATATCCTAATTGATTGCGGTCTTTTTCAGGAAGACGAAAAGGAATACCTAAATTATGAACCCTTCCCGTTTAATCCCAGAAAAATAGACCTGATGATTCTGACACATGCTCATCTTGACCATTCTGCATTAATTCCAAAGCTTGTGAAAGAAGGCTTTAGAGGAAAAATTATCACTACTCCAGCTACCAGAGACCTTCTTGGAATTATGCTTTTTGATGCCCTGAAAGTACAGAAAAACGAACATAATAAACAACCACTTTATGATGAGGAAAATATTCAGAAAGCGTTAAAACAAATTGAAGTTTTACCTTATCAAAAGGAATACAATTTCAATGGCATTGGAATAACCCTTCTGGATGCAGGTCATATACTCGGCTCTGCTACTGCAGTGATAGATGCTAATGGTAAAAAAACCGTTTTTTCCGGCGATTTAGGGAGAACAGGATATCCGATTCTTAGAGACCCTTCCCCGCCAGAAAAAGCAGACTATCTTGTCATTGAATCAACCTATGGTAATAAGCTCCATAAGACCCTTGATGAGAGTATTAAAGAACTCTTGCAAGCAATAAAAGATACATTCCGCCAAGGAGGAAATGTAATTATACCCGCATTTGCTGTAGGAAGAACACAGGATTTATTATACATACTAAATCGTGCTGTAAGACAGGGACTAATAGAACCCATAAATGTTTATCTTGACAGTCCCCTTGCTGAAGAAGCAACGAGAATATATCTTTCTCATCCAGAAGTTTTTGATGATGAAGCTTTGAGAGAAATGAGGAATCCTAAAAAAACTGCTTTGAAGCTTCATTTTGTAAAAACTGTTGATGAATCAAAAAAACTCAATAACATAAAATCAATGGCTGTCATAATTGCTGGTAGCGGTATGTGTCAAGGTGGGAGAGTTGCTTATCATCTATACCACAATATAAATAGACCAGAATGTAGTATTGTCTTTGTTGGGTTTCAGGCAAAGGGTACTCTTGGAAGAAGAATAGTTGACGCAGAAAAAGAAGTTCCCATACTCGGTAAAATGATGCCAGTAAAAGCAAAAATTTATACAATCGGTGGTTTCTCAGCTCATGCTGACCAGAGCGAACTTCTAAGCTGGCTTAGTAAAATAAAAAATAAACCTGAAGTTTTTCTGCTACATGGAGAAGAAAGCGTAATTGAGAGCTTTAAGGAAAGTATAACTGGTAAATTAGGCTTAAACTGTCATATTCCCGAGAGATTATCTATTTATGAGCTTAAATGATTATTATCTTAAGGAAAACTTTTTCATAAAGCTTATTGAGTTCCCGTCCCTCTATAATGTGAAAACCGATGAACTATATTGTCTTGATAAAAAAGCATCAGAATTCTTGCAAAAAGTAGAAAGAAATACCCTTCAAAATAAAGACAAGGAAGAATTCTCAGATTTAATAAATTTTTGCCTTGAAGAAGGCATAATAACAGACAAACCAGTAAAGAGACTCCATCCAAAAATAAAACAGGCTCCTCTGCCCTCACTACGCTATCTGGAACTTCAGATAACAAAGAGATGCAATCTTAGATGTAAACACTGTTTTGTAGGAGAAGGGGGAGAGGTTGATCTGCCAATTGATAAAATAACCAAAATTCTAAAAGATTTTGAGGAACTACAAGGATTAAGGCTACTAATAACAGGCGGGGAACCTCTTTTGCATCCTCAATTTGATAAAATAAATAGCCTCTTACCAGAGTTAGCATTTAGAAAAATCCTCTTCACAAATGGAATTATACTAACTGAAGATTGGCTCAATAAATTAAATGTTCAGGAAATTCAGATAAGCCTTGATGGCATTAAAGAAGGGCATGAAAGTCTACGAGGGAAAAATACTTTTGATAGGACTCTTTCTGCTATAAAAAGGGCAATAACGAAGGGTTTTGATGTATCTGTGGCAACAGTAATTCACAAAAAAAATCTACATGAGTTTGATAAACTTGAAAAACTCATTAAAAATTTGGGAGTAAGAGAATGGACTGTAGATGCTCTTACACTATCTGGCAATCTTAAATTTAATCAAGAATTTTGGGTTGAACCTGAACTATCTGGGAAAATAATGAGAAAATACGGTTTTACTAAAGAAGAACATCCTAAAGCTGAAGGTTACGGCTGTGGAACACATCTTCTTGCTGTTCTTGCTACAGGCGAGGCTGCATTCTGTTCCTTCTATGAAGAATCTCCTCTTGGAAATGTTGATGAGGGACTTAACACATTATGGAAAAAGAAAAAATTTATTCTTTTAAAAGAGCTTGAATGTAGTCACATTAACTGTCCCTTTATAAATGAATGTTTTGGGGGATGCAGATACAGAGCATTAACTCTCTCAGGAAAACAAAACTCCAAAGATCTCTTTAAATGCTATCAGTTTTTAGAAGAAAAATAATTTTTAGTGAATTAATATTTTGCTTGCTATTTCTTCAATCTCTATCATTATTTCTTTTAATCTTTCTGAATTTTCTTCTTCCGCCATTATTCTTATCTTAGGCTCTGTTCCCGAAGGTCTTATTACTATTCTTCCATTAATTTTTTTCTCAACAATAGAAGCTTCATGACATAATTTTTTTACAACTCTGGACACTTCATCTCTCGATAATCCCTCAGGAATTTTTATATTCTTCAGCATCTGCGGATAGCGGGGAATATTTGCTACCAATTCACTTAGATAAATTTGATTTTTCTTTATCAGATAAGCCATCTGCACAGCAGTAATTGCTCCATCACCGGTATTTGTATAATCCATACATATTATATGACCTGATTGCTCTCCTCCAAGATTATATCCGCCTTTAAGCATAGTCTCTACTACATATTTATCTCCAACCTTCGTTCTAATAAGTTTTATTCCCTTATTATTCAAGTAATTTTCTACGCCCTTATTAGTCATTATGGTAGCAACAACTGTATTTTTTTTCAGTTTTCTCTCTCTCTTTAAATCCTCTGCCAAAATAGTAAGAATTAAATCTCCATCTACAACATTGCCCTTTTCATCTACAAGTATTGTTCTATCAGCATCTCCATCATGGGCAATCCCAAGATTAGCGTTAGTTTCCAAAACTTTTTTTATGAGCGCATCAGGATACAGGGCTCCACATTCCTTGTTAATATTTAATCCATCAGGCTTATCATTTATTGTTATAACCTCCGCTCCCAGCTCGTGAAAAAGCATGGGTGAAATCTTATAGGCAGCACCATTGGCAGGGTCTATAACGACTCTTAAGCCTTCAAGATTTGCATTCTTAGGAAGAGTTGATTTTATAAATTCTATATACCTTCCCTGAGCATCTTCAATTCTATAGGCTTTACCCAATTCTCTTGCCGTTGGTCTCTTATAAGGAAAATTAGTATCCTTAATTAATTTTTCAATGTCATTCTCAAGCTCTTCTGTAAGTTTGAAACCATTATTAGAAAATATTTTAATTCCATTATCATTAAAAGGATTATGAGAAGCAGATATAACAATTCCTGCGTCAACTCTCATGCTTTTGACCAGAAAAGCTATTGCAGGAGTAGGAATCGGACCAAGCAGATAAACATCTCCACCCATAGAAGTTATTCCTGATGTTAAAGCAGACTCTATAAGATATCCTGATATTCTCGTGTCTTTACCAATTAAAATCTTAGGTTTATGGCTAAGCTTTTCTCTAAGAAGATCACATAAAGCCATTCCTACCTTTAGACAAATTTCAGGTGTCATAGGATAAGTGTTTATACTGCCTCTTATACCATCCGTTCCAAAAAGTCCCATTATTTTCTCCTTACTTTGACCTTCACATAAACAATGTCTTTATCTATCCTAAAAATTTTACCTTCGGGGTCTATTTTTGCCTGAACTGTAATACTTTCACTAATTCCCTCTATATCAATAGGTTCTGTTTTAATAAGACGAATTCTATCAAGCTCTTTCTGAGCACCTTCGATTCTAATTAAGGATGGATTAACTTCTATATCACTGACAATAAATCCCTTTGCTGGTTTTCCTGTTATTACAGGTCTAACTGGTATAGTTTTTTGCTCCTTTTTATCAACAAGCAATTTAACAGTAGAAGGGTCTATCCTGAGAATTTCAATTCCTCTTGGAAGTTTAATAGAAGATTTTGTAATAGGAATTGAATTTTCACCAAGTTTTACATTTGAAATATCTACTACAACTCTTATGTCATTCTGAGTTATTTCCTTTAGTATTCTCTCTCGAGCAGATATGGAAACAGATATTTTTTTGACGCTTTGCTTAAAAACTTCCATATCAGAAGGAGTGTTTTTTAATTCCAAAGGAATATCTAAAGATGTTTCTGTTTGACCTTTAAAGGTAACAAAAAACCACAAAAATAATGCTAAAGCTATGGAAATAATCTTAATTGTAAGATTTTCCGTAAGGATATTTTTAAAAATTTTATTCATTTCCTATCTCTCTCGCTCGTGAATAAATTAGTAAGTCTTTGTCTGAGTTTTTCCATATCAAGATTACTCTCAAGCTTTCCATCTACAGCCAGAGAGATTGATCCGGTTTCTTCTGAAATTATTACTGCCACAGCATCTGTTTCTTCTGTTATTCCAAGGGCTGCTCTGTGTCTCGTTCCATAGGTTTTACTCAAATCTGCTCCTAATTTTATTGGCAAAAAACATCCTGCTGCAAGGGCTTTATTTCCCTTTATTATTACTGCTCCGTCATGAATTGGACTTGTAGGATGAAAAATACTCATTAAAAGCTCTTTTGTAACTTTTGCATCGAGTGGAACACCTATTTCAATGTACTCTGCGAGACTTACATCCCTTTCAAATACAATAAGCGCACCTATCTTTTTATTTGCAAGAGACTGTGAGCCTTTAACTATCTCCTCTATAGTTTTCATCTCTTCAGCTGAACTAAATCTATGAAAAAGTGGTGTTTCTCCCATCTGTGCAAGAGCCTTCCTTATCTCAGGCTGAAAAAGGATAATAAGAACAATAACAATTTGTGTCCAGAAGCTCTGGATGAGCCAATCAAGTGTATAAAGTTCAAGAAACCTTGAAAATAAAGAAAGAGCAAGTAAAACACCTACTCCTATAAGCATTCTTGCTGCACGTGTACCTTTAATAAGAAAAAAGATTTTATATATAATGTATGATACTATGATAATGTCAATCAGATCCTGCCATCTGAGTTGACTTAAAAGTCTCTCCATATTAAGATATTGCCTCTTTATTTATTTTAATATTTACTTGGTCTCTAATAGATTTTAAAAAAGCTTTTATGTAAATATCGTCAGAGATATCGCTTACACCTTTAGAGGAAGCTATAATCTGAAGACTCTTACCAATTGTGATTTCTCTTTTGAGAGATGCTTCATATTGAGCTGGATTTAGTCTATTTAGCTTTAAAATCTGAAAATATATATCCTTTTGAAAAACTCCATTTCTCATAAATCTTGGGTCATTTATAATGGCTTCTTGTACTTCTTTATCAGTTGCTTCAATGTTGTACTTCTTTGCGAACCAGAGCAAGACTTCCTCATTAATAAGATCTTCAAGCACCTTTTCTTTAAGTCCTTTTTCCATCTCTTCTGCTTTATCTTTAAAAACTTCTCTATAAAATTTCCTGATTTCTTCATAATGTCTCCAGAATCTATCAGCATAAATTTTCTGTCCATCAACTTCCGCTACATAATCAGCTTTTGGCTTATCTACTGTACCTACTCCCCAAAAAACAAAAGTTATGATAACGAGAAAAAACAAAAAATAAAAATACTTAGCATTTTTTCTTAGTGTTTTTATCACAGATATCTCCTCCTATGATTGTTGATAATATTTACTTTAAAAGAATTTTCAGGTATAAGGCAAGCTATGATATAATAAAGATGCTTAAATTTTATTATTAGAGGTGTTAATATGCCCATATATGAATATGTGTGTAAGAGTTGCGGAGAGAATTTTGAAGTGCTTGTATTTGGAAACAAAAAAGTAATATGCCCTAAATGTAACTCTGGGGAAATAACCAAAAAACTCTCTTCTTTTTCAATGAAAGGAGTTCAAAAAGGTAATTCTGGTTGTTCCTCTTGTAAAGCTTCTTCCTGCAGTAGTTGCAAATAATTTATGAAAACATCTTATAGAATTCCTATCTATTATAAATTCCATAAAAAACATAGAGGGAGAGTATGACAAACATACTAAAGGTAAATATTGAAGAAGAGATGAAAATAAGCTATCTTGATTACGCAATGAGCGTAATCGTAGGCAGAGCTCTTCCAGATGTAAGAGATGGGCTCAAGCCTGTTCAAAGAAGAATCCTCTATGCCATGTTTCGCGAAGGCCTTCTCGCTGGTAAGAAATATTCAAAGTGTGCTGGAGTAGTTGGAGAGGTCTTAAAAAAATATCATCCTCACGGTGACCAAGCTGTATATGATGCTTTAGTTAGGCTTGCTCAGGATTTTAACATGCGGTATCCTCTTATTGATGGACAGGGTAATTTTGGTTCAATTGATGGCGACCCTCCCGCAGCATATCGTTATACAGAGGCAAGACTTACCAAGATAGCTGAAGAATTGTTACAAGATATTGATAAAGAAACAGTTCCATTTTCGCCTAACTTTGATGGAACTACCGAAGAACCCCTCGTTCTTCCAACAAGAATACCTAATCTTCTTATAAATGGCTCATCAGGAATTGCCGTTGGAATGGCAACGAATATTCCTCCCCATAACCTTAACGAAATAATCGATGCCCTGTTAATTTTAATTGAAAATCCCTCAATTTCTATTGAAGAGATTATGAATAATGTTAAAGGGCCAGACTTTCCCACTGGAGGAATAATATACGGGATTGAAGGGATTAAAGAACTGTATCTTACGGGAAGAGGTTTAATTAAGATAAGAGCAAAAGTAAAGATTGAAAAGGAAGCAAGGGGGAAAAAGGGAAAAGAATCATCTCTTTTTGAGACAGAACCAGAAGGAAAAATTTTAAAAGAGAGAATCGTAATTACTGAAGTTCCCTATCAAGTAAATAAGGCAAGGTTAATAGAGAAAATTGCTGAACTTGTTAGAGAGAAGAAAATAGAGGGGATAACTGAAATCAGAGACGAATCCAACAGAGAGGGCATTCGAGTAGTACTTGAAATAAAAAGGGGAGAAATGCCAGAGGTTATTTTAAATAATCTTTATAAACATACCCAGATGGAAACTACCTTTGGTGGAATTATGCTTTCCATCGTTGATGGACAGCCGAGAATTTTAAATCTTAAAGAGATGTTGGAAGAATTTCTCAAACACAGAAAAGACATAGTTCTCAAAAGAACTGCCTTTGACTTAAGAAAAGCTGAACATCAAGCCCATATTCTTCTTGGACTAAAAATAGCAGTTGAGAATCTTGATGAGGTAATCTCCATCATAAGAAGTTCAAAAAATCCTGAAGAAGCAAAAATGAGGCTCATGACAAGATTTCCCCTTACTGATATTCAAGCTCATGCAATTCTCGATATGAAATTGCATAGACTTACGGGGCTGGAAAGAGAAAAAATAATTCAGGACTATGAGACAATTCTGAAAGAAATCGAGAGACTTAGAGCGATTCTTGAAAGTGAAGAACTGGTGAAACAAATTATTAGAGATGAACTTATTGAAATAAAAGAAAAATTCGGCGACGTTCGAAGAACTGAGGTCATCACAGAAACAAAAGAGATTGACATTGAAGACCTAATTCCAGAGGAGGAAATGGTAATAACCCTTACACATCTTGGGTATATAAAAAGAACAGCACTCAATGATTATAGAAGTCAGAAAAGAGGGGGTAAAGGGTTAACTCCAATGGAAACGGTTTCTGAAGACTACTTGGAAGCTGTTTTAATTGGTTCAACTCACGACCACATACTGTTTTTCAGTAATTATGGAAGAGTCTACTGTTTAAAAATTCATCAAATTCCAGAAGCAGGAAGACTTTCAAAGGGAAAAGCAATAGTTAATTTACTACCACTTCAGGAGAGTGAAAAAATTACAACAGCTCTTGTCTGTAAAGATCTTGAAGAAGGATATCTTACTATGTTTACCAAAAAAGGACTCGTAAAGAAAACTTCTCTTGAAGAATTCAGAAATATACGAAGCAGAGGAGTGATAGCTATCGACCTTGAAGAAGATGATGAACTCATATCTGTAAGGAAGACAACAGGGCATAGCCATCTAATTATTGCAACAAATAAAGGTATGTCCATAAGATTTAATGAAAAAGATGTTAGACCAATGGGACGTTCTGCTAAGGGTGTTATAGGTATTAGGCTTTCTCAAGAAGATGAGGTTGTCTCAGGTGATGTAGTATCTGAAAACTCTTTTATTTTCACCATCTCAGAAAAAGGAATTGGTAAAAGAACACCAATTAATGAATATCCTTTGCAGAAAAGAGCGGGAGTAGGAGTTATCAACATGAAAGTAAACGAAAAAACTGGAGCAGTGGTAGCAGCCATGCAGGTTATGGAAGAGGAGGAGATAATACTTTGTAGTAGTAGTAAAATGATAAGGCTCAAAGTATCTAATATACCATCTCAGGGAAGAAATACCATGGGAGTGAGATTAATAGACCTTTCATCACAGGATGTTGTAGTAAGTGTGGGAAGAATATTAGAAGGAGAAGAAGATGTCAATATATAATCTGGAGCATTTTTTTAATCCAAAGAGAATAGCAGTTATAGGAGCTGACGATAAACCAGGTACAATAGGATATACTGTTTTCAGAAATCTTATAGGTGAAGGTTATAGAGGTATAGTTTATCCTGTTAATTCAAAGTATGACTCTGTTCAAGGCGTAGAAGCTTACCATTCTCTAAGCAGTATATCAAAAGACATAGACCTTGTTATTATTTCAAAAGATTGTGATTCAAATATTATTGAAAACCTGGAGGAATGTGGGCAGAAAGGAGTAAAAGGTGTAATCTTATTATGTCCAGATTTCAGAACAAAAGTTAAGGAAGCCGTTCAGTTAGAAGAAAAAATTGAGGAAATACATAGAAAATACGGATTTCGTCTTTTAGGACCTAACACACTTGGCTTTATAAGACCCGGACTTAATGTAAATGCGAGTTTATTCAGAAGGAAATTAATTAAAGGCAATATTGCCCTAATAGTTCAGAGCGCTACTTTGTCAGTGGCTCTTTTAGATAGAGCAGTTGATAAAAACATAGGTTTTAGCTATTTTGTCTCTTTAGGTTCTGATATAGATATAGATATTGCGGATCTTATAGATTTTTTTGGAGTAGACCCATCAACAAGAGCCATAGTCATATATATGCAGTCAATAAAAAATGGTCGAAAATTTATGACATCAGCCCGTTCTTTTGCTTTTTCTAAACCAATCGTCATAGTTAAATCTGGAAAATTTGTAGAATCCCTTGAAATTGCTTTAACTCATTCGGGGCTCCTCGCCGGTGAGGATAAGGTTTATGATGCAGCATTTAAAAGAGCTGGGGCAGTCAGAGTTGATGAAACTCTCGATATGTTTTATATAACTGAAACTTTATCAAAACAAAGAAGGCCAAGAGGTAAAAAGTTGGCTATTATTACAAATGCCGGGGCACCTGCAGTAACTGCTGTTGATAGTCTAATTAAACTCGGAGGAGAATTAGCTACTTTCTCTGAAGAAATAAAAAAAGAATTAGAAGGCAATGTGCCTATACGTTTTATAAGAAATCCTCTTGACCTTGTCTCTGATACAACTCCGTCTGATTATGAAAAAGCATTAAGAATTATATTAAAAGATAAAAACGTGGATGCAGTTCTGGTGATGCTAACACCTTCCTTAGGTACATCTCCTGAACAAACAGCAGAAATAGTAGCAAAGATAGCAAAAGAAAATCCATATAAACCTATCTTAACAAACTGGATGGGAGCAGAGCTTGTAAGAGAAGCAAGAGAAATTTTAAATAATTATGGAATCCCTACTTTTGTAACTCCTGAGCAAGCTGTAAGGACATTTATGTACATGTATCTTTACGATTTCAACCTTAAGTTACTTCTTGAAACACCTCAAACCATATTACAAAACATACAGTTTGAAACAGCAAAAGCTGAAAACATAATTGAAAATGCCATAAATGAAGGCAGATCCATTCTTACATTCTTTGAAGCATCTGAAATTCTCAATGCTTATGGAATCCCTGTAATTCTAACTAAAAAAGCAGACAACTTTGATGAATTAAAAAAAGCAATTTCAGAAATTGGCTATCCAATAGTCCTTAAAATAGATACTCCTAAAATAATACATAAATTCAAAAAAGGCGGAGTTATTCTTGACATAAGAGACGAACTTGAAGCAGTAGAAGGCTTTAAATGGCTTAAAAAAGTTGCTGAAGAACACGGAGACTCCTCTGCCTCTGTAATCGTTCAACCAATGGTTATCACATATGGTTATGAAATTGCCTTAGGAGCAAAAAAAGATCCAACCTTTGGTTCAGTAGTTCTATTCGGAACAGGTGGAAATCTTTTAGAAGCACTTGAAGACTACTCAATAGGACTTCCTCCATTAAATCAGACGCTTGCTAAAAGATTAATGGAAGAAACAAAAATTTATAAATATCTATGTAAATATCCCTATTATGAAGACGTTTTAAAAAGACTTGAAGAGACAGTCGTAAGATTCTCCTATCTAATATCAGATTTTCCTCAGATAAAAGAGTTTGATATAAATCCTCTATTTATTAGTGATTCAGAGATTTTTGCCCTTGACTGTAGCATTATTCTTGATAAAACTGCGCCAAAGAAAAAGGCTATTGTAAAAGGTGAATTCTGCCCTCCACATCTAAGTATATGTCCATATCCTGTCCATTTATATAAGGAGGTTGAGCTAAAAGATAATTCAAAAGCAATTGTCAGACCTATAAAAGCGGAAGATGAGACTCTTATAGCCAATCTTCTCGGTAGATGTTCTGAAAGAACTATAAGCTTAAGATTTTTCCAAAGAGCAATTGATCTTAGGCATGAAAATCTTGTTAAATTCTGTCAGGTTGACTATGATAGAAACTTAGCTTTTGTCTGTGTAGTAAAAGATGGAGACGAAGAAAAAATAATTGGTGATGTTAGAGTATCCCGCGATCCTGACGGAATAGATGCAGATATGGCTATTCTTGTAGAAGACGCATGGCAAGGCAAAGGTGTCGGAAAAGTTCTCTGCAATTATGCTATTGAAGTAGCAAGAGATTTAGGAGTAAAAAGAATATGGATGGATATTTTAAGAATTAATACTTACATGCTTGAACTAGCTGAAAGATTAGGCTTCATTAAACATAATGTAGAAGATGATAGTGTTAAAGTTTTGCTAAATCTTGAAAGTAATTCATGAGTGAGAGACTTCTCATATCAGATAGTGATATAAATCTAAGAAACAATCTAAGTAACTATTTACAAAAAGAAGGGTTTAATGTTGATTGCGTATCAAATTTTCAACAGGCTTTAAATATTTATGCATCTTATCTTCATGATTTTGCAATCATTGAAATAGAATTACCAGATGGGGATGGTATAGAGTTAGCAAATAAAATTAAAAGTTTAAATCCTAATGTAAAAATTATTTTAACTACATCCTATCCCTCTGTGGGCTCAGCATTAAAAGCTTTAAAACTAAAAGTTGACGATTTTTTAATAAAGCCTTTTGTTTACGAAGAAATAAAAGCCTCTTTAAAAGAGATTTTAGGGAAAAAATCAGAACTTGAAGAACAAAAAGAAAAAGCAACAATCTATAGAGATAAAGAAGAATTTTCCCCAATAATTGGTGAATCTACTGAAATAAAACATATTTTTGAAAAGATAAAAAAGATTGCCAACACTCCTACCAATGTGCTCCTTCTTGGTGAAACAGGAACAGGCAAGGAGCTTTTTGCAAGAGCAATCCATGAGTCAAGTTATAGAAAGAAAAAACCCTTTGTAGCAATAAACTGTGCAAGCCTTCCTGAACATCTTCTGGAAAGTGAACTTTTTGGTTTCGTAAAGGGAGCTTTTACAGGTGCTACTTCAGATAAAAAAGGGCTTCTTGAAATAGCAGACGGAGGAACAGTCTTTCTTGATGAAATCGGTGATTTACCTTTAAGTCTTCAAGCAAAGCTTCTAAGAGTTTTAGAAGACATGGAAATTCGTCCTCTTGGTAGCGTCATAAACAAGAAAGTTGATCTTAGATTTATATCTGCTACTAATAAAAATTTAATTGAAGCTGTAAAAGAAGGAAAGTTTAGAGAAGACCTTTTTTTTAGGTTGAATGTGATTTCTTTAAACATACCTCCCTTAAGAGAAAGAGGCAAGGATATTGAAATTCTTGCTCATCATTTCATGCGTAAATTTGCAATAAAGATGAGTAAAAATTTAAAAAAAATAGACCCCCAGGCTATAAAACTTCTATACAAACATCCTTGGCCTGGTAATATAAGGGAATTGCAAAATGTTATTGAGCAGGCAGTTGTTTTCTGTGAAACAGACACAATAACCCCTGAAGACCTTCCAGAATATATACAATATCAAGAGAAATTTGTTGATAGGACAAAGGAAATACCAGCTCTTTCAATTGAAGAGTATACAAAAGAGTTTATCCTCAAATACCAATCTATATATACAGAACAAGAACTTGCTGAAATGCTTGGTATTACAAGAAAAGCGCTATGGGAAAAAAGAAAAAAATGGGGGATTCCTCGTTCTTCTTAAACTCTAAAGCTATAATAAATTCTTATCTATAATTCAGTTTATTTTATTTTAATTTCTATAAATTTTTAGTTTATAATTCTCTTATTTTTTATCTTACATGCTATTTTTTATCATAGGTGATTGATTGGAATATATAAAAAATATGAAAGTTTTCGGGATGAGAGCAGAAATTGGTAGATGGTTATATGTATTTTTTGGACTCACAATAAATATTTGTCTTGGAGCTATTTACGCCTTTAGTATTTTTAGACCACCTCTTGAAAAACTTTGGGGTATAACCGCAACAGAGAGTGGATTACCATTTATGATATTTTTAGCTATGTTCGCCTTTGCCATGCCTTTTGCAGGAAATTTAATGCAAAAATGGGGGCCAAGATTTACAATGTTTTTAGGTGGAATTCTGGTTGGAATAGGATGGATTTCTGCTTCATTTTCACAAGATATCAATAGCCTAACTTTATTATATGGAGTAATAGGTGGAACCGGAGTTGGCATTATGTATGGAGTTCCTATTGCAACTTCTGCAAAATGGTTTCCTGACAAAGGTGGTTTAGCAATTGGATTAACAGTTGGTGGATTCGGGCTTTCCGCCTTAATAATTGCTCCTATAATAAAAAAACTAATTGATTTAGTCGGACCATTAGACACTTTTTTATATTTAGGCTTTGCCTTTCTAATCATACTTATAATCCTTTCAATCCCTTATAAATTTCCTCCTGAAGGATGGAAACCTTCAGGTTTTACTGTAAAAAATCCTTCTAACAACACTACAGTTAATATAGAATTTGACAGAGAAGAAATGGTAAAAACTACTTCCTTTTGGGCTCTATGGTTAACCTATACAATAGGATGTTTTGCTGGATTAATGGCTATTGGAATTTCAGCACCTGCAGGTAAAGAAGTAGGTTTAACATCTGAAACAGCTGCTCTTGCAGTCTCTTTATATGCTATTTTTAATTTCTTAGGTAGACCTTTTTTTGGGTGGCTAACAGATAAAATAAAACCAAGAGCTGCTGTAATTTTGTCATTCTTTATAATCGCAACTGCTTCTTTATTAATATATGGAGTGCGAGAAAAAATTATATTTATTATCGGCTTCTGTTTGCTATGGTTAAATCTTGGTGGATGGCTTGCAATCGCCCCTACAGCAACAAAAATTTTCTATGGAACTAAATTTTATGGGAAAAACTATGGACTCGTATTTACAGCGTACGGAACTGGAGCAATTACAGGAGTTTTAATTTCAGGACAAATAAAGGATTTAACAGGTTCTTATTTCTCTATATTTCCTTTTGTTGCCGTATGCTGTTTTGCCGGTATGATTATCGCCTTTCTTTTTCTAAAACAACAAAAAAGAAAATAACTTTTCTTTGTCACTTTTTTTCTTAATAATTTTACTTTTTGTAACAATTTTATTTTTCCATAATAACTAAAAATATCTATATTTTTCAAAGCATTTTATAGTGGCATGTTATTTGATATCTTCTTTTTCATGTTTAATTTTTTTAAAAAAACAAAAATAGATTCAAAACTTCTTAAAAAAAGAGAATTTGTTGTACTGGACACAGAGCTTACAGGATTAATTGAAAAGCATGACAGCATAATTTCAATTGGAGCAATCAAGATGAAGGAAAGAAGTATTTTAATCGGAGATATTTTTTACAGAGTGATTAATCCACATTGCAAACCAAAAGATGAAACAGTATTAATTCATAAATTGACCTCTACGGAAATTGAACAGTCTCCTGATATAAAACTTATTCTTAGAGAATTTTTTGACTTTATTAAAAATACAACAGTAGTAGGACATTTCATTGACATTGATATTAAATTCCTCAGGAAAGAATTTAAAAAGCACCTTAACATAGAATTTAATCCAGAAGCAATAGATACATATATAGTTTTTTATTGGCTATTAGAAAGAGGTCTTATCTCAAAAAAATTCAAAGGAGCAAAAAACTTGGCTGAAATTGCTGAAGCATTTGGAATAAAAATGGACACAATTCATGATGCTCTTTATGATGCATTTATAACAGCTCAAATATTTCAGAGAGAAATAGCATTATTTCAGCAAATTAGCTCTTCATGGTTCGATTTTATAAAAAAAATAGGGAAACCACATGTATCCGGATACATGTTTGGCCAATATGAAAAAATTATCAATTCTAATTAAGGAGGTGTCTTATGATAACTAAACAAACTATTGAGGCTTACTGGAGAGAAAATAAAATTGTCATGTATTTAATTATGCTCATATGGTTTGTTGTATCTTATGTTGCTGCAATCTTTGCTTCTTCTCTAAATAACATTATAATATTCGGTTTCCCGCTTGGCTATTACATGGGTGCTCAAGGTTCAATTGCTATATTTGTTATTCTTAATTATCTTTATTCAATGAAAATGAATGAATTAGACAAAAAATATGGCTTAGAGGAGGATTAAAAATGGCAAATGATGCTATAAAAGCATGGTCAAAAAAACTTCGTCAAATATACGGTATTTACACGGGTGTCTTTGTTTTATTTGTAATAGCCTTATGGATTGGAGAAACTTTAGGACTTCCTCAGAAATATATTGGATATGCCTTCCTGTTTGGAACAATCGGAGTATATGCAGCGATAGGTTTTCTTTCAAGAACATCTGCAGTTGCTGAATATTATGTTGCAGGTAGAAAAGTTCCTGCTGTGTTCAATGGAATGGCAACAGCATCTGACTGGATGAGTGCTGCCTCATTCATAGGTATGGCAGGTGCACTTTATCTTCAAGGATATGATGGCTTAGCCTTTATAATGGGATGGACAGGTGGTTATGTGCTTTTAGCTGTTTTAGTTGCGCCCTATCTTAGAAAATTTGGACAGTTTACCATTCCTGACTTTCTTGAAGAGCGTTATGGTGGTAAACTCCCAAGAATTATTGGGATACTATCTGCTCTTATTGTCTCCTTTGCCTATCTTGTTGCCCAAGTAACAGGCGTAGGAATTATTACAAGTAGATTTGTTGGAATTCCATTTGAAGCAGGAGTTTTTCTAGGTTTAGCCGGTATTTTAGTATGCTCCTTCCTTGGTGGGATGAGAGCTGTAACATGGACACAAGTTGCTCAGTATATAATCTTAATCGTTGCCTATATGATTCCAGTTGTTGCAATCTCATATAAACATACAGGCGTACCGATACCTCAAATTATGTACGGACAGGCATTACAAGTTATAGAGTCAAAACAGAAAGATCTTATAAACGATGTAAAAGAAATAGAAATAAGACAAGAATGGAAAAAGAAGGCAAATGAACTTAATGAAAAGATAAAGGGATTGCCTCAAAGTTGGCATACAGGCAAAATTGAGCTTCAAGAAAAATTGAAAAACATATCTGCTAATGATCCTGAGAAGGCAAAAATTGAAAAAACACTGAAGGACTATCCAAAAACCCCTGAAGAAGCGAAAGAAAAATGGACAGCTGCAATGAAAGAGGCTCAAGCGATGTCAAAACCACCGAAATCGTATACATCTCCTCCGACTGATACAAAGGGTATTATTAACTTTCTTGCTCTTACTCTCTGCTTAATGGTTGGAACCGCTGGACTTCCTCATGTTTTAATGAGATTCTATACAACGCCTACAGTTCGTGAGGCGAGAAGTTCTGCTGCGTGGGCATTATTTTTCATATTCCTACTATATTTTACAGCTCCAGCCTATGCTGCTTTTGCCAGGAGCGAAGTTCTCACCAATATTGTGGGACAGGCATTTACTGCTTTACCCGCATGGGTTTCCAAGTGGGCAGCTGTTGGTTTGATATCCATAAAAGATATGAATGGTGATGGCATAATTCAATTCTCTGAAATAATAATAAAGGCAGATGCTGTGGTGCTCGCAACACCAGAGATTGCTGGATTACCCTATGTTGTAGCAGGCTTAATCGCTGCAGGAGGACTGGCAGCAGCCCTGTCAACAGCAGATGGATTACTAATTACAATGTCAAATGCCATATCACATGACCTTTACTATAAGATAATTAATCCTAACATTTCTCCTTCTACAAGAGTTAAACTTGGAAAAGCACTTTTACTTGTGGTAGCTGGCATAGGAGCATATGTAGCAAGCTTTAAACTTGCAATAATTGTAGAACTCGTTGCATGGGCATTTTCACTTGCTGCTGCAACATTTTTCCCTGCTGTAGTTTTTGGAATTTGGGACAAAAGAATGAACAAGGCTGGTGCAGTATCTGGTATGATAGTTGGATTAATAGTAACAGGATATTATATAATTGGAAGCAGATTCTATGGTGTTGATTGGTTTGGTATAAAGACAATCGCAGCTGGTATATTTGGGCTTCCGGCTAATATTATTGTAGCGTTAATAGTATCAAGGCTTACGCCTGCACCTGACAAGAATTTACAAGAATTTGTAGATAATATAAGATATCCTAAGGGTGCTATTAAAGGTGGAGTTGAAGAATGACATTTAAGATTTTTCTTAATTACACCCTTTCCTTTATAATGTGGCTCGTCATAGGACGAGTCACATTATCTCTTTTCACAAAAGATATGAAAAATCCCATATATTCATTATTTGTAAAAGTAACTGAACCATTATATGTAATTAGTAGAAAAATTTTCCCTAAGGGAACAACAATATTTATAATAATCACTATAGTAATACTTCGTATTTTAGTTGTAAGATATCTGTAATTAATGGAAATAAAAGAGATAATAAAACAAACTTATCCCTTCGATAATCTTCCTGAAAAAGAGATTAATGATATTGTGTCAACCTCAGACTTAAAAATTTTAAAAAAAGGAGAAATACTTTTTAGAGAAAACAGTGAACCATTAAATTTTCTGTATATCATATTAAATGGTGAAGTTTTTCTTGAGAGAAATTCACAACTAATTGCTCATCTAAAAAGGGGTGATATATTCGGATATGTATCTTTGATGAGCGACTTGCCTCCAGCATCTACTGCAAGAATAGTTGAAGAGGATACACAAATCATACAAATAAAAAAAGAAAAATTTAAATATTTACTTCATCAATACGACGATTTTGCTAAATTTTTTACAAAAGAACTGGCTAAAAGAGTTCATAGAATACCGAAACTAACAAGTTCCTTCCAGATGGAAAGACTTTTAGATGTTAGAATAAGGGATATTAAAATTAAAGAACCTATTTTAATAAGAGGCGACTTAAATATAACAGATACATCTAAAACAATGGCTGAGAATGACTCAACCTTCTGCCTTGTACAAAAAGGTGGAGATATTGGAATCATTACCGAAAGAGATATAATAAAAAAAGTCCTTGCAAAAGAACTTGATCCATTTAAAATTCAAGCAAAAGACATAGCAACTTTTCCAATAATAACCATGGATGCTTCAGAGCCTCTATTTAATGCTCTTTTAGTTATGGCTAAACACGGTATAAGAAAATTGGTAATAAAGGAAAATGGTGCCATTTGGGGTATTCTTGATGACAGAGTCGTTATCTCACATGAAAGCAAAAACATACTATTTCTCATCAAAGAAATTGATAGAGCAAAAAACGTAGAGGAACTTTCCTATATTTATAGTCTTGTTAATGAGAGCGTTATTGAAGGAGTGATGTCTGGTTTAGACCCTGAATATGTAGGTAAATATATTGCTGAGCTTAATGATCGTTTTATGATAAAGATTGCTCAAATGGTAGAGGAAGAATGTGGTTTGCCCTCTTGTGAATATGCAATTATGGTCATTGGTTCAGAAGGCAGAAGAGAACAAAGCCTTAAAACAGATCAAGACAATGCTTTAATTTTCGAAAACAACTCTAATAATAAAGAATATTTCGAAAAGTTCTCAACAAGATATATTGATTATCTACTTAATATTGGTTTTCCACCTTGTTTAGGGAATGTCATGATTAGTAACCCATACTGGAGAAGAACAAAAGATGAATGGTTCAAGGAAATCACCAGATGGATGGAAAATCCAAAACCTGAAAATGTATTAAATATCAGTATCTTTTTTGATTTCAGAAATGTTTTTGGTAAAGAAGAACTAACAGAGGAATTATGGCAGTTTATCTTTAATAAGATTAAAACATCTAAACATTTCCTACCCTTCCTTGCGTCAGAAGCCATAAAATTTAGACCCCCTATTGGTTTTCTTGGGAAATTCCAAACTGAAAAGGAAGGGGAACATAAAGGGGAAATTGATATTAAAAAATATGGAATTTTCCCTATTACACAGGGTATAAGGGTTTTATCCCTTCATAATGAAATAAGAAATACAAACACCTTTGAAAGAATTAGAAACCTCAGAAACATATCTATTTTCACATCTGATTTTGCAAGAGATTTAGAAGAAAGTTACAGATTTCTTATGACTTTAAGACTTAAGTCACAAGCTAAAAAAATAAGAAACAACATTCCCCCAGACAACTATATAAATCCAAAAGATTTGTCTAAAACAGAAAGAGAAATACTTCGAGATATTTTCAAAAAAATAGAAGAATTTCAAAAACTTCTTTTTGACAAATACAATTTAAGATATTTTTCCTAATTAATATCCTTAGGAAAAGTAATTAAAAATCCTATTGATATCTTTAATAAATTTTGTGAAAATTAGATAAGGATTTTTGTCTAAATTTAAGTATTATTTAGGAGGTGATTTTATGGGACTATTTAATAATGGGTTTAAAGGAAATATACTCACAGGTCTTGCTATCGGCATAGGAGCATCTGTTTTAGCGCCAGTAGTTATTCCTATGTTAGCTTCTATTGCTAAACCAATTGCAAAAGCAGCCATTAAAGGAGGACTTAGCGCCTATGAAAAGGGTAAAGAAATAGTTGCTGAAGTGGGAGAAGTAGTGGAAGACATTGTAGCAGAAGTAAAATCAGAAATAGCTCAAGAAAAAATGGAGGAAATATCATCAAATTTAATGAATCAAGAGGATAAAGGTTAAGTGATAGAGGGGTATATTGCTCATATTTCCTACGGTAGAATAAGGATTAAATTCCTTAATTCAAAAGGGAATACGGACCTTCTTAATTTTTTATCGGATAATCTTAAAAATACTGGAGCATTTATAAACATAAGAACAAATCCTACTACAGGAAGCATGATATTGGAATTTAATAATTCAGCGGAAGAGATAATTAATTTGTTAAAAAATTTAAATTTATTTCAAATTAAGAAGAGTGAAGAAATACCTAAAAAAAGAATAATTAATTCAGTAAATAAAAACATCGGTTACTTAAATAGAGTCATAAGAAAGTTATCATCAGAAGTATTAGATTTAAAAAGCACTATACTTTTATTCCTCATTATCAGTGCAATATACCAAATAGCAAGAGGAAATTTATCTGCTATTCCTTGGTATACAGCCCTCTTCTATTTAAACTCTCTTATATCAAAAGATTAAATTTAAAAAAGGAGGTTTAAAATGTCAAATGAAACAATTAATGTTGAAAGGTCACAGGTTGATTTTAGTTCAATGGGTGCATCAATAAAGAATGGTATAGTTAGCGGACTTAAAGGAGTAAATGAGATTGAAAATGAAATAGTAAATTTAGTCAAAAATACCGTATCAACTACTCTTAAAACTTCCGGGGCACTTGCTACTGATACCCTATTAGTAGTTCGGGAAGTCACTAAAGAAGCTATGAAAGCAACGGAAGAAATGGGAACAGGGCTTGTAATGACATCAAAAAATGTGGCTAAGGGAATAATCTTGGGTGTCGCTGAAGTAGGTGGCGATGTAGTGTCTGCTGCTGCACAAACAGTTAAAACAGCTATAAGCAGTGCTTCTTCCGTTGGAGGAGATGTAGCTATGGTTGCAAAGAAAACAATTGAAGGAGTTGTTGAGGCAACTTCTGAAATAGGCGGAAATGTGGAAGAAGTAGTTAAAGCAACCTCTATAAGAGCTATTGAGACTGCCTATGCAATAGGAAATGTAGCATTGAATTCTGTGAAAGATATTCTTCTAATAACAATCGGAGGAATAAAAGAAGTAATTGGTGCCATACTACCTACGAGTAAAACTCCAGAATTAACAAGAAGGATATCTTCTGAACAGACAGCTTGTAACACTAATACTATTTCAACAGAAATCTCTGAAACTATTGAGGAAAGCAAAGATAAAAGAAAAAGAAAAGCCGAATAATCTTAAATGGTAAGAATCGTTCATAAAGAAGTAATTGGAAGAGTCAGATTAAAAATTATAGGCTTAAAAAATTCCAATGAATTTGCAGAATTTTTAACAAGTCATCTTGAAAAAATAGCCTACGTATCTGACTTTTCAATAAATCTTACTACGGGTTCTTTATTGATTTATTATGATACTGAAAAACCTTTAGTAGAGGTAATTCAAACTGTAGAAAATTTAGCTGAAGAATTTAGAAAAATTTTTGTATCAAGTAAAAGAGATCAAACTGAAGATGTGAAAAAATCTAAACTAAGCAATAAAATAATTCAAAAAATTAAGGAAAAAATACAATTAAAATCACAACAGAAATATGAAGATTGGCATATTATTGACTGGAGAGATATAGTTAAGAAACTAAAAACTGATGAAAATTTCGGACTTACATCAGAAGAGGCAAAAAATAGGCTAAAACATTACGGAGCAAATTCAATTGATGAGGGAGAGACCAAATCAGGGCTTTCTCTTTTATTAAATCAGTTCAAATCAATTCCTGTAGCTTTACTTGGTGTTGCCTCCTTAATATCAATTTTAACGGGAGGCATAACAGATGCAGTTTTTATAATCGGAGTAATAATTACTAATGCCTTTATTGGTTATAAAACTGAGAGAAAGACAGAGAGCCTCATTAAGTCTCTCAATAAAATATTTGAACATCAATCAGAAGTGCTCAGAGATGGAGAATTAAAAATTACAGAATCTGAAGAATTAGTACCAGGTGATATACTCCTACTTAAGCCAGGTACTTTCATAAATGCTGACTGTAGACTAATTGAAAGTATTAATCTAACTGTTGATGAATCTGCGCTTACTGGAGAAAGCCTTCCCGTAACTAAATTTGTAAATCTATGTATATTTAACAATGGTGACCAAATCCCCCTCGCAGACCGTTGTAACATGGTTTACAGAGGTACATTTGTTGTAGGAGGACATGGAAAAGCAGTTGTTGTTGCGACAGGTAAAGCAACAGAGATTGGTAAAATTAAATCTCTCATAGAAGAACACGAAACACCAAAAACAACTGTTCAAAATCAACTTGACAGTCTTGGTATAAAACTATCAATAATTAGTGCCGTAATCTGTGCTGCTGTCTTTATCATAGGACTTATTAGAGGATATGGACTATTAGAAATGTTGAAATCATCCATATCTTTAGCAGTTGCTGCTGTACCAGAGGGTTTACCAACTGTTGCCACAACTACTTTTGCCCTTGGAATGGCTAATTTAAGAAGGCAAGGAATACTTATAAGAGAATTGAAGGCAGTTGAGACATTAGGCACTATAAACACAGTCTGTTTTGATAAAACAGGGACACTAACCCTAAACAAAATGTCTGTCTCAGAGGTTTTTGCCGATACTAAACTATTTGAATCTGATGGGAAAGGACTTTATGAGTTTCAATCGCCTATTAAAATTGAAGAAAATCCAACCATCAAAGAACTTCTCAAAATTTCAATCCTATGCAATGACAGCAAACTAACTTTTGACAATGGGAGGTATAATATAGTTGGTACACCTACAGAGAATGCTTTGGTAAAGCTCGCAAATTATCTATCAGATAATCCGGAACAATTAAGAGAAAAGTTCAAAAGGATAAAAACTTTTTATAGAGCTGAAAACAGACATTTCATGCTAACAATTCATGAAACAGAAAATCCTGAAGAGTATCTTGTTGCCATAAAAGGCGCACCCGATAAACTCCTTGAGTTCTCCAATCAATTAATGCACAACGGTGATATAAAGCATTTTACAGAGAGAGAATTAGTTATGTATTCAGAAGCAAATGAGTTGATGTCCTCTAAAGGACTCCGAGTATTAGGTTTTTGCTATGGAATTCTTGAGAAAAGATACAAAGATTTGATAAACGAGCTAAACAATGAAGAATGTAACTGCAATAAAATTATAGATAGTATTGATATAGTATGGCTTGGCTTAATAGGTTTCAAAGACCCAATTAGGGATGGAGTTAAAGAGCTCATAAAAAGATTCCACCTTGCTGGTATAGAAACAATCATGATTACAGGAGATCAATCCTTAACTGCTAAGGCTATTGCAAATGAATTAAGTCTAAGCAAAGATGGTTCTATAAATGTAATAGAGACATCAAAAATGGAAAATGGACAGACAGACATAGACAACATTAATGTATTTTCAAGAGCGACACCAACAGATAAATTGAAAATAGTAAAGGCACTTCAGGCAAAGGGAAGACAAGTGGCTATGACAGGTGATGGTATTAATGACGGACCTGCTTTAAAAGTAGCTAATTTAGGTATTTCTATGGGCAAAGCTGGAACCGAAATTGCAAGAGATGTAGCAGAAATAGTAATAGAAGATGATGATATTACCAAATTAGAAAATGCAATTGCCCATGGAAGAAATACCTATGTAAACATTAGAAAGTCCATCCACTATCTTGTTTCTACAAATCTGAGTGAAATTTTTACAATGCTCTCCTGCATAGCATTACGAGCTGGTCAGCCCTTAACTCCTATTCAACTGCTCTGGATAAATCTTATATCTGACATATTCCCCGGCTTAGCCCTATCAATCGAACCTTTGGACAAAGAGCTAATGAAACAACCACCGAGAGACCCTCACGAAGAGTTACTTGACAGGAAACAGTTAAAAAAACATTTCTTAGAGGCTTCAGCAATAACTCTTTCAACTATGACTGCCTATCTCTATGGTATTTCAAGATATGGAATATCACCAGCCTCAAGTAGTATTGCCTTCTTATCACTTTCTCTATCACAAATACTTCATGCTTACAGTTGCAAATCAGAAAAGCAATCAGTTTTCCGAATTAATACCTTTTCAAATAAATATTTAAATTTAGCAGTAGGTGGAACATTACTTTTGCAGATTGCCATATCTTTCATTCCTGGACTAAGAAATTTATTAGGAATTACTCAACTTAAAATGATTGATTATGGTGTGATTTCTCTTGCAACAGCGGGTTCATTAGTTATAAATGAAAATTTAAAAAAGATTAAGATTTAAAAAAAAGTTAAATTTAGATTTTACAATATAGCCGTTATAAATCTCAGAGGTGTGTTCTCTAAGCTACTGTCAATAACTGTGCCAACAAAACTTTTTACTACAAAATTACCAGTCTTTTCAACTGTTTTCTTGATATATTCATCATTTGTTACAGCTTTTGATGGATCAAAGTAACCTCTATTTATTAAGAGTCTTAATATATCATTCTTATTAAGCTTTTTCGCATTATAATGTATAAGAATGCTTCCTGTGATTAAGTTAGTCTCAACAACCCCGAGTCCTTCTAATGTACTTAGTGCCTTTCTTAGCTCAAACTCTGCATTTGGATTATTCTTAAGCAAAGGACTTTTTACTCTTAATCTACCAGGGATATCATGAATATAAAATTTCATGTTAGCCTCCTAATTTTATAATTTTTACATTTTGGATAATTAGAACATCTAAATCTTATAATCTTTTTATCATTATCTCTCATATATACATACATTTTATTCCCGCACAACTCACAACTGATATACTCATGACTATTTTGTTTACCATTTAATGTAAATTGCTTGTTACATAACATGCATAAATACCTTTGCTTTCCAGTTTTAGTTTTGCCATACTTATAAACTGCATCTGATTTACACATAGGACATAAAATTTTTTCACTTTTTATAATTGCCATTATTTAAATTTAAACTAAATAATGTTACAGTAATGTTAAATATTCTTTAAATTTCTGTTAAATTTTAAAACTTTAAAAAAACACATATAGGCTAAGGATGAAAAGTTACTAAAATAAACATTTTTTGTTACTTTTAGTAACATGATTAAACCAATCAGTAATAATGATACTTAAATATTCACATATAAATAGAGTGGCATATATATTGCATATATTTATTTATTTTGTGGTAAAAATTATTGAAGACATAATGGAGTTTCTCAAAGCAGTACCACCCTTTGAATTTTTAAGCGATGAAGTGATTAATTCTGTAACAGTAAAAACCTCTATGGAGTATTATCCTAAAGGAACTCATATTCTTCTTCAGGATGGTCCACCAAGTGAATTTCTTTATGTAATAAAAAAAGGTGGAGTTAAAGTCTACAGGAGAGTTGAAAATGAAGAAATAATTATCGACTACCGAAGTGAGGGGGATAGTTTCGGCTTTGTTTCACTCATGAGCGGTGATAAATCAAGAGCAAATATAGTAGCGATTGATGATACCATTTGCTATCTTATACCAAAAGAAACCATTTCAACTTTAATAAATAAATATCCAGAGGTAAGAGATTTCTTCTTGAGATCTTTTATGAATATCTATTTAGACAAGGGTTACAGGGATGATCAGAGTAAAAAAGCTATCACATATACCGTAGATAAAATTCTTTTTACTACACCTGTTGAGGAAATTGCAACTAAAAATGTTGTTGCAGTTAATGAAACCACCTCAATAAGAGATGCAGCAAAAATAATGTGCGAAAATTCTATAAGTTCTCTGATAGTAATAGATGATCAAGGAATTCCATTAGGAATAATTACAGACAAAGACTTACGAAAGAAAGTCGTTGCCTCAGCAAGAAATGTTGATGAACCAGTTAAAAACATAATGAGCTATCCAATTATTAAAATAGATGCAAAAGATTTTTGTTTTGAGGCTGTAGTAAGGATGCTTAAATACAATATCCATCACCTTTTAGTAATAAAGAACGGCAAAATTAATGGAATTATCACAAACCATGATATAATGATGCTTCAAGGATTTTCACCTATTACAATCGTGAGAGACTTAGAAATTCATCAGACTGTTGAAGGTCTAATTAATGCGTCAAAACAGGTAAACACTATTGTAGGTAATCTAATTTCTCAGGGTGCTAAAGCAAGCAATATTACAAGAATCATAACAGAAATAAATGATAGAATAGTTAGAAAAATTATACAGTTTGCTGAAAGAGAATTTGGACAGCCACCTGTTCCCTATTGTTGGATTGCGCTTGGCTCAGAAGGAAGAAAGGAGCAAACTTTCAAGACTGATCAAGACAATGCTCTTATCTATGCTGATCCTCCTCAGGAACAGCAAGAAGCAGTTCAGAAATACTTCATTGAATTTACAAATTATGTAAAAGAAAACCTTCTAAAATGTGGGTTTCCTCCATGCCCTGGTGACATAATGGCAAGTAATCCTAAGTGGTGTCAGCCAATAAGAGTATGGAAAAAGTATTTTTCACAATGGATTTATATGCCTAAAGGAGAAAATATTAATCTGTCAAATATATTTTTTGACTTCAGAGGTATTTATGGTGACCTCACTCTTGAGGAAAACCTAAGAGATTATCTTTTAGGAATAGTTAAAGATCAGAAAGTATTTCTTGGATATCTCGCTAATCTTGCTGTTCGGAATAAACCACCTCTGGGATTTTTTAAAACTTTCGTCGTAGAAAAAAGCGGAGAACATAAAGATAAATTAAACCTTAAGATAAAAGGTATAGCTCCTATTATAGATATTATAAGATTATTTAGTCTTGAAAAAGGAGTTAAAGAAACTTCAACTTTAGAAAGAATAGAGATATTAAAAAATAAGCATACAGTTATAAAAGATTATGCAGATGAAATCATATATGCCTTTGAATTCCTAACACTTTTAAGAATAAGGCATCAGTATGAACAAATACTCCAAGGAAAAATGCCAGATAACTTTATTGATCCTGAATCTTTAAGTAATCTTGAGAAAAAATTATTAAAAGACACTTTTCAGCTTATATCAAAACTTCAGGACATTCTGATAGAGAGATATAAATTGATGATAATATAGAAAATGATTAGATTATTTAGAAAAAAAATAGAAAAAAATGCTGTTTCAAAACAACTAATTGCAGATACCAATTTCGTGGTGGTTGACACAGAACTTACAGGTTTAAATGAATTCAAGGACAATATAATAGCAATCGGTGCCATAAAAATGAAAGGGAAGACTATAAAAATAGGAGAAGTTTTTTACAGAACAGTAAGTCCAACAACAAAAAAATTTAGAAAAGAAAGTATAATGATTCATGAAATTACCCCTTCAGAACTGGAAACTTGCCCTAAAATCGGGCCTATACTAAGAGAATTTAAAGATTTTTCAAAAGATTGTATTTTTGTTGGACATTGTGTTGATATAGACTTGTCCTTTTTAAAAAGAGAAACAAGAAACAATTTAAAGGATTTCTTTGATCCTATAGGAATTGATACTCTATTAATTTATAAATGGCTTATTAATAAAGGGATTTTATCACAGGATTTTATAAATAAAAATTCTCTTGAAGACATCGCTTTATCTTTAGGAATTGAGGTAAGAGAGCTACATGATGCATTATCAGATGCCTTTATTACTGCTCAGATTTTTCAAAAATTAATTATTTATCTTACGGAATTAAAAATATTCACAATTGGAGAATTGATAAATATAGGTTCAATTGATAATAGAACATCTCAAACAATAATAAAAAAAGAAGCATATCAATTTTGAGGAGGCGACAAGATGAAAGAAAGGATTTTAAACTCACCTGAATTCAGAATGATTGTAAGGAGTAAGAATGCCATATCAATAATTCTTACTGTACTTGAACTATTTATATTCTTTGGCTTTATCATCTTACTTGCTTATGGCAAAGAGTTTCTCAATCAAAAAATTTATGGGCCTATTACAGTAGGTATCCCAATAGGAATAGGAGTAATTGTTCTTTCATGGATTCTTACAGGCATTTATGTCGCATGGGCTAATAAAAGCTATGATGAAAAAGTTGCTAGTGTCAGAGAAAAATTAGGAGGTGAATAGTGTTAGAGACAACCATTGGACAACCAACTTTAACAGCCATAATTTTCTTCTTTCTATTTGTAGCTGGAACTCTTTATATAACCTATTGGGCAGCAAAAAGAACGAGAACTACTGCAGAGTTTTATGCTGCTGGAAGAAGTATAACCGGGTTTCAGAACGGACTTGCCCTTGCTGGTGATTATATGTCTGCAGCAAGCTTTCTGGGTATCGCAGGATTAGTTGCGCTCAAAGGCTACGATGGATTAATTTACTCTGTGGGATTTCTTGTTGGATGGCCTATTGTCATGTTTCTAATTGCCGAACAATTAAGAAACTTGGGAAAATATACATTTGCCGATGTTGTTGCTTATCGTCTCAAACAACGACAAATAAGATCAGCTGCTGCAACAGGAGCACTTATTACAGTATTGTTATATCTTATAGCACAGATGGTTGGAGCAGGATCATTAATTAAATTGATGTTTGGACTTCCTTATGAAATTGCAGTAATTGTAGTTGGCGCATTAATGATTGCCTACGTTTTATTTGGTGGAATGCTTGCTACCACCTGGGTCCAGATAATTAAAGCCGTCTTACTTCTTGGCGGTGCAACAATCTTGGTTTTTTTAATTTTAATTAAATTTGGATTTAATTATGTCGACCTGTTCTCAACAGTCACTAATAAATATGGAGAGAAAATGCTTGAACCCGGAGGACTTGTAAAAAATCCTATTGACACTATATCATTAGGCATTGCATTAATGTTTGGAACAGCGGGGTTACCACATATTTTAATGAGATTTTACACTGTACCAGACGCTA
This sequence comes from Thermodesulfovibrio sp., assembly GCA_020725335.1. Taxonomy (GTDB): domain Bacteria; phylum Nitrospirota; class Thermodesulfovibrionia; order Thermodesulfovibrionales; family Thermodesulfovibrionaceae; genus Thermodesulfovibrio. The sequence goes on along the minus strand of DYFF01000019.1, from coordinate 27,491 downwards.
AAGAGGCAAGAAAGTCAGTATTTTATGCAACAGGATTTATTGGTTATTTTTATATTCTTACCTTTACTATTGGATTTGGTGCTGCAGCTTTGGTAGGACACGAAATAATAAGTAAGATTGACAAAGGTGGTAACATGGCTGCACCGCTTCTTGCTGAAGCCCTTGGAGGCGAAATTTTTCTTGGTTTCTTAGCTGCAGTAGCTTTTGCAACAATTTTAGCTGTTGTAGCAGGTCTAACTTTAGCAGGAGCTTCAGCTGTTTCCCATGATATTTATGTAGGCGTTATAAGAAGGGGTAAAGCTGATGAAAAACAAGAAGTAAGGGCTGCTAAAATAGCTACTTTGATTTTGGGTGTTTTGGCAATTTTGTTAGGTATAGCATTTAAAGGACAAAATGTAGCTTTTATGGTAGGTTTAGCATTTGCTATTGCCGCATCAGCAAATTTTCCAGCATTATTAATGTCAATAATTTGGAAAAAATTCACTACTCAAGGTGCTATATGGAGTATTTATACAGGGTTAGCATTGAGTGTTATTTTGATAATCTTAAGTCCAACAGTATGGGTGGATATACTTAAAAATCCTCAACCTATATTCCCCCTTAAAAGTCCAGCTATTGTATCATTTATAGCTGCATTCGTAGTTGGTATTGTTGTATCTTTACTTACAAGGGAAAAGGAAGCAGAGGAAAAATTTGAATCTGAAAAAATAAGATCTTACATAGGAATAGGCGCTGAATAATGATAAAAAAATCAAAATTATTTAATAAAATAGTTTATTTGATTAGGGATAGTATACAGTGTTAAAATCAATAGAAAAAAAGGAGGTAGAGTTATGACTCAAGGAATTGATGTATTACTTAAAGAAGGAAGGGTTTTCCCTCCACCAAAGGAGCTTTCAGAGAAAGCCTACATCAAAAGTATGGCAGAATATGAGGCTCTTTACAAACGTTCGGTAGAAGACCCCGAAGGATTCTGGGGTGAGATTGCTGAACAAAACATTACGTGGTATAAAAAATGGGATAAAGTTTTAGATTATGATTTCAATAAACCATATATAAAATGGTTTATTGGAGGTAAGCTTAATGCATCTTATAACTGCCTCGATAGAAATCTTGCTACATTTGGAAATAAAGCTGCACTAATTTGGGAAGCAGATGATGGAGAAGTAAAAACGTATACATACTGGCAGCTTTATAGAGAAGTTAATAGATTTGCAAATGTTTTAAAAAAACTCGGCATAAAAAAAGGTGATAGAGTATCAATTTATCTTCCTATGATTCCTGAACTTCCCATAGCTCTCTTAGCTTGTGCAAGAATCGGAGCAATTCATAGTGTAGTTTTCGCTGGATTTTCTGCTCAGTCTTTGAGGGATAGAATAAATGACTGTGGTGCAAAACTACTAATTACAGCGAATCAAGGAGTAAGAGGTGGAAGACTTGTTCCTCTTAAAGCTAATTCAGATCAAGCTCTTGATGGTGCTCAATCCGTAGAAAAAGTAGTTGTTGTAAAAAGAACTCCAAATTTCGTTGATATGGACCCCGAGAGAGATTTTTGGTGGCATGACCTTATGAATGACCCTGAAATTAAAAATTACTGTGAACCTGAACAAATGGATGCAGAAGATCCTTTATTCATTCTATATACTTCAGGTTCAACTGGTAAGCCAAAAGGAGTTCTACATACCACAGGTGGATATATGGTATATACTAATTTAACATTCAAATGGGTTTTTGATTATAAATCTGAAGAAACTTTCTTCTGTACAGCAGATATTGGTTGGGTAACAGGACACAGTTATATAGTTTATGGACCTCTCAGTGCAGGGGCAACATCTTTAATGTTTGAGGGTGTCCCAACCTATCCAAATCCTGGAAGATTTTGGGAAATTGTTGAAAAACATAAAGTTAATATATTCTATACCGCACCAACAGCAATTAGAGCATTAATGAGAGAGGGTGAAAAATGGCCCTATCAGTACGATCTTTCAAGTTTAAGAATTCTTGGCACTGTAGGTGAACCTATCAATCCAGAAGCCTGGATGTGGTATTACAAACATGTTGGAAGAGAACGTTGTCCTATTGTAGACACATGGTGGCAGACAGAAACAGGGGGATTTATGATAACGCCTCTCCCTGGAGCAATGACTCTCAAACCAGGATCTGCTACAAGACCGTTTTTCGGTGTTATCCCAAGAGTTCTCAAGGAAGATGGTTCTCCTGCAGGTGTAAATGAAGGAGGATATCTCGTAATTGAAAAACCATGGCCAGGAATACTCAGAGGCACATGGGGAGATGCTGAAAATAAAAGAATAAAGGAAGTTTATTTTTCTCGTTTTGCTGGTAAATATTTTACAGGAGATGGAGCAAGAGTAGATGAAGACGGTGATTATTGGCTTATGGGAAGAATTGATGACGTCATAAATGTGTCAGGACACAGAATCGGAACAGCTGAAGTAGAATCAGCCCTTGTTGCCCATCCTTCTGTTGCAGAAGCAGCTGTCGTTGGTTTTCCCCATGACATAAAAGGTGAAGGTATATATGTTTATGTTGTTCTAAAAGAAGGATATGAACCATCTAAAGACCTTGAGAAATTGCTCGTATCACATATAAGACAGATGATCGGGCCTATTGCAACTCCAGATAAGATTCAGTTTGCAGCAGGATTGCCAAAAACAAGAAGTGGTAAAATAATGAGAAGAATTTTAAGAAAGATCGCGTCTGGTGCATTAGAGGAACTTGGAGATACTTCAACTCTTGCCGATCCATCTGTAGTAGAAGAATTAATAACAGGCAGAAAATAATTAAAACTAAATAAGGAGGGGTGATTGGTTGCCCCTCCTTTTTTATTGTTTAGTTTTAAATCGTGGTCTTTTAAAAAATACTACAGTTAATAACATAGAAACCATAGAGACACTCAAAATCCAAAAAGCTTCATTAAATGCTATAGCTTGAGCTTGTCTTATTAATTCTTTATATACAACTCCCTCTGCATTTAAAAATGACTTTGTTGAAAGATATTCATTTAATTTTTCAATAGCTAATTGATAAGAAATATCATATGGAGTTAAATTTTCTACAAGTCTTGATTGATGGAACTGAGACCTTTGACTGATAATTGTTGTAACAATAGCTGTTCCAACCGAGCCACCTATGTTTCTTATAACAGCGCTTAAAGGAGTCGCATCCTGCATTTTCTCCTTAGGCACAAAAGCTACTGTCATTACTGCTAAAGGCGTTATGACAAATGCCATTCCAATAGCTAGAACAGCCCTTGGATATACAAAACTCCAAAAATCTGCTTGAAGATTAAAGAGACTCATTAAATATGTTGAATAAGCACACATTATGATTCCAAAAGCAAGAGGTATTTTAGGATTCATTTTATCAGATATTCTTCCACTTATGGGAAATGCTAATAACTGAACTATTCCTGCTGGACCTAACACTAATCCTGCTAAAAATGCTGTATAACCCATAAGACTCTGAACATAAATCGGTAGTAAAATTATACTGCCAAAGAGATTGATAAAAGTAAAAAACATAACTAAATTTCCGAATAAAAAGTTTTTGTCCTTAAATAGTCTTAAATTAACTACAGGATGTTCTGCCCTTTTTAATTCCCACCATACAAGAACTAGAAGACTTATAATACTTACTATTGATAATGTTATTATTAAATCGGATTCAAACCAGTCTTCTCTTTCGCCTTTATCAAGCACAACCTGAAGACATCCTATGCCAAGCGATAGAAAAATGATTCCTGGATAATCAATTTTAAGTCGTTCTCTTTTAAGATACTGCGGGTCTTCTATTACTAAATACGTCATCAAGATGGATATAAAACCTATAGGTATGTTTATATAATATATCCATCTCCAAGAAAAATTATCTGCTATCCAACCACCTATCATAGGACCAAAAATTGGAGCTAATATTATTCCCATTCCATATATAGCCATAGCTTTTCCATATTGATGCTTAGGAAAAGTTTCAAGCAAAATGCTCTGACTGAGGGGTTGAAGTCCACCACCCCCGATTCCTTGAAGTATTCTAAAAAATATAAGTGAGCTTAGATTCCAAGCAATTCCGCACAATAAAGAAGCAATAGTAAAGAGAGCAATAGAGAATATTAAGTAGTTTTTTCTTCCTAATAATCTACTCAACCATCCTGCCATAGGAATGACTACAGCATTTGCTACAAGATAGGAAGTAATGATCCAAGTAGATTCATCAATGCCCGCTGACATATCACCCTGAATGTGTCTTAAGGCTACATTATTTATAGTTGTATCAAGTATCTCTATAAATGTTGGCAGCATTACGGTGAGAACTATCCAGAATCTTTTCATTTGGATATTATATAAAATTTGTTATGGGTTAGTAATAAATTTCTTAGAATTTATTAAATAATAAAGTCCTCGAAATACTAAATTTCGAGGACTTAGAAAATCTGTGATTATTTTAATTATTTCAATTATTTGAAGCAGAAGAGGCAAAAGAGGAATTAACTTTTTTCATTAATCTTGATATTTTTCTTGAAGCTGTATTTTTATGTATAATTCCCTTTGCAACAGCTTTGCTTATTATCTTCACAGCTTCATTTAAAACATTTTGAACAATTTCTTTCTCTTTCTTAGAAATAGCCTCTTCAACCTTTTTTATTGAAGTTTTAATTTTAGTTTCCCATGACTGATTTCTCAATCTTCTTTTTTCATTTTGTCTTATTCTTTTTAAAACAGATTTACTTCTCTTCTTAATTGTTGATCTTGTAGTTGCCAAATTTATCCTCCTTAACTATGAATCTTAATTTTTTAAAATACCATAGTTTACATAAATGTTTCAATATCTGTAAAATTATTTTATGCTACATTTCGGTATATCACCCTGTCCAAACGATACTTTTATTTTTTATGCTATGATTAAAGAAAAAATTGATTTGAGAGGTTATAAATTCAATTTTATAATAGAAGACGTAGAAACACTAAATAATTTATGTCTTCATAAAAGTCTTCCTATATCAAAAGTTTCAGTTCATGCCTTTTATTATCTTCAAAATGATTACGATATTCTTAATTCAGGCGGAGCCGTATCAGAATTAGGACCTGTAGCAGTGACAAAAGATTTAGAAAAACTTAAAGAATTGAGTGAAATAAAAATAGCGCTTCCGGGAAAATTAACAACCGCTTCCGCACTTATGTGGTTTTATTGGAAGAAAAATTTCCCAGATAAAAAATATTCATTAAAGTTTCTTACTTTCAATGAAATATTTGATAAGTTAGCAAATGACGAAGTTAATATAGGAGTGCTTATTCATGAAGGTCGATTTATCTACGAGTCTCTTGGATTAAAACTTATTGTAGATTTAGGAGAGTTTTGGAAAAATGAAACAGGCACATATATTCCTCTTGGATGCATTATTGCAAAAAAAAATATTATTAACAAGAAAATATTAGAGGAAATAATTAGAGAAAGCATCTATTATTCAATAAAAAATACTAAAGAAGTTCTACCCTTTATAAAAAATTATGCCCAGGAACTCAATGATGAAGTAATAATATCTCATATTAATACTTATGTTAATGAATTTTCTATTAATTTAGGGGATAAAGGACAAAAATCCGTGATTACTTTCATAAAGAAAATAGAGGCGGAGGGGATATGGAATTAGAATACTTCATAAAAAACACGAGTATAGCCTATTTTTCTATGGAAATTGGTATAAGACCAGAGATGCACACTTACAGCGGAGGACTCGGAATATTAGCAGGTGACACTCTTAAATCTGCTGCAGACTTAAGAATTCCAATGATAGGAATTACTTTAATACATAGATTGGGATATTTTAAACAAGAACTTGATCCATTTGGCAGACAAATAGAACATCCTGATCCTTGGAGCATTGAAAAATTCCTTACGAAAATTGACAAGAAAATTTCTATAACTTTAGAAGGTAAAACTGTTTATATTACCGCCTGGCTTTATATTATTGAAAGCACTACAGGAGGTAAGGTTCCAATAATCTTTTTAGACACTGATATTCCAGAAAATGACCCTGAAAACAGAAACTTAACCCACTTTCTTTACGGTGGGGATTTAAGTTATCGACTAAAACAAGAAGCAATTCTCGGAATTGGTGGAGTTAGAATGCTTGAGGAACTTGGTTTTGAGATAAGAAAGTATCATATGAATGAAGGACATTCAAGCCTGTTAACGCTGGAACTACTTAATAAATTTAAAAAACCCTTAGAAGAGGTTTGGTCTGATGAACTCGTATGGGATATAGAGAAAGTTAAAAATATCTGTGTCTTTACAACTCATACGCCCGTCGAAGCAGGACACGATAGATTTCCCTATGATATTGTTCAAAAAATACTCGGGGAGCTAATTCCTATGTGGTTATTAAAAAAACTTGCAGGTGACGGAATGCTTAACATGACTCTGCTTGGCTTTAATTTAAGTGAATATATAAACGGAGTCTCTAAAAAACATGAAGAAGTTTCTGAAAGAATGTTTCCGGGATATGAAATCCATGCTATTACAAATGGTGTCCATCCCTATACATGGGTTTCAGAGCCTTTTAAAAATCTATATAATAAATATCTTCCTGGTTGGGCAAATGAACCTGAAATTTTTGTTAGAGCTTGGAGAATTCCTTCTGAAGAAATTTGGGATGCTCATATGCAGGCAAAAAGAACCTTGATTGATTATGTTAACAGAATAACAGGCGCAAATTTTAATTATGACACTTTTACAATAGGATTCGCCAGACGAGCAACTCCTTACAAGAGAGCAGATTTATTAATGTCCGATCCAGAACGATTAGCCATCATAGGCGAAGGTAGAATTCAGATCATATATGCTGGTAAAGCACATCCAAGAGATGAAGGTGGTAAACAATTGATTCAGAAAATTTTTGAGATCAAGGAGAGATTAAAGGACAGAGTAAAAATAGTTTATTTGCCTAATTATGACATGGCAATGGCAATGAAACTTGTATCTGGAGTTGATATATGGCTTAACAATCCACTTAAACCTTATGAAGCATCTGGAACTTCTGGTATGAAAGCAACACATAATGGAGTGCCTAATTTCAGTGTTCTTGATGGTTGGTGGATAGAAGGCTGGATCGAGGGATATACTGGTTGGGCAATAGGAACTATGGAAGAGACTTCTGACCAAAAAAGAGATGCAGAAGATTTATATTTTAAGCTTGCTACTGAAATACTGCCTCTTTTTTATGAAAAAAGAGGGATATGGATAAAGATTATGAAAAATGTAATAACCATGAACGCTTACTATTTTAATACTCACAGAATGGTCAGGTTTTATGTGACGGAAGCTTATATAAGATAGTTTTTTCATGTTCAATTAACCATTTTTTTGCTTCTATACCAAGTGAATAACCACCTATTTCTCCACTGGATTTTATTATTCTGTGGCAAGGTATTATGATTGGCAAAGGATTTCTTTTCAATGCCTGTCCTACTGCTCTTGGCGAAGTTTTAAGGTTTTTTGCAATCCATTTGTATGAAACTGTTTGTCCAAATGGAATTTTTTTGATGAAATTTAATACTTTTCTATCAAATTCTGAAATACTGTGCATTTTTATTGGATAGTCAATTATTATTGTCTTGCCTTCAAAATAGTCATCAAAAAGAATTTTTATATTTCTTATAAATTCTGAATGTGCTTTTTCATTTATAGTTCTTAATTTCTTTGGTTTTGTAATTTTTATCAAATTGAATTCTTCATCAAAAAAAAGACAGAGAACTCCAATAGGTGTGCTTATATGATTAATTTTCATAGAATAGATTATAATAAATTTCATGGAACCTTTAAAAATAATAGAAAAATTTTATGATCCTAACTCAAAAGCTTTTGAGATTCTGGTAAATCATTCAAAGGCTGTTGCAGAAAAAGCTATAAAAATATCTGAGAACTTTGATGTTGATAAAGAATTTATATACAATGCAGCAATGCTGCATGACATAGGAATTTTTATGACAAATACACCAAAATTCGAGTGCTATGGTTCTTATCCTTACATTGCCCATGGATATCTTGGTAAAGAATTACTCGAAAAAGAGGGATTTAAAAAATTTGCTTTGGTTTGTGAAAGACATACAGGAGTGGGGATAACAAAAGAAGAAATAATTAAAAAAAATCTTCCTTTACCACATAGAGATATGATACCTATTTCATTAGAAGAACAAATAATTGCCTATTCTGATAAATTTTTCTCAAAGGAATCAGATGGTTCAGTTAGAATTAGGACAGTTGATGAGATTATCACGGATCTTTCAAACTATGGTGAAGAAAAGGTTAATATCTTCAAAAAATGGCTTAAAAAATTTGAAGGAATTGCCCTATAAGACGCCATCCTAATATAAGAACTCTTAATTTTAAAAAATTCTCACCAAAACCAAGATACCCTTAAATCAAAATAACACCTAAAAAGGAGGACGGTTTAAGGCAATAAATATAATTCCGTTTAGATTTGTACATTAAGCAACGTAGTAGTATTTGTTTATAATAAATAGGTTATGAAAAATTTAGTTTTAATTCTTTTAGGTCCTACAGCTGTAGGTAAAACAGAAATTTCCATTTTGTTGGCAAAATTACTTAAAACCGAAATAATCAGTTCTGACTCAATGCAAATTTATAAATATATGGATATAGGCACTGCTAAACCTTCCTCACAAGAGCGCACAGAAGTAATTCATCATATGATTGATATAGTTGAACCTTGGGAATACTTTAGCACGGGTGATTATATTGAAAGAGTTAAGACAATTATTCAAAATCTATTAGAAAAAGATAAAATCCCACTTATTGTTGGTGGTACAGGTCTTTATTTAAGAGCAATGACAGAAGGAATTTTTGAAGGAGCAGATGCAGATTGGAATTTAAGAAAGGAACTAGTTGAAAAAGAAAAAAAAAGTCCCGGCAGTCTTTATCAATTCTTAAAAGATGTCGACCCTCAAGCAGCTTCAAGGATAAATCCTAAAGATTTAAGAAGAACTATTAGAGCTCTGGAAGTTTTCTTTAAAGAGAATAAAAGTATAAGTGATATACAAAAAAAGTTAACAAAACCATTACCCTGGGAATTTATTAAAATTGGAATTACTCGTGACAGAAAGGAACTTTACCATAGAATCGAAAAAAGAGTGGACTCAATGATTAAGTCAGGCTTAATAGAGGAGGTAAGAGAAATACTAAATTTAATAAAAAAACACCATAGAGGTATTAAACCAATACCCTCCTTACAGGCAATTGGATATAAAGAAGTTGCGGGCTATCTATCAGACCTTTATAGCTTTGATGAAGCAATACGATTAATTAAAAAAAGAACCAAAAATTACGCTAAAAGACAATTCACATGGTTTAAAAAGGAAAAAGACATTCTCTGGATTGACATTACAGGTAGAGCAGACTACGAAAAAATAGCAGAGGAGGTGTTTGTGAAAATTAAGAATTTAATATGAAATCCATTAACTTAACTCTATCAATCATTGGAGACTGACAGGTAAAATTTTTACAAAGATAGTAGGTAGAATTTCCCTCGATTTTTTCAAATAATTTCGTCCAATCAAAAATACTTTCCATAAAAGAATCTTTTATCATAGGAAGAAGATTAGGAACAAATTCTCTCTGCAAAGACCTTAAAAATTTTATCTCATCCTCTTTTGAAGCGTTTGGAATAGCAATTAATTCCATGCTGCCATTAATTAATAAATCAAGAGATATGATAGAGAAAATATAGGAGGCTGGGATTTTTTCAATGTCCTTACTGAAAAAATAAATAATTTTATTCGCTAATTGCTCATACTCTCTCTTTTGAATTAAGCGAGATAGTCTTAAAAAATTATATGCCATTAATGAGTTCCCTGAAGGAACTACACCGTCGTATATTTCCTTAATTCTTTCAATAACAATCTCTGCATAGTCTGCAGTATGATAAAATGCACCATTTTCTTTATCCATAAAGTGTTCTATAGTAAAATCGGTTAATTCTAAGGCTTTCAGTAAATATTCGTTCTTGAATGTAGCAAAATAAAGCTCTATTAATGCCCAAATAAGATAGGCATAATCTTCAAGATATCCGAATACAGATGCTTCGCCTTCTACGAATCTGTGAAGCAATTTGCCTGAATTATCAAACATATTATTTAATAAAAAACTCATACACTTTTCTGCAATATCAATATATTCATATTTTTCAAAAATAATCCCTGTCTTGCAAAAGGCTACAATTCCTAAAGAATTCCAGTCTGTAAGAATTTTCTCATCTCTTGCGGGTTTTACTCTCGATTGTCTCTTATTAAAGAGTTTATACCTAATACTTTCTATGGTATTTATAAGTTCTTCTTTCTCGATATTTAAATCTTCAGAAAGGACTTCCAAAGATTTTTCTATATGGATAATATTTTTACCATTCTTTTGTTTTGTAGCCTCTTCATAAAAATTACCCTCTTTAGAAAGGGAATATATAATTTTTACTGCATTAAATTCTTCTTCCGTTAAGGTTTGCTCTATCTCATCATAAGTCCAGAGATAAAACTCTCCTTCTTTTCCTTCGCTATCAGCATCTTCTGCAGAATAAAAAGCACCTTCTGATGAATACATATCTCTTAAAAGATAAGTAGCTATCTCTTCTGCAACTGTTTTAAAAAATTCATCCTTAGTAATTTGGAATGCTTCGGCATAAGAAAGCATTAAAAGCGCATTGTCATAAAGCATTTTTTCAAAATGAGGAAGTATCCATTCTCGATCAGTTGAGTATCTATGAAAACCAAAGCCAAGGTGGTCATAAATACCTCCCAATCGCATTTTCTTTAACGTTTGCAAAGACATATCTAAGGCAGTCATATTTTTATATCTATAAAAATATCTATGGAGAAATAGAAAATTTAAGGGTAGAGGGAACTTGGGTGATTTACCAAAACCTCCATAATCTTTATCAAAAACTATTCTCAAACCTTCATAGGCCTTGTGAATTGTAGATTCAGACAATGCGATTTTCTCATTCGATTTACTCACTATCTTCTTCAGAGATTCAGTTATACCCTCGGAGACTTCTCTAATTTTATTACTGTTATTTTCCCATAAATCTACTATCCTAAGAAGTAATTTTTTTAAGCCAAATTTGCCATAAAGATCATCTTTAGGTATATAGGTATCTGCATAGAAAGGCTTTTTATCAGCCGTCATTAATATTGTAAGAGGCCATCCTCCTCTGTTTTGGAATAAATAACACACTTTCATATAGATGCTGTCAATATCAGGTCTTTCTTCTCTGTCAACTTTTATTGATATAAAAAAACGATTTAATATTTCAGCTATCTCCTCATCTTCAAAGGATTCTTTTTCCATAACATGACACCAATGACAGGTAGAGTAACCAATTGACAGAAAAATAGGCTTATTTTCTTTTTGAGCTATTTCAAAAGCGTCTTTACACCAAGGATACCAGTTCACAGGATTATAAGCATGCTGACGCAAATAGGGGCTTTTCTCATAAATCAGTCTATTTGGATTCATTTAATTTTAAAGAGTCTTCAGATAACTAACGATATCATTAATCTGCGAATCTGTTAAATCATTAAAAGAAGGCATGTATTTATAGGGATTTTTAATTTGATTAATTACATTCTCTACAGTTACTGCTTTTTTACTTGAGGGTAGATATTTTTCCTTAAATATTCCCTGTAATCCTGGAGCTGCCCTCTTAAAATCTTTTTTATCTGTATAATGACAAGATGCACATAACTGAGCATATAGTTTCTTACCATTTTCAACATTAGCTTCTTTATTTGCTACAATCATTTGCTGACCAACAGCCTCTGTATTAAAATTTTTACTATACTGTCCTGTTACAAGACTATACCCTGTTGAAAATGCCAATAGATTGAATGTTAATAATACCACTAACACTCCAATTAATTTTGCATAGGAGTAAAACTGCTTATAATACTTAATAAATAAGATTTTAAGGGAAAAGATTAAGAAAATTGCAACAGCTGAAAAGGCATGTAATGTCGCTCTTGGTGTAAGTTCTGCCCTTGATTGAGAAAGCATATATATACACCCTATAGCGCCAAATAAGAATACTATGAAAAAGAATCTTCCATTAATACGATGAATCTTTTTTAATATATCCATGTTCTTTCTCCTTTCTGTTTTACCAAATATTTCAAACATTGTATAGGCTGCGATAAAGGATAGAATAATTAAAAGTAAAGATATAGAAAGTTTCAGAATCATACACAAGTTTAACATTTTTTCTTGTCAAGTTCAATATCTTCTATAATATTTCCATCTAACATTTTCACAATTCTCTCAGTCCTTTCAGTGAGTTCTATTTCATGAGTCACCATTATTACTGTTTTGCCTTCAAGATGTAAGTTACAAAAAATATCCATAACAATTGCTGTATTTTTTGAATCCAAATTGCCTGTAGGCTCATCAGCTATTATTACAATTGGTTCATTTGCCAAAGCTCTTGCAATAGCAACCCTCTGTTGCTCACCGCCTGAAATTTGAAAAGGTTTTCTCTTCTCTTTTCCCTTAAGTCCCAATTTTTGAAGAAGCAAGTAGGCTCTTTCCTTTGATTCTTCTTTTGTTCTACCTGCTTTTAACATGGGAACCATAACATTTTCGAGCAAACTAAATTCTGCGATAAGATAATGAAATTGAAAGATGAAACCAAATTTTATATTTCTTAAATGAGCAATTTTGTGAGTCTCAGTGAAATCTACTTTTTCTCCTTCTATAAATACCTCACCATCGCTTGGTATGTCTAAAAGTCCTATGATATATAGGAGAGAACTTTTACCTGATCCAGAAGGTCCGATTATACTTATAAATTCTCCTTTTGTTACAGACAGATTGATGTCTCGAAGTATTAGCTCTTCTCTAATCTTTTTATTAATATTTTTAAGTTGAATAATACTACTCAAGCACTACTCCGGAAGATATCAATTGGATTAAGTTTTGAAGCTTTGTAGGAAGGATAGAAAGCTGCAAAAATTGAAAAAGTAAAGGCAAATAAAATACCATAAAGAAAATATAAAGGACTTCTATCTAATGCAAATCCCTTTGTTCTTACTAAACCTTCTACGCTTACATTCACAGATGCAAGAAATTCCTGAATAGCATAACCTAAAAAAGAGCCAAATATAGCTCCTAAAAAACCTATTGTTATTCCATGGAAAACAAATATTTTTATTATATCCACATTTTCATAACCTAATGCTTTTAGTATAGCTATATCCCTTTTCTTTTCAAGCACAGTCATCATTATAATGTTGAAAATCCCAAAAGCTGAGACTATAAGAATTGCAAAAACAATCATATAGGTAATATAATTCTGGATTTTAAAAAGTTGTAAAAAATTTCTAAAGGCTTTCTGCCAACTTTCAGTGTAATAACTTGTTTCCCTATTTATTCTATCCGCAATTTCATTTGCTTTATAAACATCCTTTATTTTAAAAATTATTTCATTAACCTCGTTTGGTTTATTAAGAATAGTTTGAAGGGTTTTCAAGTTCATATATATTCTTGTCTGATCAAGCATTGTGATACCAGAATCAAAAAAATCAACTACTTTAAAAAGATACGTAACACCATTAGGTGTAGTTATTATAACCTTTTTACCTACTTCATCAATTCCAAGGTCTCTTGCCAGAAGTTTACCGATAATAACGCTATCTCTATCAGAAGTGAGTATATCGAGTTTTTTATTTGAGATAAATTTATCAATAACAGAGGCTTTTCTTTCTAATATTGGGTCTATACCTATAAGTGATGCTGATTTGTCAACAGTGCCATACTTCACAATTCCCTGTCCTGTAAGATGGGGTGCTATTCCAATTATTTCTGCATCTTTTTCATATTTAGATATCAAGAATTTATAATCTATAATTTTATCCTTCAACTCCTTAGGTTTTGACCCGTAAACATTAAAATACAAATTATCACCATAAACTTGTTTAAGTATTTTCCCTTTATCAGGTTCATCTTTCACTTTTAATGTTACATGGGCATTTAAATCCAAAGCTTGTTCAATGAAATATTTCTGAAAACCATTCATAAGAGACGCCATAGCAATAAAAGCTCCTACACCAATTGATACTCCGACAATAGCTACTATAGTCTGCCTTTTTCTTTCAAAAAGCAGTTTTAAAGTAACAAATACAATATGTTTCATTGTGCTATTATTTCTTGTCCTTCCTTTAGCCCTTCTAAAACAAGAACGTAACCCTTATATTTTTCCGGGGAAACATTCACTTTTATTTTTTTCACTTTCCTTCCCTCTAATACTTCAACATAACCGTTTTTATAGGCTGATTCTGGAATAAAAATCCCTTCAACTTCTTTTATAATGATATTTGCTTCAACAGTTAAACCAAAAAATACTGCTTTTCCGTAATTTACATCAGCCTTTACCTTAACTGTCCTTGTCGTTCTATCAGATTGACTCTCAATAGTTTTTACCCTACCTTCAAAAGTCTCTCCTGGATAAGAATCAAGTGTAATGTAAACCTTCATGCCAGTTTTAACCATGGTGATATATTCCTCATCTACAAGTAGAACGGTTTCAAGATTTTTCTCATTTCCCACAGAAAATAAAGCATTACTCTGTTGAATAGGATTAACATAATCCCCTTCATTAACAAATTTTCTTAGAATTTTGCCATTAATTGGGGATCTAATGTAGTATTTGTCTAATTCCGATTTAAGTGCTTGTCTCCTTGCTTTGAGACTTTCTAATTGGTAATTTAAGTTTTTTATTGTGTCGTTATATTGACTTATCTGCCTTTCATAATCTCTCTTTGCAACTTCATACTCTCTCTTAATTTCATCGAATTTTTCCTTTGAAATTAATTCCTCTTCATATAAAGCCTTCCTTCTATTAAAGTTTTTTTCAACATTTTCAAGAATGGCTTTTCTTATTTCAATATTATGAGTTAATTCTTTTTTAAAATCAGAATCTGGAGCCAATCTATCTCTCACTGAAGCGAGCTGAGCCTCTACATCCCTTAAATTTTCTCTTATAGGTTCATTTGCTATGACCAAGAGTACTTGACCTTTTTTTACTTCCTGGCCTTCTCTTACCATGATTTTTTCAACATAGCCTGAAACTTCTGATTTAATATTTACACTGTCTGAAGAGTCAATATACCCAGAAGCGTAGACAGAATTAATCATTTTTTTCTTCTCTACCTTATACTTATCTATTTTTGAAGGTTTTAATAAGAAAAAGATTAATAAGATAAGAATTAAAATGAGAACTGAAAAAATGAGAAGAGTTTTTGTTTTATTTAGATTCATTTACAAAATAAATTTTAACACAAATCTTGTATCTTTTGTTTAAACTTAGATATTGGTCATTAGCAAACATATTCAAGAAAAAATTAAGATGGCTAATGCAATAACAAAAGAAAACTTGCATTTGGTTAATTCATAATTATAAAGTGTTATAATAAAAAAACCTTTTAAGGAGGTTAAATATGATATTAAAGCTAAAATCTCATGATGTATATAAAAAATGTGATGAATCTATTTTTAAATTTGAAACAACTCTCGATGAAAAACCTTTAATTGGTACAATTGGACAAGATAGAGCTATTGCTTCTCTTGATTTTGGATTAAATTTACCTGCAAAAGGTTTCAATATATATGCCTTAGGTGCTCAAGGAACGGGTAAGATGCGTGCTATTAGAACCCTTCTTGCAGAAAAAGTTAAAAGTGAACCTATACCACCTGATTGGTGTTATCTTTATAATTTTAAAAAACCTGACAATCCCATAGCAGTGAGTCTCCCAGCAGGAAAGGCTAAAGAATTTCAAAATGATATGGTAAATCTTATTAATACTCTTAAAACTGAGATACCCAAAGCTTTTGAATCTAAAGAGTATGATAAACAAAGAAATAAAATACTTGAAGATTTTCAGCAAAAACAAAAAGAATGGTTTTCAGCCATAGAAGAAGAAGCCAGGAATAAAGGCTTTGCTATAAGAAAAGCTTTAGCAGGGCTTATAATTGTTCCCATAAAAAGAGATGGAGAACCTCTTACAGAAGATGAATTCCAAGCTCTTGAACCTGAAACAAGAAAAAGAATTGATGAATTTGGGAAAATGCTTCAGGAAAAACTTGATGACGTAGTAAGGGCTGTGCGTGAAGCAGATAAAGTGGTAAAGGAAATGCTCATTAAATTAGAGCGACAAATTGCTCTTGATGTAATTGAACAGCCAATAGAAGATTTAAAAAATAAATACTCTTTTAATGAAAAAATAAATCAATATCTTGATGCTGTAAAGGAAGACATTCTTAATAACCTTCAAGATTTTAAAATTCAAGAAGAGGTTACACCTCCTATCCCACCATTTGTAAAAATACCGAAAGAGGCTTCTTTTGTAAAATATAGTGTTAACATTCTTGTTGATAACTCTAATACAGAAGGCGCACCTGTGGTATATGAGCCCAATCCTACTTATTTAAATCTTTTTGGAAGCATAGAATATAAAATTCAGTACGGAATGGCTATTACAGATTTCACAATGATAAAAGCAGGCTCACTTCATAAAGCAAATGGTGGCTACATTGTAATAGATGCTTTAGCCCTGTTAAAAAATTTATTCTCCTATGATTCCCTTAAAAGAGCGCTTAGAAATAAGGAAATTAGAATAGAAGATGTATGGGAACAATATAGACTCATAACAACTTCTACTTTAAGACCAGAGCCTATTCCACTTAATGTGAAAGTAATTCTTACAGGAACCCCTTTACTCTATTATTTATTGTATAACTATGACGATGAATATAAAGAACTATTCAAAGTAAAGGCTGATTTTGATATTAGAATGCCAAGGAATGAAGAGAACATAAAAAAATATGCTCAGTTTGTAGCGCTTTGCCAAAAAGAAGAAGGGCTTCTTCCTTTTCATCGTTCTGCGGTAGCAAAAATTGTAGAATATGGCTCAAGGCTTGCAGAACATCAAGAAAAGCTTTCAACTCAGTTTAGTTCTATCGCAGACATTGTGAGAGAATCTCATTTTTGGGCAAAAAAAGACGGCAAAAATGTAGTTAAATCTTCACATGTCCTGAAAGCTTTAGATCAAAGAGTTTATAGGTCAGCAAGTATAGAGGAGAAGTTAAGAGAATTAATTCTTGAAGATGTATTAATTATTGAAACTACAGGTAGTAAAGTAGGACAAATTAATGGGCTCGCAGTGCTTGATCTAGGTGATTATAGTTTTGGTAAACCCTCAAGAATTACTGCGCGAACCTATTTAGGTAAAGCAGGTATTGTCAATATTGAAAGAGAAACAAAAATGTCAGGCAAAATCCACGAAAAAGCCATAATGATTCTTTCAAGTTATCTTTGGAGTAAGTACGCTATAAAGAAATCAATTAGCCTCAGTGCGTCACTTACTTTTGAACAACTCTATGAAATGATAGAAGGCGACTCAGCCACATGTGCTGAACTTTATGCTCTTCTAAGTAGTATTGCAGAAATTCCTCTCAAGCAAAATATTGCAGTAACAGGTTCAATGGATCAGAGAGGAGAAGTTCAACCTGTTGGCGGTATCAATGAAAAAATAGAAGGATTTTTTGAACTATGTAAAATTAGAGGACTTGATGGAAGTCATGGGGTAATAATCCCTAAAAGAAATATTAAACATCTTATGCTAAAAGAAGAAATTCAAAAAGCAATTGAAGAAGGCAAATTCCACATATACGCTATAGAATATGCAGAGGAAGGGCTTGAGATATTAACAGATATGAAAGCAGGTGAACTCCAACACGACGGTAGTTATCCAAAAGGCACAATAAATTATCTTGTTATGAGAAAACTTGTTGAAATGTCTGATTTATTGAAAAAAAAGGACAAAGAAAAGGAAAATAATCAAACGGAATAGTAAAGGAATTAAGAAAGTTCTTTTATTTTCTTTTTTAGTTCAGCTATACTGAAAGGTTTATTTATAACTTGTTGTCCCTCTTTAATGATTGTTTGAATTTGCAATAAATTATCTGCATATCCAGTCATAAATAATACTTTTATATCTGGTTTAATTTCTTTTATCTTCTTATAAAGTTCAAAACCTCCCATAGAGGGCATTATTATGTCAAAAAGGCATAGGTCTATAATATTTTTAATTTCTTCAAATCGATTCAAGGCTTCTGAGCCATTAGAAAATGAATATACTTCAAAACCATAATTGTTCTTACCTCATTATTGTCTTCTACTAATAGAATATTCTTTATACTGATTTTATCATTATTGTCTTTTTCTTCCTGCGATTTTTCAAAACCAATGGAGAGAGGCAGATAAATTTTAAATGTTGTACCTTTACCTTCCTCGCTGTAAACAGTAATAAAGCCATTATGTTGTTGAACAATTCCATATACGGTAGCCAGTCCTAAACCTGTTCCATCAACTTTTGTGGTGAAAAAAGGTTCAAATATTTTATCTTTTATTTCCTCAGGGATGCCTATTCCTGTATCTGAAAAATTTATACACGCATAATTCCCCTCCATTATAACTGGATATATTTTTTTATCTTCATATTCGAAATTTTTTTCTTCTGTTGAAATTGTAATTTTCCCTCCATCTGGCATAGCATCCATTGCATTCACAGTCAGATTTAAAATTATCTGTGTAAACTGGGTTCTATCAAGATTAACTAATAAAGGTGAATCAGAAGTTTTTAATTCAAGTATTATATCCTCTCTTATTGAAGATTTGATAAGTTTAATTTCCTCCTTTATGATTTCATTTAAATCATAAATTTTAGGAATAAATGGTTGTCTTTTTGAAAAAGCCAAAAGTTTCTTTATAAAATCTCTTGCCTTTTCTACTCCCTTAGTAATAGATGAGGTATATTTTTCAATTTGAGGATTATTTTTTGCATGCATCTGAATAAGTTGATTACTTCCATGTATTATAGATAAGATATTATTAAAATCATGGGCTATTGAACCAGCAAGCCTACCGATACTTTCCATTTTTTGTGCCTGAAACAATTGCTCCTGAAGTTTTCTCTTCTCAGTTATGTCTTTAATAGTTGATACAATAAAAAGAACCTTACCCTCATCATCTTTGACAAGGTTTGAGGAAATCAAACCATAAAATACAGTACCATCATTTTTCTTAAAAATAACTTCATAGTTTTCAACTGATTCTTTTTCTGCAAGCTTATTTAGTATAAAGTTCCTATTTGATATATCATTATAGTAAAAAGTATCTTTTTTCAAATCTGGAGGCACTTCATTTTTATCTTTAAATCCAAACATTTTTGCTGCTGCATCATTAAAATCTAAGATATCACCTTCAAAAGTAGATATTACTATAGCATCCTTGGAAGCTTCGAAAATTTTTCTTAATTTTATTTCTCTATCGGAGATTATCTTAGCCATTTCATAAATTGCATCTGAAATTCCCTCTAATTCTTTTATATCCGATTTTACCTTAGAAATCTTATATTCACCTTTTTTAAGCTTCTCTATTACAGAAATGATGTTATGTATAGGCTTTGTAAATCTTTTTGAAATTAATAAACTAATAGGGAATAAGAGGATAATAATCAATAAAATTATATAAAGAATTTTCCTTCTTAAAAGATAAAAATTACTTAATGCTTCATAGTATTCATTTCCGATAAAAAATGTATATTCAGTTTGGGGGATTTTTCTGGCTAATAGCACATATTTTTTATCATCAATATCTGCCTCTATCATTTCCTCTATACCTTTTATACCTTTTTTTATAAAATCATAATGACTTAAATTAAGTCCCTGTTTTACGATTTCATCATTTACATGGGCTATTGCAAAACCCTTCTCGTCTAAGATAAATGCATAATAACCCTGGCTTTTTAATGTTTCAATAAGTGAATTAATTTCTGGAATATC
Organism: Thermodesulfovibrio sp.; assembly: GCA_020725335.1. Lineage (GTDB taxonomy): Bacteria > Nitrospirota > Thermodesulfovibrionia > Thermodesulfovibrionales > Thermodesulfovibrionaceae > Thermodesulfovibrio. The sequence continues at coordinate 7,574 of DYFF01000019.1, read as the reverse complement.
TATGAAAATTAAAATGGTTGTTTCGCTTAATTTCTTTGAAATTATATAATAAGGTTTTTTGTCTATTATTGAAACATGAGGTCCATAAAACTTTATTTTTCCTAAATTATTGATAATCGGATCATTTGAAAGATCGATCCCTACTATAGCCTCTTTTAGTGGAAATATGTATCTAACAATTCCCTTGTTGTCAACAATTAAAGTATATTTTATGTCTGGGTTTAGAGATAAAAAATTGATTATATGATTTATTTTATTTTCAAACTTCTCTGATGAGTTTAAATATCCTAAGATTATGTTTAAATCTTTGCTTTTTTCTTCTATGATTCTATCAATGTAGTAGGAAACAGTTTTTATTGTAGTTTCATATTCCTTAGATTTTTCCTCTTTCATCTGCTTTTTAGCAATGATAAATACAATTGTGTTAATAAAAAAAATCAATAAAATAGATGTTGAAATCAAAGTTAAAAGAGTATAAATTCTAAATGTTTTTTTCATTATTGCACTTTTATAAATTTACGATTTTCAATTTTTAATATGAAAGGTTTTTTTTGTATATCTCCAAATTCGTCAAATATGATTTCACCTTGAAGTCCTTTAAATTTTTTTATTTTTAGAATCACCTCTCTTATATTTTCCCTTGTTGCTCCTTCTTCTATAGCTCTTTTAATTATCATGACTGAGTCAAATCCATGGACTGATATACAGTTTATAGGATGTCCAAATCTTTCAATGAATTTATTATTAATCTCCTCATTTTCCTGTCTTATCTTTTGGCATTCAATAATATCTACCGAGATAATTCCTTCTATGCTCTTACCTCCATGTTCTATTAATCTTGGAGATTTTGCCCATATAGTAGTCAAGATAGGTATATTTGCTTTAAAAAGCCTTAGATTTTGTGCAAACAGCGCTGTATTATAAACATCCATAAGAATCACTACAGCATCTACTGATTGGCGTATTATTTTTCTTGAAAGATTTTTTATATTATTCTTAGTCTCATCAAAAGGATATATATAAAATTTTACATTCTTTTCGAATGGAAGCTTAAAATAATTAATAAAGTCACTTGTATATACAGGATTAATAATATCATAAATGATAGCTATACTTTTAACCTTTAGATTTTTAATAACATAATCTGCTAATACTAATGATTCCTCTCTGTTTGTAGGTCTCAATCTTATCATGTAATCATCTAATCCTGATAGTTCAGTTGAAGTAGGAGTTGGAGCAATAGATAAGAGTTTTTTTTCATTTATAATAGGAAGAAGCTTTTTTGCTGTTGTGCTTGTTGCAGGACCAATAACTGCTATTACATTTTCTTTGTATAGTTCTTCATAGTTGCTTTTTGCCACCTCTATATTGTATCTATTATCTTTTATGATAAGTTTCAGATTCCTTCCATTAATACCTCCTCTTTCATTTATCATCTCAACAGCCATTAATGCTCCATCCCTTATCTCTCTGCCGAGATCAGGATATACTCCTGTAAGAGTCACCATAAGACCAATTTTTATAGGCTCTTTATTTTTTAAAGAATTGAACCAGTAAAGGCTTATTATAAGTATAAAAAAGATAAAAATATATATAAATTTTTTCATATTTTTATTCATTTAAAAAAAGTATATCAAAAATGTTTGAATTTTCCAATATTGAGCAAATAATAATCAATTTTTGCCTTTAGGGTTAACATTAGAGTTACAATAAAAGATGAGCATTTCTCAGATAGAACTAAATAATATAAACGATGAGTATTTAATTATAAAGGGTGCAAGGCAAAACAACTTAAAGAACATAGACTTACAAATTCCTCACAATAAATTTACTGTAATTACAGGCATTTCGGGTTCTGGCAAATCTTCTCTTGCTTTTGATACCATTTATGCTGAAGGGCAATGGCGATTTATTGAATGTATGTCCAGCTATGCAAGAGTGTTTATTGAAAAACTTCCAAGACCCGAAGTTGACCTAATTGACAATCTAAGACCTTCTATAGCACTTGAGCAGAGAAATCCTGTTAAGGGTTCTCGTGCTACAGTAGGAACACATACTGAAATTTACGATTATTTAAGAATAATCTTTTCAAAGATAGCAAAGCCTATTTGTCCTAAATGTGGTAAAGAAATCAAAAGATGGAATCCTTCAGAAATTGTAGAGGAAATATTCAACAATTTTTATGGACAAAAAGCTTTTATTATATTTGAGACAAATGATAAGGTTGAAAAACTCACTCAAAGAGGATTTTCAAGGTTTTTATCAATAGAAAAGAATGCTTTTTCAGTAAGGGATATGGAGAATTTAAAAAATGATGTCATCTATCCATTAAATGTAATAGCAGATCGATTAAAAATCTCCGATAAATCAAGGCTTGCTGATTCTATTGAAACAGCATTCAGAATGGGAACAGTAAAAGTTTTCATGCCTGATAGTAATCTTTTACTTAATTTTCCAAAAGAACCTGAATGTCCCCAATGTGGCATGAAGACAGAAGAACCATCACCAATTCTTTTTTCCTTTAATCATCCTCAGGGAGCATGCCCTGAATGTAAAGGTTTTGGATACATACTTTCCTATGATGAAAACTTAATAATTCCAGATAAAGAGCTATCTCTCAAAGAAGGTGCCATAGAAATATTTGAAAGACCAATGCTCAAATGGTGGAAGGATCAGCTAATCAAGGGAGCAAAACTTACAGGTATTAATGTGAGTATCCCTTACAGAGACTTACCAAAAGAGCATAAAAAAATTATTTTTACAGGTAATCAATATTTTTACGGTTTAAACGACTTCTTTGAGGAGCTTGAAAGAAAAAGGTATAAGGTACATGTAAGAGTTTTTCTATCGAGGATGAGAAAACCTCGCTTATGTCCTATATGTAAAGGTAAAAGGCTTAAACAGTCTGTACTTTCGTTTAAAATAAATGGTTTAGATATAAGTGATTTAAATGCTCTGTCTATTAAACAACTTAAAGAATTGTTACATAAAATTAATCTATCAGCTGAGCAATCAAAAATTGTAGAAGAACCTATTAGACAGATAATGATGAAACTTGATTTTCTTCATAGAGTAGGACTTGGATATTTAACCCTTGACAGACAAATTAAAACACTATCAGGTGGTGAGTATCAAAGAATCAATATCTCTAATCAAATTGCTAATAGGCTTACATCTACTATATATGTACTTGACGAACCAACTGTAGGGCTTCATCCAAGGGACACCGAAAAAATTATTGAGGTATTGAAGGAACTTACAGAGTATGGAAATACAGTAATAGTGGTAGAACATGATAAAGAAGTAATATCACAAGCAGACTGGATTGTTGAAATGGGTCCGGAAGGTGGCGTTAAGGGTGGTAAAGTGGTATTCTCTGGTGATATAAAAAGTTTTTTAGAATTTGAGTCAATAACTTCAAATTATCTCAAAAAAACAGAATATATTGTAAACACAGATACCCTAATGAGCTTTAAAAATTTTATCACTCTAAAAGGGGCAAGAGGACATAATCTTAAAAACATAGATATCAATATTCCCCTCAATTCCATTACTGTAGTGACAGGGGTGTCTGGTTCAGGTAAAAGTTCTCTTATAGTAGATACTTTATACAAGGCTTTAGCTAAAAAACTTGGATTAAGTAGCGAAGACTCCCTTCCTTATAGTGAAATAGAGGGCACAAAGAATTTAAAGACATTGAAACTTATTGACCAATCCCCGATTGGAAAAACTCCTAAATCTATGCCTGTTACCTACTTGGAAATTTATGGGAAAATAAGAGAAGTATTTGCCAGTCTAAAGGAATCTAAATTAAAAGGCTTCACCTCTGGACACTTTTCAATTAATAGCTCTTTAGGTCATTGTCCGATTTGTAAAGGAGAGGGTTTTATAAGAGTAGAGATGTATTTTTTTGAAGACCTCTTTCTTCCTTGTGAGGAATGCGGGGGAAAGAGATTTAAAAAGGAAGTTTTAGAAATTAAATATAAAGAAAAAAATATCCACGATGTGTTATCCATGAGTTTTGATGAAGCCTATGAATTTTTCTCAGAAGAACCCCTCTTAAGGGATAAAATAGGCATTATAAAAGAATTAGGGCTTGGGTATCTCTTGCTTGGACAGCCGGCCACAACTCTTTCTGGTGGAGAATCCCAGAGATTAAAAATATGCGCTGAGATTCTTAACTCTATTGCTACAAAGAAAATTTACTCTCTGAAAGGATTTCTATATATTCTTGATGAACCAACAGTTGGACTTCATTATGAAGATGTGAAAAACTTCCTTAAAGTAATTAAAAAGCTCACTGATAAATCAGCGACTGTATTAATAATTGAACATAATCCAGAGGTTATAACTCATGCAGATTGGATAATTGACCTTGGACCTGAAGGAGGGGAAGAAGGAGGCTACCTCGTATATGAAGGAAGCCTCCAAGAATTTCTTAATGTTAAAAACTCTCATACTGCTTCATATCTTAGAAAATACTTAAAATCTTAAGAATGCTCCAATCCCACCATTCTCAATCAGTTGCTTTCTTTCTTTTTCATCCTTCACAACTTCAATCAATGCACCATTCTGCAAAGACATTTCTGTTACTTTTTCTATGAGATTATAAGTTTTCATTACACAGTCACCACATTCTATACAGCAGTCAACATCATGCTTAGTAGCAAATCCACAGGAATTACAAACCTTTCCATCGATTTTGTAATCTTTCGGAATGATAAGTTTCATTACTCTTCTGTCTCTTAGATACTTTATTACATCATCGATACCTAAAACCGCATTATCATTTTTTCTTGAACGTGTAATAAGTTCTGATAGAGTTTTACTCTCTTTCATCTGTTCATAGTCATTTATTATAGGCATAACTTTCTCAAGTACTTCTTCTGCAAAGGCGTATTTTTCTATAAAAGTTCTTCCAACTATCTTCTGCTTGATACTTTCAGGAAGTATTTTCATTAATTCATAAATAGCCTCATCAGGACCTGCGACTATTAGTCTTCTGACTTCTCTGTCTTTCAAAAAATCACTAAATTTATCAACGACGTCCTTAAGATGCATCTTTACATGATGCTCAATGTGTCTTTCATATCTCTTCTCTGCAAGTGCAAACCAACCGCCTTTTTTGTGTTTACCTGGAACATGTTCATGCTCAATCATCCCATATTCTTCAATATCTCCTAAGAAAACCAAAAAAACCCTGGCAGAACGTTTATCAACAAGGAGAATTCCATACTTCTGATAGTTATCAAGAAGATCAAAGAGAGGACTCGTGTAGGGAGTTTTATCAATAACAAGTTCTTCTTTAAGTTCAATGTTTAAATCATACCTCTGCCAAAAACCTTTTTTCACGCAGCTGTAAAGTACAAGAGATTTTTTAAAAGACTCTCTTTCAGTTTGTAAAAATTTTTCAATTTTTTCTATGTCTTCTTTAACATGAGAAAGTCTTTCTTCTGGTAATGCTTTAATAAAATTCTTAAATTTTGATAAATAGCTCCCCCTTTTTCTTTCCTGAGGTGAGACATTAAGGAAAAGACTTACCACAAAATTATCTTCCGCCCTAAATTTTTCAAATGCTTCTAAATCCTTCCTTTCAAACATGTTCCCCACCTCCTACGAAGTTTTTAAGTATCTCAAGAAATGAGACAAAAAGGCTAAAAATAAGAGGACCAATGATAAAACCAATCAATCCAAAGACCTTTATACCACCAAGAACAGATAGGAAAATAAAAATTAAAGGAAGGTTAACCTTTCCTTTAATAATAATTGGCTTAAGAACATTATCAATAGAACTTATAATTAAACCTCCCACCAATATTAGTATAATTCCTTTTAGTATATATCCCTTCAAAAGAAGATAAATAGAAGCAGGTCCCCATACAGCAAATGCTCCTAATACAGGGATGAAAGATGCTATAGCTGTTGCAAAACCCCACAAAGTAGCAGAAGGCATTCCCAAAAAATAAAAAGTGACTCCGAGAATTGTACCTTGAAGTATAGCAATAAGAATTCCACCATAAAAAGTCGTATAGATAATATTCTTCGTTTGATTTTTTATGGAAACTTTATCTGCCTCTGCAAAAGGTAGAAATTCTATAATCTTTCTTACAAAATGGTCTCCATCCTTTAGAAAGAAAAAAGCAATAAAAAAAGTTAAGACAAGATTTATTGCTGAGCTAACCACATCTCCAAAACCGTGTGCAATCCTAAAAGCTACATTCTTCATAATTCCTGCAAGTTCTTCTTTTATTAGATTCTCCAGTGACGCCACATCTCCACCAGTTATAAAACTAAGCTTACTAAGAATTTTTGCAAGCACAGGATTTGTAGTGATAGTATTTATTAATTCAGGAAGGTTGATATTTTTTATAACCTCCCCTGCTTCAAGAATTATTTGATAGGAAATAAAGACAAAAGGAAAAAGAAATAAAACTATTACCATAACGATAGTAATAAGAGCGCAAAGCCCCTTGTATTTAATATACTTTTGTACAAAATCAAAAATCGGATGAAAAACTAAAGCAATAACTATTGCCCAACCACCAGCAGCAAAAAAGGATTTTAGAATTTGATAATTTAGATAACCAAGAATACCTATAAAGAACAGTAAAATCCATACATAAAAACTTCTCTCCAATGAAATTCTATATTTTCTTGAAGGGCTCATAATTTATTGTACCTTTTTTAAAAATTTTTGCCAAAGGCTGTAGGAAATATTTCCTCTGTCTCTCTCAGGATGCCATTGGACACCTACGCAAAAAGGATGCTCTTTTAGATAAAAACCCTCTATAATGCCATCATCTGTCTTGCAAAAAACCTCAAGCCCGACACCGAGATTTTTCACTGCCTGATGATGAGAAGTGTTTACCATGCCTCTAATTTCTCCAAGAGGAAAATCCCTGAATATTTCAATCTCATGGTATCCATCTGTATGAATTATTTTAGTATTTATGTCCTGTATTAGTGACCCACCGAAAAATAAGTTCATTAATTGCATGCCATAACATATTCCTAAAATAGGTTTTTTAGTAGGTAAAAAAGCTTCCAAAAGCTCAAACTCTCCTTTTACTCTTTCATCGGGAACTATATTTTTACAAGCGATGTTTTTTTCACCATAAAACTTAGGATTAATATCTCCACCTCCAGAAATTATAAGGGCTGATATAGTATCTACGATCTTGTCTTTAAAGTTAAGCATATGAGGATTTATCATAAACGGAAGGAATCCAAGACTTACTATTTTTTCAATATAATCTATATTTAAAAAATATTTTTTATCATTCATGCTACAGGTGATTCCTACTAATTTCATAATAATATCTCCCCTTTGCGAAGACCCGTCAATGTTCCATCTTCTACGGATATACTACCATTAACTATCACATACTTAACACCCTTTGCTGTCTTAAAAGGACTTTCAAAGGTTGCTGAATCTTCAATTTCTGAAGGGTCAAATATAACTAAATCAGCAAAATATCCTTCCTTAATCAATCCTCTCTTTTCAATTTTAAAAGTTTTAGCAGGTAAAAAGGTTATTTTCCTTATGGCTTCCTCAAGACTCATAATCTTTTTTT
>DYFF01000018.1 GCA_020725335.1 Thermodesulfovibrio sp. | reverse complement strand
CTCCTCCTAAAAATTAAAGTTTAATCTTACACCGTAAATATTACCTGCCTTTGTATCTTCACTTTCACGGGCTCTGTCACGAATATATTGATAATCAAAGGTTATATCCGAACTGAGAGATTTATAACTGAATAGCTTAAACTTCACATATCCCTCAAATACCTGACTGTGCTTGAGCTCTTCATTCTTTGATGGTGCCTTCAGATAGGCATATCCCACTCCTACTTCATCATCCTTCCTGCCCCATACACTTCCATTCAGATTTAACCCAAATGAATACATCCTGTTGTGTGTAACCCGGGCAGAGTCATCCTGAAAGCCTGCTCTGAAAAAGGCTCCCAGTATGTCCTTTATTATCTGCTGGTCAAAGGATACTCCAAATCCTTTTAATGCCCTGTAGGAGTCAGCATCCCAGTTTTCAAATCTTTTATTGGTGGTGTATGCATAAACTCTGTAGTTACCCTCTCCCATAGGTGTCTCCACTTTGTATCCTATCTGTGCTCCTATCCAGTTGTAGTTCCTTCTATCCATATCCTCATTTTCTGCCTTTGAACGCATCCCTACAAGTCTCAGATGAAATTTGTCCCATTCAAACTCCACTGCCACTCCTGCATCATAGCTTGGAAGGTTGGCAAAAGGATTATGCACCAGTGCCTCATTCATAAACTGACCCAATTCATCTGCTGCATAGACATTGTCATCAATAAATCCTGTTGAATCTATTATCCCCGCTGTGAGTTTAAGCGAAGCCTCTTTACTTAGTTCAAACTTATGTGCATACCAGAGCTCAAGGAGATGATCTCTGCTATGGGTGTTTATGTTTTTGAGGTCACTGAATAAATCGTCAGCATTGGGTGAGACTGTGAAAGGAGAGACTGCCTTAAGTCCGTCCCTTTTTGCAAAACTTGCTCTGAGGAAAAACTCTCCCTGCTCAATAGGACGAAAAGATACATTAAAGTCAATAACTGCTGAACCTCTGTCTTTCTTCTTTGTCTCTGTATCCTCATCAGCATATCCCTTTGTCATCTTAAGCCACTGATATACTGTTGTGGCTGTCCCTGAAATGGATAAATTGTCTGTGATGTCTAAGGCAAAGGATGATAAGGGAAAAAATAAAACAATGAGAAAGATGATAAACGGCTTCATAATCCCCTCCTCTTTGATGAAATTTAATAAAAAAAGCCATGAAGACTTATATGCTCTTCAGAGCTTTTTTAGCCTTCATGGCTGAAAAATTATATCAGAAAGATAAGTCTAAGGTCAACAAAATAGCTCTTGCAAATTTTTTTTATTTAATTTCATAATAAAAAATTATAATTTTAAAAGGGGGATAAAAATGCGCAGAATTTTACTTACAGAGAAAGATTTACCAAAACAATGGTATAACATACAGGCAGATATGCCAAAATTACCACCCCCTCCTCTTAATCCACAAACGAAGAAGCCAATTTCTCCAGATGATTTACAAGTAATATTCCCCATGTCACTTATTGAACAAGAAGTCTCTCAGCAAAGATGGATAGATATTCCTGAAGATGTTTTGAATATTTTAGCGAGCTTTCGCCCAACACCTCTTTATAGAGCCATAGGGCTTGAGAAAGCTCTTCAAACTCCTGCAAGGATTTATTTCAAACACGAAGGATTTGGCCCTGCTGGGAGTCACAAGACAAATACATCAATACCTCAGGCTTATTACAATAAAATGGAAGGTATTAAAAGAATTGCTACTGAAACAGGAGCAGGGCAGTGGGGTTCTGCTTTATCTCTTGCGGGTGCTCTTATGGGAATAGAGATAACAGTTTATATGGTTAGAGTTAGCTACGACCAGAAACCATACAGAAGAATAATGATGGAAACATGGGGAGGTAAAGTATATCCTTCTCCTTCTGACAGAACTGAATCAGGTAGGAGAATTCTTGGTGAAAACCCAAACCATCCTGGCACTTTGGGAATTGCTATATCAGAGGCTGTTGAGGACGCAGCAACCCATAAAGATACAAACTATTCTCTTGGCTCTGTACTAAATCATGTTTTGCTTCATCAAACAATAATCGGACTTGAATGTAAGCGTCAGTTTGAGATTATAGGAGACTATCCTGATATTGTAATAGGTTGCTGTGGAGGAGGAAGTAATCTTGGAGGAGTAAGTTTTCCTTTTCTTTATGACAAGATAAATGGTAAGGATTTAAGAGTTATTGCCGTTGAACCATCATCATGTCCTACTCTCACTAAAGGAGAATTTAGATATGACTATGGTGATACAGCAGGGTTGACACCTTTTCTTATGATGTATACGCTCGGACATGACTTTGTGCCTCCTGGAATTCATGCTGGAGGGCTAAGGTATCATGGAGATTCTCCTTTAGTTAGCCAGCTTTGTCATGATGGATTAATTGAAGCTGTGTCAGTAGGACAGACAGCAGTTTTTGAATCTGCTATACTTTTTGCAAGAAGCGAAGGAATTATTCCTGCTCCTGAAAGCGCTCACGCTATAAAGGTTGCTATAGATGAGGCTTTGAAGGCAAAGGAAGAAGGTAAAGAGAGAGTGATACTATTTAACCTGAGTGGCATAGGATTCCTTGACTTACCTTCCTATGAGGCATATTTATCTGGTAAGCTTACTGATTTCGAATATCCTGATGAGAAAATAAGAGAATCTCTCTGTAGATTACCAGATATTAAGATTTAGATTACATAACAGTGTAGAAGTTTTATAAGAAGTCTATTATTTTATGAATTCCTGACCAGATGAAGTAAAGGGAAAAGCATATAAGAATTAGAGCACAGATAAAAACAATTTTTTTGTAGACTGCGTCATTTAAAAATTTTTTACCCTTATACACTCCGAAGGATACACCTGAATACCATGCTAAATCTCCAAGAATATGTCCTGTGAAAAATGCAACAATTCCAATAATACCAATTTCCATAGCTTGAACAAGATATCCAAGCCCTATTGTTGCCCACCATAAAGACCAGTAAGGATTTGCAAGACTTAATAGAATTCCTGATAAAAATAACGAACTATTTGCTTCCTTGAGAGTATTATTGTATAGCCTAAGTTTTGGCAAAGAACGGAGCATAGAGAAACCCGCAAGAAATAAAAACAATCCACCTACTAATGCAACAAAAATAAAAGTCTCTTTCATCAGTAAAAACTTTCCTAAACCAGAAACAATTAAGAGTAAAAGAGAAAGTTCAAGAACTCCATGCCCTGCAACTAAAATCGGACCTGTAATCCATCCTCTTCGAGGTGTTTCTGAAACTGTCATTGCAAAGAGAGGTCCGGGCATCATGGCACCAGAAAGAGCAATAATAAAAGAGGAGATTGTGATAAATATAAGTTTTAACATTTATATATTATATATTTTAACCTTTAATAATATCTTTAGATGTTCATCTCATCATATTCATTCTATTTTAATTACTATAAATTTACAAAATTTCATAGTTTTTTGTTAAAATAAAAAATCTCCCGAGAATCGGGAGAATTTTATTTTTGAGGTTTTAAAATGAAGATTGAAGTCCTGGAAATCCCAGAAGAGGGTTTAAATATTGAAGTTGAGGAATCTCCTAATTTAGAGGATATAGACATTAAAAAATCCTTTAAAGCGGTTATGCGTGTTGAGAAAAGAGGAAATGAAGTATTTATAAAAGGAATAGTGAATGGAGAGATAGAACTTCAATGCAGTAGATGTCTTAAAGACTATATAATGCCTATAAAAACAATATTTGAGATAACCTATCATCCTATTGAAATATTAAACAAAGAGGAACTTGTGGAGTTAAAGAGAGATGAGATGGATGTAGATTTTTACAGAGAAGGTCAAATCGATACCGAGGATATAATCCGAGACCAGATTTTGCTAAACATACCTATGAAGCCTTTATGTTCGGAAAATTGCAAGGGATTATGTCCTGTGTGTGGAAGTGATTTAAACGAAATAAAATGTGGATGTGAAAAAAAAGAAATAGATCCAAGATTTGACATATTACAAACACTTTTAAGGAGGATGAAAGCAAATGGCTAACCCAAGACATCGTCATACCCCTTCAAGAAGGGACAAAAGAAGAGCAAATTGGAAGGCAACTGCTCCGAACCTTGCACTGTGTCCTGAATGTAAAGAGCCAAAATTACCCCACAGAGTGTGTCCAAATTGTGGTTCTTACAAAGGTAAGAAATTTTTAGAGGTAGAAGAGTAGCCTAAAAAATGTTAAAAATTGCTGTTGATGCAATGGGGGGAGATTTTGCTCCTGAAGTTAATATTCTCGGTGCCTATGAGGCAGCTGAGGATAATGAAATAGAAATTATACTCGTAGGCAATGAGGAAAAGATAAAGAATTTTCTTCAGGAGAAAAGGGAACTAAAGGGCAGAATTTCCATATTCCATACAGATGATTATATTCTCATGGATGAAAATGTTTCCACTGCTATAAGAAGAAGAAAGACATCCATGAGAAAGGCTGTAGAACTTGTTAGGGAAGGTAAAGCTGATGCAGTTTTAAGTGCAGGAAACTCGGGAGCTATGATGGCTCTTAGTTTTCTCCTATTGGGAAAACTTCCTGATGTTGATAGACCAGCGATAGCAACTGTTATGCCTTGTCTGAAAGGACATTTTATTCTTCTTGATGCTGGTGCAAATGTGGACTGTAAAGCAGAACATCTTCTACAATTTGCCTTTATGGGAGATGCTTATCATAAAACTCTATTTAATTCAAAATCACCTCGAATAGCCCTCTTAAGCATAGGAGAAGAAGGGTCTAAAGGAAATGAAGCAACAAAAGAGGCTTTTAAACTTCTTCAAGAAAGCTGTCTTAATTTTATAGGAAATATAGAGGGTAAAGATATATTCTTTGGTTCAGCAGATGTTGTTGTATGTGATGGCTTTGTAGGGAATATTGTCTTAAAAGTCGGGGAAGGACTTGCTGAAGCTTTGATGAAAATGCTTAAAAGAGAGATTACAGAATTGATAACAGGGAAAATAGGTTATATGATGATAAAACCTGCTGTTAAGAGTTTTAGAAAAAAAATAGACTATTCTGAATATGGAGGTGCTCTTCTGTTAGGTATAAAAGGCACGAGTCTTATATGTCATGGAAGGTCATCAGCAAAAGCAATAAAAAATGCAATAAAAGTTGCCAATGAAATGGCAAAAAAAGAAATATACAAGAGAATTTCAGAGAGTTTGAAATCTAAGGAGGATATAAATGAGGGCAAGAGTACTGTCAACGGGCTCCTATGTTCCTGAGAAGGTTCTCACAAATTTTGATCTTGAAAAAATGGTTGATACATCAGACGAATGGATAACAGAAAGAACAGGTATAAAAGAAAGAAGAATAGCCTCTCCTGAACAGGCAACAAGTGATCTCGCCTATGAAGCAAGTATTAGAGCTCTCAAAAATGCTGGACTCAGTCCTAATGACATCGATTTAATAATTGTAGCTACTGTAACACCTGACATGTTAGTGCCGGCAGCAGCTTGTCTTTTACAGATGAAACTGGGAGCAAAAAATGCAGTAGCTTTTGACATAAATGGCGCCTGTACAGGTTTTGTTTATGCTCTTTCAGTGGCAGAAAAATTTATTAGAACAGGTGTTTCAAAAAGAGCCCTTGTAATAGGTGCTGAGACTTTGTCAAGATTTACAGACTGGACAGACAGAAGTATATGTGTTTTACTTGCAGATGGTGCAGGAGCAGTAATTCTTGAAGGAACAAAGAAAAATGAAGGTATACAGGTAGTTGATATATTCTCTGATGGAACTATGTGGGATTTTATTCATATGCCTGCAGGTGGTTCGAAAATGCCTGTGGATGAAAAGGTATTGAAAGAAAGGATGAACTATATAAAGATGAGAGGCAATGAGACCTTTAAAGTAGCAGTTAAAACTCTTGAAGAAGTAGTCGATACAACATTGAAAAAAGGAGGCATAAAGTCATCTCAATTAAGTCTTCTTGTTCCTCATCAGGCAAACATAAGAATTATTCAAGCTATGGCAAAAAGACTTGACCTATCTATGGATAAGGTTATGGTAAACATTGATAGATACGGTAATACATCAGCTGCTTCAATTCCCATTGCCTTAGATGAGGCTAATCGGATGGGAAAAATAAAAAAAGGAGATTATGTAATGCTTGCGGCATTTGGTGCTGGGCTTACGTGGGGTGCTGCATTAATTAAGTGGTAGTCTTATTTTTTTTTCTTTCTTTATCTCTTTTATATTTTTTTATATGCCAGATTCTAAAAAGCCTTTCCATTTTATCTTTAAACATCCAAACTATTATCATAATTACAATTGCAACTCCTGCGAGACTTAAGAATTTTACATATTCATGATGCCTCAAGTAGCTACCACCAAGTGAAAGTAATACTGTACCGAGCAATCTACCTATGCCAGCAATTATTGTGAACTCCAAGACAGATAGTCTACTTAATCCAAGGAAATAGCTTAAGTAGTCCTTTGGAAATCCGGGAATTAAAAAAAGAAAAAATACTAAAAAAGCTCCTTTATGATGGAGAAGATAATCAAATTTATTTAAAATAACAGGATCAACAACTCTCTCTACGAAAGGTTTTCCGAATATTCTTCCGAGAATAAACGCTATTACAGAACCAAGAGTAAGCCCTATCGTAGAAAGGATTGCGCCTCCTACAGTTCCATATAGGTATCCACCAAGAAGCCCTGTAACTTCTCCTGGTATAGGTGCTGCAACTACTTGAAACGCCTGAATAAGAATAAATCCAACAAAACCAAGTGGCCCAAGAGAATTAATAAAATTTTTAAGCTTTTCTTCATTTAAAAAAAATTCAATAATACCTAATTCATAAGATATAAAAACAAGAAAGGCAATGAGCACTGCAAGTAGACCAAATCTAAGCAGTGCCCTAATTTTTATTTTATTTTTTGTCAACTTTTAACTTCTCCAAAAAAGGTGATACAAGATCCATAGGTAATGGGAATAGTATGGTTGAATTTTTCTCAGAAGCAATCTCCTTGAGAGTTTGAAGATATCTTAACTGCAGGGCTGCAGGTTCAGAAGCAATAATTCTTGCAGCTTCTGTGAGTTTTTCAGCTGCTTGAAGCTCTCCTTCTGCATGAATAATTTTTGCCCTACGTTCTCTTTCTGCTTCAGCCTGTCTTGCCATTGCTCTGAGCATTTCCTGTGGAAGATCAACATTTTTAACCTCAACAGCAGTAACTTTAATACCCCATGGTTCTGTCTGAGAGTCAATTACATGTTGAAGTTCTGCATTTATCTGCTCACGATTTGTAAGAAGGTCTTGAAGTTCACTTTGTCCAAGAATGCTTCTGAGAGTTGTCTGGGCAATTTGGCTTGTAGCATAGTAAAAATCTTCAACAGCTGTAACTGCCTTAATAGGATCGATTGGTCTAAAGTAGACAACCGCATTAACTTTTACTGATACATTATCTTTTGTAATTATATCTTGAGCAGGAACATCCATTGTAACAATTCTCAAACTTACTTTAACCATCTTATCAATAACTGGCCAAATTAGGACAAGTCCAGGACCTTTAACAGGTATAACTCTACCAAGTCTGAACACAACTCCTCTTTCATATTCTTTAAGTATTTTGATAGCGCTGCTTAGAATATAGATAGCTAAGAATACTATGACAATAAGAGTTAATAAAGATGTTTCAAAAAACATATATCCCTCCTGAAAAGTTTTATTCTCAATTTTAACATACTCCCTCTAAATTTTTTATTTTATTGAATTTTATTCTTAAATCAATTTATTATTTTAAAATAACAATATTGGAGGGAAGTATGGAAATTCCATTAAATAAAATACCAGAAAGTCCAGAAGAAAGAAAGGCTTTGATTGGGGAGCTCATAAAGGAACAGGAAGAAATTTTCGCAATTAGTATTGGATACCTTCAAAGATTAATGATTGAAAACTTAATTGATAGAGGTTACAGTCTAAATGACATTGAGATAAATAAAAATTATAAAGTAATTGTTTCGGAAAAGGAAAAATTCATTACCTCTGTTGATTTGCTCATAAGATTAAATGACAAGACTATTTTTGCTATCAAATGTACTCCGGCTTCAATAGATTCATGGCAAAGATTCATGCTATCTTTTTGCAGAGTTGTTGAACCCTATCAGATTCCTTATGCTTTTATTACAGATGGGCAGGAAGGAAGAATTATGGATATTTTATCTGGTGAAGTTAGAGAGACAATGGATATCCCAAGGAAAGAAGATCTGCTTAAACATTTACCATCTTTAAGTTTTATTCCTTACAGTGAAGAAAAACTTCCAAAGGAAAAAAGAATACTTTATGCCTTTGATGCCATAAAATGTTGCCCAACATATAATATATGAGAAACCTTAGATTAGCACTTTGCCAAATAAATCCTACAGTTGGAGACATTGAGGGAAATTTATTTAAAATATTGTCCTTCGTAGAAGATGCCTATAAAAAAAATGCTGAAATAGTAGTTTTTCCAGAACTTGCATTAACAGGTTACACTCCAGAGGATTTGTTATTTTATCCATCTTTTATAAAGAAAACAGAAAGAGCATTAGAAGAAATTACAAAAAATGTTATGGATTTTATTCTAATTGCAGGACTTCCTGTTAAAAGGGATGACCTTTACAACTCAGCTGTAATAATTACTGACAAGAAGATTATAGATTACTATGACAAAATATATCTTCCTAACTACAGTGTTTTTGATGAGATGAGATATTTTAAGCCCGGAAGCAGAACACCTGTTTATGAATACGATGGAGTTTTTTTTGCTGTTAATATATGTGAAGATATATTTCATCCCTCCCTTCCGAGCCTCATTCAGGCAACCACTGGTGCAGAGCTTATAATCAATATCAGTGCTTCTCCATTTTATGCCGGGAAGCATAAAAGAAAAATTAAAATGTTATCAACAAGAGCCTATGACCTTGGAGTCTATATCGCCTATTTAAACATGGTTGGAGGACAGGATGAAATAGTCATGGATGGAAGAAGCCTTATTATTTCTCCATCAGGTGAAATAATTACAATGGCTAAAGCTTTTGAAGAGGATATTATAGTTGTAGAGCTTGATATGGAAGAAGTGACAAGGACAAGGATGCGTGAACCTAAGATAAGATGGGAAACAGAAATTTTTGAAGATGCTGAAATAACAAAAATTCCTCTTATAAGAAAAGTAGGTGACTTAAAGAAAAGTACTGGAAGTATGTATTCACTTTCAGAGGAAGAAGAGATTTTTAAAGCTCTTGTTACAGGGTTGAGAGATTATGTTAATAAAAATGGGTTTAAAAAGGTATGCCTTGGCTTAAGCGGAGGAATTGACTCTTCCTTCGTAGCATTGATTGCTGTAGAGGCATTGGGGAGTGATAGAGTTACAGGAGTTTTTATGCCCTCAAGGTATACTTCACGGGAAAGCAGAGAAGATGTATATGAGCTTGTAAAAAATCTCGGTATTGAGTTAATCGAGATTTCCATCGATGAAATTTTTGAAGAGTATAGTATAAAACTTGCGGATTTATTCAAAGATTTACCAGAGGATGTCACTGAAGAGAATATTCAAAGCAGAATTCGTGGAAATATCCTTATGGCACTTTCAAACAAGTTTGGATGGCTTGTGATAACAACAGGCAATAAATCAGAAATGGCTGTTGGTTATGCAACTTTATATGGAGATATGGCTGGTGGATATGCTGTAATTAAAGATGTTTATAAAACACAAGTTTATAATATAGCAAAGTGGGCATCTAAGGGACGGATTCCAGAGAGGGTTTTTATAAAACCACCTTCAGCAGAGCTAAAACCAAATCAGACTGATCAGGATACTTTGCCACCATATGAGGTGCTGGATGAGGTACTTAAAAGACATATTGAAAAATGCATGAGTGAGAATGAAATAATTGAATATGGATTTGACAGAGAAACTGTGAAGAAAGTTTTAGCAATGGTCAAGAAAGCAGAATTTAAGAGAAGGCAGTCACCTCCTGGGATAAAGATTACTCCAGTATCCCTTGGTAAAGACTGGAGATTTCCAATTACAAATAGATTTGGAGGATAATTTAGTATTTAATTTTTGGAGGGTTTATGAAAAAGCTGCTTGTGATATTTTTTATACTTTTAACATTTAGCTTATTTACAGATAATGCATTCACTCAGACACAGACTCAGGTGCAGATTACAAAGGATAAGGCACTTCAGTATGCAAAACCAAAAAAACCCATAAAAATAAAGCTTCATCGTGATAAAAAGGGTGAATACAGTTGGGACATTACGGGGGAAAGTGTTGATGAGGTTATTAAAGCTGACAAGCGTCTAAGGCAGCTTTTTAAGGAGGAGTAGATGCCAAAGGGCAGACTCTATATTGTATCCACTCCAATAGGTAATCTTGAAGACATCACCTTAAGAGCTCTTGAAACCCTAAAAAAGGTTGACTACATCGCTTGTGAGGATACAGAACACAGTCTCAAACTTCTTAACTACTATGGAATAAAAAAGCCTCTTATAAGCTACTGGTCTGAAAAAGAAAAGGTTAGAGCTGAAGATATAATTCATAAAATAAAAGCTGGACATAATGTTGCATTGATAACTGATGCGGGAACTCCTGGAATATCAGACCCTGGAGCAGTTGTTATTTCAAGGGCTTTAGAGGAGGAAATTGAAATAATACCTGTGCCAGGACCGACTGCCTTAATTACTGCTTTGAGTATTTC
This sequence comes from Thermodesulfovibrio sp., assembly GCA_020725335.1. Lineage (GTDB taxonomy): Bacteria > Nitrospirota > Thermodesulfovibrionia > Thermodesulfovibrionales > Thermodesulfovibrionaceae > Thermodesulfovibrio. The sequence continues at coordinate 185,705 of DYFF01000018.1, read as the reverse complement.
TGGCTTAAACACAGAAGAGTTTATCTTTGTTGGTTTTCTTCCTGTAAAGCAATCTCAGAGAAGAAAGAAACTACTTGAACTTAGTTCTGAAAAAAGAACTCTTGTCTTTTATGAAGCGCCTCATAGGATAATTCAAACCCTTGATGATATGCTGGAGGTATTTGGAAATAGGCGTGCTTGTGTGGCAAGAGAGCTTACAAAGATGTTTGAAGAAATTTTAAGAGGTAGTCTCGAAGAAATACTGGATAAGCTTGAGGAATCAAAAATAGCTGGGGAATATGTTATAGTAGTTGAAGGTCAGCAAGAAAAAGAAAGAAGCTTTGAAGAAGCTTTAAAAGAAGTGAAAGAGCTCATGAAAAAAGGTAAAGGTAGAAAAGAAGCTGTTAAAATAGTATCAGAACTCTATAATTTAAGCAAGAAAGAGCTTTATGAAAAAAGTCTAAAGACGGATAATGAGTAATGAAAACTGCTTATTTAATTAAGCCTAATAAGATAGAGGTTATTGAAAAGTCTATTCCTTCAATTCAGGATGATGAGGTTCTTGTCAGAGTAAAAGCTGCGTTGACCTGTGGAACAGATTTAAAAGCTTATCTCAGAGGACATCCTTTAATACCTATGCCAGGACCCTTTGGACATGAATTTTCTGGAGTAATTGAACAAATCGGAAAAGGTGTGAACGGTTTCACAAAAGGCGATGCTGTAATGCTTGTCCATACAGCACCTTGTGGGAACTGTTCCTATTGTAAAAGGGGATTTTTCAATCTTTGTGATACCTTAACTAAGGATATGATGCTTGGAGCTTTTTCCGAATACATAGTTGTAAAAAATAGAGTTGTCAGACAGAATATGTTTCATAAACCTGCAGACATTGATTTTGAAGAAGCTGCTTTCCTTGAGCCACTGTCATGTATAGTCCATGGTGTAAAGGTTCTCTGCCCCTCAAAAGAAGATAAAATTCTTTTAATCGGCACAGGGCCTGTTGGACTTCTTTTCCTACAGGTTTTAAAAAGCATGGGTGTAAGTGTGGCAGTTATGGGAAGGAATAAAAATAAGCTTAGTGTGGCTGAAAAGATAGGAGCTGATAGGATTTATTATTCTGCAGAGGAAGCTTTAGATTTCACAGAGGGTTTTGGTTATGATAAAGTTGTTGAATGCACGGGGGAGAAGGAGATATGGCTTAGAGCTATTTATCTTGTTAGAAAAGGTGGTACTGTTTTGCTGTTCGGAGGATTAAAAGCAGGAACTGAAGTATGTTACGATGCTGCAAGAATTCACTATGATGAGATTACTCTAAAGGGAGCTTTTCATTACAATCCTGAGGATGTAAAAGAAGCCTATGAATTGATTAAATCAAAGAAACTTAAGCTAAAAGAATTAATAACAGATAAATTTACAATTTCTGAGATTTCATTAGCCTTTGAAAAACTTTCAAGAGGGGAGGGTATAAAGTATCTAATTCAGTTATGAGAAAAATCAAAAGAGAAGATATTGTACTTACAGTTAAAAATCTTTATTTAGATGCAGTAGTTTCACTACCAGAGGATGTTTCGGCAGTATTAGTTAAAGCCTATGAAAAAGAAAAAGGGCTTTCTAAAGAGATACTAAGCCAGATAATGGAAAATCAGAAAATAGCATCGGAAGAAAGAGTTCCACTTTGTCAGGACACAGGAGTCGCAGTTATTTTTGTCTATTGGGGTACTCAGGCAATATACGAAGAGGGAGACCCAATGGAAGCATTCAATGAGGGTATTCGGCTTGCAGTAAAGGAAGGCTATCTAAGGGCAAGTGTTGTTGAAGACCCTGTTTTTGAAAGGAAAAATACAAAAGATAATACTCCCTGTATATTGCATTTTGAACCCATAAATGGAGATAAAGTTAGAATAGTACTTGCTCCAAAGGGGGCAGGCAGTGAAAATATGTCTGCCCTTAGAATGCTCAAGCCTTCACAGGGCTTGAAAGGTGTTAAAGATTTTGTTATTGAAACAGTAAAAAATGCAGGAGGGAATCCATGCCCACCCATAATAGTTGGAGTAGGTATTGGAGGAAACTTTGAAAAATGTGCAATTTTAGCAAAGAAAGCACTCTTACGAAAAGTGGGCGAATCTAATAAAAACTTTGCTTATGCTCAACTTGAAAAGGAATTATTAGAGGAAATAAACGCTCTTAATATCGGTCCTATGGGAATTGGAGGAAAAACAACTGCTTTAGCTGTTCACGTAGAATATGCTCCATGCCATATTGCGTCACTACCTGTGGCAGTAAATATTCAGTGCCACTCTGCAAGACATAAGGAGGCAGAAATATGAACGAAATTATGATAGAAACACCGCTTACAGATGAGGTAGTAAAGAAATTAAGAGTAGGTGATATAGTCAGAATAAATGGTTATGTTTATACAGCAAGAGATGCAGCACATAAGAGGCTTGTTGAACTAATAAGTCATAATGCACCCCTTCCTTTTGATTTAAAAGGTCAAGTTATATATTATGTGGGTCCAACACCTCCACCTCCAGGAAAAGCGATAGGTTCAGCAGGACCTACAACATCTTCAAGAATGGATATTTATACTCCACTACTAATTTCACTTGGACTAAAAGGTATGATTGGTAAAGGGCAAAGAAGTGAGGACGTTATAGAAGCGATTAAGAAATACAAAGCAGTATATTTTCTTGCAACAGGAGGAGCAGGAGCACTCCTTAGCAAACATGTAGTTTCATCGGAGGAATTAGCTTTCTCTGAACTGGGGACAGAGTCTATAAAAAAGCTATTGCTAAAAAATTTCCCTGTTATAGTTGCTATCGATTGTTACGGAGGAGATATCTTTAAAAGATAGCGATTTTTTATCTCCTCTATTGCCTGTTGTTTGTTAGAAATTTTTCCGGCTAAAACAAAGGATTCTATTCTTTCAATTATTTCTCCAACCAGTGGAGATGGTTTAAATCCCAGAGAAAGTATATCCTCTCCTTTTATAAGTGGAAGCTTTCTTTTGTTCCTGAGATAAACTTTTCTATAAAAATTTTCTATTCCTCTGTAAAACCAAGCTCTTGCTAAGCAAAGAGGATCTATGCTTATACCATAAATAAGTGCAGGATATAGAATATTTTCGTAATTTCTTATAAATCTTACCTTATCAATCAGGGTTTCTATTTTTTTAACTCTATCTCCTGCTTCAATTAATTTTTCTACAAATCTTTCTTCCTTCTTTGAAGGTTTTATCTGTTTTATTAAGGAAGGAGAATAGAGACCAAATAATACTGCGAATTTCAGGCATAAGATGGTATTTGAGCTGAGGTTTTTATAGTATTTAAAAACTTTTTGTGGATTATTTAATATTTCTTCAAGTATTATCAGTGCTTGAAGATTTGGATTTAAAGGTAATAAATCAGAGGTTTTAAATAAAGATTTGAATATCTCATCTTTTACCATCATTGAAACTGTCTTTGCACAACTGTCCTCAGATAATATTTTCCAAAGTTCTTCTCTTACTCTCTCTTTTGCTGTAACTTTAATAAGATGGGCATTTCTTTTTAGAGCATCACGAGTGTTATGATTTATTTCAAAGTGCAAGGTAGCATGAAATCTATAAGCTCTAAGTATTCTCAAGGGGTCTACTTTTAGATTTTCTTCATTGACCATTTTAATAGTTTTATTTTTTATATCTTTTAACCCTTCGAAGGGGTCAATAAGTCTATCAAGAGATAAAGTTAAGGCTATTGCATTTATTGTAAAATCTCTCTCACTTAAATCTGCCTCGATTGAGCCCCCACTTAATCGAGAGAAATCTATTGTTATACTATCCTTTACAACTCTACCTATTGAAAAGACTTCATCGAGAAGGACGAATGTTCCTCCTGTTTTCTTTGAGAACTCTTTAGCAAGTTCTAATGAATCCCCGTCAATTGCAAAATCAAGGTCTTTTAAATCCCTTCTGAGAAGCAAATCTCTCACCGAGCCACCAACAAGATAAGCATGTTTAGATAATTCCTTTTCTTTTAAAAAATTTACAACTTCTTTAAAATAGGGATTTCTTATTAATTCCTCAAACATATTTCACCTCGTACTCAATATAAATGTCACAGGACCTTCATTTACAATAGATACATACATAAAACTTTTAAATACTCCTTCCTTAACGGAAATGCCTCTACTTTTAAGTTTATCTATAAAATATCTATAAAGTTCTTCAGCTTCCTGTGGTGGCATTGCTCTATCAAAAGATGGTCTGTTACCCTTTTTACAATCACCTGCGACAGTAAACTCTGACACTACCATGATTTCGCCCTCGACATTTTTTATGGAGAGATTCATTTTCCCTGAAGAATCTTCAAAAATTCTCAGATTACTGATTTTGTTTATAAGATAATCAGCATCTTTTTCGTTATCTTCTTTTTCAATACCCAAAAATATCAGTATACCCTTATCTATCTCTGATATTAATTTTTCATTTACTTTTACAGAGGCTTTATTTACCCGTTGGATTACTGCTATCATTTATGTTAATATATCACACCATGTTCGAAGAAGTCTCCAAAGTTTTGGTTGTTGATGACGAACCAATTAATCTGGAGCTTGTCAGTGCTATTTTTGCGGATGACCCAAATACGATTATCTTAACTGCCGAAGATGGATTGCAGGCGGTAGAAATTTTGAAAGATAATCTGCCAGATATTATTGTACTTGATATAAGAATGCCAAAAATGACAGGAATAGAAGTTTTAGAGTATCTAAAATCTGATATTGCTACTTCAAATATTCCAGTAATTGTTCTATCAGGTGATGAACATGAAAAGAAAAAAGCATTAGCTATTGGTGCATCTGATTTTGTTGCTAAACCTTTTGATGCAGAAGAATTAAAATTAAGAATTATAAACAACCTTAAAATAAAAAAATATAACGACATTATCAAAGATATAAATGAAGTTCTTCAAAAAGAAGTAATGCGGAAAACTAAGGATTTGCGAGAGGCTTTACAACTTGCAAGGGAAGCTGAATATGAAATGGTTTTGAAATTCGGTATGATTTCTGAATTTAGAGACGAAGAAACCGGAGCTCATATTAGAAGAATAAGTTTTTACGCAAAACTTTTTGGGCAATTATTAGGTTTATTAGAAGAAGAACAAAATCTCCTTTTATATGCCTCACCTTTACATGATGTAGGTAAGATTGGTATTCCTGATAACATTTTGAAAAAACCAGGACCTCTTACTCCAGAGGAATTTGAAATAATAAAACTTCATACAACAATAGGAGCAAAAATATTGGATGCTGATCCAAGATTTATGACATTAAGAGCTGGTAAAGTTATTGCTGAACAGCATCATGAAAAATGGGATGGTTCAGGTTATCCTTTTAAACTTAAGGGAGAGGATATAAATCTTTACGCAAGGATTGTAGCTATAAGTGATGTTTTTGATGCTATGACTTCTGATAGAGTATATAGGCCTGCTTTCACTGTAGAACAGGCTGTTGACATAATGAAAAAGGGGAGAGGTAGCCATTTCGATCCTCAACTTTTTGATATTTTTATCAATAACTTAGATAACTTCTTAGATATTAAAGAAAAATTTAAAGATTAGTTTAATTCTACTAACATATTATCAATTAGTCTTGTATCCCCTATTTTTACTGCTATGGCAATTAAGTATTTGTTTGTTTTTTCATCCAATTCGTCAAGGGTTAAAGGGTCATATACTCCTGCATACTGAATTTCTTTTATCATTGGTTCTTTTCTTAGTATTTCTTGGATTTTTAGAGTAACTTCGGAGGGTTTTATTTTGGATTTCAACAGCTTTTCACCTTCCAATAAAGCCTTATATATGACTGTAGCTGCTTTTTTTTCGTTTTCTTCAAGATAAGAATTCCTTGAACTCATTGCTAATCCATTTGATTCTCTTATTGTAGGACATACGATTATTTCAATATCAAAATTTAAATCTTCTACCATTTTTCTTATAATTAGGGTTTGTTGATAATCTTTTTGTCCGAAGTATGCCCTATTTGGATTTATAATATTAAAAAGTTTACAAACAATAGTTGCGACACCTCGAAAATGTCCAGGCCTAAACTTACCACATAATTTATTGCTGATATTTTCTACATTTACAAAGGTAGAATAGCCATTTGGATAAAGAATTTTTGCTTCAGGATAAAACAAATATTCAATTCCTATTTTCTTTAGTTTTTCAGAATCAGTCTCAAGGTCTCTTGGATATTTTTCAAAATCCTCACCTTCGGCAAATTGAGTTGGATTTACAAATATGCTAACTACAGTAATATCATTCTCTTCCTTAGCTCTTTTTATGAGTGAGAGATGTCCATCATGAAGAGCTCCCATTGTAGGCACAAAACCTATTGATTTAGCTCTATTTTTGAGATTTTTGGTTATTTCTCTCATAATTCTTGGAATTCTGATTATTTCCATTTATTTAACTCCTCTCCACATTTTTAGCTTTAGAATGTTTTTGTTTCCGGATACAAATCTGTTATATTTATTTTATGTTTTTTCTTAAAAAATTAGCTACTTCTCTTATTGTACCTCCAGGTGTTTTTATCTTAATATTACTTTTTCTTGCCTTTTTTATAAGAAATAACAAGATATTATGTTTGATTGCTATGTTTTCAGGGTTATTTCTATATCTCATTTCAATTGAACCGGTGAAAGATATCCTGATATCACCTCTTGAAAAAAGCTTTAGCGTTACAAAAGAATTAAATGCTGATGTAATTGTTATTTTAGGTGGAGGAAGTTATGACTCAGGTTCTTTAAAAGAGGATTCATTAAATAGATTATTGGAAGGATATTTTCTCTATAAAAAAACAAGGCTACCAATTATTCTATCAGGCGGTGCATCAGATGAAAAATTGTCAGACAGTCAGATTATGGCAAAAATTCTTAGGGAAATTGGAATAGATAATTCTAAAATAATTGAAGAAAGCAAGAGTAGGAACACCTTAGAAAATGCTTTTAATACCTCTGAAATTTGTAAGAAAAGGGGATTTAATAGAATAATACTCGTTACTTCAGCCTATCATATGCAAAGAGCATTGAAAATTTTTCAAAAAACTGGTCTATCCATAATTCCTTATCCTACTGATTATAAGACTGATAAAAAATATTCTGTCTATAGCTTTTTACCTAAAATTAGTTCATTTTCAAATTCTACTAAGGCAATAAGAGAGTATATTTCATTGCTAATGTTGTAGAATAAAAAATGAAGAATTTTGAAGTTTTGATAATAAAAATTTTAGAGAGACTGCTTTGGGAGAGTAGATTAATTCTAATATTAGCTGTGGTTGCTTGTCTTTTTGCCTCTACTCTCTTAGTTTTTTTAGGAACCTATGACATACTGGTCTTATTAAAAAAAGCAATTATTAACTTATTTACGAGTTCAGATAATTTTGAATATTTTCAGAGGGAAGCTATTGCAAAAATTATAGGTGCGGTTGATAATTACCTCATCGCTACAGTGCTTCTGATTTTTGGCTTAGGACTATATGAGTTGTTTATCAGCAGAATTGACCATATTGAAAGAGATACCAAATCATCAAAAATTTTAATGATACACTCACTTGATCAACTGAAAGATAAAATCGCAAAAGTTATTGTAATGGTTTTAATTGTAACTTTCTTTAAATACGCAATTGGACAAAGCAATTGGGATATGATAAATCTTCTCATGCTGTCTTTAGGTATTTTGCTGATAGCTGTGGCTTTCTATTTTATGAATCTTAAGAAATCAGATAATTCTTAAATACTGTTGACAAAATTTTATAGATTTTGTAATCTTAAATAAGTCAATGGTTGCCCTCCTGAAGGGTTATGTATAGAAAGAGCAAATGAAGGGAAATTGTAACATCTATTTTTTAAAATTGAAAAAATTCTAAACAAATCCAAATAGTTAGAGGTAAATAGCATGGAAAACAACAACAATAATATTCCCATCTCCATTTCTGAGCTCAAGCAGAAGAAAATATCTGAACTTCTTGAAATGGCTGACGGATTGAACATCGAGAATGCTACATCCTTGAAAAAGCAAGACTTGATATTTGCAATTCTTCAAAGCCAGATCGAAAAAATTGGCACTGTCTATGGTTCTGGTGTGCTTGAGATTTTACCTGAAGGATTTGGATTTTTGAGAAGTCCTGATTATAGTTATCTTCCAAGTCCTGATGACATTTATGTTTCTCCATCGCAGATAAGAAAATTTGGGCTTAGAACAGGAGATTTAATCACAGGCCAGATAAGACCACCGAAGGAAAATGAGAGATATTTTGCCCTGCTAAAGGTAGAGACAATAAATGGCAAACCAGTTGAGGAAAGTATTATAAGACCACTTTTTGACAATCTCACTCCTTACTATCCAACAGAAAAAATAAAGCTTGAATACAATCACACAGACTATTCAACAAGAGTTATGGATTTGCTTACTCCTGTTGGTAAAGGACAGCGTGGTCTTATAGTTGCTGCACCAAGAACAGGAAAAACTATGTTGCTTCAGTCTATTGCAAAAGCAATCAAGAAGAATCACCCTGAAATATATTTAATGATTTTATTGATTGACGAAAGACCTGAAGAAGTAACAGACTGGAAACGTCAGGTTAAGGGTGCTGAAATTATAAGTTCTACCTTTGATGAACCTGCACAAAGGCATTGTCAGGTCTCTGAAATGGTGATTGAAAGAGCAAAAAGACTTGTTGAAGAAGGCTTTGATGTTGTGATACTTCTTGACAGTTTGACAAGACTTGCAAGAGCCTATAATGCAATTACGCCAGCTTCAGGCAAGGTTCTTTCTGGAGGACTTGAAGCAACAGCTCTTCAGAGACCTAAAAGATTTTTTGGTACAGCAAGAAATATAGAAGAAGGTGGTTCAATAACAGTGATTGCAACCGCGCTTGTAGAGACAGGTAGCAGGATGGACGATGTTATTTTTGAAGAGTTTAAGGGAACTGGTAATATGGAAGTCCATTTAGACAGAAAGCTTGCTGATAAAAGAATATTTCCAAGCATTGATATTGGTGCTTCAGGCACGAGAAAGGAAGAACTGCTTTTACCACCAGATGTTCTTAATAAGGTTTGGATTTTAAGAAAAGTTTTAAGCACGCTAAGTCCTATTGAAGCAATGGAATTTTTGCTTAGTAAACTTAAAGGTACAAAGTCCAACAAAGAGTTTCTTGAGATGATGAATAAATGATGAAAACTGAGGATTACTGCTTTGTTTGTGGGAAGCAAAATCCTATAGGACTTAAAGCTCAGTTCAACTACGGCGAAGGTAAAGCTTTTTCGGAGCTAAGAATATCAAAAGAATATCAAGGATGGAGTGGAATTATTCACGGAGGAATCATCTCTGCTCTTCTTGATGAAGCCTGCGTATATGCTGGTAATTCTTTAGGTTATAACACAGTAACAGCTGAATTAAAAGTGAGATTTAAAAAGCCTCTTAAGCCTGAAGAAAAAATTCTTGTAGAAGCTCAGGCAAATCTTGTAAAATCAAAACTAATTGAAGCAAGAGCTAAAATAAAAGATGCTCAAGGTAATTTAATTGCAGAGGCTGAAGGCAAGTTAATAATAAAGGAAAAAAGAGAGTGATTTTAAGATTTTATAGAAAAAACGCCTTATCAGAATACAGAAAAAGAGAACTTCTTAAGAAAGTCCAATCTGAATTTGCAAGCAAAATCAAAGATATTGAAACAGAGTTTTGTTTTAACATTCTTGTTACTGAGGAGTTGAGCTCTGATGAGGAAAATATTTTAAGATGGCTACTTTCGGAGACTTTTGAGCCTCAATATTTTTCATCAAAAAGTTTTCTTAATAATAAAGAGGGTATACTTTTTGAAGTTGGGCCAAGACTTAATTTTTCTACTGCTTGGTCAACTTGTGCTTTATCCATCTTCCATAGTATTGGAATAAAGAAAATTAAAAGGATAGAGCGTTCCCGTAGATATAAATTAATTCCCAAAATTGATAATTTTCCTATAAATAAATTTTTAAATATTATTCATGACAGAATGACAGAATGCCCCTATCCAGAACCCCTCAAGGATTTTTCTCATGGTATCATTCCAAAGCCAATAAAGATAGTGTCAGTTCTTGAAGAGGGAAGGGTTGCTCTTGAAAGAATCAATAATGAGCTTGGATTGGGATGGGATGACTGGGATATGGATTTCTATCTTAAACTTTTCAGAGACCGTTTAAAGAGAAATCCTACTGATGTGGAATGCTTTGATCTTGCCCAGTCAAACAGTGAACATTCAAGACACTGGTTTTTCAGAGGTCTTCTGCTTATTGACGGAAAGCCTGCAAAGAAAACTTTATTTGAGATTGTAAAAGAGCCTCTTAAGCGAAATCCAAAAAATTCAGTTATAGCGTTTAAGGACAACTCAAGTGCAATTTATGGTGCGAAAATAAACTATTTAAAACCTTCAAATTCAGGAAGTCCCTGCTTTTTTGAGATAAAAAAACAGCTTAATCATCTAATTTTTACAGCAGAGACTCATAACTTTCCCACAGGTGTTGCTCCTTTCCCAGGCGCAGAAACAGGCACAGGTGGCAGAATTCGTGATGTTCATGCTACAGGTAAAGGTGCATTAACCATAGCAGGCACAGCTGCATATTGTGTGGGCAATCTACACATTCCTAAATATGAGCTTCCTTGGGAAGATAAGTCTTTTCAATATCCAAGCAATCTTGCAACACCTCTTCAGATAGAAATAGAGGCAAGCAATGGTGCATCAGACTATGGAAATAAATTTGGAGAACCTTTGATTGCAGGGTTTACCCGTTCTTTTGGTATAAGACTTTCTGATGGAGAGAGAATTGAATGGATAAAGCCAATAATGTTTACAGGCGGAATAGGTCAGATAAATGCAATTCATACAGAGAAAGAACCTCCTCAGAAGGGAATGTATGTGGTAAAAATAGGAGGTCCTGCATATAGAATTGGAATGGGAGGAGGTGCTGCATCTTCAGTGGTTTCAGGCGAACTGAGCGAGGAGCTTGATTTTAATGCTGTTCAGCGAGGGGATGCAGAGATGGAAAATAAACTTAATAGAGTTGTTCGAGCCTGCGTTGAGCTTGGAGAGAGAAATCCTATTATAAGTATACATGACCAAGGTGCAGGAGGAAATTGTAATGTTGTCAAAGAGCTTGTATATCCTGAAGGTGCGAAGGTTGACATAAGAAAGGTAATACTCGGTGATGAAAGTCTGTCAGTGCTTGAAATTTGGGGAGCTGAATATCAGGAAAATGATGCCCTTTTGATAAAAAAAGAGAATGCAGCTCTTTTTGAGACTCTCTGTAAAAGAGAACGTCTTCCCTTTTCAATTATCGGAGAAGTTACAGGTGATGGAAGGCTTATAGTGTTTGATAGCAAAGATGGATCCATGGCTGTAGATTTTAATCTTAAAGATGTTCTTGGTGAGATACCAAAGAAAGAATTCAGGCTTCAGAGTGTAGAAAGGAAGTTTAAACCTTTGACCTTACCTCACAACCTTACAATAGCGGAAGCATTAAACAGGGTTTTAAGACTTCTTTCAGTTGGTTCTAAAAGATTTTTAACAAATAAGGTTGACCGTTCAGTTACAGGACTTATAGTACGGCAACAATGCTGTGGCCCTGTAGGACTTACAGTTTCAAACTTATGTGTTGTAGCTCAGAGCTATTTCAATAAAACAGGAATTGCCCATGCTATTGGAGAACAACCAATAAAAGGATTAATTAATCCTCAAGCAATGGCAAGGCTTTCAGTAACAGAAGCATTAACAAATATTGTTTGGGCAAAGATAACTTCTCTTGAAGATATAAAATGTTCTGCCAACTGGATGTGGGCAGCAAAACTTCCAGGAGAAGGAGTAAGGCTTTACAGAGCAGCAGAGGCAATGTCAGAGTTGATGATCAACTTAGGAATAGCAATTGATGGTGGAAAGGATTCCCTTTCTATGGCCGCAAAGGTTAAGAGTAAAGATGGAATGGAGGTTGTCAAATCACCAGGAACACTTGTGATTTCAGCCTATGCTCCATGTCCAGATATAAACAAAGTAATTACTCCAGACATTAAAACTCCTGGTAAGAGTATAATTTTTTATATTGACCTTTCTTCTGGAAAGAGAAGACTTGGAGGAACAGCCCTTGCACAATGCTTTGGGCAGCTTGGAGATGAATGTCCTGATCTTGAAGCCCCTGAGCTTTTAAAGAGAGCCTTTAATTTAATTCAAACTTTAATAGATAAAAATTTAATTCTTTCAGGCCATGATATTTCCGATGGTGGACTTATTATAGCTTTGCTTGAGATGGCTTTTTCGGGTTCTTGTGGATTAAAAATAAGACTAAACACTTCAGAATATATTATTGCAGAATTATTTAATGAAGAACCCGGGTTGTTGATTGAAGTTGAAAGTTTTAAAGTTAAGAGAGTTAGAGATTTACTGAGAGAGAAGAATATTCCTTTCCATGAAATTGCAGAAACTATCTCAGAGGACATTATTCAGATAGAGAACAAGGGGAAAGAAATTTTCTCCGATAAAATGACAAAATTAAGAGACCTCTGGGAAGAGACAAGTTATCGCATTGACAGGCTCCAGGCAAATCCTGAATGCGTAGATGAAGAGAAGAAGGTTATCTATCAAAGAAAATTACCCAACTATCATTTAAGTTTCTCTCCTGAAAAAACTCCCTCAGTGATTATAAGAAGGAAAGTAAAGCCTCGGGTTGCTATTATAAGGGAAGAAGGAAGCAACGGCGACAGAGAAATGGCAGCGGCTTTTTATATGGCAGGATTTGAACCATGGGATGTATGTATGCAGGATTTGCTTGACCAAAAGATAAATCTTAAAGATTTTAAAGGAGTAGCTTTTGTAGGTGGCTTTAGTTTTGCTGATGTCCTTGACTCTGCTAAGGGATGGTCTGGTTGCATCAGATTTTCCCATCTTAAAGGAGAATTTGAAAAGTTTTACATGAGAAAAGATACATTTAGCCTTGGAGTTTGTAATGGCTGTCAGTTGATGGCTTTACTCGGTTGGATTCCATGGTATGGTATTGAGGATGTTAAACAGCCCCGTTTTATTTGGAATAAATCTGGAAGGTTTGAATCTCGATGGGCTACGGTTAAGATACTTTCATCGCCATCAATTATGCTAAAAGGAATGGAAGGCTCGCAGCTTGGTGTATGGATAGCTCATGGAGAAGGTAGAGCCTATTTTCCTGATAAGGCAGTTTTTGATGAAGTCATTGCTAAAAATCTTGCTCCTCTTCGTTATGTTGATGATGAAGGTAATATTACTGAAAGTTATCCCTTTAATCCTAATGGTTCTCCAGTTGGAATCACAGCGCTCTGCACAGAGGATGGTCGACATCTTGCCATGATGCCCCATCCAGAAAGAGCTTTTCTACTCTGGCAGTGGCAATGGATGCCTAAGGATTGGAAAAAGTTAAAAGCCTCTCCTTGGCTTAAGCTTTTCCAGAACGCAAGACACTGGTGTGATAACCTATAACTTATTTTCCAATTACCTCACCAAGCTTGAATATTGGTAGATATAGTGAAATTACTATAAAACCTATTGTAATACCTAAGAAAACTATTAATGCTGGTTCAAGCATATTCATCAGGTTAGCTACAGCATTGTCAACTTCTTCGTCATAAAAATCAGATACTTTATTTAACATTTCGTCCGTACCACCTGTAGACTCACCAACATTTATCATCTGAATAAATATAGGAGGGAATAACTCAGGTCTTGATTTGAGGACTTCTGTAAGAGATTTTCCTGCTGTTATATCTTCTCTCATTTCAATTACTACATCTTCTATTACCTTATTACCTGAGGCTCTTGCTGAAATTTCCATACTGTTAAGTATGGGCACACCACTTCCCAGGAGTGTTCCAAGCGTTCTTGCAAATCTTGAAAGAGAAGCTTTAAGCAGTATGGTTCCTAAGAGAGGTATTTTAAGCAAAAATTGGTCTGTAATTTTTTTACCTTTATCTGTACGTCGGAAAAATTTTATAAAAATAAAAAAGCCTATTATTCCTAAAATAATAAATACTCCTGTCTGAACCATAAAATTACTAAGAGCAATGGTAATTCTTGTTGGTAGCGGTAATTGAACCCCCATTTCACCAAAAAGTTTTGCAAATGTGGGAATAACGAAAATCATTATGATGGCAACAACTAAAGCAGCAACTGCTATTACTATAGAAGGATAAATCATTGCACCAATAATTTTTCTTCTAAGTTTGATCATTTTTTCAAAATAGTCAGCCATCCTGAATAAGACTTTATCAAGCATGCCGCCTTCTTCTCCTGCTCTAACCATATTTACATAGAGGGAACTAAAAACTCTTGGATGTTTCTTCATGGCATCTGCAAGAGAAGAGCCTTTTTCTATGTCATTTCTCATTTGAATAAGAACTTTTCTGAAATTTTTATTTTTTACCTGTCCTATTAAAGCTTCAAAAGCTTGAACTATGGGAACACCTGATGCAAAAAGAGTTGCAAATTGACGTGTAAAGAAAAGTATTTCCTTCTGTGAAACTCCGCCTCTTAGTCGGAAAGTTCTTCCTTCTTGTTTTTCTTTTACATATCTTGGTACGATACCTTTTTTTCTAAGTGCTAAAATAAGATCGCCTTCGTTTTCGGCTTCTGTTTCACCGCTAACTAAAAGGCCATCTTCTGTTCTACCTCTCCAGATAAACACTGTAGGCATATTTCATACCTCTTACCCTTTTTAAAAGAGTACAATTTTTATTCCAAAAAATGCAAGTGCTAAAGGTAAAATTATTATAATGAATTTTAAAAAATTTTTTAGGGAATTACCCTTTACATATTCAGTTATGAGTCCATTAAGTCCGTAGAAACCATGATAAAGAGCTGAAAAAAGAAAAACAATATTAAATACTTTCCATGAGGGTTCACTTAGTCTTTGAATAACTGCTTCATAGGAGTAGTTATCGTGCCCCATGAAGTGCATTAAGATGAAATGATAAAGTAATCCTACTACAAGAATCACGCCTGTTATTCTATGTAGAAGCCAACTCCACATTAGAACACCTCCCTAAGAAAATAAAAAGCTCCAACAATCCATATGAGAAAAGCAAAAACAGCTCCTATATATGCCATAGATTTATGATATTTAGTTGAAACTCCCATTTCAAGAAGAGTAATTCTTATTCCTGCAAAGACATGTTTAAGAACTATGGCAAAAAGTATTAATTCACCTATTTTAAGTAAGGGATTTTTCATCAATTCCATGAGCTTATTATATTCAGCGGGGTCTTTTAAATGACTTAAAACATAAATATGAGCTACTAAATAAAGGCTGAGTATTATGCCAGTAATTCTGTGAGCAAGCCATGCTAAGGAACCTGTATGCCAACGGTATCTCATTCTGGACCTCCTTTAAATCCCTTTTTTACTGCAAGCCTTTTAAGTTTAAGTATATGTTTTGTAATATCTATCTCCTTTGGACAAACCTCAACACAGTTAAAAATTGAATGACATCGCCATACTCCATGCTCACCTGTAACGGCTTCAAGTCTTTCCTCTATTGCTCTATCACGTGTGTCAAAGAGAAATCTATATGCCTTGAGCAATGCTGAAGGTCCAAGATATTCTTTGTCTGTCCAGAATACAGGACATGATGTGGTGCAGCTTCCACACATTATACAGGTTATAGATTCAAGAATCTTATGCTGGTCTTCAGGAGATTGAATTCTTTCTCTTTCAGGAGGTGGTTCTTCATTAATAAGATATGGTAAGACTTTGTCATTTTTTTGGAAAAACAAAGTCATGTCTACCACAAGGTCTTTTATAACAGGTAGAGAAGGTAGAGGTTCTATCTCAATTTTTTCGGGTAAATCTTTTACAAGTGTTTGGCAGGCAAGTCGATTTTTTCCGTTTATCTTCATTGCGCAGGAACCGCATACACCATGGGCACAAGATTTTCTGAAAGTTAAAGTGCCATCCATAGTTTCCTTAATTTTCACAAGCCCGTCAAGGACTCTTTCCATACTGTTAAGCTTTAGTCTAAATACATCCCATCTTATTTTTGGATTTTCATCTGGTAAATATCTTTTGATTTTGAAAGTGTAGTATTTGCTCATTAGTATTTCCTCTCCTCCGGTTTAAATCTTGTTAATTTAACAGGCTTATACTTAAGGGTAATACCTTTATCTCCCTGAAATGCAAAGGTGTGCTTAAGCCAGTTTTCATCATCTCTTTTTGGATAGTCCTCTCTGCAATGCGCTCCTCTACTTTCTTTTCTGTGTAATGCACAGGAGGCTATAACTTCTGATAGAGTTAACATATGTCCAAGCTCAATAGCATCAAGCAGCTCTGTGTTGAATGTGGTTGATTTATCAGTTATTGATATATCTTTGTATCTTTCCTTTAGTGCTTGTAATTCCTCAAGTAGCACGCTTAGCTCTTCTTCTTTTCTAAAAACAGAGCATTTATCCATCATGGCAGTTTGTAGGTCCCTTCTTACTGAAGCCACTGTTTCTTTCCCATTACTCTTTCTTATCATATCTACACAATCAGCAATAAGAGATATTCTTTCCTTTTTAACCTTGCCTTTTATGGCATTCTTTAAGGTAGAACTTGCTGATTTCCCAGCCCTTCTTCCAAAAACAACTGTGTCAAGCAGGGAATTACAACCAAGTCTGTTTGCTCCATGAACAGATACACAGGCACATTCTCCTGCAGCATAGAGCCCTTCTACAATTGAGCCATCTATATCTCTTAAAACCCTGCCATCATTATCTGTTGGAATTCCACCCATCGCATAATGGGCAGTTGGGACAATAGGAATAGGTGCTTCAGAGGGGTCAATTCCCATGTATATTTTGCAAAAGGTTGTTATTTCTGGAAGTCTCTCATGCAGTATCTTTTTGTCCACATGTCTAAGGTCGAGATAAACATAATCTTTTCCGTCAATTCCTCTGCCTTCTCTTATCTCAATAAGAATTGCACGGGATACCATGTCACGAGGTGCAAGGTCTTTTATTGTAGGGGCATATCTTTCCATAAATCTTTCACCTTTTCCATTAATAAGAATTCCACCTTCACCTCTTGCACCCTCTGTAATCAATATTCCAAGTCCGTAAAGTCCTGTAGGATGGAATTGAAAGAACTCCATATCCTCAAGAGGTAGTCCCTGCCTAAAAAGCATACTAAGGCACTCTCCTGTGCTTGCATAGGCATTGGAAGTAACTTTAAAAACTTTTCCGTATCCACCACTTGCTACTATCACAGCTTTTGATTCAAATATATGAAGAGAACCATTTTTTATATTCACGGCTATAATTCCTTGAACTTTGTTATTTTCTATGACAATATCAAGAACCTGAAATTCCTGGAAAAACTTCACACCTTTAAGCTGGCATTGTTCATAAAGAGCAAACAGCACTGCATGTCCTGTTCTGTCAGCAGAATAGCATGCCCTACGAACAGGTGCTTTACCAAAATCCCTTGTATGCCCACCAAATCTTCTCTGGGCAATCTTACCCTCTGGAGTACGGGAGAAAGGTACTCCCATGTGTTCAAGCTCAATAATTGTAGGGATAGCGTCATAGCACATAATCTCAATTGCATCTTGGTCACCAAGAAAATCGCTGCCTTTAACTGTGTCATAGGTATGCCATTCTGGAGAATCCTCTTCCTCATTGCCAAGAGCAGCACCAATGCCTCCTTGTGCTGCTGTTGAATGGGAGCGGGTAGGATAAAGCTTGCTTAGCACACCTACTGTTCCATGATTAATACATTCAATTGCTGCTCTGCATCCTGCAAGTCCTGAACCAATAATAACTGTGTCAAAATAGTGTTTGTTAATCTCCACCGCCTCCTCCTTATTTGCAAAAATTATTTTATTTTGTATAATTTATAGCACAAAGTCAAGCATAGGAGGACAAAAATGGGATATGTACCAAGTCCAAGTTATAGTATAACATTAAGAGTAGAGATTGAAAACAGAATAGGAATGTTTGCCAAAATTGCCTCTGCTATAAGTGGTGCGGGAGGCGATCTTGGTTCAATTGATATTGTTAAAGTAGAAAGAGGAAGAATTATAAGAGACATAACAGTAAATGCTCGGGATGAAGAACATGAGAAAAAAATAATTAAAGCATTAAAACACATTGAAGGTGTTAAGATTTTAAGGGTGATGGACAGGACATTTCTTGTTCATGAAGGTGGTAAAATCGGAATATACAATAAAGTGAATGTAAAAGGAAGAGAGGATTTATCAAGAGTTTATACTCCTGGTGTAGCAAGAGTCTGTCTTGATATACACAAAAATCCAGATCATGTTTACAGATACACTATAAAAGGTAATACTGTCGCTGTTATAACAGATGGAACTGCTGTTTTGGGACTTGGTAACATAGGCCCCGATGCAGCAATGCCTGTGATGGAAGGGAAATGCATGTTATTCAAGGAATTTGGGGGAGTTGACGCCTTTCCTATTGCTGTAAGAACCACTGACGTAGATGAGGTTGTTAATATAATAAAAAAAATATCCACTCCCTTTGGTGGAATAAATCTTGAAGACATTGCGGCACCCCGTTGTTTTGAAATTGAAAGAAGACTTAGAGAAGAGCTTCAAATTCCTGTTATTCATGATGATCAGCACGGCACAGCAATTGTCGTGTTAGCCGCTTTAATAAATGTGGGAAGAATACTTAAACGAGATATAAGAGATTTCAAGGTTGTTATAGCCGGTGCTGGTGCTGCTGGAACTGCTACTTCATATATGCTTCTTGATTATGGAATAAAAGATATCATTGTTTGTGATAGAGCAGGAACTATATATGAAGGAAGAGCTGAGGATATTGATCCCTATAAACAGGAACTTGCCAGAAAAACAAATCCCAGAAAAATTAAGGGAAAACTTACAGATGCTCTTGAAAATGCTGATGTTTTTATAGGTTTATCTGCTCCTAATATATTGAAACCAGAAGACATTGAAAAGATGGCTAAGGATAGAGTAGTATTTGCACTTGCAAATCCAGACCCTGAAATTGCGCCTGAACTTGCTATGCCTATTGTAAGAATCATGGCAACAGGAAGGTCTGATTATCCTAATCAGATAAACAATGTTCTTGCTTTCCCGGGATTGTTTAAAGGATTGCTTGAAGCTCGTGCAAAAGGTGTTGATAAGCAAATTTTCTTTACCGCGGCTAATGCGATTGCTAACATAATTAGAGAGGAGGAATTGAATGAAGACTATATTATTCCGAGTATTTTTAATAAGAAGGTTGCTCAAATAGTTTCTAATGCTGTTGCGGAAAAGGCTAAAAAGCTAAAATTATCAAGATAAAGGTATAATTATATTGACTTTTTTTGATTTTTTTAATATTATCATTAAAATCCTAAATAAGGAGGGGTAAAATGAAGAAAACTATCTTTATCCTCTTAAGCCTTTTTCTTTGTTTCGTTTTCGTGTTCGGTACGGCATTAACCTCAGAGGCAGCAAAGAAGTTTTATGTAAAATGGGGTGCTACTTCTGTGAGGTCTGGTCTTTATGCTAACACAGTTGCTATGGCAAAGGTTGTTAACAAAGCCTATCCTGGAGAGATTGAAGTTACTGTTGTTGAAACCGGTGGATTTCTTGAAAATCTCTCAAGATTGCAGAGAAAAGCAATTCATATGGGACCAGCTGATGCAGCAGCAGGATATGCAAACTACTTGGGAATTATTGATTATCAAGGTAAAGCTAATCCTAACTTGAGAACTCTCTGGGGAGGATATATTACACCAATTCATATTGTTGTGACTGAAAAAAGTGGTATAAAGGATGTGAAACAACTAACCGGTGTTGATTTTGCTATGAATCCAGGAACCACATCAGGTAGAGTTGTAGAGTTGTTTTTCAAAGCTCTCAACATCGCTCCTAACTACAAAATGATGGGAATTGGAGCAAGTGTGGATGCTATGAAATCAGGTGTTGTAAAGGGTTGGTATAAGGCAGGATACAAAGATTCAGCTATCCTTGACCTTGAGGCAAATATGGACATATTAGTTCTTCCTGTATCAAAACAACTCATTGACCAATTTAACAAAGTTTATCCTGGACAAGGATTAATGATGGATATACCTGCTGGTTTATTTAAAAGTGTTAAAAAAGTTCAGCCAAGCTTGGCATATGTTGTAACAGACTTTGTTGATAAAGATGTACCAGAGGATGTAGTTTTTAAAATTGTAAAAGCAGTATATGAAAACAGAAAAGAAATTGTTGGTGCGCTTGCCACTTTAAAAGAGGGTAATTTTGAAGATATGTTTGGAATGGCAGCAAAGTATGGGAATGTACCTTTACATCCAGGCGCAGTTAAGTTTTATAGAGATGTATTAAAAGTTAAAATTCCAGATAAACTTATTCCTCCAGAGATGAAAAAGAAATAGGAGGCGAAAATGAGAGAGAAAATAATATTTATAGCAATATTTATTCTTGCAGTTCCTATGATTGTTTTTGCTCAACCTCAAGTAACAATAACACCATCAAAGGGCGAACCTGCAGCAGTAATAACAATTGAAGGCAAGGGATTTCACCCAGAAGAAGAAATTGATATAGTAATAACTCTTGACGAGGGAGAAAAGGTAGGATTAGGGACTGAAAAAGTAGATATTATCAAAACTGATGCTAATGGTTTATTTTCTGTAAAATCTGGTATTCCAATTAATGCAAAACCAGGAAAACATAAAATAGAAATTATAGGCAATAAAGGTAGTCAATTAGAAACTGTGATAGAAGTAACACCTAAAGAAAAGAAATAGAAATAGAACTTAAGGAGGAAATGGGAAAATAATGCGTGAGCTTAAGGGCTTCTGGAGATTAATTCTTAATCTGCTCGTCGGAGTCTGGGGAATATTCATACTTTATACAGCATTACTTTATGCCTTGCATCCGCTTCTACAAGGCGGTATTTCCCTATCAATAGGACTTGCGATAGTATTCCTCGTTTATCCTTTTTCAAAAAGAATGCTTAAGTTGAATGTTCCTAAATTCTTCCAATATTTACTAACTGGAACTAAAAATGCGCCTTCATTTGTTGACCTAATATTCATAGCTATCAGTTTGATACCTTGTATTTATATAATGACTCACTGGGAAGATATAGTAAGAAATCCTGGAGTTTTTGAACAATATCATCTGGTTTTAGCCATTTTGCTAATAGTATCTCTTCTTGAAGGAACAAGAAGGGCTCTGGGATTAACAATCCCAATACTTGTATTGTTCTTTATCATTTACACCATAGCTGGTCCCCATATACCTGGAAGATTTGGTCACCCAGGCTTTAGCTTTACAGATATACTTTATCAACTTTATTTGATGACAGAGGGTATCTGGGGACTTTTAACTGATATGGCAAGTAGAATAATAGCACCCTTTATCATTTTTGGTCCGATACTTTTTGCAACAGGTGTAGGTTCAACGGTTATGGAACTTTCGACCTACTTTGGTGGCAAAATTAGAGGTGGTCCTGGACACGTGGCAGTAATTTCAAGTTCTCTTTTTGGAATGCTTAGCGGATCTTCTGTGGCAAATGCAGCGACAACAGGTTCTTTTACTATACCTTTGATGAAAAAGTTTGGTTTTTCAAGATCTTTTTCATCAGCTGTTGAGGCAGCAGCTTCATCAGGTGGACAAATTATGCCACCTATTATGGGGGCTGGATGTTTCATAATGGCAGAATTTCTTAACGTTCCATATGCTCACATAATGATCGCGGGATTAATTCCTGCTGTTATCTACTTTGCTGGTATTGCTGCAGGTATATGGATTGAAGCAGGTAGAACAGGAATGGGAAAACTTCCAAAAGATTTAATGCCCGAATTGAAGACTATTTTGAGACCAAATAGAATACTGGGTTTTGTTCTTCCTATTGGTACACTTGGTGTTCTTCTTTTTATGTTTTTCCCTGCTCAAATATGTGCAGCATGGGCAATTGTGGTATCAGTAGTATTTTTCACTTTTTTTGGAGGACCTTTTAAGACAAAGGAAATTATAAGTAGAATAAAATCTATCTGGGGAGGACTTTTTGAGGGAGTAGTAAAGGCTTTAGCATGGCTTATGATAATGATGGCTTGTGTTCAGATAGCTGTAAGCCTTATATCTTTAACAGGGTTTGGAGTGAAGGTTTCAGAGGTAATTATAGAGATATCTGGCTATAATGTTTATCTTGCATTAATCGCAACAATGCTTACTGCTATAATTCTTGGCATGGGAATGACAACAACTGCTGCTTATGTTATAGCCGCAGCTGTTCTTGTTCCTGCTTTGCAACAGATGGGAGTAAATCCTCTTGCTGCTCATTTATTTATTTTTTATTTTGCTATTAAATCTGGTTTAACACCTCCTGTATGTATTACAGTGTTCACAACAACTGCAATTGCTGGAGGTAGCTGGCTGAAGGCTGCTTGGAATTCCATGAAATTGGGAATAGGTGGATACATAATGCCCTTCTTCTTCATATTTGTTCCAGCTTATTTAATGAAAGGTCCGGCATGGGAAGTATTATTCATATTCATTGGTGCTTTTGTTGCTATGTTTGCTATAGAAGCAGGTGTTTTAGGCTACTGGAAAAAGCCCTCTACTCCACTTGAAAGAGCACTCTACATAGCCGGTGGATTAATTATGATGGCACCAGGTTATTGGACATTCGTGGGATTAACTATCTTTTTAATGGGACTTTTACTTGAAAAATTTGATGTGCAGATACCTGTAATAGCTAAAAGGCCTGAACAGATTATTAAAAAACAGAAGGATTAATAAAAGCCTCAGATATATTCTGAGGCTTTTATTTTTAATATTTCTTCAAAAGTAATCCAGTGAGCACCATTTACTAAAAATGTTTTAGCAAAGTGATAGCAATTTTTTAAATCTTCCAATGCTTTTATTGGAAGGATTTTATCCTCTAATCCTTGAATAAGAATGAGATTTTTCGCTTCCCTATATAAATCTGAAATTTCAGAGTAAATAAGAAATTCAAGTCCCTGTATCAGCTTATTATAGTCGATCTCCTTAGGGATTACTGGCTTGCAGCCAGCATTAATTAAAAATTCTTTTATAACTTTTTCAGGTTGTATTTCCATCTTTAGTATCATTTTTTTTATGATCCTTGGACTAACATATTGAGTAAATTTTTTAAAGCCTGCAATAATTATTATTTCTTCGAATCTTTCAGAAAAAAATCGAAGATTCTTTAAAACAATGTGTCCTCCTGTAGACCAGCCAATCACAAAATTGCCGGATTTATCCTGTAAGAAGTTTAATATTTCTCCTTCATCTAAGTCTAAGAAGGGATTTATGAAATGCCAACTTTCAGGAATTTTTTCTAAAACTTCTTTAAATCCTGCCCAGCCGGATACGAAGACATTCACTATTGATTAATTATCGCTACAGTTGGCTCAAAACAGTTATTCAAAACTGCTGAGCTTACACCGCCTAAAACAAGGTCTTTAATTGCAGAACGTCCTTTCCGTCCCATTACTATAAGGTCATAATTGCCTTCTTGAATTTCTTTAATGATTTCATCCTTAGGAAAGCCAACAATGCTTTTTGTAACAATTAATTCCGGAGATATTCCTTCATTGGTGAATTTTCTTTTAGATTCAAGAAGAATTTCCTCTGCTTCTATCTCTGGATCAATTCCCTGCCTAACCCTCTCAAGATAAAGCGATACATTTATTATTCTTAAAATATTAATTTTTTGTATCCTCTTGACTGCTTTAGCAAGAGATACAACATGTTCAACAGCCTTCATTGAATACTCAGAACCGTCAACAGGAATAAGTATGTTACCTATAGGGTTTTCTTCTGATATTTTTTGCCCTATAATATATATGTTTTGGTTTAAAAGCCCGTATAGTATTTTCTCTGAGACACTACCGAGAATTATCTTTTTAAATTTCGACATTACCCTACGGGCAAGCATAACTGTTTTAATATCTTGGCTAATTGAAATTTCTATGATTTTATTACCAGGGTCTCCTATCTCTACTTCTTTTTTTATTATCCCTGAGAAACCTGTATTTTTAATTTGTCTTTCGTATTCATCTAAGATGGGCGCAATGTGGTCTTTAATATATTTTTCTATGATTTTTTCAGTAAAAATTTTATCCTGAATCATTACTAATCGAAAATCAACATTTTTAATCTTTTCACTAATTGATTCAAGGGAAACTACATTAAGAAGAGTAAGCTCTATATTTTTGTCTTCAAAAAATTTTAATAGGGAGCTTACAAATTTAATTGCCTTTTTTGAGTTTTCACTCCTGTCAACAGGAAGTAATATTTTTCTTAGAGTATTGTTCATTACATGACCTCAATGTTTATTTTTTTATTATTCATAAAGATAAATGAATCCATGGGTACAACGTAATTTTTATCTAAATAATGTACTTGAATACCGGAGATTATTGCATATATAATTTTTTCTGATTTAATAAAATTTTCCATAGTCTGCTCAATGTCTTTACAACTTATTTGAAGAGCTATTTTAGTGAGTTCCATGAGGTCTGGCATTTTATTAGATATTTCTTTTCGAAGTTTTTGTTTGACAAGAATTAATTCTGGATTTTCTTCTTTTTCTTTTTTGCTAAACTTTGATAACTCATTAAGAAATAAAAAAAGAGCTCCACAGGCAGTTGATTTTTCTAAACCTTTTCTTTTACAAATTCCGAAATTACCTTGTTCATCTAACCCTATATGAGTAAATAAATAAAAAACGCATCTCTTATCTTCTCCAATATCAGGGGCATGACTGATAAAGACTTTTATACCAATCTCTCCAGATGTATAAATACCTGCAAAGCTTGAGAAGTTAAAGATGTCTCCCCAAAAGTTTTTTATTTTTAATAAAACGCTTTGGCATATTTCATCTCTGCAAAGACATACACCTGCAATTGTATTGTTATAATTAAATCCGTATTTTTTTAATTTTTCTGCGGAAAGTTTTATAAAATAGTCCTCTTCGAGATATTTATCAAAAATTTTATCTAATGTCATAATTATGAGGTTATTATATCATAAAATTTTATTTTTTCCACATTTAACTGCTTGCATAATAAATTATTAAATAGACTAAAAGGAAAAATATTGACCATAGCACAAGAACTCCAATTGGCATAGGTAAATAAGAATCTCCTGGATAGAGTGCTTTTTCTGCTTTCAGTCGAGTTTCAATTTCCTTTCTTTTTTCGGGTATTGAAAATATAAGCAAAATCGAATCCCTTATGATTTTTATTGCTAAAACAGGATTTTTTGTTAACCAGCCTAAAAAAGTTGGGATTTTATTGAAAACTATTTTGTTTATCCATTGCATAATTATAGAACCAGGTTTATTAATAAACCACATGAAAGCTTGAGCTCCCTTTCTATAGAACCAGTCAAGATCAAGATTTGTTGCTCTCATTTCAGCGGGGAAAATACCTGCTCTCATAAGAAACACGTAGGCAAGAATTCCAAATAAGAGTAATTGTGTCGTTGTTACAATATGGGATGCAGTATAGGGTTCAAAATCAACTGGATATGGTAATAAGCTATATAGGAATGTTGGACTAACTCCTATGAAAACGCATAAAAATGCAGTTAATCCCATTGCAAGAAGCATATGCGGAGGAGATTCCTTTGTTCTAATGCCTGAGTCATGAGAGAAAAATGCATAGTAAGGCACTTTAATTCCTGCGTGCTCAAGAACACCAACTGAAGCGAAGGTAAGCATAAACCATATAGGAATTAAGCCTCCTATTGCAGAGGCTTCAACAACCATTGACTTACTTACAAAGCCGCTAAAAAGAGGAAATGCAGAAATAGATGCAGCACCTATGATACAAAATAGGGCTGTTAAGGGCATGCTTTTATACAATCCTCCTAAGTCAGTGCATTTTATCTTGCCTGTTCGGTAAAGCACAGCTCCCATTGACATAACAAGCAGAGCTTTATATAGAATGTGACAGAATACATGGGAAAAGGTTCCATTTAAGGATAGCTGAGTTCCGATGCCAATGCCTGTGACCATATATCCCAGCTGATTAATAAGACTATAGGAGAGTACTTTTCTGAGGTCATTTTCAATAACAGCAAAAAATATAGGAAAGACAGTCATCACTGCTCCAATCCATATTAAGAGTTCTGTTCCCGGAAATCCTCTCGCAAGAACATAAACTGCTGTTTTAGTAGTAAAAGTCCACATGAAAACTCCGCCTGTGGGAGTTGTTCTTGGATAAGCATCAGGTAACCAAGCATGTAGTCCAGGAAAAGCACAGTTTAAACCAAATCCTATAAAAATAAGCCATGAACTTAAACTTTTAAGCCCTATATAGCCAAATTCTAAAGTTCCTGTACTATAATAATGCATAACAATGCCAAAAAGAAGACACAATCCACCAAAGATGTGAACTAAAAGATACCTTAACCCTGCTCCATAGGACTGCTTTGTTCTGGATGCCCATATAAGATAAAAAGCGCTAAATGCCATTATTTCCCAGAAGATAAATAGAGTCATAAAATCTCCTGCAAATATTACACCTAAGGCTGCTCCTGCGTAAAAGAGTGCTGCCATATGTTGAATCGTTTCTTTAACATGAAGAGAGTAAAGAAGAGCAAGGAAAATTACAATATGATAAATATATCCAAAGAGCATGCTTATTTTGTCAACTTTTACAAGGATAAGGTTATTGTCTAAAAACTTTAAGGTACAATGAAGGCCTTCAGGAATGTTTATAAAGTTAATAAAGCCTAAAAGGGGCAAAAGCAGTAAATAACTATTCTGTAGTTTGCCTCTAAAGAAAGGAAGTAATAAAGCTCCAAATATAAATATAAATGCAGGAGGAATTGTATTAATCATCATAGTAGTCCTCATTTTTTTTGACTATAGGTCTTAAAACATGTTTAGCAATTAAAATAAGAAATACAAAAGCAACAAAACCAAAGGATGCATAAAAAAATGGAAATTCTTCCCAAGGAAAATAGGTATGTTTTTGAATAAATAATTCTGCGAAAATAGAAACTATAACCATCACGTAAAAAACAAAAAAGAATTTTTTTACATTTTTTTGGTTATTAAAAAAGTCTTTCTTGCTCATATTTTTTCCTTTATAAAGTTTTCCAGAGAATCAATATTAAATATACAAAAAGAATAGTAAATAAAATATAAAAAATTTTTCTGTATAAATTATTTCCTTTGTGTTTGAGTTCTTTAATTTTCCCTTGACTATTCCTTTCCATAATCAATTGTTTCCTATAACAGCTAATATAATAACTTTTATTATGTCAATAAAAATCGAAGGATAAAAAAATATAAAAACTGTTCCAATAGCAGCAATAACAAGAGGTATGACAATTAACATAGGAGCTTCGTTGATTTTTCTATTATTTATAATAGATTTAGACTCTTTCAAAAAGGCTATATAAATTATAGGCATGAAGTAGCAAGCATTAAGAATTGTACTTGTTGCTAATACGGCAAGCACGAAAATATCACCCGCCTCAAGTGCTCCAAGACTTAAGTACCATTTGCTGATAAATCCAGCAAAAGGTGGAATTCCTATCATGGAAAGGGCACCTACTGTGAATGCTCCCATTGTAAAGGGCATTTGCTTTCCTATTCCATCAAGTTCGCTTATTTTGGTTTTATGGGTTGCTACATATATAGCTCCTGCAGTAAAGAAGAGGGTTATCTTACCAAAAGCGTGTCCCACAATGTGCATTATACTTCCAGTAATGCCTGAAGGAGTGAGGAGAGCGACGCCAAGAACAATATAGGAAAGTTGACTTACTGTTGAGTAGGCAAGTCTTAATTTAAGATTATCCTGCTTTAAAGCCATTATTGAAGCAGATATTATTGTGAAAGATGCTATTATGGCAAGAACTGTTCCCAAGTCAAAACTCTTAAGCAGGTCAATTCCGAATATGTGGAGAACTACTCTCATAACCATGAAAACACCTGTTTTTACAACTGCCACAGCATGAAGAAGTGCACTCACAGGAGTTGGTGCAACCATTGCTGCAGGTAGCCAGCTGTGCAAAGGCATTATTGCTGCCTTTGTTATACCGGCAATGTATAACAAAAAGGTGATTGTTATGATTGTATGAGAGATGTTTGCACCAATAAATACTCCCTTATAGGAAAAATTGAGATTTCCAGTAATGTTATAAGTTATTACAATTGCTGTCAGTTGAAATGCCACAGATGTACCAAGTAGATAGGCTAAATACTTTCTTGCACCTCTTTTTGCTTCTTCAGTTTCCTTGTGAGCTACGAGAGGAAAGGTTGAGATAGTTATAATTTCATAAAATAGAAAGGCAGTAAACATGTTGGCTGAGAAAGCTACACCCATTGTAGCTGATAGTGCTATGGCAAAATAGGCAAAATATCTGGTTTGGCCATGTTCATTAAGTCCTCGCATGTAGCCTATTGAGTAAAAGGAAGTTATTATCCATAGAAAAGAGGCAGTAATAGCAAAAAAGATTCCCAGAGCATCTACTTTAAAATGCAGTATTAGTTCAGGTGTAATTTTAAGCAAGGTGTATTCAATTATTTTTCCATTTAAAATATCAGGTAACATTGAAATGACTATGCCAAATTTTATTACTGCAGCAAGAATAGTCCATGTTTCTCTTAGATTTCTTGCCCTATCTCCCGTGATTGCTATCAGAAATGATGCTATTGTAGATACTATTACTGCTAATATGGGTTTTAATGAAATTATAGTTTCCATAATTTAAAACCCTGCTGGTACAGTAAATTTAATGACAGAGGAGATAATTTCTCCACTGTAAAAACCAATTATCAAAATTGCTAATGCCATTATTAAGATAGGAATCATCATGCTTAACGGCAATTCTCTAAAGTTATACTTTAATACCCCCACATTTTTCCCAAAATAAACTTTTTCAAGGAGTTTGAAAAATATAAATGCATTAACTAAACTACTAAAAATCAACGCACTTGCAGAAATCCAATGTCTTGCTTCAATAGCACCTAAAATTAAATACCATTTGCTAAAAAATCCTGCAGTTGGAGGAATCCCTATCATAGACAATGCGGCTATGGTGAAAGCTGACATAGTAATTGGCATGTTTTTGTTTAATCCATTAAAATCCTCAAGATTTCTTGAACCAACTCTATAGAAAATTCCTCCTGCTATCATAAAAAGACAAGCAATCATTACAGCATCATTGAGCATGTGTAAAACTGCACCTATAAATCCCTCTTTATTACCTAAATTTGCACCAAGCACCATATATCCTATTTCTGCAATTAATATATAGGAAAGAGTTCTTTTAAAATCTGTCTGCCCAATAGCAATTATACTTCCGAAAAAGATAGCTATGGTTGCCCACCATATAAGCATGTTTGAAAGAGGCGTTATTTCAGTTAAAAATCTGGGTTCAAAAAGCGTAAATGATATTCTAATCAAAACATATATACCTACTTTAGTTACAGTTGCTGAAGCAAATGCACTAACAGCAGATGGAGCAAATGTATAAGAATCTGGTAGCCATCTATGTAATGGAAATAGAGCAATTTTTATTGCAATACCGACTACGAAAAATGCTAAAGCAGTAAGAGTTACTTTTGATTCATACATAGATGGCAGCAAACGTGTTAGATCATTAATGTTTAGGGATCCTGTAATTATATAAATATAGCCTACTCCTAACAAGTAGAAACAGGCTCCTATAGTGCCCATTATTATATAGTTATAACTTGCAAGTACAGAACGTTTCTCTCCAATAGCTATCAAAGCATATGCTGAAAGAGATGCTATTTCAAGGAATACATAAAGATTAAAAATATCTCCAGTAATTGTTATGCCAAGTAATCCTGTTGTAAGAAGTAGATAGGTAGAATAGAAATATGGTAACCTTGCTTTTGTAATTTCTTTTTTTACACTGTCCTTAGAATATATGGCTATAATAAAACTGATTGAAGAAACAATGACAATCACATAAGCATTTAAATAATCTATAACGTACTCAATTCCCCAAGGAGGCATCCATCCGCCAAGTTTATATCTTACAGTTCCGAAATTAATAACTGTATATAAAATATCAATTGAGAGAGCAAAGCATATACCTAAAACAAGTACAAAGAAGGGGTAACAGAGGGACCTTTTTAAGAAAATCAAAAATATATTTATAAATGAAGCAACTAAAGGAATAACAACAATTAGAATTGATGCATGCTCTGAAAGATTCATTTTTTCTTTTTTAATATCTCAATTATTTCATCTTCATCAAGAGTTTTATACTGCTTATAAATCATCATAATAACAGCAAGGGCAACTCCAAATGTGCTTACCATTACTACAATAGCAGTGAGCATCAAAACATGAGGTAGAGGATTAATATATTGTGCTGGGTTTATAGCTTCTTGAGATTTCACTAAAATAGGGATTGTGGCATCTTTTTTGTAAGCTGTTGATATAAAAAATAAGATTATAGCGGTTTGAAAAATATTCATTCCTACAAGTTTCTTTACAAGATTTTTTTTTGCTATCATTGCATAAAAGCCTATCATCATAAGAGATATGTAAATCCAATAGTTATATTTGCCAATAATTATTTCCATTTAGACCTCGCCTTTTTCATGTTTGCCAAATGTTGTAAGATTAAGGAATATAGATACCATTACCGCCATAACCGTAATACCAACGCCTATTTCTATCCCAAGTGTTCCGAGAGCGCGAACTCTTACAGGATCGAGCGGAATGATTTTATGAATAATGCCGTAATTTAGATATTCTGCTCCTAATAATACGCAGATGAGTCCAATTACTGCATAAAGCAATACTCCAAAAGCAATCATGAGAATATTTATATCTTCGGAAAATCTTCTTTTCATCCAGTTTATGTCATAAGCAATTAACATCAGTATAAATGAAGCTCCTAAAATACATCCTCCTTGAAATCCTCCTCCAGGACTATAATGTCCATGAGCGATGACATATAAAGCAAAAAGTTGAATGAGAGGGATCATAATTCTGCAAACAGTTTGTATTATGAGGTCATCATAAAGTCTTATCATTTTCAAATCTCCTCAACAGTAAAATACACACAATGGCAGCTGTAAATATTACTGTTGTCTCTCCTAATGTATCATATCCTCTATAGTCTGCAAGAACTGATGTAACAGCATTTGGAGTAGCAGTTTCTTTTATAGTTTTTTCAATATAACGGGGTGATACATGTAAACTTGCTGGAGAGTTTGGGTCTCCCCAATTAGGCATATCAAGGGTGCTGTAAATAAGAGCAGCACCTGTAATTATTACTATTATTAGAGCAAAAATTTTCAATCTTTTGTCCTTCTTGTTGTTTGATAAATTGCACCTATAAAAAAGGCAGTACTGATTCCAGCACCAACAGCAGCTTCGGTAAAAGCCACATCAACTGCTCCCATTTCTGCCCATAAAATGCACATAAGAAAGCTATATGCACCTAAGAGTATGGCAGAACTTAGCAAATCTCTTACATGTATTGCTGCTAAAGCACATATAAGAACGATTGTCAATATTAATATCTCCATAATCCATATCATTTCTTTAAATCCTCCTTTTTAAACGGAGTTACTCCACTGTCTAATCCTGCTTTTGTCAAGGCATGGGTTGCTGTGGGATTAGCAAGGAATATAAAGAATATAATAAAAAAAATTTTTAAAGAGACAAGTATTGTATTAAAAGAAAAATCTTCCTTAAGTATATAAATTACTATTCCAAAAAGAATTAGTATTGCACCTAAGGTATCTCCTTTACCAGTTGCTTGAAGTTTACAATAAAAATCAGGAAATCTTAAAAGTCCAATAGTTGCTGTGAAGAAAAAGAACAAACCTATAATTACAATTATAATTACCACAGTATCTATGATGAGATCGAAATCTATCATTTACCAGCCTCCCGGTCCTTTAAAAATTTAGTTCCAGGTGTGATACTTTTTCTGAGTCTAAAAAACTTAGAGGCAGCAAGTGTAGCTATGAAATTAAGAAGAGCATATGCAAGAGAAATATCGACAAACATATCTATTCTTTTATAATAAATTCCCAATAAGACAAGAATTAATGTTGTTTTAGTTCCAATAACTCCAACGGCTGCAATTCTATCCATAATTGTTGGGCTAAAAACTGCACGATAAAGACATAAAATAACCATTATTCCAAGAGTTATTATTGTAAATATAAAGAATTTTTCCATTACTTTTTGCCCATTTTAATATGCTCACCAAATACATTCGCAACTCTTTTTTCCATTTCTCCTGTAAGCAGGTCGTCAGCAACTTTTCGACTAATACAGTGCACTAAGAAAACATTATCCTTAGTAATATCCATAGTAATTGTTCCAGGAGTAAGAATTATTGAGTTTGCAAATACAACTTTTGATATGTCTTTTTTGAGTTTAGCTTTGTATTCGAGCACAAATGGTTCTATTGGCATTTTAGGATGTAGCACTAAGTAGGCAACATGAATGTTTGCAATAATTATTTGATAAATTAGCCAAGGTAGGTATTTTATAAATCTTAATCCATTTATAATATGAGATTTAGTAATTTTTTCACTATTAAAGAATAAATCTCCCGAGATTAATGTAATTATTAGACAAGATATAACTCCAAGGGCTAAATGAAATGCGTCAAACATTCCGGAAAAAACACACCATAGTCCAAAGAGTATAAAAAAGGTAACCACTTTTCTATTCATGTAATACCTCCCACTTTTAAATATTTTTTTTTATAAAGTAGGGGTCGCAAAGTATTTCCTAAATTTCTATAGCATTAACTAAGAATTTTGTCTTCATTTTTTTATTATTTCGTCTGAGATTATATCAAATATTTCAAACATTCTTACTACACCCACAAGCTTTTTTTTATCCTCAATAACAGGTAGTACAGGCAGGTCTAAATTGGTCATCAAGTAAGCAGCTTTTGTAACTGGATCTAAAGGATCAACAAAATGCTTTGCCGGTAACATTATTTCACTTACAGGTTTTTGAGCAAGATTTTTTGACTCTTCACCGAAAAGACTGTTCCAATCAACTTCTGTTTTTTCTTCTACTGTAACGTGGGAAAGTACCGAAGAGTTAAAATTTGACGATGTGATACCTTTTAAAACATCCTTGGGGGTTACTGTTCCAAGAAGATTATATTTTTCATCAAACACAAGCACTACAAGAGGGTCTGTGTGCTTTTGAGATTGAATAAAAGAGGCTTTCATCACTTTAATAACTTGTTCAATACTAAACCAGTATGGAATGTGAGGATATTCAAATAATTCTAACATTATATCCCTTACAATTTTTCTTTCTGCCACTTTCTCACCTCCGAATATTTATAAAAATTTTTATAAAATAAAACAGTTTTAAATATTAATTTTACCAGTTATCGTATTTTTATGGCTAAATATTTTTATTTTTCTATATACTATAACATGTTTTTAGGGAAAATTCAGACGGCATATTGATTGTGAAATTTTTTATTTATAATTTTCGTTGGAAAGCAATAAATAATTTATCTTTGTCGTCTCTTTTATAAATTTTATTCAGAAACACAACCGTATCTCCTGAAAAAACTTTTTGAGTTAACAAAATAACAGGATGATTTTCTGGTAAATTAAAAGACAAAGCTAATTCTTTGTTTAATAAATTTATCTCGAAATAATTATGTATTTTAGTTATTTTTATGCCACATTTCTTTTCTAAAATGTCAATAATAGATTGAGCCCCAAGGTCTTCTTCAAGTAATTGAGGGCATATATTAATAGGAATAAAAGATTCTTGTATTACGGATACATTTTTTTCATTAAACCATAAAATTTTGATATATATAATATGTCTATTTTCAGGAATGTTTAATTCATTGCTCAAAATATCAAGAGGCATCATTACTGTTTTTGTAGCAACACTTTTTTTATAGTTCGTTTCATTATTAACAAATATTGGTTTAAGAATAGTAGTGAAAATTATTCCACTTTCTATATAATCTTTGTTTACAAAAGTTCCTTTACCTTGTTGTCTTATTAGATAACCCTGCCTTACAAGTTCAAGTATAGCATTCCTTACCGTAGCTCTGCTAACTTTAAACATATTACACAGTTGTTCCTCTGTAGGGATTTGAGTGCCTGCCTTCCATTCTTGATTTTCAATTTTCTTTTTTAAAATTTCATACAATTGAAGATATAACTTTTCATGTTCATCTCTACTAATTAGTTCAACCATATTACCCTTCTTTTATATGATTTTATAACATTATGATAATATATCATACAAATAATATTATAATTTGTCAATTAAATTTTTAAATTATTTCCTTCAATATCATAAAAAATAAACCAAATATCAAATCTTATAATAACACTTTGAAATTTCTTGCAAAAAACCTAGGATTATGTTATAAATTAAAAACTAATAAAATTTTAAAAAGAGGAGGGCAATTTGGCAGAAAAAATTTTAATTGTTGATGATGAGCCAGACATGCTTAAACTACTTGCTATGATTTTGAAAGAGAAAACGCCTTATGAAGTAATAACTACTAATAATCCGATGGAAGCGGTTCAATTAGTTAAAACAACAGATTTTGATTTAATAATAACTGATTTAAAGATGCCTGGATTAGATGGATTACAGCTTCTTGAGGAAGTGAAGAAGAAAAATGAAGATATCCCTGTGGTTATTATTACTGCTTATGGGACTATTGACTCTGCGACTGAAGCTATCGAGAAAGGAGGTTTTGATTTCATAACAAAGCCTTTCAAAAAAGAACAAATTCTTTTTACAATTGAAAGAGCTCTAAAATGGTTAAAAGTACAAAAAGAAAATAGAATGTTAAAAGATAAGCTTAAACTAACCCCTAATAACTGAAAATTAACTTTCTTTTAGATGTTGATTGATAAAATCATCTGTGTACATCTGAGTTACAGTATCATTGAATAGAGCCATATCAAGTTGTTTGGTATAAGCTGTAAGTTTTCCAAGTATTTCAAGATTTTTTTCTATTGTAGCCATATCATATTTTGTTAAAATAGCATCTATTACATCTTCCTTTATAGATACCCTAAATCCCATTTTTTTAAGAATTTCTGAAATAAGCCTAACTCT
Source organism: Thermodesulfovibrio sp. (assembly GCA_020725335.1). Taxonomy (GTDB): domain Bacteria; phylum Nitrospirota; class Thermodesulfovibrionia; order Thermodesulfovibrionales; family Thermodesulfovibrionaceae; genus Thermodesulfovibrio. The sequence continues at coordinate 150,635 of DYFF01000018.1, read as the reverse complement.
TCTTAGTCTTCTATCTATTGCAGCCCCTCCACCTTTGAAAAAGAATTTAATGTAATTATCATTTAAATTTTCTCCAGCATAGGCTTCTATCATTGAAAAGTGATAACCCAATCGGATGCTAAAGTTCATATAATTTTGAGTAACTATACAAAAACTTTTTTTACCGATGTCCATTAATTCTTCTTCAGGAATAGATACTGAATGAGCTATCATTTCAACAAATCCTTTGGCATCTATAGGGGGTGGTTCAGGCCATTTCATGCTTATCATTCCTCTTAACACAGCTCGCAAAGGAATAGAGAGGATATCATCTGGGGTTGCTCTTTTTAATCCTTCTTTTAACCCTCCCCCTATATCAAGGATTAAGGCTCCGATGGGGATACCAGCTACAAGATTAATGGCATGTATCTCACTGTTATATTTATCCCACATTGTAAACATTTCTTGCATGACCATCTCATGACAGAATCTCGTGATATCGTGGAATGTTTTACAGTTTTCAGGTTTGAAACTTTCAGATTTGGGATCAACAAGATAAAGAGGGACTATTAATTTTATTACTTTTTCAAGTGTTTTATAAATTGTTGTTTCTTTAAATAAGTCTTCACTTTTTTTAGCTACACTTAGTAATTCTTCAACTTTTCCTTCATATATAACGCAGTTTGTAGCATCAACTGTTATTTCTTGTTCATGTTTTAATACTTTTGTTGCAAATTCAGTGTTAAGTATTGTAGGCACGTTATATTCTCGTGATAAAGATGCCATATGTCCTGTTTGACTTCCGATATCAGTAACAATTGCTGAGGCTTTGTTCATTATTACTACATACTTTGGATTTGTATGTTTTGCTACTAATACATATCCTTCAGGAAAATGTTCAAGTTCATCTTCGTCTTTTAATATAAATGCTTTCCCATAGCCAACACCTTTACAAGCAGTAACTCCCTTATCTATGAGAATGTTATAACCCTTTATACGTGTTGGCAGTAAAACTTTGGTAGCCTTCTTTTCTTTTATCCTTAAAGGTCTTGTTTGCAGTATATATATATTATTTTCCTCATCTATTGCCCATTCAATATCTTGTGGTCTTCCAAAGTGTTGTTCTATTCTATTAGCAATTTTTGCTAATTTTATAATCTGTTCATCTGAAAGAGATAATTCAGCGTCTCCATTATCAACAATAATTTCCTCTAATCCTTCATGTGCGTTACTACATATTAGCATCTTATATTGTTGACCTTTTCTTTTTTCTATAATTGAAAGATTATCTTTATTTACAATAAAAACATCTGGCTTGACTGTACCATCTACAACGATTTTACCCAATCCTTTAGCTGAATTAATAATTATATTTCTACTTTCTGTTTCATTAGGGTCTTGAGAATACATAACTCCACCAGCGCGAGCATTTACCATTGTAAGCACTCCTGCTGCCATGACCATCTCTTTTTCAGAAAAACCTTTTGTTTTATAGTAAAAAATTGCACTTGAATTAAAAAGGCTTGCAACAACTTCTTTATATTTTTGAATAATAAAATCTCTTGTTACATTTAAAAAAGAAGAATACTGTCCTGCAAAACTAAAATGAGAATCTTCATGAATGGCGCTACTTCTAACTGCAACATTACAATTTTTTCCTATTTTTTTACATAAATCCTCATATGCTGATTTTATTGTATTTACCATTTCTTCTGGAAGTTCTGACTTTATAATCATCTCCTGAATTTTTTTGCTACTTATCTCTAATTCTTCAATATTACTAATATTTATATCCTGCACAATCTGAGAGATTTTATTAATTAAATTATTATGGGATAGAAACTTTATAAAAGAGTAAGAGGTTATCGCAAAGCCTTCTGGAGTTGGTAATCCTAATATATTTTTTAGTTCAGCGAGATTAGATATTTTACCACCAGCAATATTTACTGCTTCTTTACTTAGAGATTCTAATGGTAAAGTAAATTCTGTAATTGGTATTTCTATTTTTGAACTTAGTTGTTTTTCAATTTTCTCTTTAATTTCATTATAGATTTTTTCTAAGGCTGAATATTTGTTATCTGTAAGAGCATTGAGATTTTGAATAACCTTTAAAACTCCCTCTGATACATTACTGATAGTGGTATTTAGATAATGAATATCAAAAAGATATTCACCAGAAAATTTTTCCTCAAGATCTGCCATTATACTGAGAACATGGTTGTTAGTATTGAGCAAGTTCTCAAAATATGTATATTTTTCTCTGAGAAGTTTTTTCAGTTCTTCTTTCCTATCATGTTTTGTATCTTTAGATTTAAAAAAATCAAAAAAACCCATATTTTTAATTATATCCTATATTTAAAGAGAAATTAAATTCAATTTTTTAAAAATCAAAGGATGCCCTTTTATAAAAGGCATCCTTTATAAAGAATTATATTAATTTTAAATCTCCTTTTTAACCCTCGGTTTTTTAGCTGTAAGCCCTATCCCTTCAAATAGATGATACATAGAATATCCCCACCAGATTGTATAAATTACATATCCTGCAAGAAGTATTACCATAAGTAAGGCTTTCTCAGAAACCTTTACCGCTTCAATTTTATAGAAATTGTAAGCAGGTTCAACAGCCTTTTTATTAATTTCCTCTAATATTTTAGATTCCTCGAATAATTTATTTGCTTTAAAAGTTTTACTTATCTGATCTAAGGAGACCCACCAGTCTTTTAAGGCTTTTTTCTCATCATAACCATAAATATTCCTAACTTCCTCACCCTTATTTTTATACATTAGGTCAGAGTCTCTTACAATTATAGTAAGAATATTTCCCAAGTCTCCTTGGATGACTAAAGAGTTATCTTTCTGCTCAACGTTAGCTCCTGCTGTTGTAAAGAGTTTAGCTGCTCTTTGAGCTTCATCTGTAGAATTATACTTTACTGTCACATTGAATTGTTTTCCTTTGAAAGACTCTATTGTTTTTGACAATTTAGGAATGAAATAAGATGAACCTTTAGAAAGCTTATTGAAAAGGTCATCTGAATACTCCAATCCATTTTTCCCATCACCAAAGACAGGAGAAAGTATTAGAAGAAACAATCCTAAGAAACCAATTGTTAGTATTATCCCAATGGAAAAATGTTTTTTATCTGTTATTATCATTTTTAGCCCTCCCTGAAAGTTTTAATGTTTTTAAGGAAGCTTAGCATTACCCAACAGACGAAAATAGCAATGATAATCCAGAATATAAAAAAGCCTGCTGTTTCAATCCCTTGTGCAATTGATTTTGGAATATTAATAATACCGAGTTCGTTAAATTGTTTAGGAATTACGCTTAACCTATTTATAAATCCAGCTACAATCGTAGTAACCCAAAAGCCTTTTATTGTTGAACCACTTACTACTTTTGTTGTAAGAGCTCCTATTTGGATTCCTACCAGAGAACCAAGAAGGAGTCCCATAGCGAGAGTATAAAATACAAAACCATATATAGCATATTGTGATATGCCTGCATATCCTGCAGTAAAGATAATTTGGAAAATATCAGTACCAACTGTGGTAAAAGTAGAGATACCAAAAACATAAACGAATAATGGGAATGTAATAAATCCTCCCCCAACTCCCATCAATGAAGAGACAAAGCCTACAAGAAAACCACCTGCAGCAAGGATAATACCAGATATTTTCCTCCCCCCTGGTACTATATCCTCGTCAAATCTTATACTAGGAGGAAGATTTATCGATTGAAGTTTGAAAGCTAATCTTTTTTCTGCTGCTGTGGGAGGCCTCATTTCTAAGGGCGTACGAGCTAATTTTCTTTTCTTTATTAGATCAGATACTCCATACCAACCAAGTAAACCGAGTATCAAGGCATATATTATACTTAAAAAGGCGTCACTCATAATTGGGTCTTTTGAATAAACCAGTTTTTGAAGATATCCCCCTAAGGTAGCACCTCCTATAGAGCCAACTAAGAATGCTATTGCTATTTTCGCATTTACGTTGCCAAGTTTTTTATGCAGTACAGAACCCATAATAGCTTTAGCAAAGATATGAAAGAGGTCCGTACCAACAGCAAGAATGCCTCTTACTCCAGCAGCCATAAGAGCAGGTGTAATAATAAATCCACCTCCTGCCCCAATACATCCCGTTATAAGTCCTGCACAAAAGCCTATTCCAATTGATACTAAAAATACGGTAGTTGAGTAAAAGGCTGGTGCATAAGCTTTTTTACCACCAATAATATCACCAGCATCTGCAATCATATAAATCAGAATAGGTAATGAGGCTGCCAGCAATACAAGGAGCCATTTCCTTTTCCCACTTCTTAAAATGTTCATGGAAGTCTCGTAGTCCCATTTTGCATGTGCAACCATGGAAAGTTGAATAAATTCAGACACTTTTCCCAGAACAGACATTTTAAACCCTCCTTTTCTTTTTGTTATATTTGTTATAATGTATCCATTTTATTATGTAATGTTGTTATAATGTCAATATAAACAATTTTATATTGTTATAATTTATTTAAATATTTAATTATTCTGAGGAATTAAAGCTATTCATTGTTCATGGCGCATATTTTGGGTAATTTGATTATAAAGGTTGTGCCTGTTTTCTCTGTCTCTTCTTTAGTTTTAGTCTCGAAATTAATAATGCCATTATGCTCTTTTATAATATTGTAGGAAACCCATAGCCCTAAGCCTGTTCCTTTACCAGGTTCTTTTGTAGTAAAGAAAGGATCAAAAATTTTATGTCTGTATTCTTTCTTGATTCCTGAACCTGTGTCGGAAATTAATATTTCTATCCAGTCATCTTTGCAACGTGTTGAAACAGAAAGCGTTCCACCACCTTTCATTGCATGCACTGCATTATTAATTATATTAAAAAATACCTGCTGTAACTCCTCTGGATAACCAATAATTGAAGGTAAGTCTTCTTGTAAATTTTTATTTATTTGAATATTGTTTAGTTTAATTGTATTATTCATAATTGAGAGCACTGCTTCTATACATTCATTAATGTCTACATTTTCTTTTTTTGGCTCTTTCTGTCTTGCAAAACTTAGAAGTTGTTCTACGATTCTTTTTGCATTAGTAGCATGTTTTTCAATTGTCTTTAAAAGTTCATATTGGTCAGAATTAGGAGGAGTTTTTTCAAGTAAAAGATCCGTAAATCCAAGAATTATTGTAAGAGGATTATTTATCTCATGAGCCACTCCTGCTGATAGTGTTCCTAATGCTGCTAATTTTTCTGTATAATAACTTTGCTCTTCCATTTTTTTTCTGTCTGTAATATCACGAGCTATGCCAAGCACAGAGTATATATTGCCTTTATCATCCTTTAAGGCTCGCAGGTTGGTATTCAACCAAAAGTCCCTACTGTCAACGGTAACTCTATGAGTAAGTTGTTTGCTTTCCCCGGTTTTGAATAGATTTTTTATATTTATTGTAAGAAGAACTCCGTCTGGGATGAAAATATTGCCTATATTCTGTCCAACAATTTCAGACTCATTTTTATTAAAAAATTCAGTTCCAAACTTATTCATTGAGATTATTTTTCCCTCATTGTCAATTGTAAAAATAATATCTTCTGCGTTCTCTACTAAGTTTTTATATCTTTCCTCAGTCTTTTTAAGCTCTGTAGTTTTTCTTATAACTTCTTTTTCAAGAATATTTGACCATGTTACGAGAATAAAGTTTACAAAAATTCCTCCAAACAAAATAACTATGATAATTATTCCTTGAAGTAATATCTGTTGACTTTGAATAGAATGAATAGCTCCTTCAACATCACTTATAGGAGCAACTACAGCAATAGACCAGATAATATTTTTTTGCCCATCGGCTATTTTTATAGGTGCATAAGCAATAAGTTTTTTTATTTCTCCCTCTAATTGTCTATGCCATCCAGAGATATACCAACCAGTGCCTTCTTCTCCTCTGAGCATTTTATCCCTTTGGATTTCATTTATTTGTTCAAAGGATATGTTAGATTTTTTACCTTTTCTTGCTTCAAAAGCGTTCTGTCCGATAAAAATATTTTCTTCATGATATAGAAACGTACCGTTTTTATCTATTATCCATGCATATCCTGTTTTGCCTGATTTGATTTTTTTAGTAACCTTCCCAACCAAATCGGTAACTTCAACATTAAATACAACAGCACCAGAGAATTTATTAGTTGCAACAGGGTGAGATTCATCTATAGATATTTGCCAGACAGGAATAACCATTTTCATCATAAGTAACTTAGAGTTTTCCGATTCTTTACTGGCGCTAATTTCGGAAAAAAATATTTTTCCCTTGTTATCTTCCTTTGAAGCCCAATTTAAATACTCTTCATCTTCTTTCTGTATATTTTCAATTTCAAAATTCTTGCCTTCAACTACTTTATATATTTTTTTTGTTTTATGTTCAATAAATTTGATTTCTGTAACGCCTTCATGTTTTACACTTGAAAAAGTAATGCTCATTCTGTTTATAAGTGCAGGTTTTTCCGAATATTGAATTGCAGGGGAAAGACTAAGTAGAGTTATTTCTCTTTTTAACATTTCCACTGAATTTTCAATTTGACTTGCTGCATGTTTAGCCATCATAAGCTGTTGTTGATTGAAATCTTCGGTAACAATTTCAGTTATTTTTTTTGTGGAGAGCCATCCAAGAAAAAGAACCATACCAAGAAGTATAATCATTGCTAAGGTTACGATAAATTTAAAATATTTAAGATTAAAAGGATGATATCTCTCAATTAGGGACATCAATTGATTAATACTTTTTTGAAAGAAAATGTTTTTTATATGCATTTAATTTAATTATATTCCAAATTTTTTAAAATTGAAATAGCAAAAATAAAAGTGGTAGAAATACCATACAGAAAATTGTTGATAGAAAAATCATTTCAACAGCTGTTCTAGCGTCTACTCCAAATGCTGAGGCAAAAATTATACTTAGCAACATAGAAGGCATACTTGCTTCAATTAAACATACGTTAAGTGAAATTCCTGAAAGTCCAGCAATATTTCCATATAGCAATGCAAAAAGTGGTGATATGATTATTTTTACTAAGATTGCAGTTAAAGAAACCTTAAATTTTTCAGATGTCACAGCTTTAATAGAAAGCCCAACTATTATAAGCATAAAAGAAATAACATAATTGGAAATTAAATTTATTGAATTTGTTAATTCTAAAGGGATTAGGATATTTAATTCCCTAAAAATAAATCCTATAATTAGTCCCCATATAGAAGGGATTTTAATAATTGTAATAATAGAATCTCGGAATCTTATTCCCCTGCCTTTACCATATTTCATACATATGGCTACTGCTAATGTCCATGTAAGGGGTGTACTTGCCAAAAAATCATAGGAAAAGGCATAACTCATACCTTCTTCTCCATAGAGTTTTGTTACAATAGGTAACCCTATGTAAAGTACATTTCCGAAAGCAGAACACATTAAAAGTGTGCCAACTACTTCAGAAGAAATTTTTTTTAATTGAGCTAACTTCTTATAAATTAACCATGAAATAGTAAGAGAACTTATTATGGTAAGGTTGGCAACTATTGCAATTTTTATATTGTTAAGACTAAATGGCATAGTATAGGTTGTTTTAAAACATATAAAAGGAATAATATAGTAAAAAACTAAATTAGTTGCTCTATCACGGAAATTTTCAATTTTCTCATAAGGAATACCTAAAATAGTAAATATAATTCTAAGAGATATGCCGATTAGAATAAGTAATAAAATCTCGCTAAACATATTCATTAATCTATTATGAATCCATTGAATAAGTCTACTTAATTATTCTCTTGTAAAATATAGATGCTAAAACAGAATCTAATTTAGCTTTTAATATGCGAGATATTTATGAATTATATAATATAGAAAAAATGAATCTCACAATAATTGAAAGTATTATGGCTATGGCTATGCTTAAGGCGGTGATCAGGATTGTCTTTTTAGTTCCTACTTCTCTTATTAATGCTCCCATGGTTCCTACACAAGGTATATAGAAAATTGTAAAGATAGTAAACGTAATAAGTTGAATCTTTGTCATCACTGTATTTAAGTTTGTAGTATCCATCGCCTGAAAAAGCATTATCATGGAAAGTTCTTTCCTGAGTATGCCAAATAGAAGTGTGATTCCTGTTTGTTCCGGCAAGCCAAGAATCCAGCTTACAATGGGAGAGAATAGCTTATTTAAAAATAAATCGAGATTTAGGTATTCGAGCAAACTGAGAATTATACTGCTTATAACAAGGAGTGGCCAAGCAACAATCATGAAATCCTTTAGTCTTAGCCATGTTTTCATAAACACATTTTTAAAAGTAGGAATCCTCAGTGGTGGAATTTCCATGATTAATCCTGGAGTGATTTCTGGTATGAATTTTGTAAAAATAGTGCCAATAATCATAATTACAAAGAGGTTAAAAATATAAAGTCCTGCTGCCGCGAATCCGCCAATGTAAGCACCAATGAGCCCAAGTATTATAGTTGTTCTTGCTGCACATGGAACAAAAACAGACAGTGCTGCAGTAATAAACCTATCTCTTGGTGATTCGAGTATTCTTGTGGCCATTACTCCTGGGACATTGCAACCATAGGATATTATGAAAGGTAAAATACTCTTACCGTGTAGACCAATTCTATGCATAACTGTATCCATAAGAAAAGCCATTCTTGGTAGGTAACCTATATCCTCTAAGATAGTAAGTCCAATAAAAAATGGGATTAAATATGGTATAGCAACACCTAATCCCCCAGAAAATCCTTCAAGTAAGCCTTTCAATATAAAAAACATGAAAGAATCTTCAGTTACATACTCAGGAAGTTGCTGGATAAGGGAGTCAAATTTATTAATAAGAGGTTCTTCAATAAATTTTCCTATTTCGAATACAATGAAAAATATTCCAAAAAGTATAAAAAATAAGAGTGGATATCCAAGGTATTTGTTTGTTAGTAAATCATCTATTTTTTCTCTTAAAGTCTTGTTGGGCTCTACAACTTTTGCAACTTCCTCAAAGATATTCATTGTTAGTGCATGTCTTTCAGATGAGATTACGGTATCAGTGTGTCTACCATGAGAAATCTTTATTTCTTCTCTTATCTCGTTTATCTTATTTAAAACTTCAGGATATCTATCTATCTCTTTAAACAATTCTGTATCTCCCTCTAATAATTTAACTGCAGTATACCTTTTTGGAATTTTAGATGTAAATTCTGCGGGAAGGATTTTCTCTATTTCATGTATTCTTTCCTCTATATCTTTGTGAAAATACTGAATTTTAGGAATTAAATTCTTATAAAAAGCTTCTTTTGCAGAAGTGAATATTCTGTCTAGTCCTATTCCCTTGTTTGCAATTGTTTCTATTACAGGAATACCAAAAATATTTGAAAGCTTCTCTACGTTTATATCAATTCCTTTTCTTTTTGCTTCATCTATCATATTTAAACAAATAACCATTGGAACTTGTAATTCTGCAAGTTGAAGAGTAAGTTCCAGACTTCTGGATAGAGTAGAAGCATCTATCACATTTATTATTACATTAGCTTGTCCAGATAGTATGAATTTGCGTGATTCAAGTTCTGCTTTATCTATTGCTGTGAGAGAGTAGATGCCGGGAAGATCCACTATCTCAAAGGTTTCGTTTGCTACAGTCACCTTACTTACTGTATAGTGAACTGTCTGTCCTGGAAAATTTGCTGTTACAGTTTTATAGCCAGCAATGCTGTTAAAAAGAGTACTTTTTCCTGCATTAGGCTGCCCTATAAAGGCAATTTTCATTCGACCTCCTCAACTTCTATCTTTGAGGCAACGCCTTTACCTAATGCAACATCATACCCGTTTATCTCTAAAAGAACAGGCCCTCCTAAGAAAGATCTTTTTTTCAAAGTTACAACATCACCAATATGAATGCCTAAACATTGAAGATGTTGTCTAATGTTTTTACCACCTGAAATTTTGAGAATTTTTACCTTTTTGCCATTATCTATATTAATTAGTGTTTTCATTTTTTACCTCAAATTAAGAAAACTATTGTTAATAATAAACCATTTTTATAAGCTCTTGCAACAAAACAGGTAGGTGTTGCGTCATTTTAAATTCTAAAGATAACATAACGAAATTTATGTTGACTTTTATAATTATTACCACAGATTTTCTCACTTTGTCTTTTATTAAACACTTTACTAACATTTTTTCCTGAAGGTTTATTATATTCTTTGAATCTCATTAGGATATTTATTATTAATGATTTCTTTTTGTTTTCATATTGAGGCTTACTCTTATATTAATTCTTTCTAATATAAACTCTCTCTTACATGAGGCGAAGATTTCTTTGCATTGAGATCTTTGAATAGATAATTCGAGTCTTGACAAACTCTATATTAACTGATACAATCCTATCAAAAAGGAAAATTGGTTTATTGCCAATTTCCGAAAAAGAAGGAGGATATTAAAATGGTTAGACTTTTTTTAGTAACTCTGATGTGTTTGTCTTTTTTATTTATGGGATGCTCCAAAAAGGAAGAAGGGAGTAAGAAAGTAAGTGGTCTTAATATGAAAGAAGGTAAGTGGGAGATAACATTTACAATGCAGGCAACAGGTAAAATGCCTTTTCAAATGCCTCCCCAGACATTTACTCAATGCATAACTAAGGAGAATGCTGTTCCACAAAAGGTTGAGCCAAATCAAGATTGTAAGATTACTAAACAAGAAGTTAAGGGAGATACTGTATCATGGACAGTAGAATGTAAAACTCCAGAAGGTCCTGTTATAACTGATGGAACAGTCACTTATAAAGGTACCACCTTTGATGGCATGATAAAAGTAAAACAGAAGGATATGGAGATCACGCAGACTATGAACGGCAAATGGATTGGAGAGTGTAAATAATAGGGAGGATTTGAATGAATGTCGTAGAGAGAGCAAAAAATATCATATTAAAGCCCTCCCAAACATGGGAAGAGATTAAAAATGAACAGTTGAGCATATCGGATTTATATCTTTCCTATGTTATAATTCTCGCTGCTATTCCTGCTATTTGTCAGTTTATCGGAAGTGCTTTTGTTGGCTATTCAGTCATGGGAGTGCATTACAGATTAGGAATATTTAATGCTTTAGCCTATTCTATAATTTCTTATGTAATGACCTTGTTGGGAGTTTATATAGTTGCCCTAATTGCTAATGCTTTATCTCCAAAATTTGGTTCTGAACAAAATCTAATTAATGCATTTAAAGCAGTGACCTTTTCTATGACACCTTCATGGATAGCAGGAGTGCTTTACATCATCCCACCTCTTTCAATACTTGTTATTCTGGCAGGTATTTACGGGATTTATCTATTTTATTTAGGACTTCCCCTTTTGATGAATACTCCAAAAGATAAAGCATTGGTCTATGTTATTGTGGTTCTTGTGTTAACAATAATAGTCTATATTCTAATAGGATTTATTACCTCAGCAATATTTGTGAGCGCACCAGCAATTAGAGGAATGATGTAATATTAAATTAAGGCACAAAGGGGGCTATCATGAAAAAGATAATGGTCTCCTTGTTTTTGATGTTCTTGTTAATTATCAGTTCATTAACCCTATTTGCTCAAAATGATAACCCCCGTTGTAAAGACCATACAGACTGAAAGCCATTGGATTTGCTTACCTGGGAACAATTGCATCAAATAAGACGGAGAGACATTAAAAAATATAAGGAGTGAACTTGTGGAACAGTAGGTTTTTATGAATTATCTTATATTGGCTAATTAAACTTAAGGAGATAAAAATGAAAAATTTCATTTTATTGATGGTTTTTCTATCATGTATATTATGCAATGAGGCTTTTTCCTTAGAAAAGATTAAAAGTCTCAAAGTAATTAAAAAAGAAGTGCTTCAAGCGAAATTTGGTTCTAAAGCTGATGAAATAGGAGTCTATTTTCCTCCAGAAGCTCGTCCACTTTATCCTGAAAGTTTTGCCCTAAGTAAAAGTGGAGAGATTTATATTCTTGATACCGCAAACAAAAGAATTCAGATTTTTAAGAATGGAAAGAGAATAAAGACTATTCCGCTTCCCTCAGAGGGATATTTTGAGGACATTTCCTTAACTCAAGATGGTAGAATTATTGTGCTTGATAATATAAACGAAAAATCCATTTTTATCATTGATTCTCAAGGCAAAGTAATCAACAAAATCCCTCTTGAAGGAGATTTAATATCTTATGCACCCGAAGTTACTGGCATCAAAGTGATTGACTCTGGCAAATGGGCTGGAATATGGGTTAATGCAGGAGGGTCATCTGTTAAATTAGCCAATCTTGATGGAACAGAAACCATGAGAGTAGCTGTTCCAGGAAAATTTTACAATGATGGAACGAGAATTTTTGATATGAAAATCATTGGTGATGCAACTTTCATGCTCTATGTCTATAACAGAGGTTCACTTTCAAAGTTTGAGGAAATAGATATTTTTATGAATGATTACATATGTTTCATAAACAACATAGGTACAGATAACAGAGAGAGAATTTATATTGACATTACTACTGGAGCAAAAGCATGCTCTAATTCCCACGTTTTAATAATAAATTCTAATTTGCAAGTTATTGGAAAATTTAAAGTAATAGCTACTGATATTCAACATCAATTTAGAGTTACAGAACAGGGTGATGTTTACCATCTTTTTATAGATGAAAAAACAAAAAAAGTTAAGATTTTGAAATATGAACCAATTTTTGATTGATTCTTAATAAATTCAGGGGTAGAAAGTGAGATGTGATAATGACTATATTTTAGGAGAACAATAAATCTAAATGGAATTTAAATGGTAATAACTAACCCCTTGATGTTCTGAGAATTTTTCTATATAGTTGAATTAGGTATAAGAGAGATTTAAGAGGTAGTTTTATGCGACTTAAAAACACTTTTATTAAATCTATTAGTTTTAGTATTCTTTTCATCTTTGTAACATTTCCGCTTGACTTATCATACTCTATTGATCATCAAACTAAAATCAATTTAATCATTATTGTTCTATCTTCAGTTTGCCTCTGTGGGAGATGAGAGTTTGGTATTAGATAGAAATCGAGAATGTGTATTTGATTAAGAGACCTATAAGGTCACATATTTAGGCAAATTAAATCAAAAAGGAGGTATTTACCATGAAAAAAATGGCGAGAATAATGTTGTTGATTGGTTTTTTTGTATTTGCAGTTAGTAGTGTTGCTTTTGCTCAGACTGATAAGCCTGGCTGTAAAGACCATCCACTTTTTACGAGGATGGAAAATTTTTATATTGGAAATTGTGAAGAAAGAAGATTTGATGCCTTTAATTTTTTAGATGAAAAAGGTAAAAAAATAACAGTTGAAGGAAAATACTATTGGGCGGAATATAGAATAAGAAAGGGTTTTACTCCGCCAAGTGGATTAGAAGTTATTAGAAACTTTGAAAATGCGATTAGAAAGATAGGAGGTAAAAAAGTCTATCAAGATGGAAATTATCATATATATCTAAAACTTACTCAGTCTGATAAAACTTTTTGGGTATATGTTGATTCATGGGCGAGTGGTGCTAAGGGAGAGAATTATAGAATAACAATTGTAGAAAAGGCTGAGATGGTTCAAGAGGTTGTTGCGGACGCAAAAAGCCTGATGAGCGATATTCAAACAAAAGGGAGTGCTTCAGTATATGGAATATATTTTGATTTTGACAAAGCAGATATTAAGCCTGAATCCGAACCAGCAATTAAAGAGATTGCTAAACTCCTTCAAGAAAATAAAGGATTGAAACTCTATGTTGTTGGTCATACTGATAATGTTGGAAATCTGGATTATAACATGAAACTTTCAAAAGCCAGGGCAGATGCCGTAGTAAAGGAACTCACAACAAAATATAAAATCTCATCTGACAGACTTAAAGCCTTTGGAGTTGCTTCCCTTGCACCAGTTGCATCTAATGACACAGAGGAAGGAAGGGCAAAAAATAGAAGAGTTGAGCTTGTGAAACAGTGATTTTTAAAGGGATTTATTAATTATTAAAAAAGGAGGATAGAGATGATTAAAAAGATTGGTTAAAGATTGGTTTTGTATTACTTATTAGTATATTAATTCTATTTTTGAATGATATCACTATAGCTCAAAACATAAAGGAAGGTCTCTGGGAAATAACTGTAAAGATGGAGATGGAGGAAGGGATGCCAGTGAAAGCGCCTTCGCAAACAGTGAGACAGTGTATTAAGAAAGAAGATCCCGTACCTAAGATTGAAGAGGCTGATAAAAATTGCAAATTTATCTCAAAGCAGATAAAAGGTGACACAGTCTCCTGGAAGGCAGAATGTAGAGACAAAGAAGGGGTAACAACCATAATAGGTAGAGTTACTTATAAAGGGAATACCTTTGACGGAGTAGAAGAGTTCAGGGAAAATGGAGAGTTGATAATGAAAGCAAAGATTTCAGGAAAATGGATAGGACCGTGTAAGTAAAACTCTAAGTAAAATTTTGAAATAGGGAATACAATGACTGTACTAAAAATCTTATGTCAAATTTTAATTCCCATATTTTTAGTAATGTTATCATCTTTAACGACTTATGCGGATGACTTAGATAAACTTTCGGGGAAGAATGTAAAAGCATCGTATTTGGTTGAATCTAAATCTCCATTTAAAATCATAATAACTGATGAGCCTACTGATAGAGTCGCTTCAAAAGGTATGATTCGGATATTTTATTATTCAAAAGGTTTTGATTTTGAACTTCCATTTCATCTTGGAGAAGGTAAATCTGGAACCTGGGAGATTGGGATAGGAGATGGTGCAATGGCTGAAAAGGTCATAATTGAACTTCAGGAGGGGGCAATTTTAATCAAACACGGTAACAAACTAAAGAAAGAGGTGCTTACTGACAAGCCTTCAAAGAGAGTAATTCATTCAAAAGGGTCATTTTCTGCTGATACAGTTATGAATATAAAAGGGAGTCTAACAAATGGCAAAATTTATCTTAAAGATCACCTATATCGATACGACGTATTTGTAGAGCAAAGGAAGAAACGTACGGTTGAAGACAAAATCAAAACACCTCTTGGAGATTTAACAACCCAAATAACTTTTGAGGAGAGAAATTTAACAATAATAGTAAATAGAGAAACAGGTAAAGCTTTAATACTTGATCACGATGAGAAAATCTATTCTGAAGGAGATATTTCTGATACAATTTTATATAATCCTGTGGAAGCATTTAACATAATGAGTGAGTTTAAGGAATATAAAGTGACAGATAAAGGAGAAGAACCTATTGAAAGGCTTGTTTGTGAAAAAAAGGAAATAAGACTTGGAAATCTACTCATTCAGACTGCCTGGATTTCAAAGAAATACGGCATTCCAATCAAATTTATTAATTATTTTCAGGATCAACCGCATACCATTTTTGCAGTGAAAAACATCAAAGAGATGATTATTGAGCCTAAAATTTTTCAGGTACCTGAAGGATATAAACTAAAGAAGATGGATTGAGTAAAGGGGTAATAAAAATAATTCAAAAAACTCTTTTTTCTCTTTTTTGTTTATATTATTTCTGATGCCAGTTGATTTCGCCTTCCCTGAAAAGCTAATCAAGATGTATCCCTCTGTGCCAAAGGAGATATTTCCAGTGAAGACGAGGTAAGGCAGTTGTTCGTGATTCCTCAATATCACTCATAATTTATAGATGCTTGTTTCAGTAACAGAGTTCGAAACAATCAATTCAATTTGGATAGCCAAAATATCCCTAAAGGATACAAATGCTATAATAAAGAAAAAAATTGATATTAATTTTTAATTAAAAGAAAACGAAGAAAAATGCTAAGATTAAAACATTTTAAGGTTTTTTTAACTTTATTGGTACTCCTTGTATTCTCAGTTTTTGCTGAATCAGCTGAGATAAGAATTCTTCATATCAATGATTTCCACGGTTTCGCAGAAAGCTATAAGCCCTTTGGTTCAGAGAAATTAATGGGTGGTGCATCCTATCTCACAAGTGCGATAAAAATGCTTCGTAGCGAAAAACCAACTCTTTTGCTCTCTGCAGGGGATATGATTCAGGGCGATAATTGGGCAAATCTTACAGAAGGCAAGTCTGTTATTGAGTTAATGAACGCTATGGGCTTTGATGCAATGGTTGTGGGCAATCATGAGTTTGATTTTGGGCAGGAGGTTTTAAAGAAAAGGATTTCGGAGGCAAACTTTCCTGTGTTAGGCGCAAATGTTCAGGGCTTAGAATCCTTGAAGCCATTTATCATAAAGGAATTATCAGGTATGAAAATAGCAGTAATTGGTGTAGTAACTGAGGATACACCAACTGTAACACATCCAAAAAATGTTGAAGGGCTTAGATTTGAACCTGTTGAGAGTGCTCTTGAAAGATATTTGCAGGAATTGAAGGGCAAAGTTGACATAATAGTCGTGATATCCCATATAGGTCATCATGCAGACAGATTACTTGCAGAGAGAATAAAAGGCATTGATGTAATAGTTGGCGGACACTCTCACACAAAAATAGAGAACCCTGTCCTAATTGGAAATACGATTATAGTTCAGGCTTGGGAACATGGTAAGGCTTTGGGAGTTTTGGATATAACTTTTGAAAAGGGGAGGATTATAAGTTTTAGGAGTTATCTTGAAGAGATATCTCCTGAAAATACTGAAGATACTGAAGTAAAGGGACTCGTTAAAAAATATAGTGAACAGATTAATGAAATTTTAAATCAAAAAATTGGTATAGCACTGATTGACTTAGATGGAGAAAATGTGAGGAAAAGAGAGACTAATTTGGGAAATCTAATAGCAGATATAATTAGAGAAACAGCAGCTTCAGATGCTGCAATAATCAATGGTGGAGGAATAAGAACAGGCATTAAAAAGGGAGAAATTAGGGTGAAGGATGTTTATTCAGTTTTGCCTTTTAATAACTATATTGTTGCAATCAAAATGTCAGGGGCTAAAATCAAAGAAGCCCTTGAACACGGTGTATCAGCTATTGAGGAATCAGCAGGTAGATTCCCTCAAGTGTCAGGAATTACTTTTTCTTATGAACCAAAAGCAGAAAGAGGAAATAGGATAAGAGAGATTTTTATAAGAGGGCAGCCAATTGAACTAAATAGAGAATACATGGTTGCAACAAATGATTTTTTAGTTGCTGGCGGAGATGGATACACTGCATTTGGTGAGACCATAAAATCATCAAAGGACTATGAAATCATAGGCGGAGTGATAAAAGCTGAAAGGCTTGTATATTCTGATGCGAGTAGGTATTTAAGGGATATTGTTGTCGATTATATAAAAAAGAAGGGAGTAGTTGAGCCAAAAACTGAAGAAAGAATAAGGGAAGTTTCAGTAAAATGAGAGTTTATGTAAATGATATGCCTGTTGAACTTTTACCAGGGATGACAGTAAAGCATGCACTTATCAAGGCTAATATGTTTGGAGAGATTGAAAAGGGTAAAAAGGTTTGCGATGAGTGGGGAAATGAGATAGGTTTAGATGGTGGGCTCACAGAGGGAGTGAGAATTTTTGTTATTGATGAAATAAAAAATACTGAATAAAATAAGGAGTAATTAAAAATGAGAAAAAATCAGATTTTTATGACTATGTTTTGTATTTTCTCAATAATATTTCTCTCTTTAAAAACTCATGCACAACAATCCTGTGACCAATTTCTAAAAGAATGCCTATCAAACTCTGAAGTTAGATATAAAGAATGTCTGGACAATAAAATTTTAGCTGATTTTAAATGTAAAAGCATAGGATATAAACCATCTTCAAAGGATTTTAGACTCTGTGTTGACTCTATTAACAGTTATTGGGATAGAGAGTGTAAAAAATTTTATCACCAATGCACGGAAAGCTGTTATAAAACTCATAAAAACTGTAGCAAAGGAGATGTCGTTGGTATTGTTCACATATCTTTTAGAGAAAAAAGTAATATCTGTTCAAGTCCTTACAAAGAGAGAGATGGTTCTTATACTTTAGTAGGAACATGGAAAAAGCAGACTTCAGAATCATATGGCTATATCCAGAGTTTCAAACCAGAAAACCTACAGATAGTCTATAACTATAATGAAACTGCCCTGGAACATAATGAAAACTGCCCCTCACTCATGCCACATCAACATGAATGTCCAATAATACTTTGGGAAATAAATGATGGAAGTGCAAAGGGGTACACATTAGATCCCCGTTATGATGGCCCTGCTTCTCGTATTCAAATTTACAACATGCCAAATATGAGGCCAATTTACAGGGCTGTTCTTCCAGGAATGGTTGTAAACATAGAAGGTAAGAAACGTAAGGGAGATAGTCATCCAGATTGCCTTCAGCATATCAATTACAGTCGTCAGATTAGCGTAGGAAGCTTTAGTATTTCAGATAATGTTTCACCCAACGGGGAGATGAAAGGCTCTGAATCATGGAAAAGTTGCGGACATCCCTTTCAAGACAAGATAGGCTTTGGCATAGGGAGAGATAAATTAAGCAGTAAAGCTGGAAAAAAGAAAGATACAAATAGCCCTTCAAAGGAAGAAAGCTGTCCAAGCGGAGAAGAAGTTTTAATAAATACAAGTTGGAAATTTTATTTAATTAAGTGAAAGAAGCCATTTTTATCTCCAGATTGCTATTAAAAAATCATGAAATCTGCTTGACTTATAATTTAAAAATTTCAATATAATATTTATTAATTTTTAAAGCTTTCTCTGAGGAGGCATTTCATAAATCAGCTGGGAGAGTGTGAATGAATAATTACGAGGCGATATTCAAAAAAAGTATTCAAGAACCTGAGCTTTTCTGGGATGAATCAGCTCAAGCAATATCATGGTTTAAAAAGTATGATAGGGTTTTAGATGATTCTAACCCACCTTTTTATCGTTGGTTTGTAGGTGGGCAATTAAATATCTGTTACAATGCCTTAGACAGACACATTGAAGCTGGACGTGGTGAGCAGACTGCCCTAATTTGGGATAGTCCTGTTACAAATCAAATAAAAAAATATAGCTACAGAGAGTTAACCGAATATGTAGCAAAATTTGCTGCAGTTTTAAAAAGCTTTGGAGTAAAGAAGGGTGATACAGTTGTAATCTATATGTCAATGGTGCCAGAGGCGGTAGTTGCCATGTTAGCCTGTGCAAGAATTGGAGCAATACATTCTGTAGTATTTGGAGGTTTTGCTGCAAATGAACTGGCAGTAAGAATTGATGATGCAAAACCAAAGCTGATAATTGCAACTTCATGTGGTATTGAGGTAAAGAGAATTATTGATTACAAGTCTATTCTTGATAAGGCATTAGAGATGGCTGTTTACAAGCCAGAAGCTTGCATAATATTTCAGCGACCTCAGTCCATTGTTCAATTAAAGCAAGGCTTTGAATATGACTGGAATGAATTAATGAATAATGCTCAGCCAGTTGATTGTGTCTCTGTTGAGTCTACTCATCCTCTTTACATACTGTATACTTCAGGCACAACAGGTAAGCCAAAGGGAGTAGTAAGAGATAGTGGTGGCTATGCAGTTGCCCTTAGATGGAGTATGGAGAATATCTATGACATTAAACCCGGTGATGTTTTCTGGGCAGCTTCTGATGTAGGTTGGGTTGTAGGACATTCCTATATCGTTTATGCTCCATTGATTACAGGTTGCACAACCATAGTTTACGAGGGTAAATCTGTTGGCACTCCTGACCCCGGAGCATTCTGGAGAGTTATCTCCCAGCACAGGGTAAAGGCACTTTTTACTGCACCAACTGCATTTAGAGCTATAAAAAGAGAAGACCCAAATGGTGAATATCTAAAAAAATATAATATTTCAGATTTCAAATATCTCTTTTTGGCAGGTGAAAGGCTTGATCCAGATACTTACTACTGGGCTTCAAACTTGCTAAATCGTCCAGTCATTGACCACTGGTGGCAGACAGAAACTGGATGGCCTATTACAGCTAACTGTATGGGAATAGAACAATTTCCTATAAAAGCCGGTTCATCAACAAAACCAGTTCCAGGCTATAGTGTCCATGTAGTTGATGCTAATGGTAATATTCTTGCTCCAGAACAAGAAGGATTGATAGTTATAAAACTACCTTTGCCACCAGGAACTCTTCCAACCTTATGGAATGCTGAGAATAGATATTTA
The DNA here is from genome assembly GCA_020725335.1 of Thermodesulfovibrio sp. GTDB lineage: Bacteria > Nitrospirota > Thermodesulfovibrionia > Thermodesulfovibrionales > Thermodesulfovibrionaceae > Thermodesulfovibrio. The sequence continues at coordinate 130,525 of DYFF01000018.1, read as the reverse complement.
GAAGCATATATTAAAGTGATTCCCGGTTATTACTTTACTGCAGATGGTGGCTATATTGATAGAGACGGTTATGTTTTCATTATGGGGAGAGTTGATGATGTAATAAATGTGGCTGGACACCGTCTTTCTACTGGGGCAATGGAAGAGGTTATATCTAAACATCCAGATGTGGCAGAATGTGCTGTATTTGGAATAGAAGATAGCTTTAAAGGACAGCTTCCTTTGGGTTTAATTGTTCTTAAAGCAGGGGTTAACAGGGATCCAAACGAGATAAAGCAGGAGATTGCTCAGATGGTCAGAAATCAGATTGGACCAATTGCTTGTTACAGAGACACTATAATTGTTGAAAGGCTTCCAAAGACTCGTTCTGGTAAGATTCTTAGAGGTATTTTGCGAAAAATTGCTGATGGGCAGTCCTATACAATGCCTGCTACAATTGATGATCCTGCAATTTTGATTGAAATTGAGGAAAAACTAAGAAGTCTTGGTTTTGGGAAAAAGGTTTAATTATCTGGAAGTTTTGCTACTATAAAGTTGCTGAGCCAGTAAATGACTATGTAAAATTTTATTGCAGTATAGTCAAAACTGATTTTTCGGAATTTTAGAAATGCTTTATTTTTAAATGCGCCCAGGAGGATTTGAACCCCCGACCTGCGGATTCGTAGTCCGACGCTCTATCCTACTGAGCTATGGGCGCTAAAATTATTATACCATAGCTGAAATCATTTGTTCTCAGAGCAGACCCTTATTATTGTTTTTACGTTTCCTCTCGGATTGAAATCTCCAATGAGTTCTATGAATCTTGGATTAAGAAGACTTTTTAAGTCATCATATATTTTATTTGTTACAGCTTCATGGGATATATGTTTGTCTCTGTATGAATTAAGATAAAGCTTGAGGGATTTAAGTTCAACAATTTTTTGGTCAGGTATATATTTTAGCTTAATTGTTGCAAAATCAGGATAACCTGACCGAGGACAAAGGCATGTAAACTCAGGAAAACTTATTTCAATGGTGTAGTCTCTGTCAGGGTAAGGATTATCCCATGCCTCAAGTTTTGCCTCTTGAATAGACCTTTCTCCGTAAAGCATTTTACCCCCTTTCTGTCTGATTTAACACAAGAGACTTTAAAGCTTCAATAAATTTTGTATTGGTATTTAGCGAAGGAACTCTTATAAGTTCAATACCAACATCGGCTGCCATTTTTTTGTAGATTATATCTATTTCATATAGAGTTTCTATATGATCTGACACAAAACTAATAGGCACAATAAATATTTTTCTAATTCCCCTTTTAGCAAGTTCTTTTATCTTTTCTTCTGTAGAGGGTCCTACCCATTTAACAGGTCCTGTTCTACTTTGATAGGAAAGTTCCCATTCAGATAAATTCATCTCTTTTACTATTATTTTTACTGTTTCCTCTATTTCTTTGATGTAAGGGTCACCTTTTTCATAAAGAGAGACAGGAATTCCATGAGCACTAAACAAAATTAAGCCATCCCCATATTTGTTAATTGTATCCTTTATATTTTCACCCCATGCTTCAATATAAAAGGGATTGTCATACCAAGAATTAATTATTCTAAAGTCAAATCTATCTTTTGAAAACTTTTTAAATTTTTCTATTGCTGAAGCTGTAGTTGCATGACAGTATTGTGGATAAAGAGATAGGGCAATAATAAATTTAATCCTCTCATTTTCAAATTCTTTTAGAGAATCCTCTATAAAGGGGTGCCAATAGTTCATACCTATCTTGACTCTATAATCACTCCCGAGCGCTTTTTCTAATTCAGAAGCCTGTTTTAACGTGATTTCCTTTAGGGGAGATTTCCCTCCTATTAATCGATATGCTTTTTTGACTTTTTCATTTCTTAAATTTGAAATAAGCCAGGCTAAGGGTTTTTGTAGTATTCCAAAATTTGCAATGTAAGGATCTTGAAAAAGATTAAAAAGAAAGGGTTTTACAGCATCAAGGCTGTCAGGTCCTCCCATATTAAGGAGCAAGACTCCCTTTTTAGCCATTCCATCTCCTGTAGATATCGTTTTCTATACCCATGCAATCTAATAACTTTCCTACAACAAAGTTGACCAAATCATCAAGTGTTTTAGGGTTACTATAGAAAGCTGGTATTGGAGGAGCTATAACCGCACCAATTCTTGAGAGTTTTAGCATATTCTCAAGATGGATAGCGCTGAAAGGCATCTCTCTTGGAGATAAAATAAGTTTTCTTTTCTCTTTAATCATTACATCTGCAGTTCTTGTTACGAGATTATCAGCATAACCATTTGCAATAGCCGAAAGAGTTTTCATTGAACAGGGCACTATAAACATACCTTCGGTTATGTGAGAGCCACTTGCTAAAGGAGCAGAAATATCCTTTTCTGAATAAACAATTAAGTTATCAAAGTCATAGATTTTTTTGAAATCATCCACCTTTGATATGGATAAATTATTTTCATATTGCATAACACTTATAGAGGAATCTGTAAGGATAAGTTCTACTTTAAAATTTTTTAACAGATTATCAAGTAATTTTAAACCATAAATTATCCCTGAAGCTCCAGTTATTGCTAATACTACCTTTTTCATCTTTTTATGATAACATTTTTACCAAAAATATAGGAGACCAAGGGGATGGTCTCCTATTTATTTTAGGGAGGGACACCCCTTAGGGGGCTACTAAGGGGTGAGGGGCATGTAAGGAGCAAAAAAAAACCATGAAGTTATAATAGGGTTCATCCCTTACTCCTTCATGGTTAATATTCCGTTCAGCTTCAGCTGAACTATAATAGTTTATTTTGATTTTATAGATAATGTCAAGACTCCGAATTGACTCATCAAAAATCTAAATGAAAATTAATAATTACCTTAAATAAGAAAAGCTTTATATAGAGAGTCTTAATAATGTGTGATATTTAAACCTAATCCTAATATCTCGAGATAAAATTTTACACTACACACCAAGAGCAAGAAGGGAATTTTTAGAAGGATTATTTTACCGTTAATTTCTTTTTTCATCTCTAATTTATTTTGGAGATATTAGCTTCTGCATTTTTATAGAAATTAATAAACTTGAAAAAATTAAGAAAATATTAAAGACTATAACATCGTGATTTTTCCTTTGATACTTGGAGTTGGTTCTGCTAAAAGTGGGATAGGTAAAACCACTTTCATAGAGAATTTTATTCAATTCATTAAAAGTATTAACAATCAAATCTTTATCGTTTCAGTCAAGTACTCTAAAACTTCGGGATTAGTGGATATTATTACAGACCCTGAAATTATAGAAGAATCTGGTAAGGATACTGCAAGGATGAAAAAGGCAGGCGCTGATTATGTTTATTGGATAAGGGCTTCAGAACAAGAATTAGCAAAAGTTTCTCAAAAATTAAGAGAAGAAATTCTATCGAATTTTTCTGAGGATGATAAAAATAGAATGATAGTTATTTTGGAAGGTAATTCTCTGGTAAGATTTATGCATGCTGATGTTATAATATTCTTTAAGGGTAATAAGGGAGAACAAATGAAGCCCTCTGGTAAGGCTATCCTTGATTTGGCAGATATAGTAATACAAAAGGATTATGTAATGGAGGAAATTATGTCTGAGATTGAAAAAATTCAACAGAAAAAACTTATTGAAAAATTATTAAAAGAGAGAAGTAATGATGGAAAGATTACATGCACAGAAGCAAGAAAAATTGCTGAAGAATTAAGAATTCCTTATATTGAAGTGGGAAGAATGGCAAATGAATTGAAAATAAAAATAAAAAAATGTGAACTTGGTTGTTTTTAATGGGCACTATTTTTTTTGAACTTGCACTCACCCTATATTTTGCAGGATTTCTCCTCAGTCTTGCTGGTATTATAAGGAAAAAGCAAGATTTAGATAAAGCGGTTTTAATCCTTAGCTTATCTGGTTTTGTTCTACACTCTATTTATTTATTGTTAAGATATATAAAAGCTGGTCAAGCACCAATTTTTTCAATGCATGAAGCAAATTCCTTCTTTGCCTGGAGTATTCTGTTAATATCTTTTTTTATATATTTTACAAACAAAGTAAAAATAATTAATTTTAATATAATATTAAGCTTTTCTTTTATGTTTGTAAGTGCTTTTTTCCCAAGAAATATTCCAGTCTTAAAAGCTGAACTAAAAAACTTTTGGATTGATATTCATGCCCTCATGGCAGTTTTTGGTATAGCTTTATTCAGTTTAGCTTTTATTTTTAGTATACTCTACCTGATTCAAGAACGAGCTGTAAAAGCTAAAAAATTTGGAGGACTTGAAAGTATAATCCCAAGCCTTGAAATACTTGATAAATTAAATTATCGTTTAATATTCTGGGGTTTTCCTATCTACAGCATTGCCTTAATTGTTGGACTTGTTAAGTATTTATCTCTATTAGGTTTTCTTTGGGATCCAAAAGAAATATGGAGCTTTTTAACGTGGATAGTTTATTTATCGATTTTTTATTTAAGGGTGAAGGGAGATTGGAGAAAGAAAAAGGCTGCCTATTTAACTATTTTTGCTTTTCTTCTTATGATTGTCGGCTTTTTTGGCATAAACTTATTAACAGAGAGTTTTCATAAACCGTTATGAGTTTAATTGTTGTTGGAGTTAATCATAAAACAGCACCTGTTGAAATAAGAGAAAGGTTAGCTTTCAATAGTAAGGAATCTATTAGAGAGGGTTTAAAGTATTTAATAAATAAGCTTGGAGTGAACGAAGCATTAATTTTTTCTACCTGTAATAGAGTTGAAATATACGTATATACATCGATTTCCTGCAATATTGAAAGCGTACCAGAAAACGGACGCGCTTTAGAGGAATTGATTAAAAACTTCCTGTCTGATTTCCATAAAATTGATCAGAGAGAATTTGAAAAATATTTATATATTCATAAAGATAGGCAAGCTGTAGAACATCTTTTTAAAGTTGCATCAAGCCTTGACTCAATGATAATAGGAGAACCTCAGATAACAGGACAAGTAAAGGAAGCATACGAAATCGCTTTATCGGAAAAAACAACGTCTTTGATATTAAATTACCTCATGAATAGAGCTCTTTTTACTGCAAAGAGAGTAAGAAAGGAAACCAGGATAGGGGAAAATCCTGTGTCTGTAAGTTATGCAGCAGTCGGACTTATCAAAAAAGTTTTTGATGACCTCTCAAAAAAATCAGTTCTTCTTGTGGGTGCTGGTGAAATGGCAGAACTTGCAATAAGACATTTGATTGGAAGTGGAATTAAAGAAATTTATGTTACAAACAGAACATTACAGCGAGCTGAAGAATTAGCGAGTTTGTTTAATGGAAAAGCAACTGCTTTTGAAAAATTAAAAGAAAATCTAATAAAAACAGACATTGTTATTTGTTCCACTGGTGCTCCTCATTATGTAATAGATGAGAAAATGTTAAAGGAAGTAATGTTTTTAAGGAAGTATAAACCCATATTTTTAATAGATATATCCGTACCCCGAAATATTGACCCTGCTTGTGATAATCTTGATAACGTATATCTATACAATATTGATGACCTTCAGGATGTTGTTGATTCTAATATTCTTGAACGTAGGAAGGAAGCAGACAAGGCTTTAGAAATTGTTTATGAAGAAACAGATAAATTTTTCCAATGGTTGGAATCTCTTAATAGCGTTCCTGTAATTGTTTCTCTTAGAAATAAGGCAGAACATATTAGACAAGAGGAATTAGAGAAATTTAAGGGTAAATTTAAAGACTTATCTCCTGATATTTTGAATTCTATTGATTATCTAACTCAAAGCATAATAAATAAAATAATGCATGAACCAACAGTTGCTCTTAAGAATAATTGTGACATGAAGGAAACATTAATTTTAGCAGCAAGGAGGTTATTTGGACTTGATAATGAGGAAGAATAAAATTGTAATTGGAACAAGAGGTAGCAAGCTCGCTTTATGGCAGGCAAATTGGGTTAAGGAAAAACTGAGTTCAATCTACCCTAATTTGCTGATTGAAATAGAAAAAATAAAAACAACAGGAGATAAAATTCTTGATGCTCCCTTGGCAAAAATTGGTGGCAAGGGTTTGTTTGTTAAAGAAATTGAAGAAGCTTTGATATCAAAAAAAATTGATTTAGCAGTTCATAGCATGAAAGATGTTCCTACGGAAATTCCTGAAGGATTAAACATTCATGCTATTTGTGAGAGAGAAGACCCCAGAGATGTTTTTATAAGTAAAGATGGTAAGTTGTTAAATGAGCTTTCAGATGCTTCAATCATAGGAACAAGCAGTTTGAGAAGGACTGTTCAATTAAGAGCATTAAAAAGAAACTTAATTATAAAACCTTTGCGGGGGAATGTAGATACTAGAATCAGAAAACTTAAAGAAGGGGAATTTGATGCCATTGTTCTTGCTATGGCAGGGATAAAACGCATGGGATATGGGAACATGGTAACGGAAGTTTTTTCTGAACAAACGATGATCCCAGCAATAGGACAGGGTGCAATTGGAATAGAAACAAGAGTTGATGATGATTTTGTAAATGAATTAATAAAGCCCTTAAACCATACTGATACAGTAATTTGTATTGTTGCAGAAAGAGCTTTTTTATCACTTATGGGAGGAGGGTGTCAAGTGCCTCTTGCCTGTCATGCAAAATTAGAGAATAATTCTTTAAAAGTGTTTGGCATGATAGGAGACCCTGAGGAAAATATTGATTTAATAAAAGGTATGAGACAATGCAAATTTAGCTCTGAATCATCAATTTTGAAAGAAGCTATGAAAGTTGGTGAAGAACTTGCGGCTGATTTATTACAAAGGGGAGGTAAAGAGATACTTTCAAGGATTTACTCAAATATCTGAAAAATTATTTTCTTCTATTTTGTACTCTTTGATTTTATAATAAAGAGCTCTCAAAGATATCCCAAGAATATTGGCTGCTTGCTTCTTATTACCTCCAGCATTTTTTAAAGCTTCAATGATTGCCTTTTTCTCTAAGGATTTAAGGTCATTAAATTCTGTTTCATTAAGGATATCTGATTTTATTTCGATTTCTTTAGAATTTGATAAAATAATAGCTCTCTCGAGCATGTTTTCCAGTTCTCTTATATTACCAGGGAAAGAATAAGTTTTTATTATTTGCAATGATTTCTCATCTAATTTTTTAATTTCTTTTCCGAGTCTAAGGGAAATTTTGTTTATAAGATATTCTGCTATCTTTAGTATGGAATTTCTTCTATCTCTTAAAGAGGGTAATTTTATAGGGAAAACATTTAACCTAAAATAGAGGTCTTCTCTGAATTTTCCATCCTTGACCATTTGTTTTAAATCTTTGTTAGTGGCTGTTATAAATCTCGCATTAGTCTTTAAAATTTCAAGTCCACCTAATCTTTCAAAGCTTTTATTCTGTAAAACTTTTAAAAACTTAGCTTGTACAGAGGGGGTAAGTTCTCCAATTTCGTCGAGAAAAAGGGTTCCATCTTTAGCAATCTCTATTTTGCCTGGTTTTTGTTTTATTGCACCTGAAAATGCACCCTTTTCATATCCAAATAGTTCGGATTCAATGAGTGACTCGGGAATGGAGGCACAGTTTATCTCTATAAATTCGCCTTTCCTTTCACTCATTTTATGGATTGCCTTAGCAATGGCTGATTTTCCTGTGCCAGTTTCACCGTAAAGTATTAAAGTTGTATCAGTTTTTGCCACTTCTTGAATTACTTTATATACATCTTCCATTCCTGCAAACAATATATCATAAGGTATTTCTTCAGATTCGATTTTCCTTTCCCTAATAGAGGTTTCATCTCTTTGAGAAATAAGTATGCTTTTAACCATTTCTAAAAATTCTTCAGGTGAGGGTATAGGTTTTGTTATGTAATCAAGTGCTCCTTTTTTGATTGCCTCTACAGCAGAAGGGATACTACCAAAGGCAGTTATAATAATAAACGCGCTGTTAGGTAATATTTTTTTTGCTTTTTCAATGAAAATTATTCCATCCATTTTAGGCATTTTTAAGTCTGAAATAATGAGATGGGGAGAAAAATCAATGAGAGCTTTTAGGGCAACCTCAGGATCATAGAAAACTTTTACAACATGACCTTCTTCTTCAAGAATTGTCCTTAGAAATGATGCGAACGAAATGTCGTCTTCAACTATAAGTATTTTGGCATTATTAGCCATACGGTTGTACCTCTACCTTTCTTGCTAATGATTTTAAATTCAATTTTTAAACTCTCACAAAGTTTACTTACAATTGCAAGTCCTAAGCCTGTACCTTTAGGTTTTGTTGTGAAAAAGGCTTCCTTTGCCATTTTTAAAGTATCTGTATCCATGCCTTCGCCAGTATCTGTTATTTCAATTTTTATTTTACCATTGGTTGTTTTAGCCATTATAGTTATCTTTTTCTCATTTGCCTCTGATAAGGCATCAACTGCGTTCTGCATTATGTTCATGATTATTTGTTTTAGTTTGTCTCTATCAGTCTTTACTGATATATCGTCAATATGCGATTTAATTGTTATATCCTTCTGATTTGAAAAGGTTAATATTATTTCATGGAATAGGTCTTTAAGGTTGAAATTTGTTATGTTTATTTTATGAGGGTTTGCATAGTGGGAAAGTTCATCACTAAGCCTTTCAAGTCTGAGGCTTTCCTTTAGAATTATATCAAGATATTCTATCAAGGAAGGATCTGTAACTTTCTTAATTAAATACTGGGAGAATCCCTTTATACTCCCAAGAGGATTTCTTATCTCATGTGCTAATACTTTTGAAAGTATGGATAAATTCTCGAGTTCTTTCATCTTTGTTTGCATTCTTTCTATTTTTCCAATTACGAATATTGCTAATATTCCTGCAAAAATTATCAATAAAATTGAAAAGCCCATGAAAATAAGGTGAGTTTTTGCTGCCCTGAGAAGTGTTTCTGCAGGATAAGTATGTAGAGCAACCCTGATTATCAATTGATTATTTGCAATTTCTATAATCGTATCGGAGACAAAAACTTCTTCCCCTGTTCCAAGCTTGAGAGTATGATAAAAAGGATTTTCCTTATTTTTAATTTCCTTTATATCTTCAAAGATTTTACCTATCAAAGCTGGATTAGAGTGGAGTATTACGGTACCGTTTTTATCATAAAGAGCGAGAAAAGCAATCCCCTCCCACCTTTCATCAAGAAGCATTTTAGACATTATATCGCTTCCTTCAAGTTGTAATCTTTCAATGCTTAAGTTTTGAATAAAACTATTTAGGGTTATGGTAATTCCTAAGGCTTGCATTTTTAAAGCTTCCTCTGTTGCCTTAATGGCATTTTCATATAGGAAATATCCACTCACTGACAAGCTTAGTGTGGAAATAAAGACAATTACTAAAATGATTATGATTGAGCCAAAATTCCTTTTCTTGATAGTTCCACCTCACTATATACTTCCTGAGGATTTTCTATATATTTAGGAGAAATATGAAGGATTCTTATTTCACCAACATTTGCTTTTTTTGCGATTTCACCAGTAATCTTAGCAGTAAGATGATTTCTCTCAATTGCTCTATCCTTATCTCTATTAAGAAAATAGGCTTCACAAAAGAGTATATCTGAATCTTTTACAAATTGAACTATTTTTTTGATATTATCTTCAGTTGGTGCTATATCCATAACGTATGAAATCTTTTCTCCCTTTGTAATTTTGAGAATAGGGAAGAGTTCCTCTATATTTAATTTACCTTTCGGAGTGTCTACTTTTATGCATGAAATTTTCCTTTTAGGTTTTAAAAATTTTATGGGGTCATAATTGTAATAGATTTTAATTAATTTTTTAAGCTCTCCCAGCCAAGGTCCAATCTGAAAACCAGCTCTCTCTAATTCTACTTTGTTGATATTTATGTGGAAATCTTCTTCTATTGAATAAGCTATAACAGGGATGCCGTGGGATAGCACTATTGTTTTAACCTTAAAAAGAGGCTCATTAAGTATGATGTTATTTTTTAATTGTAAAATACCCATATCTTCTATTTTAAATCCCTTTGATGCTACAAATTTTGCAAAGGCTATTTCTTTATTATTTTTTATCGCATAAGCTTCAATCTGTAAGGGATAGTCTGCAACAAGATTCCAGGTATATCCTCTGAGTTTTCCGTGGACACATTCAATAATGTTTTCAGGCCCATAAATTCTAAGAGGTTCATGCCTCCTTAGTATAGCTCTTAATACTTGATCAAAGCCTATAAAATGGTCTATGTGAGTATGAGTAACAAAAATATCACTAACTTTAATAATCTCATTAAAAGGAATTCTTCTAATGTCGCCAACATCTAAAAGTAATGCTCTTTTTTCTCTTAAAAGTTGTATTAAAACACAGGGATCCCCAAAAGCATTGTTTATTATTTTATAATGAAAAAGTCTTGCCACAATGGTATAATTATACAAAATTAAGGTGAGATTTTATTAACTGGAGGAGTCTATGTCTGAATTAAGAAGAGATCCTATATCAGGAAGATGGGTTATAATTGCTGTTGAGAGAGGGAAAAGACCTTCTGATTTTACCTCTGTCAGTCAAAAAAGAAAAATTAAGGGTTTTTGCCCTTTTTGTCCTGGTAATGAATATACTGCTCCCAATGAAATTATTGCTTTTAGACCTCCGAATACAGCTCCCAATTCTCCGGGGTGGACATTGAGAGTTGTTCCAAACAAATTCCCTGCTCTTCAGATTCATGGGGAACTTAATAAAAGAGGAGAAGGAGTTTATGATAAGATGAATGGAATAGGTGCCCATGAAGTAATCATTGAAACACCTGAACATCTCGCATCCTTATCTACTATGACACAAAAGGCTGTGGAAGATGTACTATGGGCTTATTATTTTAGAATTACAGATTTGAAAAAGGATGTAAGATTTAAATACGTTTTGATTTTTAAAAATGAAGGAGAAGTAGCAGGAGCTACAATTGAGCATTCTCACAGCCAACTTATAGCTTTACCTGTAGTTCCTCATCATGTAACAGAAGAGATGAATTCTTCTAAAAAGTATTATGAATTAAGAGATAGATGCATTTTTTGCGATATAATTGCACAGGAACTTGAAACAGACAAAAGAGTTATATATCAAAATGATTCTTATATCGTTGTCGCACCTTTTGCACCAAGAGAGCCCTTTGAAACATGGATATTACCTAAAAGACATGAGTCAAAATTTGAGCCAAAAGAAAAGAGTTTTGCACTCCTTGCTGAGGCTTTACAAACTACGCTGAAAAAGCTTGATGCTGTGCTTGAGACTCCACCCTATAACTATGTTCTTCATACTTCTCCCTTTCATGATGAGATAAATGACTACTATCACTGGCATATTGAAATAATTCCAAAACTTACAAAAACTGCTGGTTTTGAGTGGGGCTCAGGATTTTTTATAAATCCTACACCACCAGAGGAAGCTGCTCGATTTATGAGGGAGGCAAAAACATGAAAGTAGCTTTAATCTCAGCAGAAGCTTATCCTTTTTCTAAGACTGGTGGATTGGGAGATGTAGTTGGTGCTCTATTTAAAGAACTCATCAAGGCAGGAATCGATGTTAACCTATTTTTGCCTTACTATAGAGTAACAAAAGAAAAGGTTGGTAATGCGGTAGAAGGTACAGATATAGTCTATGGAGTTCAAATAGGAATGGATAAAAATTTCGGGACAATTAGAGCTGCAAAAGCTACTGTTGACAGCGAAGGGAATTTAACTATTAAACCAGATAAGAGGGGTAATATATTTTTTATTGAACATAATGATTTTTTTGATAGAGAGATGCTTTATGGAACAAGCTTTGGTGACTATCTTGACAATGCTGAAAGATTTATCTTTTTCTCCAGAGCCGTACTTGAAGTTTGTAAAATTTTAAATTTTAAATTTGATGTAATCCATTGCCATGATTGGCACACAGCCATTATTCCTCTCTATCTTAAAACTTTATATAGAGAATGCATGTGTTTTGAGACAAGTAGAACTATTCTTACTATTCATAATTTAGGATATCAAGGTGTTTTCCCAAGACAAAAACTTGAATTAACAGGCTTTGGCTGGGAGATGTTTCATATTGACTGTTTAGAATTTTACGGTATGGTAAATTTTTTAAAGGGAGGTATCTTTAATGCTGACATTGTTACTACTGTAAGCCCTACCTATGCAAAGGAGATATTGACACCAGAATATGGTTTTGGACTTGATGGAGTTTTAAGAAAGAGGCAAGATCGGTTAATAGGCATATTAAATGGAATTGATTACAAAATATGGAATCCGCAGAGTGACCCATACATTTTTGAAAATTATGGGATAGAGAGCCTCTTTGGGAAAAATAAAAACAAAGAAGCTTTAATAAGGATGATAGAACTTGACTGTAGCATTGATAATCCTCTTTTAGCATTTATTGGTAGGATGGCGTCTCAAAAAGGGATAGATATACTCATAGACTCTTTGCCAACATTGATTGATAAGGGAGTTAGATTTATTTTTGAAGGCACAGGTGAAGTTTTCTATGAAAATAAAGTAAGAGAAATTCAGCAACAATTTCCTTCAAAAGTCCATGCTTTTATTGTTTTCGATGAGATTTTAGCCCATAAAATTTATGCTAGTGTGGACGGTATAATTTTACCATCTAAATATGAACCTTGCGGTTTAAGTCAATTGATTGCTATGAGATATGGTACTATTCCTATATGCAGAAAGACTGGAGGTTTTGTAGATACGGTAGAAGATGAGATAACAGGTTTTTTATTTGAAAAATTTGATTCTCCATCGTTAATCTCGTCAGTGGAAAGATTTATTGAAGCATATAGGAATAAAGAAAAATTTAACAAAATGATAATTTCTGCAATGCAAAAAGATTTTTCATGGTCAAATATGTGTAAAGATTATATTAAATTATACGATAAGGTTAGAATTTTATGAAAGAATTAAAGGCACTTTATGAACTAATACACTTGCTTGAAGTATCCGACGACACCGATGTGTTACTGGAAAGATTAATTTTTCATATTACAGAACTAATGAATGCTCAATCTGCAGTTTTAAGACTCATAAGGGATAAAAAATTATATGTAGCTGCAACTTTTAATTTAACACAATATAAACCTGAAATAAATATAGATGAGGGTTTATGTGGAGAAGTAATTAGAGAAGGAACAGTAAAAATTTTTAATAAAGAACAACTTGAGACGGCAGAACTTGATATGCCCGCATATTCTGCAATTTGTCTGCCTCTTATCATAAAAAAAACAGGTCCATTCAAAGAAGATAAGTTAAAAGTAGAAGAACAAATTATAGGGACAATAATCGTTTACAATAAAATTGATTCAGAAGAAGGTATGGGAGAATTTACAGAAGATGACATAAAGCTTGGAGAAATTTTTTCATCTGTTGCGTCTTTAATAATACAAAAGTCAATTCACTACAGAGAATTAAACGAACTAAAAAGTTATCTTGAGAGCTTAATACAAAGCTCAGCTGATGCAATTGTTGCAACGGATCTTAATAACATCGTAACAGCCTGGAATAAGGGGGCTGAGACAATATTTGGATATAAAAGACAAGAAGTTATAGGTAAACCATTACCTGTTATACCTGATTTTTTGGTTGAAGTAGAGAAATTTTATTTAGAAAAAATTAAACAGGGAGAAACATTGAAAGATATTGAAACAGTTAGAGTTACAAAGGACCACAGAATAATCGAAATAAGCCTTACAGTTTCTCCCATAAGAAATATAGCAGGTGAGATAGTAGGAGTAAGCAGAATTGCGAGAGATATTACAGAAAAAAAGAAGCTTGAGAGAGAACTAATAAGAAGAAACGAAGAACTTACTAAAATTCTTTTTGTTAGTTCAGTAGTAAGAAGCACCTTGTCCTTGAATAAATTGTTAAGAATGATTTTAACAGTTATTACTATGGGGGAAGGGTTAGGCTTTAATAGAGCTGTGCTTTTTCTTTTAGATGAAGAAAGTAATACCTTGAGAGGTAAAATGGCGGTTGGTCCTTCCAATTATGAAGAAGCGTGGCAGATATGGTCAAGTTTGTCAAAAAGCAAAAAAAGTCTTTATGAGGTTTTAGAAGAATTAAGTAAAAAGGAATTAGAGGAAGATTCCTTTTTTGATAGACTTTGTAAAAATCTTTCAATCTCTTTGGATAATAGTAATACCCCGATAGTAAAAGCTGTTAAAGAAAAAAAAGTTTTTAATATACAAGATGTTCATAAAGAAGAATCAGATCCGTTAATTATTCAACAACTCGGCAGTATTGCATATGCTATTGTTCCTCTAATATCTAAAGGTAAAACCATAGGAGTTATTTGGGTTGATAATCTTTATACTCGGAAGCCCATATCAGAACAGGACATTAATTTTTTAAAAGGCTTTGCTGATCAGGTTGCAGGAGCTATTGAGAATGCTTGGATATTTGAAAAGGTAGAGCAAGCAGAAAAAGAAATGGAGATGTTATTCGATTCCATAACGGATTTGTTATATTACACAGATGAATTTTATTCAATTAAAAAGGTTAATAGAGCCTTTTTAAAAAAGATTGGTAAGGAAGAAAAAGACGTTATCAATAAAAAATGCTTTCAGCTCATCCATAACACAGATCATCCATTGAAAAATTGTCCCCATAGAGAGGCGATAGAAAGTAAGAGGGAAAAAGTAGGAGAAATAGAGGAAAATTATCTTGATGGCATATATTTGGTATCAAGTTCACCAATTTTTGACAGAGATGGCAATTTAAAGGGTACTATTAATCTTGCAAGAGATATCACAGAAATAAGAGATTTAAGAGAAAAGATATCATCCATGGAAAAAATGGCTGCTTTAGGTGAAATGGCTGCAAAGGTTGCTCATGAAATAAGAAATCCTCTTCTTGCGATCGGTGGCTTTGCAAAGAGACTTGATAAGGAAATAGAAGATGATAAATTAAAAGGTTACGTTAAAGTAATTATTGATGAGACAAGAAGACTTGAAAGAATATTGAATGAGACCCTTAGTTTTGTGAGACCTCAGCCTTCAACTAAAATTCCCTTTAATATTAATAAATTAATATACGATATAGCAAATCTTACGGAGTCAAGTTTAAAAAATAGTAATAATAAATTATTTATTGAATCAGAGGATGATGTTATAATTTCAGGCAGTTACGATAAGCTAAAAGAGGTCATGCTCAATTTAATAACAAATGCTAACGAAGCAACGAAGAATGGAACTATTACTATAAGATTAAAAAAACTTATAGATCAAATTAAAGAGGAAAATTTAGAGGAAGAATTTTGTGTTATTGAGATTGAAGATACAGGCTGTGGTATATCTAAGGAAAATTTAAAGAAAATTTTCAATCCCTTTTTTACTACAAAAATAAATGGAACAGGTTTAGGGCTTGCCATATCAAAAAAGATTATAGATGAACACGGTGGTATAATTAAAGTAGAAAGTGAAGAAAATAAGGGTACAGTTTTTAAGATTTATTTGCCAATTTACAAGGAGGGAGGTATAAATAATGAAAATAATGGTGGTGGATGATGAAAAAAATATCTTGATGCTTTATCAATCAGAACTCGAAGATGAAGGATATGAAGTTGTAGCAGCTAATTCAGGGAAAGAAGCTTTAGAATTATTTGATAGAGAAAAACCAGATTTAGTCACTCTTGATATAATGATGCCTGATATTGACGGTATTCAAGTTCTAAGACAACTTAAAGAAAAAAATCCTAATGTACCTGTAATTATGCTTACTGCTTATGATTATAGAGATGACTTCTCAGTATGGGCATCTGATGCATATGTTGTCAAGTCCTCTGATTTAGGACCTCTAAAAGAAACCATTAGACAGATAGCTCAAAAATTAGGGATAAAATGAAAAAATTTGCCCTAACCTTCTTTTTTATTTTAATATTTCCACTTATGGGTAACTGTGAAATAACAGAGGAAAAATTAAAAAATGGTCTTAAAATAATTATCATAGAAGACCATTCTTCACCTATAGCAACTTTTCAAGTGTGGTATAAAGTAGGCTCTATTGATGAGTCTGAAGGCAAATCCGGAATCAGCCATTTACTCGAACATTTAATGTTTAGGGGAAGCAAGAAGTATCCGGGTAATGTTTTTTCAAAAATTGTCCAATCTCATGGTGGAGTAGATAATGCTTTTACAACCAAAGACTACACAGTATATTTTCAGAAGCTTGCCCCATCAAAATTAAATATTTCTATTGACCTTGAATCAGATAGGATGGCAAATCTTCTTCTACAAAAAGAAGATTTTGAACTTGAAAAGAGAATTGTTCTTGAAGAAAGAAGACAAAGATATGAAGATTCTCCTGAAAATCTTATAGTAGAAGAAGTGATAGGAATAGCATTTAAATCCCATCCCTATCGAAGACCAATAATTGGTTGGACTGAAGACATACAATCAATAACTTTTGATGATATAAAAGAGCATTATAAAAAGTTTTACTGTCCTAATAATGCCTTTATAATTATTGCTGGAGATATTAAAAAAGAGAAAATTATTGATCAAATTAGAGAAAGTTTTGAGGGAATCCCTTCGTGTGAAAATAAACAAGAAAAAAAACAACTCTATGAAACAAAACAATACGGAGAGAGAAAAATTATTCTAAAAAAACAAACCCATCTTCCCATGCTTGTGATGGCTTATAAAGTGCCAGCTTATCCCAATAGAGACAGTCTCTCTCTCGAAATATTGAGTACTATTTTAGGTGAAGGGAAAAGTTCAAGACTATATAGAAAACTTGTTAATGAAAAAGGTTTAGTTGTTGATATAGGAACTTCTAATTCACCTCTAAGCAGGGACGGTTTTTTGTTTTTCATTTTAGCTTCAATAAAGGACAAAGCAAAGATTGATGAGGTTGAAAAGATAATAAGAGAAGAAATTGACAAAATAAAGAATGAGTTATCCTCAGAAGTGGAAATAGAAAAAGCTAAAAATCAAGTAGAAGCTTCTTTTTTATTTAGTCAAGATTCTGTGTTTGGACATGCTTTAATCTTAGGTAAATTTGAAATTTTAGGCAGCTGGAAACTGATAAATGAATATAGAGAGGATATCATTAAAATTTCAAAACAAGATGTTCAAGAGGTAGCTAAAAAATATCTTAATGAAGATAATTTAACAGTAGGAGTTTTACTGCCGAAATGAGAATAAAATTCATAATTTTATTTTTTTTGAGTTCTTTATTTTTATTATCAAACTATACCCTTGTAGGAGCTGCTAAGATGGACTTTAAAACAATACGATTAAACAATGGTGCAAAGATAAAACATCTCTATCGTGATAGCATTCCTATTGTTTATATTACTGTACTAATTCCCGCATCTACTTTAGACGAAACCAAACCTTCCCAGGCATATCTTACAGCTCACATGCTTACTCACGGAACAAAAAATCGTTCAGCAAGGCAGATTGAAGATGAAATAGATTTTTTAGCAATATCAATTGAAAAGAAAATTACTAATGATTATACAATGCTAACTCTATCTACCACGAAGAGACACTTAAAAGAGGCGGTTGAACTTTTCTTTGATATATTAAAAAATCCTATATTTCCTGAAGAAGAATTTAATAAAGAGGTTTCCATTCTTGAGAAATCTCTAAAACAAATGGAAGAAGACCCTTCCTTCATAGCAAATAAAAAACTATTAAGAAGTCTTTTTGGTGAACATCCCTATGGCAGACCCGTAGAAGGAGAACCAGAAAGTTTAAGAAATCTTCAGAGGCAAGATTTGATAGACTTTTATGATAGATTTTATAAGCCTGACAAAATGATTTTTTCCTTCGTTGGCGATATAAATGAAAAAGAGCTTAACGAGTTAAAGAGTAATTTTTTAGAGAACTGGATAGGTAAAAGTACTGAAAGAAAAATAACTCCTCCACAGTTTCAAATGAGAGATAAACCATTGGAGATTAAAATTAAAAGGGAAGATTTTGCTCAATCTACGATCGCCTTTGGCTATGAGGGAATTAGCAGAAAAGACCCTGATTTTTATGCATTCAGCGTTATGAATTATATTTTAGGTGGAGGCGGACTTACATCCAGATTGGCAAAAAAAGTAAGGGAAGAACAAGGGCTTGCTTATTCTGTGTATAGCACCTTTTCGCATTCTTTATTCCCAGGTCCATTTTATATAGAAGCCAAAACCAAGGCGGAAAACACAATGAATGTTATAAAAATTATTATTGATGAAATAAGAGAAATATCTTCAAAGAGTGTGACAGATGAGGAATTGAAAGAGGCTAAATTATTCTTGATCGGAAGTTTACCTCTGAGAATTGACACAATGCGAAAAATTACTGAATTTCTACCTCTTTTAGATTTTTATGAACTGGGGGATGATTATTTTATTAAATATGCTACTTATATCGATAATGTAAGTAGTCAGGATATTCTGAAAATTGCAAAAAGGATTTTAAATCAGAATTACATTGTCGTTGTTGTTGGGCCACAATAAATATATGTAAATATTTTGGAGGGCAAGAGATGAGGAAATTTATTACTTTATTTACAATGATTATTTTATTTATTAGTTTTTCGTCGATTTACGCTGATGATAAAATAAAAGAACATGAATTAACGAGAATTTCAATTACTCTTGAAGAAAAAAAGGAATTATCGCCTGATATTCTTAACATGAATTTTTCAGTAACTGCTAAAGCTCAGAAAGAAGTTGAGGTAATTAACATTCTTGGTAGTATTGATAAGGCAATAAGAAATCTTAAGATAGAATATACAGGGGGTAATTATTCGGTTTATAAAAATTGCTGGTGGGAAAAGAATAAGTTGAAGTGTTCAGGATACAAAGGAGATTTAATTTATGATTTCAAATTAAAAGATTCAAAAGAGCAAAATAAAATATTAGAGTCGATAGAAGAAATTAAAGAACAGTTTGGGGAGAACATAGCATATTCAGTATCAAATCCTCAATGGATAATAACAGAGAAAAAATACAAAGAAGTAGAGAATGCATTGAAAATAGAAATCATAGATACTTTAATAAAGTTTTCTAATAAAGTAAGTGAAAAAATCGGGAGACAATGTTTTATCTCAAGTATAGATTATGATATCAAGCGTTTCTATTTGGAAAGACCGATAGCCTATAAATCAGCATTATCAGATATGGCTGCGGAAAAAACAATTGAAGCACCTGAACCAAAGAGAGAGGATAAAACAGTTACAGTAAAGGCATACGTAAAATATTTATGTGTTGAGAAGAAATAAGTAATTGATATTACAAATATTTCAATAGTCAACATATATCTTTTGAAATGTCAGATGTAATCTTGACTATAACAATTTAACTTTGACTATACAATTTATCTCATAGATTTCCAGTAATTTTTAAGATATCCCTTAAGCTCTGCCACCATTGACTTAGTAGCTTCATATGCAGCATCATTTCTAATTTCTTCAGGAATCTGCTCAGGCTCTTCTATCTCTATCTCGATTCCTTCAAGCCCGCATATTAATGAAAGCCAGCCTGGTCCTATAGCTTTTTCATTATATCCAGAAGCAATTGTATCTATAACTCTGCCATCACATATATTAGACAGTTGCCTTGTATGCTCTCCTATTCTTCTAAAGTCTCTAATTATAAGTCCAAGATAAGTTAGGGAGTCGTTCCAATAGGGGTCTGTTCCTCCATATCTTATAATTATTTCAGGTTTAAATTCTTCAGTTATTGGGAAAATTATATTTTCAAAAACATACTGATATGAATCCCAACAAGCATTTGGCTTCAAAGGACAGTTGATGGTGAAACCTTTCCCCTCTCCTTCACCAATCTGCCATGTGAAACCTGTTCCTGGATAAATTGTTTGAGGATCTTGGTGAATATCTATGAACAAAACTCTCGGATCTTCATAAAAATATTCCATTGTACCATTTCCTGCATGGGCATCTGTGTCCAAAATGAGAATTTTTTTTAATGAATATTTCTCCATCAAATATTTTGCTCCGAAAGCAATGTCATTATAAACACAAAAACCTTCACCATAAGAAGGCTTTGCATGGTGGAGTCCACCACCAATTGATATAACTTTTTTTATTTTACCTTCTTGAACCAAGTCACAGGCTTTTTTCATTTGACCAAGAATAAATCGTGCTGACTTTTCAATATTACCTGGATTTTCTCCAGGTATATTATCTATACTAAGAAAATTACTTGAAAGTGCTACAAGATAATCAATCTCGCCCTCATAGGCTGATTCATAAAAATTTTTTACATATTCTACATATTCTTGCGAACAGATTAAAAGTAAATCTTCTTCTGATACAGGTTCTGCTTTTAAAATTTGATAGTTAAATTTATTTCTGAATTTCTCCTCTAAAAATTTAAAAAATATCTTATAACGACTTCCCCTAAAGGGGTGTCCTATTCCAAAATCATAACCTCTTACTTCATCAGAAAAAATAATTGTTATTTTTTTACTATTTTCCATAGGGTAGGCAAATCTCCTTGAATCTTTCTGAAATAATATGGCTTTTTTCTCTAAATAAATCTCTAAGATGGTCATCCATTGTAAGATATATTATCTGCCAACCATCTTTCGATAACTCAAAAAGAGTGTTAATTAGAAGAGGTCTTTTTTTGTAGTCTGAATGTTGAAACGCATCATCAAGTATTAAAAAAGCAGTTTCTCCTTTTAAAAGACTTTTAGCAAAACCTATCCGTAGAGCTATCATTACCTGTTCTTTGGCTCCCGTGCTTAAATCTCTGAGTTTAAAGCTGGAATATTCATCTGAGATTATTATCTCGTTTTCATCAAACTTAGAAGCTGTCTCTTGAGATGGAAAAGCAAAACTCAAAGATTTATACCTTCCTGTCAATTTTTCAATTAGTCTTGTTATTTCAGGCGAATTAATTTTTTCTAAAAGTTTTTCATCTTCTTGTTGATTGAGTTCCCTTATTGTTTCATGAATTAATATTCCAGATATTATTTTAGCTTCATAATCTTCTAATTTTTCTTGAATTTCTTTTCTTTTTAAGTAAACTTGTGCTATCATTTCATTCCAGTTAGTTGAAAAATCTATCCCTGTTAGTTGAATTATTTTATCTCTCAGCCTTGCAAGTTCTTCATCTTTTTCTTTAATTTTATTTTCAATTAAGCATAATTCTCTTTCAATTTTTTCCAGCTCATGTTGAGAAAAAACTTTTTGTGGGTCTTCTCTTTCATATTCAACCTCTTGAACACCTAATCCTTCAAGGAGCCCTTCTAATTTCTTTATATCATTTTTAATAAGGTTTTGCTCTTTTTCTATTTCATCTGACTTCGCTATCCATTTAGACTCTTCTAATTCAACACCAAGAATATTTTTAAAAATTTCATTTATTCTTTTTCTATTTTCTGAAAACTCAATCTCTAAGTACTTTTTTTCGTTTTCTTTATTTGTTTGCTGAATGCTTAATCTTTCTATGTCCGCAATTTCTGATTTTAGTTCTTCCATTTCCTTTTTACTAAACTTAATTCCAGGGTCGTTTAATTCGTAATCTCTCTCTTCCACCTCAAGTTCTTCTAACTTTCTCTTCAAATTTTGGTATTGGTCTAATAAAAGTTTTCTGCGATTTTTAATTTCAAGTAATTGCTCATGCCAATTGGCCTCATTTATTTCCTGAGTCCCTATGCGTTTAAAAGCTTCCTCTATATTCCTTTTTATTGATTTTATCTCTATATTTAACCTGTCAATTTCTTTTTCATATGTTTCTAAACTGTAGTAGTTTTTTTCTTGTTCTTTAAGAAGTTTCTCCAAGTTAAATAAATTTTCAAGTTTTATTCCAAATCTATTAAAAAATTCTTCTCTTATATTTTTTAGTTCTTCCTTTTCTTTGTAATTTATAAAAGATTTTCTCAATTTTAACACATAATATGATGCACCTAACGCTGATAAAAGAATAAGCATAATTCCCAAGAGTTTTTGTTCGAGAAAGATAAGTATAAGCCCTAAAATCAGTAAAAAACTTGAAATATAAGCAATAAAAGAGATTTTAGTTTCAGTATTTAAATCTGCAGAGATAAATCTATCGTAATTTTCTTTTGCTGACTTGAGCCATAAGTAATCCTTGGATTTTTCTTTTAACTGATTTATAATTTTATTTTTTTCTTCTTTTTCAGAAGATTTATCAGCATACTTGGTAATATTCTGTTGGATTTGAAAAATATCTTCTTCGGAAAATTTGTTTAGCTGTTTTTCTATGTGTTCTAATTCTTTTGATATATTATAAGCTTCATGTCTTTTTGCTCTTAAAATCATTTCTTTCCTGTCAATTAATTCGGGCATTTTTTCAGTTTGTTTTTTTAATGAGGTGATTTCAAGGTTTAATCTTTTAATACTGTCAATTAGTCTTACATAATCGTTTATAAGTTTTTTTAGTTCCTCTAATACACTTTGAGATATCTTTTCTTGTTTGGTTCTTAGATTTTTAAGTTCTTTGGATAAAAGGTATGCTTTATGCCTTTTTGCTTTTAATAGAAGTTCTTTTTCTTTTAGAAGTATTTGCTTTTTTATTCTTAAATCGTTAATTTCTCCTTGCTCGTATTCGCTAACGATCTGTTTAATTAAATCCTCAATTTTAGCAATCTTTTCTTTTAGTTCAATATAATCCTTACCTTCCCCTTGTTTTTTAATGTTTATTTCTCCTTCTTCAAGTTTTGCTCCCTTTAAAGTAGCAGATATTTTCAAATCTATTTCGTCAAGTATCCTTCTGGGTGAGAGTATTGCTTTAAAAACACTTTTGTCGACTCCGTAGGCATTTTTCACTATTTCAGTCTCTCCCTCCTTAACAATTAGCAAATTACAAATTGCTGGCGGCAGCCCTTTTTGCTGTTTTTCAAGATAGTCCTCTATTTTCTTTCTTGTTGAAGGTGAAAACTCTATATATTTATTCTCAAGTCCGGATAATATAACTCTTCCCTGTCCAGGCTGTCTCAAATCTTTCCAGTAATTTTTATTTTTAAATAGGCTGTGTATTATGAATTCAACAAGATAAGATTTACCCCTTTCATTTTCACTATAAATAAGGTTCAAATCAGTTAATTCAGTACTGAAGTTATTCAAAGGGCCACAATTTTTAACTGAAATTTTTTCTATTCTGATTGACATGCTAATCGCTAAAAATAAGTTCCATTGATTTTTCTAAAATTTTCTCTTTTGAAACACAAAAATTACTTATATTGAGGTTTTCAATTTTTTCACGTATCCTTTCTAAAAGATAAAGTTTGTCCTCTTCTAACTCCTTTAATATTTTTATTCCGGATAAGTCTAAACCCTCTTTATCGTATAAATTAATTCCTAAAAGTGAAATTATTTTTAGCAGAATATTCATTGTTTTCTTTAAATCACTTACATATCCCTTGACAGATAAACGTAATACCACCTTATTTAACTCATCTCTCTTTATTCCCCAATTTTTAATCATGTCATCAAATTTTCTTCTTAAAAATACATCTTCTTCCTCAAATGGTAGCATTATAATAGACTCATCAAAATAAATTTTTTCTGTATAGACAAAAACGTCATCTATAGAATCTAACTTTGTGTCATATATGAGAAATTTTCTTTTGCCTGTTTCTGTAATGTCCAAACTACATGGAGAACCGGGATAGAACACCCTTCCAAAATTAGAAGGCTTATGAATATGGCCTAAAAACACTTTTAACGGATTATATCTAATTATAGATTTAGTGGTCAGTGGCATGTAAATGCCTGGTTCATAAGTATTTAAATCTCTATTGCCTGTAAGATAGTCTCCGTGTGCTATTAAAATCCATCTGTCAGGTAAGTTTTGTACGTGATTGTATTCAGATAAAATCTCGTCTATTGATTTTGCAGCATCATATGGAATAAAAACTATGGCAAGACCTTCTAATTCCTTAATTTGAATATCGTCTATTATTTCCAAGTTTGAGGCAGTAAAAAATCTACTATTAATTTTATAATCGTGATTTCCTTTGATAATAGTTACTTTAATATAAGGAAAATTTTTACATAGCATATCAAAGTCGGTGTAATTAGATAAATCTTTGTCAAATAAGTCTCCAGCAATAAATAGATTATCTATTTCTTTGGTGTTTAGCTGGTAAAAAATATTTTCTAAGGCTTTATATCTTTCAGGAGTTTCCTCTCTTGTTTTAAGATGAACATCTGCTGTAATAGCAATTTTCATTAGTCATTATTTTAACATAATTTTTTTTAGGTCTGTGTTGATTTAACATAATCTCTCCTTCTATTTTTAGGTCTTTTATTTCTGTTGTAAATTTTTTAAATTTTAAGTAAAGATTATTTTTTTATTTAGATTTTTACATGAGATAATTCACTACTCATCTTCACTTTATTTTTATTGTAAAATGTATATACATTTTTTTATAATCAGAAAAATTAAAAAGGAGGGTTGTAAAATGGGAATGATTAGAGAATTTTTAGATTTTTTAAAAGAGTATAAGGTAATTGCATTAGCTGTAGCATTTATAATGGGTGCTGCTTCTACTTCATTAGTTAAATCACTGGTAGATAATATAATAATGCCATTAATTACCCCCTTTATGCCCGCGGGTTCTTGGAAAACTGCTACTTTATCAATAGGTCCTATCGTAATAAATTATGGTGCTTTTCTGGGTGAGTTGATAAACTTTATTATCATTGCATTTGTTGTTTTTATGATAGCAAAAAAAGTTATGAAAGCTGAGAAAGTAGAAAAAATATAAGTCTATAAAATGACTAACGAAGAAAAAGTATTAGAGATAATTAAGAGATTAAGTAAACGATATCCTCAAGTGAAAACTGCTCTTAATTTTTATACGCCCATGGATTTACTTGTTGCTACAATTCTTTCTGCTCAGACAACAGATGTTAATGTAAACAAAGTAACAGAAAAAATTTTTAAAAAGTATAAAACTGCAGAAGACTATGCGAAGGTATCTGTTGAAGAATTACAGAGTGATATAAGATCTATAAATTTTTACAAAAATAAAGCCATTTTTATCAAAAATCTCGCTCAAAACTTGGTTGAAAAATTCCATGGACAAGTACCTTCAACAATGGAGGATTTGGTCAAGTTACCCGGTGTTGGCAGAAAAACAGCTAATATAGTTTTATGGAATGCCTTCGGCAAAAATGAAGGAATTGCCGTAGACACACATGTAAAGAGAATCTCAAAGCTATTAGGTTTAACAGAAAATACTGATCCAAATAAAATTGAACAAGATTTAATTAAACTAACACCCAAAGAGGAATGGGGTAGGTTAACTCATTTACTCATAATGCTTGGTAGAGAAATATGTAATGCTAAAAAACCTAAACATGATAAATGCCCTCTTAATGACATATGCCCAAGTAGTAAAATTTAATTTTATTAGGACATTTCCATCATTATTAATATTACTAATATGATTTTGAAAAGGAGAACTTTGTATGCCCTACGTTAATATCAAGATAACTAAAGAAGGATTAACTCCTGAGAAGAAATCGGCCTTAATTAAGGGAGTGACAGAATTACTTCAGACACTTTTAGGTAAGAATCCTCAAACCACAGTTATTGTTATTGATGAAGTTGATACAGATAATTGGGGAATTGGAGGGGAAACTGTTACAGACAGAAGAAAGAAGGGTTTATAGGTAATTATCTCGATAACTTCTAATTTGAGTCTTTCTAATTTTATATTTCTTTGTTAATAATTTTAATATAATTAGTCAAAATCGTTATTTATTTTATATACTAAAAATAGTGGAAAAGAAGTTATACAAAGGAACTAATCTTACAGTTAATTGGGACTTAGACAACCGCAATCTTATATCATTAAGAAATATTCGAATTCCGGGGCTTGAAATAAGTTTTCAGAGAGATTTTAAGAATCCCGATATTTGGATTTTGGAGAGCGAAGATTACAACTATGAAGCCTTATACAGTATAAAAGACAGAGCTAATTATTTTACAATTTATTTCACTCGGAGATTTTATCAGAGTATAGAGGAATTTTCTTCTCTTGCTATGAAATTAGCATCCCACAGAGTGCTACTGTATTGTATATCAGATGATGTTTTTTATTTTCTCAGAAAAATGTTAATTATCAGAGAGTCTGCTGGTTTAATAACAGCTATTAAAGGAATAATAGAAAATGCTGAAACTGAAAGTGAAAGAGCAGTAATAAAACAGCATTCAACTAATGTAGCAGAAATGAGTTATAGAATTGCTACTATGATTGATGAAAAAAGTGAAGATATTAAACTTGCAGGATTTATCCATGATATAGGTAAAATTTGCATTCCTGCAAGCATTTTATTTTCTGACCGAAATTTTAATGATGAAAAAATTAAAATTTTTCAACTGCATGTTTTATGGGGTGAAGTCTTATTTGAAAAACTCTCACCTAATGGAGGTAATGATGTCTTAAGAGAATCTATAGGGTTCCACCATGAAAGATTAAATGGACAAGGGTATTTAAGAGGTATAAGTAAAAATATTCCATATGTTGCAAAAATTATCGCAGTAAGCGATGTTTACACAGCATTAACATCTGATAGACCTCATAGACTTCATTTCGATAAAGATGTTGCTATTACATTTATTACCTCGAAAGCAGGCGAATTATTTGATCCTGACGTAGTAGAAGCATTTAAAAGAGTGGTTTAGGGTAAAGGCTTATCTATCATTTTTGAATCATTTAAAAATGGATACTTTTCTCTTATTTTTTTGACATACTCTATATCTAATGTAAACTCTATGAGCTGTTCTTTCTCATCGGCTATTATAATTTCTTTTCCCCAAGGGTCACAAACAGTTGAATTACCAATGTAATGTATTTCATTTCCATCAAACCCTGTTCTATTAACGCCAACAATATAAAGTTGATTTTCTATAGCTCTTGCTTTTAAAAGAGCTCTCCAATGGTCAGCACGGGATGAAGGCCAATTAGCTAATATAAATATAGCATATACCTTTTTAGCGATAGCTCTAAAGATTTCAGGAAATCTTAAATCATAACAGATAAAAACACTACAAGGAATGTTATTTACATGGAAAGTAATTGGTGAATCACCACTTTCTAATACTAAATCTTCCTTTAAAAGACTAAAAAGGTGAATTTTTGTGTAGGTTGCAATGATTTTCCCCTCTTCGGAAAAAAGATTTGCTATATTTCTACACTTTCTATTTTTTTTAATCATATAGCTTGCAAGAATTGGAGTTTTTAATGAAGAGGCAAGTCCAGAAAGAAATCGTTCTGTCTTGCCTCCTTTTTTTTCTGCTAAAGCGGGGTTCATAGAAAATCCCGTATTAAACATCTCAGGTAACACAATTAGATCATAATCCTTCCTCTTATTAATTAATTTTTCTACTTTAAGAAAATTTTGTTCCTTTTCCTCCCAGATTATATCTAATTGAATGATGCCAACTTTCATTCCATTATTGCACCTTTATCAGCAGAGCTAACCAGTTTACTGTATCTACTAAGATAACCGCTTTCAATTTTAGGTTTAACAGGTTTCCAATTTTTAATTCTTTTATTAAACTCTGATTTTGAGATTAGCAATTCAAGTTTTCTTTTAGGTATATCAATAAGAATTTTATCACCATCTTTAACAATAGCAATCGGACCACCCTTAGCAGCTTCAGGAGAAACATGACCAATACAAGGTCCTCTTGTACCACCAGAAAATCTACCATCTGTTATTAAAGCAACTGATTCATTAAGTCCCATTCCAGTAATTGCAGAAGTAGGTGAAAGCATTTCTCTCATTCCAGGACTTCCTGAAGGACCTTCATATCTTATTATGACCACATCACCCTTTTCTATTTTTCCATTTAAGATTGCTTTCATAGCATCTTCTTCAGAATTAAAGCACTTAGCAGTTCCTTCAAATTTCAACATATTTGATGAAACAGCAGTTTGTTTTACAACTGCTCCATCAGGTGCAAGATTCCCTTTTAAAATAGCGATCCCACCTTCTTTATGATAAGCCTTCTTTAATGGGCGAATGACTTCTTCATCGTAAATTTCTGCTTTTTTGGCTATTTCTTTTATGTCATAACCAGCAACTGTTAAGTTCGAATAAATTTTATCTTTAAATCTATTCAAAACTGCTGGAATACCACCTGCTCTATATAAATCTTCCATATAGTGTTCACCGGAGGGTATAATGTTTACAATATGGGGTGTTTTTTTGCTTATTTCATCAAATATTTCCAGAGGCAAATCAATTCCAGCTTCTTTTGCAATTGCTTTTATGTGAAGTACTGTGTTTGTTGAGCCTCCAAGTGCCATATCAATAGTAATGGCATTATAAAAAGCCTCTTTTGTTAGTATTTTTTTTGGGTTGATTTGTTTTTTTACAAGTTCAACGATTTTGTAACCTGTCTCAAAAGCAAGTCTTCTTTTTTCGCTCATTACAGCAGGGGTTGCCGCTACACCAGGCAGGCTCATCCCGAGAGCTTCTGTTACACATGCCATTGTATTTGCTGTATACATCCCTTGACAAGAACCAGCTGAAGGGCATGCACACATTTCTAAAGCTTCCATGTCTTTTTGAGTTAATAATCCTTTCTTAAATTTTCCCACTGCCTCAAATGTATCTGTTGTTAGATTTCTCCTTTGCCCCTTATAGTATCCCGCGAGCATGGGCCCAGCAGTTAATACTATAGAAGGTATGTCAATCCTTGCAGCAGCCATGAGCATTCCCGGTGTAATCTTATCGCAATTAGTCAATAAAACTAATCCATCAAGTTGATGTGCTTCTACTATGCACTCTATTATGTCAGCTATCAATTCTCTTGAAGGGAGAGAAAATTTCATACCTTTATGTCCCATAGCTATGCCATCACAAATCCCTGGTATCCCAAAAAAGAATGGATAACCACCTCCACTATGAATTCCTTTTTCTATAAAACGCCCAAGTTCGTCCATTGATATGTGGCCAGGAATTATATCTGTAAAACTGGTGGCAACTCCTATAAATGGTTTATCCATTTGGCTTTTTGGTATTCCTGTGGCTAATAGTAAAGCTCTATGTGGAGTTCTCTCAATTCCCTTTTTGATAACATTACTTCTCATTTAGATGCCTCCTTAGAATGTGATAGTTTATACTGCCGGATCATCTCTGCCATTTTATCTTTTTTGTAAAGTTTTTCTTTTTGCATTCTTTTTTTCTCTATCTCCTCCTCAGGAGTTAAATAATGTTTCTTGTTCATCTCATCAAGCATACTGTCAAGCTGTCTGTGTTCTTCATAAAGTTTTCTAAATTCCTCGTTTTCTTTTTTAAGAATCTCGATGATCTCTTCTTCTCTCATAGAACACCCCCGAAATTGTTTTTTTTATAATTCTACAATAAAATAAGCAATTTTGTAACAATTTTTTTTAAAATATTTTAATGAGATTATTTTTTATTGTTTTTTTCACTTTATATGGCTTGATTAATATTTACTTTTATTTAAAGTTAAAATCAATAGTTAGTTTTGGTATTATTGCTAAATTTATCTTAATGTCTTTTCTAACATTAATGATTTTTTCTCCAGCAATAATAAGATATTCTGAAAAACAGGGATTTGAAACTTTCGCAGTTTCTCTGTCATGGATAGGATATTTATGGATGGCATTTATACTTCTTTTTTTATTCTTTGGGCTTATAACTGATTTTATAAGGCTTTTATTGTCCTTTTTAAACAAAAATTTCACAAAAGAATTTATTATATCAAGAAAAATTTGTTTTTTCTTTCCCTTGATTATATCAATATTATTAGTTATTTACGGTTACTTTGAAGCCAAACATATTGAGATAGAAAGATTTTTAATTAAAACGGATAAAATAACTAAAAACATTAAAATAGTTCAGATTTCTGATGTTCATATCGGCTTACTAATAAGAGAAAAACAAGTAAAGGCAATTGTAGACAAAATCAATGAAATCAAGCCAGATATCGTTGTTTCTACGGGTGATCTTGTAGATAGACAAATAGACAAATTAGATAAAGTTGCGGCAATTTTAGACAGCTTGAAACCAACTTATGGTAAATATGCAATAACAGGTAATCATGAATTTTATGCAGATTTAAAACAGTCTCTATCATTTATTGAAAAATCAGGATTTACAATTTTAAGATATGAAGGCATATACTTTGAGAATTTAAATTTAAGCATTATTGGAGTAGACGATCCTGAAGCAAAAAGATTTGGACAATTTTTTAATATTTCAGAACATGAACTCTTGGAAAAATTCAAAAACAAAGGTTTTATTCTCTTACTTAAACATAGGCCAATTATTGATAGTAACTCACAAGGCTTATTTGATCTTCAACTTTCAGGGCATACACATAAAGGGCAGTTTTTCCCATTTAGTATTATCACGGAACTTTATTATCCTAAACAGGCAGGTTGCTTTGTAAATTCTGATAACTGTTACTTATATATTAGCAGAGGTACAGGAACTTGGGGCCCACCTATAAGAATATTTGCAAAGCCAGAGATAACGGTTATTGAAATAAGGAAAGATTAATTTCTAATATTCCCATATTCTTAATTTATTACAAGCCTCGCATGCGTAAGGAATTTTGCCTGAATAGAAGATTTTTCTGAAATTTTTATAATCTTTATCATTCCATATTTTAAAGAGTGTTTTTTCATTTATATTACCGAAATATAAATTATCTTTTCTTTCCAATGGGATACCCTTGAATACACATGGTGCAACATAACCAAGGGAGTTGATAAATAAAGAATTGTTTGGCTGTTCTGAACATATGTCTCTTTTTTTATAGGGATGGGATAGGTTGAAATAGATATTTAGATTATTTTGTATCCCTAAATTTTTAATTTTTAAAAATTTATTTTTAAATTCTTCGTATTCCACTTCTGTTTTTGGGACAATTGATTCATTAGTTAACTTATCTTCAGGAATAAAATCTAATAAGCTTATTATAATATCATTAATTCCTTTGTCCTTGAATATAAATGGAATCTCGTCTAACTCTTCTATGTTAGATTTAAGTAACATGTATGCTATGTTAATCTTGGGATAAAGCGTTCTTTTTCTTGTTTTTATAGAATTCAATTCTTTTATCACCTGAAAGATTCTTTCAATTTTTGTTCCTTCTCTTAATACATCATTTTTTTCTATTCCAGTTAGAGAAAAGGCAATTATATCAAGTTTTAAATTAACTATTCTTTCTAATTGGATATCTTCTAATAGCATCCCATTTGTTGTTGTACCAACTACGCAGTTTTTTTCTTTTGCAAATTTTAAAATATTAAAAAATTCAGGATTACAAAAAGGCTCTCCCCATCCTTGTAAATATAATAGTTTAATTTTTTCAAAATAAGGAGCAAGTTTTAAAAATTCTCCAAATGAGAAATTCCTACTTCTCCAATCTTTTCTGTAAATTGTATGGGGACAGTAGAAACATCTGGCATTACAAAGCCCTGAAATTTCGAGTTGAACCCAATTTAACTTAGGAAAAAATAATTTTTCCAATATATTCATTTAAGTTATTATAGAGAATGCCAAAGAATTTTTCATCCCTCTACTTACATATTCCTTTCTGTATAAAAAAATGTAATTATTGTGGATTTTATTCTTTACCATACCGTGAAGAGAGAGTAAAACTTTTTATTTCAGCTATTTTAAAGGAAATAGAATTAACAAGAAATTTGCCTCATCTTATAAAAACTATATATATTGGAGGAGGAACACCAAGTTGTCTTCCGGTTAAGTATTTAGAGATAATTCTTCAAACTCTTTTGAAAAATTACAAAATTGACAAAGATATTGAGTTTACAATAGAAGTTAATCCAGGAACAATTACACAAGAGAAAATTAATTTATTTAAATCCTATGGTATTAACAGAATAAGCATAGGAGCTCAATCATTCTTAGATTCAGAATTAAAAATTTTAGGAAGAATTCACAATGTTAAGGATATAATTAAAACGGCTCATATAATAAAAAATTCCGGTATAGAAAATATATCAGTCGATTTGATATATGGAATACCTAAACAAACTTTGGACAATTTTAAGTTTTCACTAAAAGCAGCTACTTCATTAGAAATTAAGCATATTTCCATTTATGAACTTACGATTGAGAGAGGAACACCAATGGAAAAGAATCTCAAAAATGGAAAAATAAATCTTTTGAATGACGATGCTATTGAACAAATGTACCTTTTTGCCTCTGAATTTTTGGATGAAAAAGGTTTTTATAAATATGAGATTTCTAATTTTGCCAGACAAAATTACGAAAGTTTACATAATATTGCATATTGGCAAAGAATGGCTTATCTTGGTTTAGGACCTGCTGCCTTTTCCTATTTAAATGGTTGGAGATTTTATAACCCTGGAAATATTTCTTTATACTTTAAATACTTGAGTAAAAATAAATTACCATGGATTAGAGAATATGAAATTAAAGGTATCGAAGAATTAAAAGAAAAGATTATATTGGGATTAAGAATGAAACAAGGAATAACATTAGATAGTTTATGTCTTATTAATTTTTTTGAAGAGCTTGAAAAATTAAAGTTAACAAGGATTAATGGTAATAAAGTATCTCTAACTGATAAGGGAATGCTACTTTCTAACGAAATTTTTGCGAAGGTATTATTACATATTGAAAATTGTTCTGTCTGTAAACAAGTATGAGTAAATCACCCGTTGATTTTGATAGGACTTCATAAAAATCTTGAATATTATTAATTTCTCTTTTGTTTAACTCAATAATAATATCACCTTTTTTTAAAATCCCAAGCACAGGACTGTTTTCTGTGATATTATTAACAAAAACACCCTTGATATTTTCCCTAAGAGATTGCTTGAAATTAGGAGGAATTTCTGTAAGTTCTAAACCAGGTATTGCTAAAGGTTGAGTTTTTACATTAGTTATCATTTCGGGAGGGTCTTCCAGAGTTAAACTGACTTCTGTTCTTGTACCACTTCTCAAAATTATAAGTTGAATATTTTCTCCTGAAAATTTTGTACTGAGGAGATTTTGCAAATCTTTAATATCTTTAATTGTTAACATATCTGCTTCAATTATTACATCGCCTCTTTTAATACCAGCTTTATAGGCAGGTCCACCCTGATAAACATTAGTCACTACAACCCCGTAATTAGTAAATAAAATTTTTTTCAAATCATCTGTAACAGTTTGTCCTTGAATACCAATCCATCCAGATTTTCTGTTGATTAATTTCATTATTTCTTGCTCGAATGATTTAATTATTAGGACTTCAGATAAGTTGTCATCATTTGTTACTACAATTCCTAAGGGGTTTAAATCTATGGAAACCAACATGGAACCTAAGTTGTGTTTGCCCGAGATTTTTATTGAATTTTCCTCAATTTTTCCATCTACTAATAATATTTTAAAAGAGTCATCATATGTTAAAAGAAAAAATATATCTGCATTTTTATCGGGATTTTTGAATTCTACTCCCTTTGTTATATCTTCAGTTTTAAATAGAGATATTTTAAGTTTAGAATCGATAGCTAAAATTTTTTTATTATCCTCTATAATTGATGAAGGAGCTAATGCTACATCTTTAAAAAAAGATACAGCAATACCATTTTCAAGAGGAATTAAAGAAGGAAGAAATTTTTTATTTATTTCTTCTATTTTGGATTTTAAAGTCTTCTCTAAATCATCACTTCCGAAGGATAAGAGAGGGAAAAATAAGAAAATAAATATTGAAAATAAAAAAAATATTAAAGTTTCGGTATGACCTTTATTTGTAAACATCTTGTAGTATTATGATCAATTTTATATCTGTCGTCAAGTCTATAACCTACTATACAAACTATATTACCCTCACTTTCAATTATTGGTATCAAATCTCTTTCGTCTCTTGGAATTTTTTCATCTACAAAAAAGTCCTGAAGTTTTTTCTTCTTTCCAAAACCAAAGGGATAAAAATAATCACCCTCTTTCCTTGGTCTAATTATTAAGGGAAATTTTATTTTATCAGCGTCAATATAAATTAAATTTTTACCGTTTCCGTAATCCTGTATATCCTCTATGGAGATTTCTTTGATATCAACAGTCATCGAATTTTCTTTTAGATATACAGGCTTAGGGATATCTATTTGATAAATTGAAAGCTTTTGGGGAGGTTCCGATGTAATTATGATAGTTGAATAACCTTTTATAGCTCTTATTCCTTTTGGCAAGTAAATTCTGTCTCCTGGTTTACCTTTTTTTATTAATCTAATTATTTCTTCTATATGATTAAATTCTATGCCTTTTAAATCTCTAACACTATCAATAGCAACCCTTAAAGCTCTCCTTAAAATTACGATATTAAGAACTTCCATCGGATTACAGAATAGTTCTACTCTCTGATCAGTCTTTCTACTCATTAATCTCATTAAAGCTTTTGTCACAGATACGTTTATATAGTCATTTTCTTCTCGGATTATATCTGCGGTTTTTGATATTATTTTTGTTGCTTGAGGTGAGATTTTTTTAATAGCTGGCATTAGAATATGTCTTATTTTGTTTCGCATATACTCAGTATTTACATTGGAAAAATCAAACATAAAGTTGACTTTATTTTTATTGAGAAACTCTTCTATTTCTGTTCTTTCAACTTCTATCAAAGGTCTTATTATCTTTTTTCTTACTGGAGGAATTCCGCCTAAACCTGCAGGCCCTGCTCCTCTTAGTAATCTCATTATTACTGTTTCTGCTTGATCATCTGCATTGTGACCTAAAGCAATTTTGCCAGCTTTTATATTGATACTTATCTGATCAAAAGTTGCATATCTTAAAATTCTTGCTGCTTCTTGCAAGTTAATCTTCTCTTTTAATGCAAACTCTTTCACATTTATTGAATGGGTGTAAAAAGTTACATTTAAATCATCACACAATTTTTTACAAAACTCTATTTCTTTTGGAATATCGTTCGGTCTCAACCTGTGATCTATATAAATGGCAGATATTCTTAGATTATACTTAGATTTCAATTTATTTAATGTTAATAGAAGACATACAGAATCAGGACCACCAGATAATCCTACGAGAACGTGGTCACTAAAGGACAACATATTATATTTTTCTATCGTATCAATTACTTTATTAATAAATTGGCGCATTTATGAATTTTAACAAAATTTGAAATAAATTGAATACTTTATCAAAATAGTGGAGGTGGGAGAAGTATCTCCCACCTCTTTATTCATCTTATCCAAGCATGGGTTTAAATATTTTTTTTGATGCTCCGCATAGGGGACAAACCCATTCTTCTGCCAATTCTTCAAATGGAATTCCAGGAGTAATTTTTCCTTTTTTATCTCCCTTTTTAGGATCATATATATATCCGCATCTACCACATACCCAAGGCTGCTCTTTTTTATCTTCTGACATAATATTTCTCCAAATTAAGCTTTCCAAAGGCCATGTATATTACAATATTCTCTTGCTGTAACTTGATTGGCTTTTACACAGAAGGTAGCTTCAGGTGACTGACCAGGAGTTAAAAATTCTCTATAAACCTTACCATCAGCTATGATTTCAATCCATTCAATATAATGTTTTTCTTCCATAGGATGAGCAACACTTCCGACTTTTACTTTAAACCCTTCATCTACTTTTTCAATAACTGGAACGTGTTTTTCTAAAGCCGCATCAACTGTATTTTCTGTAAAAAGTTTCATAGGTTGACCACAGCATACTAATTGACCTACTCCTTCATGCAAAACTTCTACAATGTTTCCACATTTTTCACACTTGTAGATTTGTAGTTTTTGAGTCATACAACACCTCCAAATTTTTTTCTAACTTTATTATATTGAAAAAATTCTATTTAAATCAATCTTGACTTTTATTTATTTTTATTTTATAATAATTATAAAATAATTTTTAAGGAGGTGTTTATGGAAGGAAGAATGCCATTATTAGGAGAAAAGATTGAAGACAGAAAGGTAAAAACAACTCATGGTATCATCAATTTTCCAAGTGAGTATGCTGGCAAGTGGGTAGTTTTGTTTAGTCATCCTGCTGACTTTACTCCCGTATGCACAACTGAATTTGTAGCATTTCAAAAAAGAATCGAAGATTTTAAAGCCCTTAACTGTGAATTAATAGGTCTTTCCATCGATCAAGTATTTGCTCACATTAAATGGGTTGAATGGATCAAGGAAAAGCTTGGAGTAGAGATTACTTTCCCAATAATTGCAGATGACATGGGAGAGATAGCAAAATACTTTGGAATGATAAGTCCAGCAAAAGGAACTAATACAATAAGAGCAGTATTTATTATTGATCCGAATGGAGTATTGAGAATTATACTATATTATCCTCAAGAGATTGGTAGAAATATTGATGAAATTGTTAGGGTTGTTAAGGCATTACAGACATCAGATGCAAACAAAGTTGCAATTCCTGCCGGTTGGCCAAATAATGAATTATTGGGTGACAAGGTTATAGTTCCTCCTGCAGCAGATGTAAAAACAGCCCAGGAAAGACCAAAACAGTATGAATGTTACGATTGGTGGTTTTGCTATAAGAAATTATAAAAAATATTTTTATCGCAAAGCCCTCTTTTTTGGTAGAGGGCTTTGCTTTTGTTATAATTAGACTTAATGAAAGCCTGGGTAATTTCAAAAATAGTAGATGAAATAACAAGCGAGATAAACTCCATGGAACTTGTGGAATTAGAAACTCCTGAATTATTTGAAAGGGAAATTTTAATAAAAGTACACGCCTGCGGAGTTTGTCATACAGAGATTGATGAAATAGAGGGTAGGGCAACTCCAGCTTTTTTGCCTATAATTCCCGGACATCAGATTGCTGGAGAGGTAATAGAGGTTGGTAAATTAGTTGAGAAATTCGAGATTGGAGATAGAGTAGGTGCTGGATGGATTTATTCATCATGTGGTAGATGTGAGTTTTGCTTAAAAGGACTTGAGAACTTATGTGAAAATTTCAAAGCTACAGGTAAAGATGTCCATGGCGGTTATGCAGAGTATTTTAAAATTCATGAAGACTTTGCATTCTCTCTGCCTGAAAATCTTAAATTTGAGGAGTGTGCTCCTCTTTTCTGTGCTGGAGCAATAGGTTATAGAGCTTTAAAATTAGCAAAAATTAAAAAAGGAGACAACATTGGGCTTGTTGGATTTGGAGCTTCAGGTCATTTTGTATTAAAGATAATTAAAAATCTCTTTCCAGATTCGAAGATATTTGTCTTCTCAAGGACTGAAAGAGAAAGACAATTTGCAATAGAACTGGGAGCTTACTGGGCTGGTGATTTTGAGGAAACTCCACCACATAGATTAAATGCAGCCATTGATACAACTCCAGTTTGGAATCCACCCTTAACTGTATTGAAATATCTTAAACCAGTTGGGAGATTAATCATCAATGCAATAAGAAAAGAGGAAACAGACAAAGAGAGCCTTATGAAAATTGACTATAAAAATGATTTGTGGCAAGAAAAGGAAATTAAAACTGTAACAAATATAACGAGAAGTGATATCTCGGAATTTTTAAGTATTGCATCAAAATATTCTATAAAACCAGAAGTAGAGGAATATCATTTCAATGAGGCAAATAAAGCTATTATTGATATAAAAAGCAGAAAAATCAGGGGCGCTAAAGTTTTGGTTATTTGACTAATTTACATATTGATTTGTATAATTTACTAATCCCTGGGGGAGGTCTTTTAAGACCTGAGAGTTCCCATTGCGGGAAGACCCCTTGAACCTGATCCGGATAATACCGGCGGAGGGAAAGGGAGAGACTGACAGATATCAGCCTCTATCCTCAGGGATAGGGGCTTTTTATTTTAGGAGGAATTATGAAGGTTACAGTTAACGGTTCAAACATGGATGTTAAGGCATCCACACTGATGGAGTTACTTCAGGAACTTGATATCAATCCACAAAGAGTTGTGGTTGAGGTAAATCTTGAGATCATAAAGAGAGATAGATTTTCTGAATATAAAATAAAAGAAGGCGATTCAATAGAAATCGTCAATTTTGTTGGAGGAGGATAAGATGAATGATTCATTAATAATCAAAGGTATTGAGTTTAAGTCAAGGCTATGGGTTGGGACAGGGAAATACAAGGACTTCGAAGAGACAGCAAAAGCTATTGAAGCTTCTGGAACAGATGTAGTTACCGTTGCTGTTAGAAGAGTAAATATTATAGACAGGAAAAAGGAAAATCTTCTTGATTACGTTGACCCCAAAAAGTATAAAATCTTACCTAACACCGCAGGTTGTTATACAGTAGAAGATGCTTTAAGATATGCAAGATTAGCAAGAGAAGCTGGTATTTCAGATATGGTCAAACTTGAGGTTATAGGTGATGAAAAAACTCTTTTTCCAGATGTATGCGGTCTTCTGAAGGCAACTGAAATTTTGGCAAAGGAAGGATTTATTGTTTTTCCATACACGAATGATGATCCCATCACTGCAAAGAGACTTGTTGATGCGGGTGCTGCTGCGGTAATGCCTCTTGGTGCACCAATTGGTTCCGGGCTCGGAATTAGAAATCCTTATAACATCAAAATAATCCTTGAAACTGTAAATATACCGGTAATTGTTGATGCGGGAGTAGGTACTGCATCAGATGTATCAATTGCCATGGAACTTGGCTGTGATGCAGTACTTGTCAACACAGCAATCGCTGGTGCAAAGGAACCCATAATGATGGCAGAGGCACTTAAATATGCCTGTATAGCAGGAAGACTTGCCTATAAAGCAGGAAGAATACCGAGGAAACTATATGCCACTGCGAGTTCGCCAATAGAAGGAATGCTCACATGAAGTATAAGCTTTATCTTATAGGTGATAGAAAGTTATTCCCAAATGAGGAAGCTTTCTTGAATGCAGTTGATGTTGCTTTATCTGCAGGTATAAGTGCTTTTCAATTGAGAGAAAAAGACTTAACTGCAAAAGAACTTTATTACCTTGCAAAAAAAGTGAGGGAAATAACAAGAAAAAATGATGCATTGCTTTTTATAAATGATAGAATTGATATTGCTCTTGCAGTAGATGCAGACGGTGTTCATCTGCCTCAAAGTGGATTCCCCGCTCACATAGTTAGGAAAGTATGGAATAATAGATTTATCATCGGTGTTTCTACTCACTCAATTGAGGAGGCAAGAGAATCATCAGAATGGGCTGATTTCATTACTTTTAGCCCAATTTTTTATACTCCTTCAAAGGAAATATACGGAAAACCCCAGGGAGTCGAAAAATTAAAAGAGATAAGAAATTCTGTTAAATGTAAGGTGTTTGCTCTCGGAGGAATCAATCTTAATAATTTCCATGAAGTTATTCCATATTGTGATGGAATTGCTATGATAAGCGGGATTTTATCTAAAAAAAATATAGAAGAGACAGTAAAAAAATTTAATGACATATTAGGAGACAGTTTATGACAAGAATACAATTAGCAAAAAAAGGAATAATAAGTGATGAAGTAAGACAAGTAGCTCAAGAGGAGGGGATTTCTCCTGAAGAACTGTCAGAAAACATAGCTGAAGGGAAGGCTGTTATAACAAAAAACGTCTTGAGAAACATAAAACCTCTTGGAATAGGCAAGGGATTAGGAACAAAAATTAATGCAAATATTGGCACATCAAGAGACAAAACTAATATAGAAGAGGAACTCGAGAAACTCCAAATCGCAGTGAAATTTGGAGCAGATGCAGTAATGGACCTTTCCACGGGAGGTCCTCTTAAGGAGATGCGCAAAGCAATTATTAGAAACTCTCCCGTGAGTATTGGCACAGTCCCAATTTACGAAGCAGCTGTGAGAGCCCAAGAGAAGTATGGAAGTTTTGTAAACATGACTATAGATGATATCTTTGAGGTTATTGAAGAACATGCCAAGGATGGAGTTGATTTTGTAACTGTTCACTGCGGTGTTACGATGAAAATAGTGGAAATGTTAAAGTCCAATGAAAGAGTTCTACCAATAGTAAGCAGAGGTGGCTCAATTCTTGCAGATTGGATATGTTATCATGGCAAAGAAAATCCCCTCTATGAGTATTATGATAGACTTATTGAGATTGCTAAAAAGTATGACCTTACATTAAGTCTTGGAGATGGATTGAGACCTGGTTGTCTGCTTGATGCTACGGACAAATATCAACTAATTGAACTTATAACAATTGGTAAACTTAAAGATATTGCCGTATCAGAAGGAGTTCAATGCATAATTGAAGGACCTGGTCATCTTCCTCTTAATCATGTGTATACAAATATTAAGCTTCAGAAAAGCATATGTAAAGAGGCTCCCTTTTATGTATTAGGTCCTCTTGTAACAGACTGTGCAATGGGTTACGATCACATTGCTGCAGCAATAGGTGGTGCTTTAGCTGGAATGTATGGCGCAGATTTTTTATGTTATGTTACTCCTTCAGAACATATAAGACTTCCTGATAAAGAAGATGTAAAAGAGGGAGTCATTGCCTCAAAAATAGCAGCTCATGCAGCAGACCTTGCTAAGGGTTATAAAAAAGCATGGGAGAAAGATAAAGAAATGGCATTTGCCAGAAGAAACTTTGATTGGCAAAAACAGATTCAGCTGTCCTTTGACACC
Source organism: Thermodesulfovibrio sp. (assembly GCA_020725335.1). GTDB lineage: Bacteria > Nitrospirota > Thermodesulfovibrionia > Thermodesulfovibrionales > Thermodesulfovibrionaceae > Thermodesulfovibrio. Next base: position 90,005 of record DYFF01000018.1, on the reverse strand, counting down.
GAAAAAGTTCACTCAATGCGTTCGGAAAGGCCACCTATTGAGGATGAAAAGGTATGTAGCATGTGCGGAGAATTCTGTGCAATAAAGGTTTCAAGAAAAGCCTTAGAAGAATAAAAAATTTATATAGTTACAGTTTAATTTAGATATTAATTTTAAGCATTTTTTATTGATATAAAAAGGAGAATAGATTTCAGAGTGGCGATTTTTTCTTTTCTTTTTAAATTGATTTTTGTTATATTAATTTTAATAGTAGTTCTCTTGCAAAATTTAACTATCAAGTTATAAATTATATATTGTTAGTTCATTAAGGGAAACTAAAGAGAAATCATAAAATTTTCTATATACAAGTTGGGAGAATGTATTTTTGTCTTGACACTTTTTTTGTTTTTTGATAAACTAAAAAGTCTTGACTATAAATGTTAAGTATTTGTTAAAAATAAAATTAGCCTATTTAAAATGAGGTGAAAAAGTGCCAACAATAGCTCAATTAGTAAAAAAGGGAAGAGAGAAGGTTGAAAGAAAAACAAAATCACCTGCTTTGCAATCATGCCCTCAAAGAAGAGGTGTTTGTGTAAGAGTTTATACAACTACGCCAAAGAAACCAAACTCAGCTTTGAGAAAAGTTGCAAAGGTAAGGCTGACAAATGGGGTTGAAGTTATAGCATATATTCCAGGTGAAGGACATAATTTGCAGGAACATTCAATTGTGTTGGTAAGGGGTGGAAGAGTAAAAGATTTACCAGGTGTCAGATATCACATAGTTAGGGGTACATTGGACTGTGCTGGTGTTAACAATAGAAGAAAAAGTCGTTCCAAATATGGAACAAAAAGACCAAAATAATCGGGGAGTAAGGGATGCCTAGGAGAGGTTACGTTCCAAAAAGAGAAGTATTACCAGACCCAAAATATCAAAGTAAGCTTGTTTCAAAGCTTATAAATGTAATTATGCAGGATGGAAAGAAATCAACGAGTGAGAGGATTTGTTACGGTGCCTTTGAGATAATCAGAGAAAAAACCGGAATGGATCCACTTAAAGTTTTCAAACAGGCAATGGAGAATATAAAGCCAATTCTTGAAGTAAGACCCAGAAGAGTGGGTGGTGCAACCTATCAGGTACCAATGGAAGTAAGACCAAATAGAAGATTAAGTCTTGCTTTAAGATGGCTTACAACTTATTCTAGACAGCGTAAAGAGAAAACAATGAAAGAAAGATTAGCAGGTGAAATATTAGATGCCTATAACAATGTAGGTTCTTCAATAAAGAAGAGAGAAGAAACCCACAAAATGGCTGAAGCCAACAGAGCGTTCGCTCATTATAGGTGGTAATTTAGAGGAGGATATGAGTAGATTTCCCTTAGAAAAAACAAGAAATATTGGTATTATGGCTCACATAGATGCAGGTAAAACAACAACTACTGAGCGCATTCTCTATTATACTGGCGTCACCTATAAAATTGGTGAGGTCCATGAGGGTACAGCAGTTATGGATTGGATGCCTCAGGAGCAAGAGCGGGGCATTACAATCACCGCTGCTGCAACAAGTTGTGAATGGAAAGATCACAAAATAAATATAATAGATACTCCTGGTCACGTAGATTTTACTATTGAGGTCGAAAGATCTCTGAGAGTTCTTGATGGAGCGGTAGCAGTTTTTGATGCTTCAGCGGGAGTCGAACCTCAAAGTGAAACTGTATGGAGACAAGCAGATAAATACAGAGTGCCAAGAATTGCTTTTATGAACAAAATGGATAAACTCGGAGCAGATTTTAATATGGCTGTTGAAAGTATGATTGAAAAACTTGGTGCAAATCCTGTTCCAGTCCAGATTCCTATAGGTAAAGAAGATACTTTTAGGGGACCCATTGATCTTGTTGAAATGAAAGTATACTATTTTGATGACGAAACATTAGGAGCAAAATTTGTTGAGGATGAAGTTCCTCAGGATTATCTTGAGCAGGCAAAAAAGTATAGAGAAAAAATGATAGAAGCATTATGTGATATAGATGATAATTTAATGGATAAATACCTTGCTGGTGAAGAAATAACGGCAGAAGAAATAAGAAAAGCTCTGAGAAAAGGAACGGTTGAACTAAAGATAACTCCTGTTTTATGCGGTTCTGCTTTTAAAAATAAGGGTGTTCAGATGCTACTGGATGCCATTGTTTATTATTTGCCGTCCCCTCTTGACGTTCCGCCAGTAAGAGGGATTAATCCTTTGGATGGGTCTGAGCTGGAAAGAAAGCCTAATGTTGAAGAACCTCTATCAGCCTTAGCTTTTAAAATTATGGCGGACCCATATATGGGTAGTTTGACCTATGTTAGGGTTTATTCAGGGGTAATAACATCAGGTTCTTATATTTATAATGCAACAAGGAATATAAAAGAGAGAGTAGCGAGAATATTTAGAATGCATGCTAATCATAGAGAGGAGATAAAAGAAATTTGTGCTGGTGATATAGCTGCAGTAGTTGGTTTGAAGAATACATTTACGGGTGATACGATATGTGATGAATCAAATCCGATTATACTCGAATCGATAGAATTCCCCGAGCCTGTAATATCAGTAGCTATCGAACCAAAGACAAAGGCAGATCAGGAAAAATTGTCTTTAGCATTACAAAAAATTTCTCAGGAAGACCCCTCATTTAGGGTTTCCTACAATGAAGAAACAGGGCAAACTATTATTTCAGGAATGGGAGAATTACACCTTGAAATTATTGTAGATAGACTTACAAGAGAGTTTAGAGTAGGAGCTAATGTAGGAAAGCCTCAAGTTGCTTATAAAGAAACTATTAAAGTGCCAGCTAAGGCAGAGGGTAAATTTATAAGACAAACTGGTGGCCGTGGTCAGTATGGTCATGTTTGGATTGAAATCGAGCCGATGGAAAGAGGTAAAGGTTTCGAATTTATTAACAAAATAGTAGGGGGGACAATTCCCAGAGAATATATACCAGCTGTAGAAAAGGGTATTGTAGAGGCTATGGAGGGAGGAGTTCTTGCAGGTTATCCATTAGTTGATGTAAAGGTGACATTGTTTGATGGTTCTTATCATGAGGTAGACTCATCAGAAATGGCATTCAAGATTGCAGGCTCAATGGCATTAAAAGAAGGTTGTAAGAAAGCTGAGATTGTTCTTCTTGAGCCTATCATGAATGTAGAAGTTGTGACACCAGAAGATTATATGGGTGAAGTAATAGGAGATTTAAATTCAAGGCGTGGTAGAGTTCAGTCAATGGAGAAGAGAGGGAAGGCGCAGGTCATTAGAGCGATGGTTCCTCTTGCAGAAATGTTTGGCTATGCCACTGATTTAAGATCAAAAACACAGGGTAGAGGCACATATACAATGCAGTTTTCCCATTATGATGAAGTTCCAAAGAATCTTACAGAGCAGATTATTGCAAAGATAAAGGGAAATACAAAATAAAAGTTTAGAGATTTTAAGGAGGAAGAGATGGGAAAGGAAAAGTTTGAGAGGAAGAAGCCGCATGTAAATGTGGGGACAATAGGGCATATTGATCATGGTAAGACCACTTTAACAGCAGCGATAACGAAGTATTTGAATTTGAAGGGTATGGCGCAGTTTAAGAGTTATGATCAGATAGACAATGCACCTGAGGAGAAGGCCAGAGGAATAACGATAAACACGGCACATGTAGAGTATGAGACAGACAAGAGGCATTATGCGCATGTAGATTGTCCTGGTCATGCGGACTATATAAAGAACATGATAACAGGAGCTGCGCAGATGGATGGAGCGATACTGGTGGTAGCAGCCAATGATGGGCCGATGCCGCAGACGAGGGAGCACATACTGCTTGCGCGTCAGGTAGGGGTGCCGTACATAGTGGTATTCATGAACAAAGTAGACATGGTAGATGATCCTGAGTTATTGGACTTAGTAGAGCTTGAGGTGAGGGAGCTTTTGAGCAAGTATGGATTTCCTGGTGATGAGATACCTGTAGTAAGGGGCAGTGCATTAAAGGCATTGGAGAGTGGGTCAAAGGATCCAAATGCTGAGGAGTACAAGCCTATCCAGGAGTTAATGGATGCGCTTGATAGTTACATACCTGAGCCTGAGAGGCCGATAGACAAGCCATTTTTAATGCCGATAGAGGATGTATTTACCATATCTGGAAGAGGAACAGTGGTAACAGGAAGAGTAGAGAGGGGAATAATAAAGGTAGGAGATGAAGTAGAGATAGTAGGATTAAGGGAGACCCGTAAGACAGTAGCCACTGGAGTAGAGATGTTCAGGAAGATACTTGATGAGGGAAGAGCGGGGGATAATATAGGAGTATTGTTGAGGGGAGTAGGAAAGGATGAAGTGGAAAGAGGTATGGTATTGGCGAAGCCTGGAAGTATAACACCGCATACTAAGTTTAAGGCAGAGGTATATGTACTTACGAAAGAGGAAGGTGGGAGGCACACACCGTTTTTTAATGGATACAGGCCGCAGTTTTACTTTAGGACGACAGATGTAACAGGAGTGATAAAGTTACCTGAAGGGGTAGAGATGATAATGCCTGGAGACAATGTGAACATAACAGTGGAGCTGATAGCGCCGATAGCGATGGAAGATGGATTGAGGTTTGCAATAAGGGAGGGTGGAAGAACAGTAGGTGCAGGAGTTGTTACAGAGGTGTTGGAGTAAAATGGACCAAAAGATAAGAATAAAATTAAAAGCTTACGATTATAGAGTGCTTGACCAGTCAGTCAAGGAAATAGTTGATACCGTGAAGAGAACAGGTGCCAGAATAGCTGGTCCTGTTCCTTTGCCAACAAAAATTAGTAGATATACGGTTTTAAGATCAACAAATCAGGATAAGAAATCAAGAGAGCAATTTGAAATCAGAATACACAAGAGATTAATTGATATACACGATCCCACCCCCGAAACAGTAGAGGCTCTTTCTAAGTTAGAGCTTGCTGCCGGGGTAGACGTGGAGATAAAGCTATGAGAGCAATATTAGGAAGAAAAGTTGGGATGACACAAATTTTCGGTGAGGATGGAAGAATTATTCCTGTCACTGTTATTGAAGCCGGACCTTGCTGGGTTGTTCAGATTAGAAGCAAGGAAAAGGACGGTTATGAAGCTGTTCAACTTGGCTTTCAGGAAGTAAAAAAAGAAAAGAATTTATCTAAGCCTATTTTAGGAATATTTAAAAAAGCAGGTATCCCGCCCTGCAAGGTCCTTAGAGAGTTTAAAATGACAGGTTTTAATGTAGGTGATAAGGTTACAGTAGATATCTTTTCGAAGGGTGATATAGTGAGCGTATCAGGTGTTTCAAAAGGAAAAGGATATCAGGGAGTAATGAAAAGACACAATTTTAAGGGTGGACCTGATACTCATGGTTCCATGTTTAATAGAGCGCCAGGGTCAATAGGAGCAAGTTCTTTTCCGTCAAGAGTATGGAAAGGTAAGGGTATGGCAGGTCATATGGGAAATGAGAGTGTTACAGTAAAAAATATAAAAGTAATAGATGTAATTCCCGAGCAGAATCTTATTTTAGTTAAGGGTGCTGTTCCGGGAGGAGAGAATGGAATATTAGAAATATGGAAGGTATAGGTATGATAGAGATAGAGATAAGAGATATTCATAATAACATTATAGGGAAAAAAGAAGTTCCAGATACTGTTTTTAATAATACCGCATCTGAATCAGTTGTCCATTCAGCTGTTGTGGCTTATCTGGCAAATCAGAGGCAGGGTACTCATGCTACAAAAACAAGAGCAATGGTTTCAGGTGGTGGTAAAAAACCTTGGAGACAAAAGCATACTGGAAGGGCAAGACATGGTAGTATCAGGTCTCCTTTGTGGAGGAAAGGTGGTATAGTTTTTGGGCCACAACCAAGAGATTATTATATAAAGCTTCCTAAGAAAATGAAGGACACGGCCTTATTTAAGGCTCTTACTATGAAATACAGGGATAATGAAATATTACTCCTTGACAAATTAGAACTAATAAGACCAAAAACAAAAGATATCATAGATATATTGAAGAATTTAAAAATTCAAGATAAATCAATACTTTTTGTATTGGCTGATAAGGATGAAAATGTTTTGCTTTCTGTGAGAAACATTCCTTATGTAGATGTAGTAAGAGCAAGTGATTTAAATGCTTATTATGTCTCTCTTTTTGATAATGTTGTTTTTACCGTATCAGGGCTTGACAGGCTATTAACAGTTAAGGGGGTGACCTCCTAATGGATATTTTTGAAATCATAAGAAGACCAATTTTTACAGAAAAGGCAATGAATTTAAAAGAGGGTGAAAACAAAATAGTTGTTGAAGTTCATCCAAGGGCAAACAAAGTTCAAATTAAAAAGGCCTTTGAAGAGTGTTTTAAGGTTAAGGTAGATAATGTAGCAGTAATAAATATTAAGCCTCGTTTAAAAAGAGCGGGACTTCATTTTACAAAGACTAATAAATTTAAGAAAGCAATAATTACCCTTAAAGAAGGGGAAAAATTAGATCTGATAGAGGGTATCTAAATGGGAATAAAAAGATGCAAACCAACATCAGCAGGTAGAAGATTTGTAACATACTCAGATTTTAATGATATTACTACAGATAAGCCTTATAAACCTCTTACGGTTTGTATAAAAAAACGCAAGGGGAGAAATAATCTTGGAAGAGTTACTTCATGGTTAAAAGGTGGAGGGAATCGCAAGCTATACAGAATTATTGACTTTAAGCGAAATAAACACGGCATTCCTGCAAAGGTTGTGAGTATCGAGTATGATCCTAACAGAACAGCAAGGATAGCTCTTTTAAAATATCTTGATGGAGAGTTTAGGTATATTCTTGCTCCTGACAAGCTACAAGTTGGAGATACGCTAATGAGCGGTTCAGGAGCTGATGTGAAGGTTGGTAACTCCCTGCCATTGAAAGAAATACCTTTAGGAACTATGATTCATAACATAGAGTTATTTCCAGGGGGAGGAGGCAAACTTGTAAGAGGCGCTGGTACAGCTGCTCAGTTGATGGCGAAAGAGGGTAAATATGCACATGTAAAATTGCCTTCTGGAGAGGTAAGATTAATCAATGTAAATTGCCTTGCCACAGTAGGACAAGTAAGTAATGTGGATAATGAAAATATAGTTATTGGAAAGGCAGGAAGAATGCGTCATATGGGTAAAAGACCTTCTGTCAGAGGTGTAGCAATGAATCCTGTTGATCATCCGTTGGGCGGAGGTGAAGGGAAATCTTCTGGTGGAAGACCTGCATGCTCTCCATGGGGTAAACCTGAAGGTATAAAAACAAGAAAGAATAAAAAAACTGATAAATTTATAGTAAAGCGCAGGAAATGAGGGGGTAGAAAGTGGCAAGATCATTAAAAAAGGGTCCCTTTGTCGATGAAAAGTTAATGGAAAAGGTAAAAAAGTCAATAGAGAGTGGAGATAAAAAACCTATTAAAACATGGTCAAGAAGATCTACTATTGTTCCGGAGTTTATTGGATTGACATTTGCAGTTCATAACGGGAAAAAATTTATTCCTGTATATATTACAGAGAATATGGTTGGGCATAAATTAGGAGAGTTTGCTCCCACAAGAACTTTTAAGGGGCATGCAGGCTCCGAAGAAAAGAAAAAGGCTAAGGGGAAATAAATATGGAATCAAGGGCTATACTTAAATATGCTCGTATAACTCCAACAAAAGCAAGAAGAGTTATTAATTTGATAAGAGGGAAAAAAGCTGGAGAGGCTCTGTTAACTTTAAAATACATGCCTCATAGGGGTGCAAGAATTATTGAAAAGGTTTTAAGATCAGCATTAGCAAATGCAGAGCAGAAAAATCCAAGGCTTGATATTGATTCTTTAAAGATTACGAAAGCATATGTTGATCAAGGGCCAATGATGAGAAGAATAGAGCATAGGGCTATGGGAAGAGCAAATATAATTAAGAAAAAAACTTCTCACATAACAATATATGTTGCTACCGAAGAAAATTAAACGGGGGTGTTCAATTGGGTCAAAAAACAAATCCTATAGGTAATAGGTTGGGGATAATAAGAACATGGGAAAGCAGATGGTTTGCTAAAAAAGATTATTCTAATCGTCTCGTTGAAGACCTAAATTTAAGGAAAATATTAAAGGAAAAACTCTTTCATGCTGGTATCTCAAGAATAGAGATAGAAAGAGTTGGTGAAAAAGTAAAAATAATAGTATTTGCAGCACGCCCCGGAATAATTATAGGTAAAAAGGGTGCAGAAGTAGAAAAATTAAAAAAAGAAGTTGAAGAGATGACGAAGAAAGTAGCAAATATTGAGATAAAGGAAGTAAGAAGGCCTGAATTGGATGCGCAACTTGTTGCTGAAAACATCGCGCTTCAAATAGAAAAAAGAGTTGCCTATAGAAGAGCGATGAAAAGAGCTGTATCCTCTGCATTGAGGTTCGGTGCTAAAGGTATAAGAGTTTCATGCGCAGGCAGACTTGCAGGTGCTGAAATAGCAAGAACTGAATGGTATAGAGAAGGAAGAGTGCCATTAAGCACATTTAGAGCAGACATTGATTATGGTTTTGCTGAGGCAAAAACTACATATGGTATCATTGGGGTTAAGGTGTGGATATTTAAGGGTGAAGTTCAGCCAGGCCAATATATAAATTATAACTATTAAAATAGGGTGAGGTACGAGTTATGTTAGCTCCTAAAAAAGTAAAGTTTCGTAAAATGCAAAAGGGTAGGATGAAGGGAATTGCCTACAGAGGTAGTTATATATCTTTTGGAGATTATGGCCTTAAAGCATTAGAGCCAGCATGGATTACTTCTCGACAGATAGAAGCAGCAAGAGTAGCCATAATGAGACATGCAAAAAAGGGCTGTAAACTGTGGATTAGAATTTTTCCAGATAAGCCTATTACAAGAAAACCAGCGGAAACAAGAATGGGTAAGGGAAAGGGTAATCCAGAATTTTGGGTAGCTGTTGTAAAACCAGGCAGAATAATGTTTGAAATTTCAGGAGTTCCTGAAGATATTGCTAAAGAAGCCTTTGAGCTTGCTTCTCATAAGCTTCCAATAAAAACTAAGTTTGTTAAGAGACAGGAGAGTTTTGTATGAAATCTACAGAATTAAGGAACCTCTCAATAGATGAGTTAAAGAAAAAGGAAAAAGATTTGAGAAGAGAATTGTTCAATTTAAGATTTCAATTGGCCAAAGGCGAGTTGCAAAATGTTAGAAGAATCCGAATAGTTAAAAAGGATATAGCAAAAATTTTGACCATAATAACAGAAAAGAATAAAAAGAAAGATTCATAAGGAGTTAAGGATATGCCTAAGAAGATATTAAAAGGTACAGTTATTAGCGATAAAATGGATAAAACCGTTGTTGTCTCTATAGAAAGAGCTTTTCAAGACCCATATTATAAAAAGACAATTAAAAGTAGAAAGAAGTATAAAGCTCACGATGAAGATAATAGATGCAAGATTGGAGATAGAGTCGAGATTATTGAAAGCAGACCTATAAGTAAAACTAAAAGATGGAAAGTTTTGAGAATACTAAAGGAGGGTGAGGGAACATGATACAGCCGAGAAGTATTCTTGAAGTTGCTGATAATTCTGGAGCTAAAAAGGTTCAGTGCATTAGAGTTCTTGGTGGTTCAAATAGGAGATATGCAACATTGGGAGATGTAATAATTGTGAGTGTTAAAGAAGCTTTGCCTGATAGTAATATAAAGAAGGGATCTGTAGCCAAGGCGGTAATTGTTAGGCTTAGAAGAAGTGTAAGAAGAATTGATGGTTCTTATATAAGATTTGATCAGAATGCTGTTGTTATAGTGAATAATCAACTTGAACCTATAGGTACAAGAATTTTTGGTCCAGTTGCAAGGGAATTAAGATGGAAAGAATTTACAAAAATTGTATCCCTTGCGCCTGAAGTCATATAGGATGGAGGAAGGAAGTGAGTTTAAGGATTAAAAAAGGAGATAATGTAATCGTATTGTCTGGTAAAGATAGGGATAAAAAGGGTAGAGTAATATCTGTTCTAACTAAAAAAGATAGGATTATAGTAGAGGGAGTAAATATTGTAAAAAAGCATCAGAAACCGACTCGAAAATATCCACAGGGCGGAATTATTGAAAAGGAAAACTCTATTCCTATTTGTAAAGTGATGCTCATATGTCCAAAATGTGATAAACCAACAAGAATTGGTGCTAATATTCTTGAAGATGGCAGGAAGGTTAGAGTTTGTAAGAAGTGCAAGGAGGTTATTGATTAATGAGTGAAGAAAAAAAGGCAAAATACATACCGAGATTAAGAGAAAAATACTACAAAGAGATAATTCCTGCATTAATGAAAAAATTTAACTATAAGAACATAATGGAAGTGCCAAAAATAGAAAAAGTAGTAGTTCATGTGACGCTTGGAGAGGCAATTCAAAATATAAAACTACTTGACGCTGCAGAAAAAGAGCTTGCACAGATAACAGGGCAAAAACCTATCATCACAAAAGCAAAAAAACCTCTTGCAGCTTTTAAGCTTAAAAAGGGAATGCCTATAGGTTGTAAAGTAACGTTGAGAAAAGAGAGAATGTATGAGTTTCTTGATAGATTGATATCCTTAGCATTGCCAAGAATCAGGGATTTCAAGGGAATATCTTCAAAATCTTTTGACGGCAGAGGTAATTATTCTTTTGGAATAAAAGAGCAATTTATATTCCCAGAGATAGATTATGACAAAGTGGAAATGATTCACGGACTGGATATTACTATATGTACAACTGCTAAAAGTGACCAGGAAGCAAGAGAATTATTGAAAGAATTCGGCATGCCATACAGAAGATAAGGAGGGGTTGTGGCAAGGAAAAGTAAAATAGAAAAAGTAAAATACCCACCAAAATTTAAGGTGCGTGAGAGAAATCGTTGTAAGGTGTGTGGACGTTCAAGAGGCTACTTGAGACAGTTTGGGTTATGTAGAATATGTTTTAGATTTTTGGCAAACTCTGGGAAGATTCCTGGAGTTGTTAAGTCAAGTTGGTAAAGGAGTGATAACTATGATGACAGATGTAATTTCAGATATGCTAACTCGAATTAGAAATGCAATTATTGTAAAGGCTGATAAAGTAGATATTCCAGCATCAAGATTAAAGATAGAGATTGCAAAGATTCTAAAAGAGGAAGGTTTTATTAAGTCATATAAAATTATAAAAGATAAAAAACAAGGTATTGTTAGAATAAATCTTAAGTATACGCCGGAAGGGGATTCTGTAATATCCAACTTAAAGAGGGTTAGTAAACCAGGTAGAAGAGTATATGTAGGGAAAGAGGAAATTCCTCATGTGATGGGCGGACTTGGACTTGCTATATTAACCACTTCACAGGGAATTATGACAGATAAAGAATGCCGCCAGAAGGGCGTAGGCGGAGAAGTTATATGTTATGTTTGGTAAGAGGTGATAGAATGTCAAGAATAGGAAGAAAGCCAATTCAAATTCCAGATGGTGTTGAAGTGAAGATTGAAAGTAATGATGTATATGTAAAAGGACCAAAAGGTCAGTTAACTTATACTTTGCCTAATGGTATAGGTTTAAATTTGGAAGATAAGACGTTAATTGTTATGAGAGAAAGCGATGACAAAAAACAAAAGGCAATGCATGGACTCACAAGAAGTTTGCTTTCCAATATGATTACAGGAGTTTCTCAGGGATTTACAAGAACTCTCCAGATTTATGGTGTTGGTTATAGGGCTCAGGTAAGTGGTGATAAATTAATTTTAAATGTTGGTTATTCCCATCCAGTAGAATTTAAATTACCAGAAGGAATTAAGGCGGTAGTAGATGAAAAGCAAACTACAATTACTTTGCAAGGGATAGATAAACAACTATTAGGACAGGTAGCTGCTAATATCAGGTCAATTAGACCTCCAGATGCATACAAAGGTAAAGGTATCAGATATTCAGATGAAGTTTTAAAGCTTAAACCTGGTAAGACTGGAAAGAAATAAGGAGGAAGGCTTTGCGAGACAGAAAAGAATTAAAAGAAAGAAGACATAAAAGGATAAGAAAAAGAGTGCTTGGCACATCAGAACGACCAAGATTATGTGTATTTAAAAGCCTTAATCATATATATGCTCAAATAATTGATGATTCAAAGGGTCATACTATTGTCTCTGCTTCGACCTTAGACAAAGAATTAAGGGAGTTGCCAGGAAATAAGAGTAATATCAGTTTTGCTAAAAAGGTAGGAGAGCTCATTGCTGAAAGAGCATTGCAGGCAGGAATAACAAAGATAGTATTTGATAGAGCTGGATATAAGTATCACGGTTGTATTAAAGCTCTTGCAGATGCTGCAAGGGAAAAAGGTCTTCAATTCTAAGGAGGAGTGATGAAAGGGGAAAGAATCAATGCAGAAGAGTTCAATTTAAAAGATAAAGTTGTTTTTATAAATAGAGTTGCTAAAGTAGTAAAGGGAGGAAGAAGATTTTCTTTTAGCGCCCTTGTGGTAGTAGGGAATGAAGCCGGAGTTGTCGGTTTTGGAAAAGGAAAAGCAGCAGAAGTTCCCGACGCAATAAGAAAAGCTATAGATAGGGCAAAGAAAAACTTAATAAGTTTTCCCCTTAAAGATACTACCATTCCTCATAGAGTTGAATTTAAATATGGAGCAACAAAAATAGTAATTAATCCTGCTCCGAAAGGGACTGGAATAATAGCAGGTGGACCTGCGAGAGCAGTTTTTGAAGTTGCTGGAGTTCAGGATGTAGTAGCTAAAGTCTTAGGAAGTCATAATCCATTTAATTCTGTTAATGCAACAATTGGTGCTCTTAATAGTTTAAAAGATCCTTCATCAGTAATAAAATTAAGAACAAAAGCAACAGAAATTGAGCAAACTGAAGAAAATCAAATTCAGCAGGAGGAGAAGGTTTCATGAAAATAAATGAATTAAAGCCAGCAGAAGGAAGCAAAAGGAGACCAAAAAGGGTAGGAAGAGGGCTTGGTTCAGGGCATGGCAGAACCTCTACAAAAGGTCATAAGGGTCAGAAATCTCGCTCAGGGGGTACTAAAGGCCCTGGCTTTGAAGGCGGACAGATGCCGCTTCAAAGAAGACTCCCAAAACGTGGTTTTTCAAATGCTCCTTTCAAGAAAGAGTATGCAATTGTTAATCTTGATGATATAAATAAAATCGCAGATAAGGTAGATACAATTAATCCTGACATTCTTATTGAAAAAGGTGTTATAAAAAAACTTAAAGATGGATTAAAAGTCCTTGGTAATGGAGATATAAATAAGCCAATTACAATTAAAACTCATGCTATAAGTAAAACAGCCCGTCAGAAAATCGAAGCCAAAGGTGGTAAGGTAGAGGTCTTATAGTGGGACTTGTAACAGCCTTTAGAAATATTTTCAAAATACCAGAACTAAGGGCAAGAGTCTTATTTACTCTTGCCATGCTTGCTGTATTTAGGATAGGTGCGCATATCCCTACTCCTGGAATTGATGGAGAGGCACTTAGTAAATTTCTTATGGAACGTGGCGGCGCTGTAATGGGATTTTTTGATATATTTACTGGTGGAGCTTTGTCAAAGGTTACCATATTTGCTCTCGGAGTAATGCCATATATTAGTGCATCAATCATATTTCAGCTTTTAACAGTTGTAATACCTGCATTACAAAAACTCGCAAAAGAAGGTGAAGAGGGGAGAAAAACGATTGCACGATATACCCGTTACGCCACAATAGTTATTGCTGCTATACAAGGTTTTGGAATAGCTATAGGTCTTGAAACAATGGGAGGTGGACAGTTTATTCAGGAACCAGGTTGGTCATTCAGATTAGTTACTATGATTACACTTACTGCTGGAACAGCTTTTCTAATGTGGCTTGGTGAACAGATAACAGAACGAGGAATTGGTAATGGAATATCATTGATTATTTTTGCTGGAATTGTTGCAAGATTCCCAGAGGCAATTTTTTATACTTATAGCCTTGTTAAAACTGGTGAATTATCAGTCTTTTTTGTATTTGCTCTAATTGTCGTAATGTTGGCAGTTGTGGCAGGGATTATATTTATTGAAAGGGGTCAGAGAAGAATTCCTATACAGTATGCTAAGAGACTTGTAGGAAGGAAAATGTACGGAGGGTATACTACCTATTTACCATTAAAAGTTAATTCTGCGGGTGTTATACCACCCATTTTCGCCTCATCAGTTCTAATGTTTCCCGCAACAATAGCTGGATTTATAGCAATTCCGTGGGTTCAAGCACTATCAAAACAGCTTGCTCCAGGTAGCTTCTTGCATATAATTTTCTATGTTGGTTTGATAATATTTTTCACGTATTTTTACACTGCTGTAATATACAATCCGGTAGAGATAGCTGATAATTTACAGAAAAATGGTGGCTTTATCACAGGTGTGAGACCAGGGCAAAAAACATCTGAATATATTTATAGAGTTTTATCGAGATTAACTTTTATCGGTGCTTTATACTTGAGTGCTGTTTGTGTTCTACCTGAAATTTTAATTTCTCAATTCAAAGTGCCATTTTATTTTGGTGGAACATCATTATTAATTGCTGTTGGTGTTGCCCTTGATACCGTATCTCAGATTGAAACGCATATGATTAGCAGGTCATACGATGGATTCTTCAAGAAATTCAGGATCAAGGGTAGAAAGGACTAATTAATTAGTGATAATAATAAAAAATTCTGAAGAAATTAAAAAGATAAAAAAAGCATCTAAAATAGTAGCTAAAGTACTTGATGAGTTAAGGTCTTATATAAAAGAAGGAATAACAACAAAAACTATAGAGTTGTTCATTGAAAACTTAATACTTAAAATGGGTGGTATACCAGCTTTTAAGGGATACAGAGGATATCCTGCGAGTGTTTGTATTTCTATAAATTCCCAAGTTGTTCATGGAATACCCTCAGATAAAGTATACATAGAATCTGGAGATATTGTTAGTATTGATGTAGGAGTAATATTTGACGGATTCTATGGTGACGCCGCTTATACTTATGGGGTAGGTGAAGTTTCAGAAGAAACTCAGAGATTGTTAAAAGTAACAGAGGAATCATTGTATAAAGGAATCGAAAAAGCAGTTGTTGGCAATAGAATTGGTGATATATCTGAGGCTATTCAGAATCATGTTGAATCTAATGGATTTTCCGTAGTAAGAGCTTTTGTTGGTCATGGAATAGGTAGGTCTTTACATGAAGACCCTCAAATACCAAATTTTGGAAAAAGAGGAATGGGTCCAAAACTGAAAAAAGGCATGACTTTAGCAATAGAGCCAATGGTAAATGCAGGTACCCATGAAGTAGTTATGCTTTCAGATGGCTGGACAGCCGTTACAAAGGATGGTTCACTTTCTGCTCATTTTGAGCATACCATAGTTATTACTGAAAATGAGCCAGAAATCTTGACTAAATTATAAAATAATAGCTATATTAACAAGTTAATATGCCAAAAGAAGATCATATAGAAATGCAAGGAACCATAGAAGAAGCCTTACCGAATGCTATGTTTAGGGTGAGGCTTGATAATGGTCATTTGATTCTTGCTTATGTTTCAGGGAAGATGAGGATGCATTTTATAAAAATTTTACCGGGAGATAAAGTTCTTGTAGAGATGTCTCCTTATGACCTAACAAAGGGTAGAATAATTTACAGATTTAAATAGGAGGTGTAAGTTGAAAGTAAGAGCATCAGTTAAGAGGGTTTGTTCTAAATGCAAGATTATAAAAAGAAAAGGGACTGTAAGAATTATTTGTGAAAATCCAAAACACAAACAGAGACAGGGGTAAGGAAGGAGATTAAATTATGGCAAGAATAGCAGGTGTAGACATACCTAAAAACGAGAGAATAGAGATAGGCTTAACGAGGATTTTTGGTATTGGAAGAAGCCTCTCGAAGAATATTCTTAAAGAAACAGGCATAGATTTAAATAAAAGAGTGAAAGATTTAACGGATGAAGAGATAGTCAAAATTAGAAACGAGATAGAAAAGAATTATAAAGTAGAAGGTGAATTAAGAAAAGAAATTTCAATGAATATAAAAAGATTGGTAGATATAGGTTGTTATAAAGGATTAAGACATACTTCTAATTTGCCTGTTAGAGGACAGAGAACAAAAACGAATGCCAGAACTCGCAAAGGCCCGAGAAGAAAATTAATAAAGAAAAAATAATTAAGGAGGTTATATAGATTAATGGCACAGAAAAGAAAAGGCATAAAGAAAGTTAAAAAAAATGTTCCTCATGGGGTTGCACATGTACAAACGACTTTTAATAATACTATCATAACAATTACAGATCCTAACGGAAATGTTATTGCATGGGCATCATCTGGAAGTTGCGGATTTAAAGGTTCAAGAAAAGGAACGCCTTATGCAGCTCAAATAGCTGCTGAAACAGTAGCTAAGAAAGCAACTGAGATGGGAATGAAACAAATAGATGTGTTAGTAAAAGGTCCAGGTTCAGGAAGAGAAACAGCTATAAGGGCATTACAAGCAGCTGGATTAGAAATAAATTTAATTAAGGATGTAACCCCTGTGCCTCATAACGGGTGCAGACCTCCTAAAAGAAGGAGGGTATAAATGGCAAGATATACAGAAGCATTATGTAGATTATGTAGAAGAGAGGGTATGAAATTATTCCTAAAAGGTACAAGATGTTATACTGAAAAATGCGCTTTTGAGAGAAGGAAGTATCCTCCAGGTCATCATGGACATAATAGAGCAAAATTATCTGATTATGGCCTTCAGTTAAGGGAAAAGCAGAAGGTTAGAAGAATATATGGAATTATGGAAAAGCAGTTTAAGAATTATTTTGAAAAAGCAACAAAGATGAAAGGAGTTACGGGCGAAAATCTTTTAAAACTTCTTGAAAGAAGGTTTGATAATGTTGTCTATAGAATGGGCTTTGCCATTAATAGGAGACAGGCAAGACAATTAGTAAGACATGGGTTCTTTTTAATTAATGGTAAAAAAATTGATATTCCCTCATACTTAGTAAAGCCTGGAGATATAATAGAGGTGGTCAATGACGGGAAAGAAAAAGAAGTAATAAAGGAAAATTTAGCTTTAGCAGAGCAAAGAGGGTTTCCTGTTTGGACAGAAGTTGTTGTGGAAGAGATGAAAGGTAAATTTGTAAGAGTTCCTGAAAGAGATGAAATCCAATTACCGGTCCATGAGCAGTTAATTGTTGAGTTTTATTCCAAATAGTTGTTAATTTTATTTTAAATCGGAGGCATCCAATGAGTTTTTATAAAGAATTTCAAATGCCCAAAAGGGTAGATTTTGACAGAGAAAGTCTAACTGATACTTATGGCAAATTGATTATAGAACCTCTTGAGAGAGGATATGGAATTACACTTGGAAATTCTCTGAGAAGGATACTGCTCTCATCTATAGAAGGAGCAGCCGTTTACGCTATAAGAATAAATGGAGTTTTACACGAAATAAGTTCTATCCCTGGAGTAAAGGAAGACGTAATAGATATTATTTTAAATGTAAAGAAAATCAGAATCAAATATCTTACTCAAGAGGCAGATAATAAAATAGCGATTATAAAGATTAAAGGCCCTGGTGAGGTATATGCAAAGGATATAACAACTGATGGAACTTATGAGATTTTAAATAAAGACCAATATATATGTTCATTAGATCAAGATATAGAATTAGAGATGTATCTTTATCTTAGAAAAGGAAGAGGTTATATTCCCTCGGAAATAATAAAAGATGAAGATTTACCAGTAGATGCAATTTCTGTGGATGCCATATTCAGTCCAATTAAGAAAGTTAATTTCCGTGTTGAAAAAACAAGAGTTGGAGAATTGACAGATTATGATAGATTAGTTCTTGAGTTGTGGACAGATGGTAGTATAACTCCAGAAAAGGCTATCTCAGAAGCTTCAGATATCTTGATTAAACATCTTGAAATACTAAAGTTTACTGCATCTAATGAAGATTTAGGAGAAAAAAGAGATTTAGAAGAAGGTGAAGGAAAATCTTTTATTTATGACAAATTAAATGAAAATGTTTTAAAGCCAATAGAAGACCTTGAACTATCAGTAAGAGCATATAATTGCCTTAAAAGTGCTGGAATAAATTTAATTGCTGAATTGATTCAGAAGACAGAAGGTGAACTTCTAAAAACTAAAAATTTTGGTAGGAGATCTCTCGAAGAGATAAAGGAAGTATTAAACAGGCAGGGACTAAAGTTAGGAATGAGATTAGAACCAGCACTTCTTGAGAAATTAAATGAAAAATCCCAGAGGGGGTGGTCTTAATGAGACATAGAGTTGATGGAAGACATTTCGGAAGAACTGCAAATCAGAGGAAGGCTCTTTTAAGAGGATTATTAGCTTCTTTGATTAAATATGAGAGGATTGAAACAACTGTTGCAAAAGCAAAGGCAGTTAAAGAGTTAGCAGACAGACTTGTTACTTTCGGGAAAAAGGGTGACCTCCATTCAAGAAGGGTAGCCCTATCTTATTTGCCTGATAAAGAGCTTGTTAGAAAACTTTTTACTGAAATAGCTCCTCGTTTTGTTGATAGAAATGGTGGCTATGTTAGAGTTATAAGAACAAGCTTCAGAATAAAAGATAGTGCTCCTATGGCAATACTTGAATTTGTTGATTATTCTAAGTCCGATAAAGAAACCAAAAAAGAAGAGAAAAAGTCAGAGTAATTGGCTTTCTTGAGCTAATTCTCTCTTATTTTTTAATATTAATTTGACAGAAAATTCTTAAATTTGATATTTTTAAATAATTCCTGGGTAGCTCAGCCGGCAGAGCGGGTGGCTGTTAACCACTTGGTCGGGGGTTCGAATCCCTCCCCAGGAGTTTAAATTTTATAAAGATACAGGGAGGAAAATAATGCCAAGAGTAAAAGGTGGACCTAAGACAAGAAGATATCATAAAAAAGTTCTTTCAATGGCAAAGGGTTACTACAGCGGTAGACGTCGTAGTTATAAGGTAGCAGCAAAGGCTGTTGAAAAAGCATTAGAGCATTCTTATAAAGATAGGAGGCTCAAAAAGAGGGATTTCAGAGCTCTCTGGATTACAAGAATAAATGCAGCAGTTAGAATGTTTGGTTTGACCTATAATCAATTCATAAATGCTCTTAAGAAAGCTAACATTTCTCTTAATAGGAAAGCTCTTGCAGACATTGCCCATAATGATATTAATGCCTTTAAGGAAATTGTTGATAAGGTAAAACCCTTTGTGAAAGTTGCATAAATGGACGATCCTCTTAAACAGTCTTTTCTTAAAGAAATAGATAATATTGTTTCCTTTCAAGACCTTATCAATCTGAAAGCTAAATATGTAGGTAAAAAGGGTCTTTTAACAGAAAAGATTAAAAATCTTGGTAGACTATCATCTGAAGAAAGAAAAATTCAAGGCAAAGCTCTCAATGAACTTAAAAACTTCATTGAAGAAAAAATAAAAAATAAAGAGATAGAGCTCAAGCAGAAGGAGATATCAGAGTCCTTAAAAAAGGAGATTATAGATATTACTCTTCCAGGAAAAGATTATTATTTTGGCGGTTGCCATCCTGTAAATAAAACGCTTTATGAAATAATAGATATATTTAGAGAAATTGGTTTTACAGTTGAAGAAGGACCAGAAGTAGAGCTTGACTACTATAATTTCGAAGCTTTAAACATTCCAAAAAATCATCCTGCCAGAGATATGCAGGATACTTTTTATGTAAGTGAAGATATTGTTTTAAGAACTCACACTTCTCCTGTTCAGGTTAGAGTTATGGAAAAGAAAAAGCCTCCTTTAAGGTTTATCTCTCCTGGTAAAGTTTATAGATGTGATTCTGACATAACTCACACCCCTATGTTTCATCAGGTAGAAGGGCTTATGGTTGACGAAAACATAGCATTTTCTCATCTTAAAGGAGTTCTTGTATTTTTCCTTCAGAGACTCTTTGGTGAAAACATTCCAGTAAGATTTAGACCAAGTTTTTTCCCATTTACTGAGCCTTCAACTGAGATAGATATAGGCTGTATTATATGCGGAGCTAAAGGTTGTAGGGTTTGTAAGGGAACAGGATGGCTTGAGGTTCTTGGTGCGGGGATGGTTCATCCTAATGTTTTTAAATTTGCAGGCTATCCTGAAGGTAAATTTACAGGTTTTGCTTTTGGAATGGGTGTTGAAAGGCTTACTATGCTCAAATATGGAATTGATGATATAAGATTATTTTTTGAAAATGACATAAGATTTCTGAGGCAGTTCTGATGAGAATTCCGATAAGTTGGCTAAAAGAATACATTGAATGTGAACTTGAGCCTCAAAAACTGGCAGACTCTCTTACAATGGCTGGACTTGAAGTGGGCAGTATAGAGGAATTAGATGGTGATGTTGTATTTGATATTGAAATAACCCCTAATAGGGCAGATTGTTTAAGTATTCTTGGAATCGCCAGAGAGATTAGAGCTATTTTCAACTGTAGAGTAAAAAAACCCATATTTAAAATTCAGAAAGAACTTAAAGATGATAAATTTAAAATTTTAATAGCCAATCCTGAACTTTGTTATAGATATGCAGGAAGAATTATAAAGGGAGTAAAGGTCACAAAATCCCCAGAAAGTCTCCGAGTGAAACTTGAGAGAGCAGGAATTCGTTCAATAAATAATGTGGTTGATATTACTAATTATGTTTTACTTGAATATGGACATCCTCTTCATGCTTTTGACCTTGACCTTCTTGAAGGATATTGTATAAGAGTTGGAACTTCTAAGAGCATTTCAGATAAGGAAAATGAAGAGATAGAAACCCTTGATGGAATAAAGAGAATAGTAGGACCTGAAGATCTTTTAATATGGGACGGAAGACGACCAGTAGCAATTGCAGGGGTTATGGGTGGTGCAAATACAGAGGTTACTGAAAGCACTGTAAATATACTTCTTGAAAGTGCCTACTTTAAACCAGAATCAATTAGGAAAACATCAAAGAGATTGGGGCTTTCAACAGAGGCTTCATACAGATTTGAAAGAGGAACAGATATAGAAAATTTAAAAAAAGCTCTTGACAGAGCAGCATCTCTTATTCTGGAAATGGCAGGGGGAGATGTTTATGAGGTTATTGATGCTTATCCAACAAAAATTCCAGAGAGATATATATCTTTCAAAACAGAAAACATACGTAATTTTATAGGAATTAATATTAAAGATGAAGATATGATAGATATTCTTCATTCACTTGAGATAGAGACAAGAAAAGACAGAGAATCATATATTGCAAAAGTTCCTACTCACAGACAAGATCTTACAATTGAAGAAGATATTGCTGAAGAAATAGCAAGAATTTATGGATATGACAGAGTCCCTTCAGAGCTTCCTCAGAGTTTTAAACCGGTTATGGAAAATTATGAAATTGCTAACAAGAGGAAATTTTTATATAAAATCAGAGAATACATGATTGCTCTTGGTTTTAGTGAAGCGGTAAATATGAGTTTTATGTCACCAGAAGATTTAAATCTTTTTGAAATCCTCGCAGATGATACAAGAAGACACTTTGTATCACTCATGAATCCATTAAGACAGGAAGAATCAGTTATGCGGACAATGCTTACCCCTTCGCTTCTAAGAAACGTTGAAAGCAATACTTCCAGAGGGATAGAATCTCTTAAATTATTTGAGATTGGAAGAGTATTCATTTTAGAAAAAGGCAGTCTATTGCCTAATGAACCGATTTATATTGGAATAGTTTCGAAAAAAGAGGATTTTAAATCTACTTTTAATGAAGACCCCTACGATTTTTACGCATTAAAGGGTGTTGTTGAAGGATTATTAAAACATTTTAAGTTTGATAATTTTTATTTTAAAAGGTCTTCTGAACCATTTTTGCATTTAGGTCAGTCTGCAGATATTTATATAAATAATGAAAAAATAGGTTTTATTGGAGTCCTATCCCCAAAGATACTCGCAAAATTTGATTTTAAGACAAAACCATATATATGCATTGGAGAAATTAACCTTGAAAACTTGTTTAAAATATTCAGCTCTCAGTCTGCAATCCCTTACAAGCCTTTTTCAAACTATCCACCTATAAAAAGAGACACAGCAATTTTGGTATCAACAGATTTTGAGTCACAGAAAATTTTTGATATAGTTAAACTCCATGGGAATGAATTAATAGAAGATATTTACATCTTTGATGTTTATAAAGGAAAAGGCATTCCAGAGGGTAAAATGAGCATAGCCTTTCGAGTTACTTATAGAGCCTTTGACAGAACACTTACCTCAGAGGAAGTAGACTCTATTCATTCAAAATTAGTTGAAAAAATAATTTTAGAGACAGGTTCTGAATTAAGAATTTAATAAAAAACTTTAACTCATATCATAAATTCTGCTATAATACTCCCAAAAAAGAAAGGAGGTTTTTTAAGATGTCCTTAATATTATGGTTTAATGAAATAGGGATAAGGGACATAGCAATTGTTGGTGGTAAAAATGCCTCCCTTGGTGAAATGTTACAAAAGTTGACTCCAAAAGGTATTAATATTCCAGATGGTTTTGCTGTAACAGCTGATGCTTATAGATATTTTATAAAACATAATAATCTTTTAGATCCTATAAAGACACTTCTATCAGATCTCGATAAATCAGACGTAAATGAATTGAAAAAGAGAGGTAAAAAGATAAGAAACTTAATTTTAAAAGCCAGCCTTCCTAATGATCTTGTTGACGCTATAAAAAAGGCATATTTAGAAATGGAAAAAAAATATGGTAAAGATGTTGATGTGGCTATACGTTCATCTGCTACTGCGGAAGACCTCCCTGATGCATCTTTTGCAGGCCAGCAGGAGACATACTTAAACATTAGAGGTGCTAACAATGTTGTTGAGGCAGTGAAAAAATGTTTTGCTTCGCTTTTTACAGATAGAGCTATTTCTTATAGGATAGATAAAGGATTTGATCATTTCACAGTTTATCTATCTGCTGCGGTACAAAAGATGGTACGCTCTGATAAAGCTTCTTCAGGAGTAATGTTCACATTAGATACAGAAACAGGCTTTAATGACGTTGTTTATATTACTGGCTCATGGGGTTTAGGAGAGTATGTTGTTCAAGGAATAGTCAATCCTGATGAATTTTATGTTTTTAAACCAACACTTAAAAAAGGCTATAAATCAATTATATCAAAACGACTTGGGGCAAAACAGCAAAAACTTATCTATAGTAATGATGCTAAAAACCCAACTGTTGGAATAAAAACACCTTTAGCAGAAAGACAAAGATTTGTTTTGAATGATGAAGAGATTTTAAAGCTTGCCCACTGGGCTATATTAATAGAAGAACATTATGGGAAACCAATGGATATTGAGTGGGCAAAAGATGGTGATGGTGTAAGCATAGGAACAGGAGAACTTTTCATTGTACAGGCAAGGCCTGAAACAGTTCATTCTTTAAAAAAGGAAAACTATTATGAAGTATATCAACTTAAAGAAAAAGGTAAAATTCTTTGTAAAGGTTTAGCAGTAGGTAATAAAATAGGGCAGGGAAAGGCTTGTATTATTAAAGATGCTTCAAATATTCATATGTTTAAACCAGGAGAAGTTCTTGTCACTGAAATGACAGATCCAGACTGGGAACCTATAATGAAATCAGCTGGTGCAATTGTTACTAATAGAGGTGGAAGAACTTGTCATGCAGCTATAGTATCTCGTGAACTTGGTATCCCATGTATTGTTGGTGCTGGTAATGCTACAGAAGTTATTCCTTCTGGAATTGATATAACTATTGATTGTTCAAAAGGTGAAGAAGGTTATGTACTTGAAGGCAAAATCTCTTATGATGTTAAGAGGATTGATTTGTCTGTGTTGCCAAAAACAAAGACAAAAATAATGATGAATGTGGGAATTCCAGAACAGGCCTTTGCTCAAGGACAAATTCCGAATGATGGTGTTGGACTCGCAAGGATTGAATTTATAATAGGGTCTCATATTGGCATTCATCCACTTGCATTGATTGATTATCCTTCATTAAAGTTAAAAGCAGAAGATAATCCTAAAATCAAAAAAATAATAAAAGAGATAGAAAAAAGAACACCTATGTATGATAAAAAATCAGACTTTTATGTGGATAAACTTGCTCAAGGAATTGCGATGATAGGGGCTGCATTTTATCCAAATGATGTCATAGTTAGATTCTCAGATTTTAAAACAAATGAATATGCGAATCTTATTGGTGGAGAGCTTTATGAACCTGTTGAATCAAATCCGATGATTGGCTGGCGCGGTGCGAGTAGATACTATGACCCAAAATTTGAACCAGCCTTTGCTCTGGAGTGTTTAGCAATAAAAAAGGTAAGGGAAGACAAAGGATTAAGAAATGTAAAGGTTATGATTCCTTTCTGTCGTACTGTTGAGGAAGGTAAAAAGGTAATAGAAGTAATGAAAAAATATGGATTAAAACAGGGTAAAAATGGACTTGAGATATATGTGATGTGTGAAATTCCAAGTAATGTAATATTAGCTGAAGAATTTGCAAAAATTTTTGATGGATTTTCTATAGGCTCAAATGATCTTACTCAACTTACCTTAGGACTTGACAGAGATAGTGCACTTGTTTCACATATTTATGATGAAAGAAATGAAGCAGTAAAAAAGCTTGTTAGACAAGTAATTGATATTGCGAAAAAAAATGGAAGAAAAATAGGAATATGTGGGCAAGCACCGAGTGATTTTCCGGAGTTTGCTGAATTTTTAGTTGAATGTGGAATTGATTCAATAAGTTTAATTCCGGATACTGTATTAAAAACAAGGTTATTAATTGCTGAAAAGGAAAAAAGTCTGTTAAATAAATAAAATATAGTTAGTTAGGTATAATGTCAATATTTTTGTGTAATGTATTAGTCAAGACTTTTGTCTGAAATTTCCCTTTATTTTAGGCTAATACTATATCAACATGAATTGATTTACTGATACCTGAGGTTTTACTAACATAAAGTTTTTCTATGCCGATTACTTTTCCGTCTTTTTTGACTTTCTTAATTCCCTAAACCAAAAGCTCAGAATACACCATTAATCATAGCCATTGCAGTGATAGATATTTCATCAACTGGACAAGAAATATTTAATCTTACATTTCTCTTTTACGTAATACTATCTTCACCCTGCGTTAATCATTAAAATAAGCTTTACAAAGCAATCTTTTTTTAAAGAGTCTTTATACATTTAATATATTTCTGAAGGTCTTACTTGTTTTCATTAAGATACATCAAGATTAATTAAAAGGGAGTGTATAAAAATCAGGAACATTTTTGAGAGAAATTTTTACTAATTAATAGCTATAATTTTTAAAAAAGGCGGTAAAGATGTTTAAAAGATTATTCATACAAAGTATAAGGATTAGCATAAATGGGATTTCTGGATAGATTATCTTGAGGCTAAAACTTATTATGAGATAATTAAAAATTCATCTCATATAGGACATCTTCGGAGTTTATCTCGATACATGGCAATTTATTAAAAATTTGAAAAACTATGGCTGTAAACTTATTATTTCAAGGCATAGAGAAGAAGAAAGCAGATTATCCGCAGTTAAATGGCTGATTAAACACAGGCTGCCTTTTGATGAGCTTTATATTAGTCCTGATAAAACAGATTTATTCTGTAATTGCCATATTATAGTTGATAAGTCTCCCCATTCCCTCCAAAAAGCTCAAAATAATGGAATAATGGCAACAGGTTTTGAATTCAATTGGAACAGAGGAAATTGTTTTAGTCTTTTTCAGAAGTTGTCGGAAATACTATAAAAACCTAATGTGTCCTGTAAAATGCAGGGGAGGATAGTCTTTATCTTTGCTTTGAAACCCATCCTCTATTGGTCGGTGCATTTTTATCTGAAGAGTATCTTTTAGCCAAGTTGTTTGCCGAATTTATAAATTTCATGTTATATTTTATTAAAAGGTATAACTAAAAGGAGGTGGAAATTATGCATACAGTTAAAACGCTTGTTTTAATGGTTTTTCTTACATTATTCTTTATTTTTGCAGGTTCATTAATAGGCGGAAAGCAAGGTGCAACCATTGCTCTTTTAATGGCGCTGGGTATGAACTTTTTTGCCTATTTCTTTAGTCATAAAATTGTCCTTTCTATGTATGGAGCAAGGGAAGTAACAGAAGCAGAAGCTCCGGAATTATACAGCATTGTTAGGAGACTTGCCAATAAGGCAGGGTTACCCATGCCAAAAGTATATATAATGGAATCAGACCAACCCAATGCTTTTGCTACAGGAAGGTCCCCTAAGCATGGTGTTGTTGCTGTTACAACAGGTATAATGAGAATACTTTCAAGAGAAGAACTCGAAGGTGTAATAGGACATGAACTTGCCCATATTAAGAACAGAGATATTCTTATTAGCACCATAGCTGCAACTATTGCTGGTGCTATATCATACATCGCTCAGATGGCAATGTGGTCAAATATTTTTGGTAGACACGACGATGATGAAGGTGGACATCCTATTGTAGCTCTTCTTATGATGATAGTTGCTCCTATTGTAGCAATGATTATACAACTTGCAATAAGTAGGGCAAGAGAGTATGCTGCGGACGAAGAGGGAGCAGAAATTGCAGGGAATCCTTTATATCTATCTAATGCTTTGAAAAAGCTTCATTATGCCTCACAGGCAATTCCTATGGATGCAAATCCTGGAACAGCTCATATGTTTATTGTAAATCCTCTTTCAGGAAAGACTCTAATGAAGCTTTTAAGTACTCATCCACCAATTGAAGAGAGAATTGAAAGACTTGAAAATATGTCAAGGAGGAAATACTAATGGCAAAGGTATTGATTTTGATGGGAAGTGACAGTGATTTTGAGATAATGAAAAAGTCAGCTAAAGTTTTAAAAGATTTAAACATACCTTTTGAACTTGATGTTTGTTCTGCTCATAGAACACCGGACAGAGCAAAAAAATATGCAGAAGAAGCTGAAGAAAGAGGAATAGAGGTAATAATAGCTGCAGCAGGTATGGCAGCACATCTTGCAGGATTCATAGCAGCACACACAACGTTACCTGTTATAGGTGTTCCTGTGGCAAGTGGAGCTCTAAATGGTTTTGATGCTTTACTTTCTACAGTTCAAATGCCGACTGGTATTCCAGTAGCAACAGTTGCAATAAATGGAGCTGAAAATGCAGGCTGGCTTGCATGTGAGATTTTATCTATAAAATATCCAGATATAAGAGAAAAATTAAAGATAAAAAGAAAAGAGATGTACAATAAAGTACTGGAAAAATCTGAAAAGATAAGAAAAGAAGTAGAGGTTAAATAACATAGCTAAGATTTACGGAAATATAACAGGATTAAAAAAGAGTGTAATTCATCAATTAGAGAAACTTTATAGAAAAAAACAGCCTTTTGAATTTATCATAACGCCTGAGTTAGCAAGGTCAGTTTGTTCTTTATCTCATGAGATTAATAGACAGATTGGTTTATTGATTGACAGAGCGGGTAATATAACTCATTTAATAGTTGGCAATGTCCATTCAATTTTAATCCCAGAACTTGATAGTTTCCCTCTTGGTAAAAAACCATTAAGGGGCTTGCGATATATTCATACCCATCTAAATAAAGAGTTACCTGATAGGGAAGATATAGCAGATTTAAGACTTCTTAGATTTGATCTTCTTGCAGTTATTACTCAAGAACATGGAATACCAAAGGATATACATATAGTTCATCTTCTACCTTTTGGTAAGGATAAACAGTTTGAAATTTTATCTTCAAGTTTTATTAATTTTAAATTTAATTTCCGAGAATTCATTCATAATCTTGAATCGGAAATGGATAGAATAAGGGCTATTGATACTTCTGATAATAGAGAGAGAGCTATTCTAATCAGTGTTTCTAATGTCCCAAAGTATATCCTCGAAGAACATATGGAAGAGTTAGAGGAACTTGCGGAATCTACGGATTTAGTAGTGATAGACAAAATTATTCAGAGAGTAAAACAGATAAATCCTAAATATATTCTTGGAGAAGGTAAGCTCAAGGAGTTAATAATAAAAGCAATGGATATGGGAGCAACTATTTTAGTTTTTGATCAAAATTTATCTCCTTCACAGATACGAGCCATTAGTGAAATGACTGAGTTGAAGGTAATTGATCGTAGTCAATTAATTCTCGACATATTTGCAAAGAGAGCCCACTCAAGAGATGGTAAAGTTCAAGTTGAACTTGCACAACTTCGTTATATGTTACCAAGGCTCACAGGAAAAGGAACTGCTATGTCTCGTCTCGCTGGTGGTATTGGTGGAAGGGGTCCTGGTGAGACAAAACTTGAAATAGACAGAAGAAGAATTAAAGAACGAATTCATCATCTGGAAACGGAACTTCAAAAGCTTAATATGGCAAGGCAACAGAGAAAAAAAAGAAGAAGAGAACTTTCAATTCCGATAGTCTCAATAATAGGATACACTAATGCTGGTAAATCTACTTTGCTTAATGCACTCACTAAAAGTGAGGTATTTGTAGAAGATAAAATGTTTGCAACGCTTGATACTTCTTCAAGAAGACTAAAGTTTCCCGAAGAAAAAGAGCTAATAGTTACAGATACAGTAGGATTTATCAGAGATTTACCTGAAGATTTAGTAGCTGCTTTTAAATCCACATTAGAAGAACTTGAGGATGCATCCCTTTTAGTTCATCTTGTGGATATATCAAATCCTCAGTTTGAAAATCATATAGAGTCAGTTAACAATATTCTTAAAGAACTGAATCTCCATACAAAACCGATAATGTTAGTTTTCAATAAAATTGACAAATTAAATCATACAGAAGCTGAACAGATTTATAAGAGATATAATGCATTAGGGATTTCTGCATTAGATAAAAGCACTTTACTTCCCCTCATAAATGAAATAAAAAACAAACTTTGGGAAGAAAAAGCTATTTGTAACGTTCTGATTTAAATTTATAGATTTCTACATCAGGATCAAAAGGATCAATTCCTGCTTTGAGCTTAGCAATTCTTATTTGTTCATCAACAGTATTTACGCCTTCTATATTAGGAAGAAGTAAACCTTTTTGCCATCCCTTAACAACTATAATTCCATATTTTTTAGGATCAAGTTCGTCTATATTCCTTACAGGTTCTGGAGGACAGATTATATCTACTGAATATTCAAGCTCAGAAAGTTCGCTCTCATGAACGGGAGGAAATCTGGGGTCTTCAGTGGCTGCTGCTATGGCATTACGAATTATTTCTGTATATATATTCTCTGTAGCCGACATAAATGTTCCTATGCATCCTCTTAATTGCCCCCTTTTTTTTATGGAAACAAAAACTCCAGCCTTTTTTTTCATGTCTTCGGGTATTTCTTGTGGAATTGATGGAATTTTACCTGTTTTTACAAAATCTTCTATAGTCCTTTTAGCTAACTCTACATATGGGTGCATAAATAAGTATACCAAACTTAAAATAATCATTGCTAAAAAGTTTTAGAGATTTTCAAATAAGGATATTTAAAGATTCATAACAAAACGGCTCAATTTTTATCAAAATTTTCAGATTTTTACTCAGGGAAGAAGTTAGGAAATATACTTACTGACATAAAAACAACTTAATTTTTAGTGTTATAATAAAAAATAATGTTTGATAATTCAATAGCTCACATATGGCATGGAAAAGATAGAAATCTTAAACCTGTAAAAAGACTTCCAAGACAAAAAATAAATGAACTTTTCTTTATTGATAGACAAAAAGCTTTACTTATTTCAAATACAAAAGCTTTTATTGAAGGGAGAAAAGTAAATAATGTCTTATTATGGGGGGAAAGAGGAACAGGAAAAACAACCCTTATAAGGGGATTGATTAACTATTTTGAAAGTTCTCCTTTGAGAATAATTCAAGTTTTAAAGACCGATATAGATACAATTCCTTTTCTCTATGATATTATTTATGAATATGAAGATTTAAGAATTATTATTTTCATTGATGACCTTTCATTTAACGAAAATGACCAGGATTTTAAAGCCTTAAAAATTGTTATGGACGGAGGGATAGAAGAAATTCCTGAAAACTCTGTTATTTATGCCACATCGAATAGAAGAAATCTTATACCTGCTATTTCTCAGTCAGATAATGAACTTTTCCCCGAAGACACTTTTCAGGAGAGAGCTTCATTAATTGAGAGATTTGGCTTAAGAATAGGATTTTACAGGTTTTCAGAGGAAGAGTATCTAAAAATTGTAAAACACTACGCAAAACAATCTGGAATAGATTTAACTGAAAAGGAACTTTTTAAAAAAGCTCACGAGTGGGCTCTTGTTTATGGCACTTCAGGTCGTTCAGCCTATCAGTTTGTATTAAGCCTTCGTATTTCTTAAAACAAGCTTGTTTAGAGCGTTTATATAAGCCTTTGCTGACGCTACTATTATGTCTGTATCTGAACCATGTCCTCTTACAGTATGCCCTCCTTCTTCGAGTATTACTGTTACCTCTCCGAGAGCATCAGTTCCACCTGTGATAGCTTTTATTTCAAACTTATTCAATTCTGCCTGTGAACCTGTGAGCTCAGTAATTGCTTTATATACTGCATCAACAGGACCATCGCCTGAAATTTTAATCTCTTTTTCTTCTCCATTAATTTTCATCTTGACTTTCGCAGTTGGTTTTTTCTTTGTTCCGCTACTTACTTCAAGCGCGATTAACTGATAGACCTCTGATATTCTTAAAACTTCATCAGAGACAAGAGCTTCTATATCTTCATTGAAAATATACTTTTTCTGGTCAGCAAGTTTTTTAAATCTATCAAAGGCACGATTTAATTCTTCTTCTGTAAGGCTAAAGCCAAGTTCTTCAAGTCTTGTCTTAAATGCATGTCTTCCGGAATGTTTACCTAATACAATTTTAGAGCTTGGAATTCCTATGTCCTGTGGCCTCATAATTTCATATGTAGTCCTTTCTTTAAGTACTCCATCCTGATGAATGCCTGCCTCATGGGCAAAAGCATTAGCTCCAACAATTGCCTTATTTGGTTGAACCATCATTCCTGTTATTTTGCTTATAAGCCTGCTTGTTCTGTAAATTTCTTGAGTTACAATATTCGTATCAGCCTTAAAAAAGTCATTCCTTACTTTTAAAGCCATCACAATCTCTTCCATTGCTGCATTTCCTGCTCTCTCACCAATTCCATTTATAGTGCATTCAACCTGCCCTGCACCCTTTAGAATTGCTGTAAGAGAATTGGCAACAGCAAGCCCTAAGTCATTATGACAGTGAACACTTATTGTTGCTTTATCAATGTTTGGAACTTTATTCATCAAATACTCAATTAAATCTCCATATTCCTGTGGAATAGTATAACCGACAGTGTCAGGTATATTTACAGTTGTAGCACCTGCTTTTATTACCTCTTCTGTAACTTTGCATAGATAATCCCAGTCTGATCGCGTGGCATCTTCAGCGGAAAACTCAACATCGTCAGTATACTGTTTTGCCTTTTTAACGGCTTTAATTGCTGCTTGTATTACCTGGTCTCTATCCATTCTAAGCTTGTATTTAAGATGAATATCAGAGGTAGCAATAAAAGTATGAATTCTTTTCTGTTCTGCTGGTTTTAATGCTTCAGCAGCTCTTTCGATATCTTCATCTCTTGCTCTGCAAAGCCCAGCAACTACTATCCCTTTGACTTCTTTTGCGATTCTATTTACAGCCTCAAAATCACCGGGTGAGGCAATTGGAAAACCTGCTTCTATAATGTCAACGCCAAGTTTTTTTAATTGTTTAGCAACCTGGATTTTTTCATCTACATTCATTGACGCGCCTGGAGACTGTTCGCCATCTCTTAGCGTAGTATCAAATATTTTTATTTTTCTCATCTTGCACCTCTGATTTTTGTCTTTTTTGTTTAATTAAAATGATTATATTTTCAATTATACCTGATAAAACGTATAAACTGACAAGTGTGAATATGGCTATACTGGGTAAAATAAAGATAAAAAATAATATGAAAATAAAAATAAGAAGTATCCAGCCTGGCTTTTTTTCTCTAAAGTCTATTTCTTTAAGTCCATGAAATTTAAGAGTACTAATCATGAGAAGAGCTAATAGTCCTGTTAAACAAAGAAGGAAAATGTCCTTTTCAGGTTGTAAATTTAAAATTTCTATATAAAAGATTGTGATAGCAGCGACCATTGTAGCAGCACCGGGTATAGGTAAGCCTTTGAAGGATTTTAAAACAGATGTTTGCACATTAAATCTTGCAAGTCTTAAAGCACCGCAAGCAACAAATAAAAAGCATACTGCAAATCCAATTCTACTGAAATCATCTAAAGCAAACTTATACATAAGAATTGAAGGGGCAACTCCGAAAGTAACAAGATCAGATAGAGAATCAAGCTCAATACCAAATTTAGTTGTGGTTTTTGTAAGGCGTGCAACTAATCCATCAAGTCCATCAAATATATTAGCTAAAATTATAGCCCATGCAGCATGTATAAATTTCCCATTTATTGCAGAGAGAATGGCGTAAAATCCTAAAAATAGACCACATAAAGTTAAAGCATTTGGTAGAATATAAACACCTTTTGCAGGTTTTCTATCCGGGTCTCGAAATTTTTTTATTCTTCTTACTCTCAACATTTTTTATAAAGAGGCAATGACAGATTGCCCTGCCTTAACTTTTTGGCCTTCTTTTATATTAACTTTAAAATTAGAGGGAAGACATATATCTACACGAGAACTAAACTTTATCATTCCAAATCTGTCTCCTCTCTTAAGATTATCCCCTTTATTTACCCAGCAGACCGCTCTTCTTGCAATAACACCAGCAACCTGTCGAATGATTATATCTCCTTTAGAAGTACTTAAGGTAATTTTTATATTTTCATTCTCTTTATATGCTTTATCCTTAAAAGCTGAAAAAAAATTACCAGGTGTATATACCACCTCTTTTATGGTCCCGTCAAAGGGTATTCTGTTAACGTGAACATCAAAGGGTGACATGAAAATACTTATTTCTGTATGACTATTAGGGCAGAGAGTGTCGCCTCCCTGCCTTATCATTATTACTTTTCCGTCTGCAGGAGATACAACGAGATTAGGGTCTTCTGGTGGAATTCTTTCAGGGTCACGAAAAAAATATATAAAAAACAAGCATAAAATAAGAGATATAAATGTTAAAGGCTCAAGCCATAATACATAAAAAAAGAAGGCAAAAATTAGAGTTCCACCTATATATGGAAAGCTCTCTTTTCTAATCATGCCTTTGATTTATCCACAAGCTTTGAGCTTTTAAGCCATGGCATCATTGCTCTAAGTTTTTCTCCAACTTTTTCAATTGGATGTTCTTCTCCTTTCTTAGTAAGAGCATTAAAAGTAGGTTTTCCTACTCTGCATTCAAGTATCCATTCTTTAGCAAATTGACCACTCTGAATTTCATTAAGAATTTTTTTCATTTCAGCTTTTACAGAATCATTTATTACTCTGGGGCCTCTGGTAAGGTCACCATACTGTGCCGTATTACTGATTGAATAGCGCATTGTAGAAATTCCACCTTCATAAATAAGGTCTGCTATGAGCTTTACCTCATGTAAACATTCGAAATAGGCCAGTTCTGGTGGATATCCTGCTTCAACAAGTGTTTCATAGGCTGCAATAATTAGAGAGGTCAGTCCACCGCAGAGAACGACCTGTTCTCCAAATAAATCAGTTTCTGTCTCATCTTTGAAAGTTGTTTCAATGATACCTGCTTTTCCGCCACCAATGCCTACTGCGTAAGCAAGGGCAACATCTTTAGTCATACCTGAAGGGTCTTGATATACTGCCATTAGACAAGGTACCCCGGTTCCTCTTAGATATTCGCTTCTTACAAGATGCCCGGGTCCTTTAGGAGCAACCATGAATACATTTAAATCTTCTGAGGGAACAATCTGCCCGAAGTGAATATTAAAACCATGAGCAAAACCAATAAAGGCACCTTTTTTGATATTAGGTTTAATTTCTTTAGCATATATATCTGCTTGGAATTCATCAGGAGTAAGAATCATTATTATGTCAGCCTGTGCAGAGGCTTTAGCTGCTGTCATTACAGTAAAACCTGCCTTTTCTGCTTTTTGCCAATTTGCTCCTTTTATTTCCCCAACAATAACATCAAATCCACTGTCCCTTAGATTATTCGCATGTGCGTGTCCCTGGCTTCCGTATCCTATAATTGCAATTTTCTTTCCCTTTAGAACATCAGTAGATACCTCGGTATCATAGTAAATTTTCATTATGCCACCTCCTGAGTTTAATTAAAATATCCTAAATTATAACATATTACTAATTTTTTATCCCTTGTTTTTTATAAGAGAAGTTATATGATATAATATTTTTCTATTATGAATTATATAGGAATTGACATAGGTGGAACTAATATCAAGATTGGATTAGTTTCAGAGGATTATCAATTAATTAGTATATCTAAGTTTCCAACTCCTAATGACATTATAACTGTGCTTTTTGATGAAATAAAAAGATTTTTAAATGAGACTCATATAGTTGGAATTGGAGTAGGAGTTGCAGGATTAGTAGATGCCAATGGGGTAGTAATAGAATCTCCGAATATTCCATCTTTAAATAAGATACCCTTAGCATCTATCATAAGAGAAAAATTTTCGATAAAAACAATAGTTGAGAATGATGCTACTGTTGCAACAATAGGAGAAGCAAATTTTGGAGAAGGTAGAGGAACTAATAAATTTACGCTTCTTACTCTTGGAACAGGAATTGGTGGAGGTTTTTACAATCAAGGAAAAGTTTTAGATATACCTATGGAAGTTGGACACATGACTATTAATTATCAAGGTAAACTCTGCAGTTGTGGCAACAACGGATGTTTAGAAATGTATGCTTCGGGAAGAGCAATAAGAGATTCACTAATTGAAAAAATAGAAGATGGTGAGTCTTCGCAGGCTAAATATTTATATGAGGGTAATTTTTATAAAATAAAATCTGAAGATGTATATAGATTGGCATTAGAAGGTGATAATCTCGCAAGACAAGTTATAAAAGAAGCTGGGAAAGCCCTTGGAGCAGGCCTTGCTAACATAATCAATATTTTCTGCCCTGAAAAGATAATTTTAACAGGTGGACTGTCTAAAGCAAAGAATATTTATACTGAAACTGCTATAAATGAAGCTAAAAAACGTTCGTTAAAAGGATTAAATTTAAATATTGAAATTGTTCAATCTCAATTGATAGATTCAGGCGGAGTTTTAGGAGCTGTTTTCTTACTGAGAAATCAATGAGAAATATAAGAAATTTTTCCATAATTGCCCATATAGACCACGGTAAGTCTACCCTTGCAGACAGGTTGCTTGAATACACCGGAGCTGTGAATCTGGGTGGTAAAATGGGACAAATTCTTGATTCAATGGATCTCGAGAGAGAAAGGGGGATTACCATAAAGGCTCATGCAGTAAGACTTCAATATAAGGCAGATGATGGTCAAACATATATACTAAATCTTATTGATACTCCCGGCCATGTAGACTTTTCCTATGAGGTATCACGTTCATTAGCATGTTGTGAAGGAAGCCTTCTTGTAGTAGATGCTACACAGGGAGTTGAGGCTCAAACAGTTGCTAATGCCTATTTAGCAATAGATCATAATCATGAAATCATCCCTGTTATTAATAAAATTGACCTTCCTCAAGCAGATTCTGAAAGAGTAAAAAATCAAATTGAAGATATACTTGGAATTGACTCTTCAGAAGCAATTCTTGCTTCAGCAAAAGAAGGAATTGGTACAAAAGAGATTCTTGAGGCTGTAGTAAAAAAAATACCACCACCTAAAGGAGATTCTTCTGCCCCTTTAAGAGCGATGATTTTTGATTCCTGGTTTGACAATTATTTAGGCGTTATTATTCTTGTAAGGGTTTTTGATGGAGTCATGAAAAGAGGCATGAAAATAAAGCTATTTGCTACAGAAAATGAATATGAGATACAGCGGCTTGGAATTCTAACTCCTTTTCCAAAGGATATAGAAAAACTTTCTGCAGGTGAAGTTGGATTTATTGTTGCAGGTATTAAAAACATAGCAGATACTAAAATTGGAGATACTGTTACAGAAGCTAATAATCCGGCATATGAGCCTCTTCCTGGTTTTAGAGAAGTAAAACCAATGGTATTTTGCGGACTTTATCCAACGGAGACGCATCAATATGAAGAGCTTAAGGTAGCACTTGAAAAACTTCGTTTGAATGATTCTTCTTTTTTCTTTGAACCTGAGACATCAGCAGCTTTAGGATTTGGTTTTAGGTGTGGTTTTTTAGGTCTGCTTCACATGGAAATTATAAGAGAGAGACTTGAAAGAGAGTTTAATCTTTCACTTATAAGCACTGCACCAACTGTCAGATATAAAATTATAGAAAAAAGTGGAGAGGCTTATCTTATTGATAATCCGAGTAGAATGCCTAAGTTTTTCGAAAGCATTGAAGAACCTTTTATGAAAGTTTCAATTATCGTTCCTGAAAACTTTGTAGGTGACATACTCAAACTTTGTCAGGACAAAAGAGGAATTCAGAAAGAATTTTCCTATATAACAAAAGACAGAATTTTTCTTATATATGAAATTCCTCTGAATGAAATTTTGTGGGATTTTTATGACAAACTTAAGTCTCTCTCAAAAGGCTATGCATCAATGGATTATGAACTTTTAGGGTACAGAAAAAGTGACCTTGTAAAACTTGATATTTTAATAAATGGCGAGCAGGTAGATGCCTTATCAGTAATTGTTCATAAAGACAAGGCATACTATAAAGGACGTGCTATAGCCCAGAAATTAAGAGAGGTTATTCCAAGACAGCTTTTTGAAGTCGTTATACAGGCAGCAATTGGAGGTAAGATTATAGCTCGTGAAAGTATTGCTCCACTAAAGAAAAATGTTCTGGCAAAATGTTATGGAGGTGATGTGACAAGAAAGAAAAAACTTCTTGAGAAACAGAAGGAAGGTAAAAAAAGAATGAAACAAATTGGTAGGGTTGAAATACCACAGGAAGCTTTTCTATCAGTATTAAAAGTAGAATAAGGAGGTTCGATTGACAGCTAAGAAAATTCTTGATTATGCAAAGAGTATTGGTATTGCCATATTAATAGCTCTTTTTATAAGAGCTTATATAATTCAAGCATTTAAAATACCTTCAGGGTCAATGATCCCTACTTTATTAATCGGTGATCATCTTCTTGTCACAAAATTTATCTATGGAGTTAAACCACCTTTAATGGAGAATAAAATTCTTGTATTTGATAAACCAAAAAGAGGAGATATAATAGTTTTTAAATATCCTGAGGACCCTGATAGAGATTTTATTAAGAGAGTTATAGCGGTAGAAGGGGATGTTATTGAAGGCAGGGATAAAAAAGTTTATGTAAATGGAGTAGAATTAAAAGAACCCTATATAAGACATACAGATTCTTATATTCATCCAAGAGAAATTGATCCAAGGGATAATTTCGGTCCGATAACAGTTCCGAAAGGTAAACTTTTTGTAATGGGAGATAATAGAGACCAGAGTTATGATAGTCGGTTCTGGGGATTTGTAGATTTAAAAGATGTAAAGGGTAAGGCACTCATTATTTATTGGTCTTGGGATGGTGAAAATACTAAACCAAGATTGGAAAGATTTGGTAAATTAATAAAATAATGTTTACTGGAATAATTATTGAACTTGGTAAAGTTTATGACTTTGTTAAACTCCGCGATGGAGCACAATTAAAAGTTTTATCAAAAAATATTATTAAAGAATCTTCCTTAGGGGATAGTATATCAGTAAATGGTGTATGTCTCACTGTAACTGAAATAGACAGGATAAAAGAATTAATATCTTTTGATGTTTCTTATGAAACTCTCCAAAAAACAACTCTTGGAGCTTTAAAAAAAGGAGATTATGTAAATCTTGAACCTGCTCTTACTCTTAATACAAGACTTGGTGGACATCTTGTAACTGGACATGTGGAACGAATTGGAATAATTAAGCGCATTGAAAACAAAGGAGATTATATAAAAATAGAAATAGAAGCCCCAGAGGAGATTTTGAAATATTGCATAAAAAAAGGCTCAATAGCTATTGATGGAATAAGCCTTACAATAGTTGATATTTTCTCTTCATCTTTCACTGTAGTAATAATTCCCCATACAGCAAAAATGACGACGATAGGAATAAAGAAAATCGGAGATAAAGTAAATCTTGAGTCAGACATAATAGCTAAGTATGTAGAAAAATTTGTGAAACAGACAGCTGCTGTTAAAGATGAAAATATAGTTGAAAAATTAAAGAATTATGGATTTATTCAGGGGTAACAAACTATGAAATTTATTGTTTTGGCAGGTGGTTCAGGAACAAGACTCTGGCCACTATCAAGAAGAAATTTCCCTAAGCAGTTCCTAAAACTAAAATTGTTAAATAAAAACCAAGATGAGAGTTTTTTCCAGAGAACGCTCAAAAGAATTTTTGCATATCCTGAATCGGAGATTTTTGTTGTAACAAATGAAAAATATAAATTTTACATATTAGCTCAAATAGAGGAATTATTAGATTTATCAGATAAAAAATCCAAAATAGAGATAATTCTTGAACCTGCTCAAAAAAATACTGCGCCTGCTATTGCTATGGCATTGAAGTATGCTTTAGATAAGGGAGTATCTCGTGATGAGACTTTTTTAGTATGCCCATCTGATCATTTAATTTATCCTGATGAAGAATTCTTAAATTATATTAATAGAGCAGACAAACTTGCAAAAGATGGATACATAGTTACTTTTGGCATAGTTCCTAATAGAGCTGAGACAGGTTTTGGATATATCAAAATTAAGGAAGATCATAAAGATAAGGATTTTTATAAAGTTGATAAATTTATCGAAAAACCTGATATAGAAACTGCCATTAGATACTTGAAAGAGGGCTGTTACTATTGGAACTCAGGACTTTTTGCATTTAATGCAAACTCTATCATCGAGGAGTTTCAGCTACAAATTCCTCAATTAGCTGAGCTGATTAGTATTTCAGAAGAATCAATAATAGATTATTTTAATCAATTACCAGATATTTCAATTGATTATGCAGTTATGGAAAAAACAAAAAAGGCTGTATTAATACCTATGAAAATATTCTGGTCAGATATAGGCTCATGGGAAAGTTTATATGAAGTGACGGATAAGGATGAAAATGGAAATTCAATAAATGCTAATTCAGTCAATATAAATACTAAAAATACTTTAATGATAGGGAATACAAGGCTAATTACTACTATAGGGTTGGAGGATTTAATTATAGTAGAAACAGAAGATGCGTTACTAATTGCAAAAAAGGGACAATCACATAAAGTTAAAGACCTTGTAAATATTCTTTCTGAAAAACAGCTACCTCAAGTAGAAGAACATATTACTTCCTATAGACCTTGGGGAAGTTTTACTTTGCTTGAGAAAGGGCTGAGATATAAAATTAAACGGATAACAGTAAATCCAGGTGCTTCCCTCTCTCTGCAGATGCATCATCACAGGTCAGAACACTGGATAGTGGTAAAAGGAACTGCTAAGGTAACTATAGGAGACAAAGAAATATATGTACATGAGAATGAATCAGTTTATGTTCCCAAAAGCACATTGCATAGGCTTGAGAATCCTGGTAAAGTCATTCTTGAAATCATAGAAGTTCAGGTAGGAGAGTATGTAGAAGAGGATGACATAAAGAGGTTTGATGATGCATATGGAAGACAAGATATTTAGAGAATACGACATTAGAGGAGTGTATGGTAAGGAACTAACAGAGGAATTAGCCTATTTTATTGGAAAAGCTTTTATATCACTAATTAAAAAAGAACAGGACAGAATTCCTAGAAGCGTCTCTGTTGGCATGGATGCAAGATTATCCTCAAAATATTTAAAAAATGCTTTAATAAAAGGAATAACAGAATGTGGAGTTGATGTGATTGATCTTGAATT
This sequence comes from Thermodesulfovibrio sp., assembly GCA_020725335.1. Lineage (GTDB taxonomy): Bacteria > Nitrospirota > Thermodesulfovibrionia > Thermodesulfovibrionales > Thermodesulfovibrionaceae > Thermodesulfovibrio. The sequence goes on along the minus strand of DYFF01000018.1, from coordinate 50,123 downwards.
ATGCCCAACTCCCTTACAATATTATTCTCTTTTTAGACTTGATATAAATGATGGAATAATGATAACAGGTAGTCACAACCCACTTGAATTTAATGGATTTAAAATTAGCATAGGGAAAGATACAATATATGGCGAGAAAATAAAGATGTTAAAGAATATAATTGAAGAAGAAGATTTTGTTTGCCTAAATAAAAAAGGAAAAGTGCAGAATTACAATATTATTGATGATTACATAAATTTTATGGAAAAACATTTCTCTTCTTTGGAAGGTTTAAAGATAGTAGTTGACTCAGGTAATGGAACTGCTGGAGTGGTTGCTCCAAAAATATTTAATAAATTAAAAGCTGAGGTTATAGAACTATTTAGCGAGCCAGATGGAAACTTCCCAAATCACCATCCAGACCCTGTAGTCTTAGAAAATCTTGAAGATTTAAGAAAAAAAGTTTGCGAAGAAAAAGCCCATTTAGGTATAGGCTTTGATGGAGATGCAGATAGATTAGGAGTTGTTGATGAAAAAGGGGATGTTGTGTGGGGTGATAGGTTAATGATTATATTTGCTAAAGATATATTAAGTAGCAACCCTAAGAGTAAGATAATAGGTGAAGTTAAGTGTTCCAAGATAATGTATGAACAGATTGAGAAAATGGGCGGTATACCTATTATGTGGAAAACTGGACATTCGCTTATTAAAAAGAAAATGAAAGAAGAAGGTGCATTACTCGCAGGAGAGATGAGTGGGCATATATTTTTCAATGATAGATATTTTGGTTATGATGATGCTATTTATGCTTCTTTGAGGCTTGCTGAAATAATAAAAAAATCTGGTGAACCCTACGGATTAAGAAAATTTTTTGAAGGAGTTAAAAACATGTATTCAACACCCGAGATACGAATAGATTGTCCTGATGAAAAAAAATTTTTGGTTGTGGAGAAATTCAAATCTTATTTCAAATCCTTTGACTGCTGCACCATAGACGGAATAAGAATAAATTTCCCTAAGGGATGGGCTCTATTGAGAGCTTCTAATACTCAGCCTGCCTTGGTTGTACGTTTTGAAGCAGAAACGGAAGAAGATATGGAAAAGATAAAAGAAATTGTACATCAAAGACTATTTGAAGTATTTCAATTTTTTAAAATCTTGTGATATACTTAAAAACTTTTTATTTGAGGTGTTATATGAAAAAGATAAAATTTATATTTATTGTTTCAGTGCTTTTATTATTCTCTTTTAATATCTATGCTCAGGAATTACCTATTGTTACAGCTATAGAAATTAAGGGACTTAAAAGGATTGAAGAAGCTGCTGTAAAAAATAAGATATCCTTAAAGCTTGGTGAAGTTATATCTCAGGAAAAAATCTCTGAAGACATTAAATCTATTTATAAAATGGGTTATTTTGAAGATGTAAAGGTAGATATAGAAACCTTTGAAGGTGGGGTAAAAGCTATCTATACAGTTAAAGAGAAGCCTACAATAGTAAAAGTAAGTTTTGAAGGTAATAAAGAGTATGATGAAGATAAACTGAAAGAAGTAGTAACAATAACAGCAGGTTCAATAGCAGATATAACCCTCATAAATGATAACGCACTTAAGCTAAAAGTTTTTTATGAATCTGAAGGTTATTACTTTGCTAAAGTTGTCCCGGTTGTAAAGAAAAAAACAGAACAGGAAGTAGAATTGAATTTTGTTATTGAAGAGAATAATAGGGTCAAAATAAAGGAAATCAAATTTGAAGGTAATAAGGCAATTTCAAGTAGAAAAATTAAGAAAGCTATGGGAACATCGGAAAGAAAATTCTATTCTTTTATAACAGGTAGTGGATTTTATAAAAAGTTAGAAATGCTTCAGGATATTGAAAAAATAAAAGATTTGTATCATGATAATGGATATTTAAAAGTATCTGTAGGAGAACCAAAGCTTGAATTCTCTAATGACAAGAAGTGGATGACCATAACTATTCCTATTTCTGAAGGGCCTCAATTCAAAGTAGCTTCGATTAAATTTGTAGGTGTAAAAGACAAAAAAGAGGAAGAAGATATAAAAACTTTAATAAAACTTAAAAGTGGTGAAATTTTTAGTAAACTTAAAATGAGAAAAGATATCGAGACACTTATGGCATATTATTCTGATAGAGGTTACGCTCTTGCTTCTGTCGGACCAGATGTATTACCAAATGAAGAAAAACTAATTGTAGATGTTGCTTACAATATAAAACTAGGTGATAAATTTAGCATCGGCAGAATTAATATAGCAGGCAATGTTAAAACAATAGACAAGGTAATAAGAAGAGAAGTAAGAGTTGATGAAGGAGATGAATATTCAGCATCTAAAATAAAAAAGAGCAAACAACGACTTGAGGATTTACAGTATTTTGAATCAGTTGATATTAATCAAAAGCCTGACCCTGATAAAAAAACCGTTGATATAGATGTAAATGTTAAAGAAAAACCAACAGGTTTTTTTACTATTGGTGGGGGCTATAGTTCGATAGATAATCTTATTGGAATGGTTGATGTAACTCAGACAAATTTATTTGGAAGAGGTTATTCTCTCACCCTCAGAGGAGAATTGGGTGGTAAAAGTTCTTATTATACAATTGCCTTTAGAGACCCGTGGTTTCTTGATAAACCTCTTCTTTTTGGTTTTAACCTATACAGACAGAAAAGAGAATACGTTAACTATACAAAAGACGGAACAGGCATGTCGATTACATTTGGTAAAAGATATGGAGAAGACTGGTCAGCTTCTGTAACCTACGAGCTTGAAAAGTCCAAAGTGACTAATGTAGCCGATGATGCAGATATCATAATTAAGGACATGCAGGGTAATCTTCTTACTAGTTCTGTTACTTTCCAAATAGTAAACGATACTCGTGACAGTTACATTGACCCTTCAACTGGTAGAAGGCATTCCTTAACATTAACTACAGCAGGACTCGGAGGAGATACAGGATTCTGGAAAAGCATGCTTGATTTAGGATGGTATATTCCTATATTTGAAGAGTCTACTTTGCATTTGAGAGGTAGAATCGGATGGTCTGATAGTTTATTCAGCAAAAAATATCCTCTATATGAAAGATTTTATGTGGGTGGTCTTGATACTATTAGAGGATTAGGATATGGAGAAGCTGGACCCAAGGATACTAAAAACGATCCTATCGGAGCCAAGAAAACATTAATAGCTAATATAGAGTATCTCTTCCCTATTGTTAGTGAGATGAAATTAAAAGGCTTAATATTTTTTGATATAGGCAAGGGATATGACGAAACTGAAAAATTCGGATCAAACATTAAATACTCTACAGGATTTGGTTTTAGATGGTTTTCACCTATGGGACCTATAAAAATTGACTACGGTATAAATTTAAATAGAAAAGAGGGAGAATCAAAGACAAAGATAGAATTTGGATTTGGTTCATTCTTCTAAATTCAAGCAAATAAGGAGGAAGTAATGAAAAAGTTTTTAGTTTTTTTTATCAGCTTAGGTCTCATATTAGCTTTTACCACTTTGGCAAAGGCAGAGATCAAAATAGGAGTAGTCGACCTCTTTAAGATTCTAAATGAATCAGAGGAGGGCAAAAAAGCCGTAGGCGAGCTTCAAAGCATGGTTGATGCAAGGCAGAAAACTTTAGAGGAAAAGCAGAAAAAAATCCAGGCACTTAAAGAAGAATATGACAAAAAGAAAGCTGTTTTAAGCGAAGATGCAAGAAAAAGCAAAGAAGAGGAAATTGAGCGTCTTGGAAGAGACCTTCAAAGAACAGCAGCTGATTATCAGGTTGAGCTTCAGAAAAAACAGAATGAAATAACTCAGAGCATGTTAAAGGAGATAAGACAAATTATAAATGACTATGCAAAGAAGGAAGGGTATAATTTAATTTTTGAAAAAGCAGAGCAGTTCATACTTTATTCAACTACAGAAGTTGATATTACAGATAAGATAATTACTCTCTTTAATCAAAAAACTTCCACTCAGAAAGGAAAGAAATGAAGCTTTCTGAGATAGCGCAACTCTTCAATGGAAGAGTTGAAGGAAATCCTGATATTGAAATATCAGGTGTAAAAGGTATAGAGGATGCGAAAGAAGGGGATATTACATATCTTGTTTCCACTAAACATATAGATAAACTAAAAAATTGCCAAGCTTCAGCATTAATTGTTAAGGAAAAAATAGAAAGCTTTGAAGGAAGTCAACTTTTAGTTGATAATCCACAACTTGTTTTTGTTAAACTCCTTAAAATCTTTTATGTTAAGCCCCATTCCTATATGGGAATTAGTGAAGGAGCTCGTATTGCTGAAACTTGTCGTTTAGGCAAAAATGTTACTATATATCCTTTTACATTTATTGATGAAGATGTGGAAATAGGAGATAACACAGTTATATATCCTTTTACATTTATTGGCAAAGAAAGTCAGATAGGTTCTGACTGCATAATCTATTCTAATGTAACAATAAGAGAAAGGATAAAAATCGGAAACAGAGTTATCATTCATGCTGGTAGTGTTATTGGTGCTGATGGTTTTGGATATATTTTCCATGAAGGTAAACATGAAAAAATTCCTCAGGTAGGTTCAGTAATTATTGAAGATGACGTAGAAATAGGTGCCTGCACAACTATTGACAGAGCAACTACGGGTAATACGGTTATTGGCAGAGGAACAAAGATAGATAATCTCGTACAGATTGCTCATAATGTGAAAATAGGACAGAACTGTATAGTTGTTGCACAGGTCGGTATAGCTGGCAGTTCATCAATAGGGCATGGATGTATACTTGCAGGGCAGGTTGGAATTGCTGATCATGTAGAGATTGAGTCAGGGACAATAATAACAGCTCAATCAGGTGTTATGCCAGGAAAAGTAGAAAAGGGTGTTTTTTCAGGAACCCCGATAATGCCTCACAGAGAATGGTTAAGAGCAAATGCTATTTTTCAGAGGCTTCCAGAACTTTATAAGAAATTACGAGAAATTGAAGAAAAAATAAAGAAACTGGAGGTTAAAGAATGATTGATATTAAGGAAATAATGAATATTCTACCTCACAGATATCCCTTTCTGTTAGTCGATAGAATTACTGATATAGTCCCTAATGAAAGTGCTAAGGGAATAAAAAATGTTACGATTAATGAACCCTTTTTTCAGGGTCACTTTCCTGGGAATCCTGTTATGCCTGGAGTTTTGATTGTTGAAGCAATGGCTCAGGTTGCAGGTGTTCTTGCCTTCAAATCAGGGATGGAGGGCACAGGAGTGCTGTTTATGAGTATTGAAAAGGTGAAATTTAGAAAGCCTATAACTCCAGGAGATCAGATAATATTTGAGGTTAATGTAGCTCATAGACGTGGAAATGTATGGAAATTTGCAGGTATTGCAAAGGTTAATGAAAAAATAGCTACTGAAGCAGAATTTACTGCAATGGTAACAAAGTGAGGTGCATAAAGATGAGTGAAATACATAAAACAGCGGTTGTAAGTTCAAAAGCTGAAATAGGTTCAGATGTAGTCATTGGTCCTTATTGCATAATAGGGGATAACGTAAAAATAGGCAAAGGTACCAAATTAATTAGTAATGTTCATATTGAAGGTATAACAGAAATAGGAGAATACTGCACAATTTTTCCTTTTTCAACAATTGGTTTTCCTCCTCAAGATCTGAAGTACAAGGGCGAACAAACAGGAGTGAAGATTGGTAATAATAATATTATAAGAGAATATGTAACAATTCATAGAGCTTCTGTTTCAGGTGATGGCTGGACAACAATTGGTAATAATAACTTTATAATGGCTTATGTTCATATTGCCCATGACTGTAAGATAGGAAATTCAGTTATAATGGCCAATCTGGCAACATTAGCAGGACATGTTACAGTAGAAGATTTTGTTTTTATAGGCGGGCTTGTAGCAGTTCATCAATTTACAAGAATTGGTGCTCATGCAATGGTTGGTGGTTTTAGCGGTGTAGGACAGGATATTCCTCCTTTTACAATGGCTTCAGGACCAAGAGCTAAGCTTTATGGACTTAACTCTGTGGGATTAAAAAGAAGAGGATTCAGTGATGAAACGATAAATCTTTTAAAGAAGGCATATAAAATTCTATTTAGAGATAAACTCTCTTTAAAAGAGGCGATAAGTAAAGTTAAAAAAGATCTTCCACAAATACCAGAGATAACACATCTTATAGATTTTATTGAGGCTAATAAAAGAGGCATATGTCGATAGGATTAATCGCAGGCTCCGGTAATTTACCAGTAATTTTAGCAAAAATTTTAAAGGAAAAGGGTTATTCTTTAGTAATAGTGGGCCTTATGAATTTTGCATCAGCTGATTTAAAGCAATATGCTGATTCATTTAAATTTATTAATATTGGAAAAGTTGGTGAAATAATAAATTATTTAAAGAAAAATAAGGTTAAAGAATTAATTCTAACAGGTAAAATTCCAAAAAAATTAATATATGAATTAGACAGCATTAAACCTGATTTGAGAGCAATGAAAATGCTTTTATCTGCTAAAATGCGGGGGGATAATGAAATTTTAAAAATAATTGAGAAGGAACTTAATAAAGAAGGAATAAAAATAATTGACGTCAGCTATTGTTGCCCTGAATTTCTGACACCTGCAGGTATTTTAACTAAACAAAAGCCAACAAAAGAACAATTGGAAGACATTGATTATGGTTTTCAAGTAGCAAAAAAAATAGGGGAACTTGATATTGGGCAGACAGTTGTTGTTAAGGACAAGGCAGTCATTGCTGTTGAGGCAATAGAAGGTACAGATGAAACAATACTAAGAGCAGGTAAATATGTAGAAAATGCAATAGTAGTCAAAGTTAGTAAACCTCAACAAAATTTAAGACTTGACCCTCCTGCAATTGGTATAGATACAATAATAAATATGAAAAATGCAAAGGCAAAAGTTTTAGCTGTGGAAGCTGGCAATTCGATTTTAATAAACCGTAAGGAAGTTATTGAAAAAGCTAATGAATATAACATTATAATTATTGGCGTGAAGGGAAATTGAATCTTTTTAGCTCAATAAATGAAGGCTTAAAAGCTATACATAAAAATTATCAGCTTCTTTTCATTCATTTTGCCTTTTTATTCATTTTATTTTTTGGTATATTTTTTGTATTGAGTATTCCTTTAGGTATATTATTCATAGGTTTTGGTATTGATCTCACAGATATTTTAAAAGGAAATTTTATTGAAATTGTAATTTCTTCCTTAAACCTTTTTAAAAAATTTTTATTATTTGCTGTTATTTTCCTCCTAAGTTTAGTGTTTTATATAATTTCCATAACTGCTATATGGATATACATGTTTGCAGGGACTTTAGGTGTTATTTATCAATATTTTGAAAAGCAGATAACTTTTAATTTCAAAAATTTTCATCAAAATGGTAAAAAGTATTTCTGGAGAATTGCCTTTTATTCAATTTTTTCAGTATTTTTATTCTTTATTTTTGTATTAGTGATAGGATTAATAGGTGATGTTAGTAATTATCTAATTGAATTTTTAAAACAGTATAGTCATACATTCTCAGTTTTTTTCAGCGTATTCTTCTATTTAACAATATTGTTATTTGTTCTTTTTTCCTTTATTTTATGGATATCTGTAACATTATTAGGATACTACGGAATTATACATAAAGAGCTTTCACCATTTGAGTCTTTAAAAGAATCGAAAAAATTAATCACTAATAAACCACAATTTTTAATGAGAAGTTTCATATTATTTATCATATATTTATTGACAGGAGGTTTTATCATATCATTAAGTTCTCTTTTTGCTATAATACCTAATATTGGTGCTGTTATAGCAGCAATATATCAATTTTTGACTCAGTTTGTACAGGTATATATAACACTTATCATATTTGCTACTTTTTTTGCATACTATTTGAGGCTTGAAAAGGTTTCTCAAGAAGCCATGCGGGAGTGTCATATTTCTTCTGAAGAAGCTCCTCAGCAAGTTCAAGTTCCTCCTGTTGAAGAGAATCCTCAAAAATCTGAAAACCCAAATCCCTAAGAGTTATTTTTATATTTTCTATAAAACTTTCTTCGCTGAAATCATTAAATAACTCTTTCAATCCAAAAAGTTTAATGATTTCTTCATTGCTTTCAGGAAAGATTTCTCTCAGAAAATCCCTATTAACAAATAAGGGAATGGTTCCCTGCTGAAGAAATCCATCAACCCATCTTTTCTGAGCAGAACCAACAACTTTAATATTTCTGTAACATATTTCACCAAAAGAAGATATAGCAAAACAAATTGAACTTCTATTGATTGTTCTTTTTTCCTTTTTATTTTCAACTTCTATTCCTGAAAGATAAAAAGCTTTCATAAAAATATTGCTGATTAATTGATAACATCTAAATAGATTACCTTTAAATATTCCTTCTTTTTTAGCTGAAAAGCTATAAGTTATATCATTATAGTGTAAAATACCTTTTCCACCCGTGGGTCTTCTAACTACCCTTATTCCCTTTTGTTCACAAAAAGTTAGATTTATTTCTTCTATTTTTTGAAATTCTCCTATAGTTACTGATACTTTGTCCCACCCATAAACTCTAAATGTTGGCAAAGATTTACCCTTCCGAACAAAAATGCTTATTGATTCATCAATTGCCATATTGAGATGCGCAGGGTAGGTTTGAAAGTTTATAAATCTTATTAACATTTAAAATTTTTATAAGTGCTAAATTCTATTTATCTTCTTCTAATATTATTTTATGATTTAGTAATGACATTTCTTTAATTTTTCCCTTAAAAACTTTTTGTTCTCCGAAAATGCTTCTAAGGTATATCGAATCACCTTCTGGTCTAAGAATATCAACAGCTTCTAAATAAATTTCCTCTTTACCTTCTCTGAATATGTAAGCATTAGCTTCACACATTTAATTCCTCCTTTATATGAAGGATTAATTTTTCCACCAAATGTGGAAGAGGTTCTTTAAGAAATCCTATTATATTAATGCCTTCTTGATTAATTGGTAATAATATTTTTTTTGCTTCAGAACTTCCGATTGCCTCAGCCATTTTTGGAGTTAGTTCCCCCATCATCCCATTTGCTACAATAATGCTCAAAGGACCGATAATTACATCTACTTTTTGAGTATTCCATATAATTGCATTTTCTCCTGATGCTCCTTTGTTGGCCTTTGCTTTCATCATGTTTGCTGTTGCTGCTGCGTTAGTTCCGAGAGCAATAATTTCTATTTTATCATCAAAATTGTCTTTTAATGCCTTTATGATATAATGCCCTATTCCTCCGCCTTGTCCGTCTATTACAGCTATTTTTAACATCATATAAATACTAATGCTTCAAAATAAAAAATGTCAAATTAAAGGCTCTATGTCATCTGTAGTTAATTACTTAATTTGCTTAATAAAATAATTTTGTGATATATTTTTGCTATCAATTAGCTGAAAATGGAGTAAATAGGAGTTTTTTGATGGATAAAAAATTATATTTAATGGAAAATGAAGATGAAATTAAAAGATTAGAACTTAAAACCGAAAGCAGAGCTATTGAAGAACAGGCTCGCTGGGCTGGTTTAAAGCCTGGAATGCATGTGGCAGATATTGGATGTGGTACTGGAAAAACCACTTTTATATTACACAGTTTATCTCAACCAGGAGGAAAAGCTACAGGCTTTGATATCTCAGAAGAGAGACTTAATTTTGCTAAGGAAAAATATAATATTGAAGGCATCGAATTTAAGACTTTTAATATAATTGAACCATTTCCTGAAGAATATAAATTCGATTTCATATGGATTAGATTCATTCTTGAATATTATCGTAAAGAGGCTTTTGACATTGTAAAAAATATATCTAATGCAATAAAACCTGGTGGAATATTATGCCTGATTGATCTTGATTATAACTGTTTAAATCATTATGGGCTGTCCAAAAGATTAGAAAATACTCTCTTTAAAGCTATCAAGTTACTTGAAGAAAAAGCGAATTTCGACCCATATGTGGGAAGAAAACTTTACTCTTTCCTTTATGATTTGGGTTACACAGATATTGAAGTTGAAGTAAGAGCTCATCATCTTATTTACGGAGAAATAAAGGAAAAGGACGAATTTAATTGGTTCAAAAAGATTGAAGTTATATTTACTGGTAATATACCTAATGATAAATTGATTAATTACTACATTAATAGTGATATTTTTGTCATACCATCATTGGAAGAAACCTTCGGAATACCTCTTGTTGAGGCATTAGCTCTTGGAGTCCCTATAGTTGCTTCTGATGGTAGTAAATATAAAGAATTTTTTATTCCCTTTAATGAGATTGGCAGAGATTTAGTTATATATTTTGATCCATATTCAGAAGTGGATTTGGCGGAAAAGATGATTTATGCATTAAAAAACAAAAATGAAATCAGAAAAATGTTAAAAGATAAAATAGATGAAATAAAAAATACATATAGTATTAAAAATATAGCCAGACAACTTATACATGAGTTTAACAATATCAAAATTTAAGGGAAAATTTATGAAGATTTTTGTCACAGGTGGCTCGGGTTTTATTGGGACAAATTATGTGGATTATGCTTTAGGAAATGATATAGAGCTAATAAACATAGATATTAAAGCACCATCAAAGACAGAACATGAAAAGTATTATAAACAATGCGATATCATGGATTTTCATAGTCTTGAGAAAACAATTAAGGACTTTAAACCCAGCCATGTAGTTCACCTTGCAGCAAAAACAGGAGCTCATTCCATCACAGATCTTGCAGAATTCAAACCTAACACTGATGGTGTTAAAAATCTCATCAATGCATGTAACAAAGTGGGAAGTGTGGAACACATAGTTTTTACATCTTCGTTGCTTGTTTGTAAGATTGGTTATATTCCTAAACACGATACTGACTATATGCCTACAACTGCCTACGGACAGAGTAAGGTAGAGGGCGAAAAGATTGTTCGGAATTTGAAAAATCCTCCCTTTGAGTGGACAATTATAAGACCAATCTCAGTTTGGGGTCCGTGGATGATTGAACCATATATTAATTTTTTTAAAGCTATTTCTCAGGGTTGGTATTTCCATATTGGACATGGTCATTATAGACGCTCCATGGGGTATGTGGAAAATATCGCTCATCAAATTCATAGTATACTTTTAGCTCCAGCTGAGAAAGTTCATACAAAGACTTTTTATGTTGGTGATCCTGAACCATTAGATTTGTATGAGTTTGCAGAACTGGTAAGAAAAAAGATGAATGCCCCTAAAATTCATAAAATGCCTTTATGGATAGCAAAAAATTTCGCAAAAATAGGAGATATATTAAAATTTCTTGGCTGGACAAATGCTCCACTGACAAGTTTTAGATTGAAAAATATCACGACTGAATATGTTTTTGACCTTTCACCAATTATGGATGTCTGTGGTGGTAAACTGCCATATGATATTGAGACAGCTGTTGAGAAAACAGTGGAGTGGTTTAGGAAAAAGGATAGGAGATAAAAAATGCTGCAACTAATTCAAAACTATCGCACCGGTGAAATAGAATTAGCCGATGTTGCTGTGCCAAATTGTGGTTCAAATGCTATTCTTGTTAAAAATGTAGCATCACTTATTAGCATTGGAACTGAACGATCAATTATAGACTTGGCTAAGAAATCCTTACTTGGCAAAGCAAAAGCGCGCCCTGATCTGGTAAAAAGATTCCTTGATAAAGCAAAAAAAGAGGGATTCTTGAAGACTTTTCAAGAAGCATTGGGAAGACTTGACAGTCCAACTCCTCTCGGCTATAGTTCAGCTGGAGTTGTTGTTGAAGTGGGGAAAAACATACATAAATTTTCACCTGGAGATAGAGTTGCCTGTATTGGTGCTGGATATGCCTGTCATGCTGAATATATTACGGTGCCAGAAAATTTATGTTGCAAAGTTCCAGATAATGTAACATTTAAAGAAGCATCCTTTGGAATGCTGGGGATAATTGCATTGCATGGTATAAGATGCGGGAATTTGACTTTTGGCGAGAAAGTAGCTGTTATTGGTTTGGGTTTATTAGGATTGCTCACAATACAAATTCTGAAAGCTTATGGTTGCCTTGTTATTGGTTTTGATATTGATAAATCAAAAGTTGAGTTAACTAAAAAATTAGGCATTGATGCAGTGAGTGATTCTATTGATGAGTTTAAAAATCTTGTTGATAAGTATACCGGCGGATTTGGTGCGGATGTAGTGATTATAACAGCTGCAACAAAATCGGAAGAACCAGTTCACTTAGCAGTTGATGTTGCAAGATTTCGTGGCAGAATCGTTGTGGTCGGAGTGGCTGATATTCATCCAGATAGAAATGAAATGTGGCATAAGGAAGTAGAAATAATCGTTTCCAAAGCTGCTGGAGCAGGAAGTTTAGACCCAATTTATGAAAACAAGGGTATTGATTACCCAATTGGTTATGTTCGCTGGACAGAAAACAGAAATCTTGAAGAGTTTTTAAGGCTTGTTTCTGAAAAGAAGTTACTTTTAGAGCCTTTGATAACACACAGGTTTTCTATTAAAGAGGCAGTTCAAGTCTATGAAAATATCATGAATAACAAAGGAGGCCCCTATATAGGTGTAATTTTTGAATATCCTTCAGATAGTGTTATCTCACAGGAGAAATTTAAAAAATTAAGAGATTTAAGTATTAAATCACCTGTGGTCTTAGGTGTAATTGGTGCTGGATTATTTGGTAAAGCTATTTTAATTCCTGCTTTATCCAAACTTTCTAATATTCGCTTCCATACAATATCTACAAGCTCTGGAATAAATGCTTACCATGTGGCAAAAAAATATGGATTTGAAAATGCTACAACTGATTATAAAACAATTTTAAACAATGAAGAGATTAACTCTGTTTTAATTTTAACCCGTCATAGCCTTCATTCCAGAATGGTTATAGAGTCTTTAAAGGCAGGAAAGCATGTATTTGTAGAAAAACCCTTATGTATCAATGAAGAAGAACTAAAAGAAATTACTGATGTTTATTTATCAATTTTAAATACTGAAAATTCAAAACCATTTCTTATGGTTGGATATAACAGAAGATTTTCTCCGCATGCAGAAAATCTCAAAAAATTTTTAATTAACCGCAAAGATCCCTTGATGATCAATTACAGAGTGAATGCAGGTTTTGTTCCGCCTGAACACTGGGTTCATTCTGAAGAAGAGGGTGGTGGTAGGGTTATTGGTGAAATATGCCATTTTGTTGATTTGATGATTTATCTGACAGGGAGTATTCCACAGCAGGTTTATGCTGAGAGAGTCTCAGGTAATAATAGAACTGTTGTTAATAACGATAATGTATCTATTTTAATCAAATTTAAAGATGGTTCAGTGGGAAATATATTTTATTCAGCTTCCGGTGATAAGGCTTTTTCAAGAGAAAGAATAGAGGTTTATTCAGAAGGAAGGACATTTATTATTGAAGATTTTAAAAACTCTCATTACTGGTTTGGTGGAAAAACTAAAAAGCTCAAAACTTTCAATCAAGAGATTGGCTACAAGGAGGAACTGTCTCATTTTGTAAATGTAATTAATGGAGGGGAGAAGCCAAAAATAACCTATGAGGAGATTTACTATTCTACACTTACTACTTTCAAGATAAATGAATCTCTGTCCGGGGGTAAAATAATCAGGATATGAATATTCTTTTAATCACTGATTCATATCCACCTGAGATTCGGTCTGCTTCTCATTTGATGCAAGAGTTAGCAGAAGGTCTCAGAGACAGAGGTTTCAATGTTTATGTTGCAACAACTTATCCAGAATATAATTTAACTGAGGAGGAAAGGAATAGAGAATATCCAGAATTTTCTGACGAGGAGGGAATTAAAGTCCTGAGAGTAAAAACCTTGCCACATCACAAAGTAAATTTTGTTATCAGAGGAATTTCTCAGGTAAGCATGCCTTATATCTTTTTTAATAAAATAAGAAAATACTTGGATAAAACAGATGTTATTGTTGTATACAGTCCACCTTTGCCCCTTGCTAATTTAGGTGCTAAACTTAAAAAATTTTTTAATGCGAAATTAATACTTAATGTTCAGGATATATTTCCTCAAAATGCCATCGATTTAGGAATTTTAAGGAATCCGATTCTTGTTAAATATTTTAAAAATATGGAAAGGAAGGCATACTTAAATGCTGATTTAATATTTGTCCATTCTGAAGGTAACTTAGAACTTTTGAAAAATAATCATCCAGATATTGCCGATAAATTTATTGTGCTTCATAATTGGATTGATATAAAACAGTTTAATGGAATTTCAAGAGTGAATAAGTACAGGGAATTATATAATTTGCAAGATAAATTCATCATACTTTTTGCTGGTGTAATGGGTCCTTCTCAAGGATTAGACTTTATAGTAGAACTTGCTGAAAAGGTTCAGGATTTAGAGGACATCATCTTTCTTTTTGTTGGCGATGGTATGGAAAAGGATAAATTAGAGAGTTTAGTCAGGGATAAAAATCTAAACAATGTTATTTTCAAACCATTTGTATCTAAGGAAGAGTATCCATATCTGGTTAAGGATTGTGATGTTGGGCTGGTCTCTCTGACAGCTAAAAACAAAACACCTGTTGTTCCTGGGAAAATCCTCGGATATATGGCAGCAAAGCTTCCAGTATTAGCCTTTTTAAATAAAGAAAGTGATGGACACTATATAATTAAAAGTGCTAATTGTGGGTTAAGCTGTGTTCATGGAGATATTAAAAAAGCAGAGCATTTGGTAAGAGAGATTTTTAAAAGCAAAGATGAGTTAAGAAGTTATGGAGAAAATGGATATAATTATGTATTAAATAATTTTGATAAGGATATATGCATAGAAAAATTAATAAAAAACATGGTCTAAAATTAATATCCAAAGGGATATAAAATGAATTTTCAAGGGGTAAGAAGAGGAGATTCTTCGGCACTTCGTGCCTCCCTAACTGGTGTGAGGAGTCTGGGTAGATTCGTCGCTATGCTTACGCTTTGCTCGGAATGATAGCTATGCTATGACTCTGCGCCTTTTCTAGGTCACTCTGAGCCTTTTTCTGTTACCCTGAGCGAAGCGAAGGGAGTTTTAAAAAGAATTTTTCATAAAAATTAAGTTTGGAGGTGTTTTTATGAATACATATGAAAAAAGAATTGCCTTGGTTGATAATTATCTAGGAAAGCTGGATTTAAAGAAGGATTTGCTCAAATACTATGAAGGAAGAAATATTTTGGTTACCGGGGGTGCTGGTG
Organism: Thermodesulfovibrio sp.; assembly: GCA_020725335.1. GTDB lineage: Bacteria > Nitrospirota > Thermodesulfovibrionia > Thermodesulfovibrionales > Thermodesulfovibrionaceae > Thermodesulfovibrio. Next base: position 34,893 of record DYFF01000018.1, on the reverse strand, counting down.
CTATTGGAAGTAATCTTATCATCGCTCTTTCAAAATTAGTGGGAAGTAAAGGTAAAGTGATTGTTCTGGATAATCTTTCTGCCATAAAAATTAAAGATCCCTGGAATGTGACACCTATGCCAAATATCATGTTTGTGTTTGGTGATGTCAGAAACGATGTCGATCTAAAAAGAGTTTTTAAGGAAGATATAAGCATAGTTTTTCACTTAGCTGCCTTTTTTGCAAATCAGAATTCGGTTGACTATCCTGAGATTTCAGCGGAAGTTGATATTATTGGACATATCAAACTACTTGAATACTCAAGATTAGGAAAAGTAGAAAAATTCATATATGCTTCAAGTGGATGTGCAATTTATGGGTCATATCCGAAGCTTCCCCTGCAAGAGGATTTCATATCAATGCATCTTACCACTCCCTATCAAATAAATAAAATGGCTGGAGAGATGTATTGTAATTTTTACCATCATCATTATGGATTACCGATAGTAAATTGCAGATTTTTTAATTCCTATGGTCCTGGAGAAGTCCCAGGTCAATATAGAAATGTGATACCAAACTTTATTTACTGGTCAATGAAGGGACTTCCGTTGCCTATTACAGGAACAGGAGAAGAGACAAGAGATTTCACTTATGTATTAGATTTAGTTCAGGGATTGATTAAAGCAGGATATTATGAAAAAGCTATAGGTGAGAACTTTAATCTTGCAGCGGGAAGAGAAATTTCCATTAAAGAAGTAGCCTCAATGGTTTTAGATGCTACTGGGAACAAAGCGGGTCTAATTTTTAAGGAGAGAAGAAAATGGGATACCAAACCAAGATTGCTTGCATCTATTGAGAAAGCTGAAAAACTCATAGGATATAAACCAATTGTTTATTTTAAAGAGGGCTTTAATGCAAATATTGAGTGGTTTAAAGACAACTGGGATAAAATAGAGATACTTGCAGATTTCCCACCTGGAATGAGTAGCGCTATCAGGTGATGATATTGAGTAGCTTATATTTGAATGATCGGATGAAATTTCAACGTTTATCTAAAAATATTTGATACTGGAGCGATTCTCGTTGAAAAAGATTTTATTAATTTTTGGAACACGACCGGAGGCAATAAAATTAGCTCCTCTTTATCGGGAGTTAGAAAAACATCCAAAAGTCTTTGATGTGAAAGTGTGTATTACTGCTCAACACAGAATGATGCTTGATCAGGTCTTAGATTTCTTTGGAATAAAGCCAGAATATGATCTCAATCTTATGAAAGATAATCAGACTCTTTTTGATATTACAATAGACAGCCTGAAAGGGCTGGACAAAGTCTTAGATGACTTTAAACCTGAGATGGTTATAGTTCAGGGAGATACAACCACAGCTTTTACAGGGGCTCTGTCATCTTTTTATAAGAAAATCAAAGTTGGACATGTGGAGGCTGGACTCAGAAGTTATATTAAATACTCTCCCTATCCCGAGGAAGTAAATAGGGTTCTCATAGGGCATATATCTGATTATCATTTTGCCCCAACAGAAAAGGCAAAGGAAAATTTATATAGGGAGGGTATAAGGGATAATGTCTGGGTAGTGGGAAATACAGTGATCGATGCATTGTTTACAGGATTGAAAATTATAGAGGAAAGAAGAAACTTAAAGCATGATATTGAATCCTATTTTGCTTCTTTTTTTGATTTCAAAAAGGAAAAAGTGATTTTAGTGACAGGACATAGAAGAGAAAGCTTCGGTGAAGGATTTGAAAACATTTGTAATGCTTTGAAAGAGATTGCGATGCTTTACCCAGACATAAAGATAATATATCCTGTTCACTTAAATCCCAATGTGAAAAAGCCAGTAAATAGAATATTAAATGGCATGAAGAATGTCTATCTAATTGAACCCTTAAACTATCCCTATCTTATATGGCTTATGTCAAAGTGTTACTTAGTTTTAACGGACTCTGGTGGGATTCAGGAAGAAGCACCCTCCTTAGGCAAACCTGTTTTAGTCATGAGAGATGTAACGGAGAGAGTTGAAGGCATTGAGGCAGGCACAGCGAGGCTTGTGGGAACTAAAAAGGAATCCATTGTGAAAGAAGTCATAAATTTGATAGAAAATAATTCTGAATATGAAAAAATGTCAAAAGCTGTAAATCCATACGGAGATGGCATGGCAAGTAAAAGAATTGTTGAGATAATGAAGACTATTTGAATTCAAAAATTTTTGGAGGAGCTTATGAATGAAAGAGACTCAAAAGGGCAATACTCAGATGAGATAAGTCTATATGAACTGCTACTACTGCTGAAGAAAAGATTCAAGTATATTTTAGCAGTTTTCATACTGGGCATCTTTGCAGGAGGGCTCGTGGCATTTTTTTTGCCTGATATCTACAGGGCAAGGGCAACATTGTGGGTTGATTTTCTTTTTACACAATCATTGCTTGAAAATCTGAAATCAAATGAAACAAAGACAGCAGGGAAACTTTCTTTTATAATACCTCTACAGCAGGGTAGATTCCAGGAAATGAATAATATGAGCATCAGTATACTAAACAGTCTTGAATTTAAAAAGAAGGTTCTGGATAGAATAAAAGGCTCTTACAGTGACAGAGATTATTTGGGCACTCTGGAAAAGGCAGTGAATGAGGGAAAAGGAGAAAAGCTTTTCCGGGCAGAAGTGGATAAAAAAACAGGAAGCCTTAACTTAATTTCAGAACAGCCTGACAGAAAGCTTGCAGAGGATATACTTAGGTTTGCAATAGAAGAATTTGAAAAGGACTTAAGCCGGGCTGTGCAGGATTATGAGGTAGCATTTTCACCCAATAAAGAAAAAACTGCAGGAAGTAAATACTTTGTCCTTTCTATTATAGAAAAGCCCAATTCTCTTGAATATCCAGTGAAGCCCAAAAGAAAGCTGATACTGGGAGTGTCTGCCATAGGTGCTTTATTTTCAGGAATTTTTCTTGCCTTTTTGGTTGAATGGTTGAGTAATGTGAAAAGAAGGGAAGATTAAAGGAGGGGATTCTTCATGTTTACAGAAATAGATTTTAAAGTTATTGAAAAAGAAAGAAGAAAAGGGGAACCACCAGAACTTGTTGCTGACTTTAATAAGATAAAATCAAGGCTGAACTGGAAATATCTAAATAATGATCTTTAATTTATATTCAAGAGCTTGTAGAATTTGGAAAAGAAGGTATGATATTTACCTATCAAAATATATATAGTTAACTATGAATATTAATTTATTACAGTGTGATGAAAAAAATATCAAAGGTTGCTTTAATTTAATACTTTACTTCAACATTGAACCTGAAAAATTTATAGTTTTAGATAAAGTTGATGACGAAATTAAGATTATACCTTACTCTCCATCATTTAATTATAAAGTTATAGAGAACTTATATGATAGGGAAGCTTTAAAGATTGCTGAAGAATTTTTAAATTCTTCAAATGTAAATTATATAAAAATTTCAGCGATTAAAGATGATATAAGAACCTATGGTTATGAATTAAAGCCTATTTATTTCCCTTGGATTTATGGGATAGTAGAACCTATTGAAACTTGTTACAGTAAAACAAACAATATAATCCAAATATTTATAAAATCCCGAATTTGTATTGAAAACATTTAGAAAAATATATAAGCAGTAGAAATATGGGCGATGAGGGATTTGAACCCACGACCTCTTCCGTGTGAAGGAAGCGCTCCCCCCCTGAGCTAATCGCCCATTTGTTGAATTATATAGTTTTTACTATCATATTTGTCAAATTTACCATAAAGCTGGCGCATGCACTATATAACACTTAGCTGGAGAGTTTCCTTTTACTCTAACGCCGTGTACTTCTTTTGTTCCAATGACAATCACATCTCCTTTTTTGAATGGTTGCCAATTGTTATCAATAAATACTTCTCCTTCACCTTCAAGGGTTAAAATGCTGTCAATTTCTCTTTCATGGGTATGAGTTGGTACTTCTACTCCTGGGGAAATTTCAAGTACTATAATACTTAACTCAGGATGCCTTTCTTTTGTTGTTATAAAACCAATTTTTACACCTTCAAATTTTGGATGTGGTTTCATTTCTACTTCATTTAAATTGATTTTTAAAGCCATTTTATCCTCCTTATTCAAGTTTCATTAAAGCTACATTTTCTATGTGATAGGTCTGTGGAAACATATCCACAGGTTGAACCTCTGTTAGTTTATAACCTCTTTCACTTAAATATCTCAAATCTCTTGCAAGAGTGGAAGGTTCACAGGATACATAGATTAACTTTCTTATTTTTTTGTCAGCAATTGCTTCAAGAACAGTCTTCATCACTCCAATCCTCGGAGGGTCAATTACTATAGCATCTGCGTTAATTTCGTTCTTATTAAGGGTTTCTTCAACCTTTTCGCATAAATAGGTTATGTTGTCAAAGTCTTTTATGTTTATTTGAGCATCTTTGTATGATGAGCGACTCTCTTCAATGGCAATTACCCTTTCTGCTTTTTGGGCAAGAAAAACTGTAAAGGTACCTACACCAGCATAGGCGTCTATTATTGTTTTATCCTCTTCATTAATGTAGTTAAGGACAGTTTTAATTAAGTTTTCTGCCTGATAAGTGTTTACTTGAAAAAAAGAAGGTGACGATATTTTGAACTCTTTATCCAATAATTTTTCAGTATAGAATAATTGACCAGTCTTTAATTCATCTGTGTATATTTCTGGCTGGACAAGATAGTTGCCTGTGTTAACTCCATATCTTATTGTAATATTATGTGTTTTTCTCTTTGGACTTTTTCCCTGAAGAGTAGAGAGAATTTTATTAATACTTTCATGCATTATATGACAGTATTTTACATGGATGAATCTGTGAGTTCCTCTTATTTTAAATCCTAAAAGCTTATTTCTGTTTATTGAAAAATCTGCTCTGTTTCTATAGTTATATGGTCTTTCAGCCCTAATTGTAAGATTTGTGAAGTCTTCTGGATTTTCAAATCCTCCTATCCTTTTAAGTTGTTCCATTACAACTATTTCTTTAAGCTTTGTTTGATAACTGTAGGCAACATGTTGAAAGCTACATCCTCCACATATACCAAATAATTCACATGGAGGCATCTCTCTGAAAAAAGAAGGCTCTATAATATCTGTAATTTCTGCCCGGCAGTAATCTCCCTCGTCTTTAATTATTTGTATCTTAACTGTTTCTCCTGGAATACCGTAGGGTACGAAGACTACTTTTCCATTATATTTGCCTATTGCCTCTCCGAGATGGGCAATGCCTGTAAGGGTAATTTCAATTTCTTTCATAATAGAGCCTCAAAACAGGGAATACAGAGAGTCTTGCCATTTAAAAGCCTTGCCTTTATCTCTGCTACTTTTTCATTGCATTGTTGACATCTCAAACTTTTAAATATTCTTGCCGGTTGGGGAGGGTTAATAGGAGGATAGGAAATTTTGAGAATATCGTCTTTTTCTGCATCGAGTATTACTTTAATTTTTTCAGCTTTCCTTTTGTTTATAAATTCAATTATCTCTTTGGTTCTTTCTCCTTCTATGAATTTTTTCCATAAAGCCTGTTCTTTCTCTGTTTCTTTAAAATCAAAATCTATGGATATTCTTACTGACTTTCTCTTTCTTCTATCAAAAAATGTGTAAACCTGTTTTCCGTAGTCTCTGAAAATTAGATTTCCTTTTCCAAAGGTACATCCTGTCATTACTTGTATTGCATCAACTGCACAGGAGTCATTTTCAACGATACATACAATTTCCTCATCTTCAGATCTTGTAATATTAAGCTCCTCTATGGCAGCCTTTGCAACTCTATAGCCTAAGGCAAGTCCAGGGCAACTATGCCCATGAAATTGGACTACATCCTTAAAAGTTTCAAATTTCATCCTTTAATCCTCCCTCAAAAGTTGTTATGATAACCCTGTATCCTTCCTGTCCCATTGATTTAGCAAGATTATAGGCTTCGTTGTAATCTTTAAATTTTCCTATTCTTACCCTATAGAAAGTGTCTCCTTTTAATATTTTTTCTGTTATATAAACATTTCTGAATTTTAAACTAAGTGCTTGTTTTAGTCTTTGGGCATTCTCAATCTCTTTAAAGGCTCCAACTTGTATTGTGAGTAGACCAGAAGTAGGGCTATATTTTACATATTTTACATAACTTAGGTCTCTTCCAACTGGTTCCATTAATACCTCAGCGATACCTGTTCCGATAAGGTCAATTTGCTTTGCTGCCACATAGGAGAGGTCAATATCTCTTTCTGATATAAAAGGCCCTCGGTCATTTACCGTGCATACTACATCTTTGTTATTTCTTAAGTTTATAACCCTTAATTTTGTTCCAAAGGGATACTCTCTATGTGCACAAGTATAGTCATACATGTTATATATTTCTCCTGAAGCAGTGGGTTTGCCATGAAATTCTGCTCCGTACCATGAAGCTATACCCTTTTTGACTCCCTCTGGAATATATTCTACTGATGGCTGTTTCTTTGGAGCACAAGAAAAGAGTATAAATATTATCAAAATTTCAAGTAAAAATAATTTTTGAGTTATATTTCTATTAGAGTATGTATCTGCTGAGGTCTTCACTCTTTACTATTTCACTTAATTTTTCTCTTACAAATTTTGCATCAATTGTTATTTTTTGACCATTTAGCTCTGATGCATTAAAGGAAATATCTTCAAGTAGCTTTTCCATTACAGTGTGCAGCCTTCTTGCACCAATATTTTCTGTTTTCTCATTGACCAATTGAGATATATTAGCAATCTCTTCTATTCCATCCTTAGTGAACTCAAGAGTAACATTTTCTGTACCTAAAAGAGCTATATACTGTTTTATAAGAGCATTATCAGGTTCTGTAAGAATTCTTATAAATTCTTCCTTTCCAAGAGAATTAAGTTCAACTCTTATAGGAAATCTACCTTGAAGTTCAGGTATCAAATCAGAAGGCTTTGATACGTGGAAAGCTCCTGCAGCAATAAAAAGAATATGATCTGTTTTCACAGGTCCATGCTTTGTTGTAACAGTTGAACCTTCTACAATTGGAAGCAGGTCTCTCTGAACTCCTTCACGGGAAACATCAGGGCCATAGGAACTTCCGCGAGATGCAATTTTATCAATCTCGTCTATAAATACAATTCCTGTTTGTTCAACTCTTTCAATTGCTTCTTTAGTTACTTTTTCCATATCTATCAATTTATTTGATTCTTCTTGTGTAAATATTTTAATAGCCTCAGATACTTTAACTTTTTTTCTTTTTACCTTTTCTGGAAGAAAACTACCAAGCATTTCTTTAAGATTAATCTCTATTTCCTCCATTGCCACATTAGAGATTACACCGAAAGGCATAACCTTTTCTTTGAAATCAATTTCTATATATCTTTCATCAAGCGCGCCTTCCCTAAGTTGTTTCCTTAGTTTTTCTCTTGTTTCTTGATATCTTGTTTTTTCCTCTGCTTCATCTATATCTCTTGAGTATCTTGGCTGGGGTAAAAGAATATCAAGAACTCTTTCTTCTGCCATTTGCTTTGCCTTTTCCTGAACTCTTTGAGTATGTTCTTGTTTTACCATGTTCATTGAGACTTCTGCTAAGTCTCTAATTATTGATTCTACATCTCGTCCAACATATCCTACTTCTGTAAATTTTGATGCCTCAACTTTTACAAAAGGTGCATTAACAAGTCTTGCAAGTCTTCTTGCAATTTCTGTTTTTCCAACACCTGTTGGTCCTATCATTAGTATGTTTTTGGGTAAAACTTCATCTCTTAATTCTTTTGGAAGAAGTTGCCTACGAAATCTGTTCCTTAAAGCAATGGCAACAGCTTTTTTAGCACCCTCCTGTCCAATTATAAATTTATCAAGTTCTTCAACGATTTTCTTAGGCGTAAGATTCTCCATTAATCTAACTCCTCCATTACTATAGTGTTATTTGTATAAATACATATTTTTGAGGCTATTTCCATCGCTTTTATTGCAATTTCTTTAGCAGAAAGCATTGTGTTATCATAAAGCGCCTTTGCAGCGGAATAAGCAAAGGGGCCTCCAGAACCAATAGCTGCAATCTGGTCTTCAGGCTCTATTACATCTCCGTTACCTGAGAGTATTAATATGTGTTCCTTGTCTGCTACTATTAATAATGCCTCCAGTCTTCTCAGTATTTTATCAGTACGCCAGTCCTTAGCAAGTTCTACGGCTGCTCTTAAGAGATTTCCTTTATATGTTTCGAGCTTTCCTTCAAATCTTTCAAAAAGTGTGAAAGCGTCAGCTGTTGAGCCTGCAAAACCTGTAAGAACTTTTCCATTATAAAGCCTTCTGATTTTTTTTGCATTATGTTTAAGTACTGTATTACCAAAGGTAACCTGTCCATCAGATGCTATTACAACTGAATTTTCTTTCTTTACACATAAAACTGTTGTGCCGTGAAACTCCATTTAAATGTCCTCCTTTGTAAGTGGGTGAGATTTGTCGTAAATTTCAATTAAATGTTTCAAGTCAATGTGTGTATAAATCTGGGTAGTTGATAGAGATGAATGTCCGAGTAATTCTTGTATTACTCTCAAATCAGCACCTTCCATAAGAAGATGACTTGCAAAAGTGTGTCTTAGAGTATGAGGTCCTATTTTTTCTAAAACTCCAACGACTTTTGCATATTTTTCTACAATTCTTCTTATCTGTCTATCAGATAACCTATTTCCTCTATTATTTATAAAGAGAGGTGTTTCCTGATCATGAAAATTTTTCTTTATTCTTAAAATCTGTCTTATGGCAAGATATTTTTTGATTGCTTCTTTAGCTTTTTGTCCCGCAGGAATTATTCTCTCTTTATTACCTTTACCCCTTACCTTAATAAGTCCCTCCTTTAAATCAATATCTTCAAGATTTAATCCACAAAGTTCACTTACTCTTATTCCGCATCCATATAGAAGTTCAAGAATAGCTCTGTCTCTTTGTATAGTAAATTTATCCTCAGAGGGCGCTTCTACAAGCTTAAAAGCATCATCTACTGTGAGAAATTTAGGTATTTTTCTCTTTATCTTCAAAGAGGAAACCACTCTTGCAGGATTAATTTTTATAATTCCTTCATTATATAGATAAGCAAAAAAAGATCTTATTGTAGAGAGTTTTCTTGAAACTGTTGTTTTTGCCTTGCCTTTTAAAATTTGCTCTGAAATAAAACCCCGTATGATCATAGAATCTATTTGTTTAGGTTCTAAGTTAGCAAAATTAAAAAATTCCTTAAGATCATTTTTGTATGCTCTTAGTGTATGAGGTGAGTCCCCTCTCTGAAGTTTTATGTATTTTAGAAAATTATTTATGTAAGTTAATGTTTCAGTCACACTTAAAAGATATTGTAAAATCCAATGCTCAATTAAATCAACATTTTAACGCTTGACATAAAGATATTTATTAGTTTATAAAATTTTGTTTTAGCATTTTTTCAAAACCAAAATCACGAGGAGATAATAATGGGGAAAATAAAAATTGCTATTGTGGGACTCGGCAACTGTGCAAGTGCTCTGATTCAAGGAATTGAATATTATAAAAAAAATATTTCAGAGGATAAAATTCCAGGATTAATGCATTTCAATTTAGGAGGATATCTTCCTGGAGACATAGAAATTGTAGCAGCTTTTGATATAGATAAAAGAAAAGTAAACAAGCCGCTTAAAGAGGCCATTTTTGCAAAACCGAATTGCACTAAGATATTTCATCCTGACCTGCCAGAATATCCTATCAAAGTCTCTATGGGGCCTGTTCTCGATGGTGTTGCTGAACACATGAAGAATTATCCAGATGATAAAAGATTTATTCCTTCCGATGAAAAGCCAGTAGACGTAACTAAGGTTCTTAAAGAAACTGGAGCAGAAATAATGGTAAGTTATCTCCCCGTGGGCTCTGAGGAAGCTACAAGATATTATGCTGAATGCGCCATTAAAGCTAAGGTTGCTTTTATTAATTGTATACCAGTTTTTATTGCATCAAATGATGAATGGATAAAAAAGTTTGAAGAAAAGAATATTCCAATAATAGGTGATGATATAAAAAGTCAGATTGGAGCTACAATTGTTCATAGAGTGCTAAGTAAACTTTGCATGGACAGAGGTGTTAGAATAACAAATACCTATCAGCTTAATGTAGGAGGCAATACAGATTTTCTCAACATGCTTAATCGTAGTAGATTAACCTCAAAAAAGATTTCAAAAACAGAGGCTGTAACAAGCCAGATTACTCATGAACTTTCAGCAGAACATGTTCATATCGGACCATCTGATTACATTCCATGGATGAATGATAATAAAGTATGTTTTTTGAGAATTGAGGGAGAAATCTTTGGTAATGTTCCAATAAATTTGGAGCTTAGATTGAGCGTAGAAGACTCACCAAACAGTGCTGGAGTTGTTATTGATGCAATAAGATGTTGTAAATTAGCCCTTGATAGAGGCATTGGTGGATTGCTTATTTCACCTTCTGCCTATTTTATGAAACATCCAAGAATTCAGTATCCAGATGAGGTGGCAAAAAATATGGTGGAGGAGTTTATAGAAGGGAAGAGGGAAAGATAGATTGTTAAGTGAAAAATTTAGCCATTTTCTTGATAAACCCCTTACACCCTTAGCAAAGGCTTTTCCAATTAATCCTAACATTATTACGTTTATTGGAATGATAGTAACTTCTTTTTCTGGTTTCATAATACCCTTTAATCTCTTTTTAGGAGGTATTTTCATTCTTGCAGGTGGAGCATTCGACCTTCTTGATGGCATTCTTGCAAGAGTCAATGGAAGAGTAACGAGATTTGGAGCTCTTTTTGATTCAACTCTTGATAGAATTGCCGATGGATTTATCTTTCTGGGTATAGCATGGCATTTTTTTAGAATTAGTGATGTTGAAGCATTTATTGTAACTCTTTTATGCATGATTGCTTCCTACTTAATTTCCTATGTAAGAGCAAGGGCAGAAGGATTAGGCGTTTCTTGCAATGTTGGTATAATAGAGAGACCTGAAAGACTTGTTTTGCTTGCTTTTGGATGTATTACAAGTTTTTTGTACTATACTGTTGTGGTTCTTACTATATTAAGCTGGATAACTGTTGGGCAAAGAATTTTATATGTGAGAGCAAAATTAAAAAATTTGACACAATAGGAGTTAAAATGTTATCCTTTTTTGGAAGGAGGTTTTTATGAGTGAAACGTGGATTATAATTTTAAGTATTGGATATTTTCTTGCCACTTTAAGTCTCATAGCTGCTCTTATTTTTCTTATTGTAGTTGCTGTTGAATTAAGAAGAGGAATAAATGCTTTTAAAGAATTTCTTAATACAACAAAAACAAAGTTAGACCCTACTATTCATGAGACAGAAAAAGTTATTGAAGGAGTGAAGGCTTCTATTGATGATGTAAACGATGTGACTCAAAAAGTTAGAGAACTTGCTTCAACAGTAGAAAAATTAACTTTTATTATATCTGAACTTGTAACAACAGCTGATAAAGTTAAAAGTTCACTTTCTTTAAAAAGCAATGCCTTAAAGACTGCTGTTATGGTAGCAGCAAATGTTTTTTTAGAAAATTTAAAGAAAGGAGGTAAGTAAAAATGGATGAAGACAGAGGATTTAGTGCAAAATCAGTTTTTATGTCTTTTTTATTGGGTGGTATTGTAGGAGCAGGATTGGCTTTATTGTTAGCTCCTCAGGCAGGTAAAGAAACGAGAGCAAAGATAAAAGAGACAGCCGAGGATGTAAAAGAAAAAGCAGAAACCTATATTAAGGAAGCCAAAGAAAAAATTTCCTCTACGCTTGATAAGGCTAAAGAAACTTTAGATGAAAAAAAATCTGCTATAACAAAAGCTTTTGAAGCAGGTAAGGAAGCTTATGAAAAAGAGGTTGCTCGTGAAAAGGAGCAAGAGGGCTGATGCATGAAGCATCTATTGCGACTGAACTACTAAATATTGCAGTTCAAGAGTGTGCTAAAAATGGATACAGTAAGATAGATTCAATAAGAGTTATAATAGGCAGGGCAACAGGCGTAATGACTGATGCCCTGCTTTTTGCTTTCAATGTTTTAAAAGAAGGGACTCCTGCTGAAAAAGCACATTTAATAATTGAAGAGATTCCTGTTCGAGGAGTTTGTAAAGATTGTGAAAAAGAATTTGAAAGTAATGAGAATTATATTATTTTTGAATGTCCTAATTGTGGAAGTTTTTCAATAAATTTACTATCTGGTAAAGAACTTAACATAACAGAAATGGAGGTAAGCAATGAAAATTAAAGTTACCACAAAGATACTGGATGCTAACGAGAGAATAGCAGAAGAAAACAAAAAAATGTTTAAGGATTTAGGGGTTTATGTAATAAACCTCATGAGTTCTCCAGGTGCAGGTAAAACTTCTCTACTTGAGAAAACTATAAGCGCTCTAAAAGATAAGATTAAAGTGGGTGTTATAGAAGGTGACATCACCGGAACAAATGATGCCGAAAGAATTGATCGTCTTGGAGTTCCAGTGGTTCAGATAAATACTGAGGGAGCCTGTCATCTTGATGCAAATATGATAAATGATGCAGCAAAGGAGTTACCTTTAAAAGAAATAGATCTTCTTTTCATAGAAAATGTGGGTAATCTCGTATGTCCTGCTGAATTTAAAGTCGGAGAAGACATTAAGGTAATGATACTTAGTTTAACAGAAGGTGATGATAAGCCTCTTAAGTATCCACTTATGTTTCAGGAATCTTCGGTTTTAATTATAAATAAAGTAGACCTGAAAGACCTACTTGATGTAAGCATAGACAAAATAAAAAAGGATGCTCAATTTCTAAATCCTAAAATAAAGATTTTTGAAGTATCCTGTAAAACAGGACAGGGCATTGAGGAGTGGACAAACTGGCTTCTGACGAATATTTCATGAAAGAAGCCTTACATGAGGCAGAAAAGGCATTTAAAAAAGGTGAAGTTCCAGTTGGTGCAGTGCTTGTTATAGATGGAAAGATTATCGCAAGGGCTCACAATCAAAAGGAGACAACCTTTGATGCAACAGCTCATGCAGAAATTTTAGCCATAAGACAAGCATCACAAACTATTAATTCATGGCGACTTAATGATGCTGTTTTATACATAACTAAAGAACCCTGCATAATGTGTTCTGGTGCCATAGTACATGCAAGAATCAAGAAAGTAGTTTATGGATGCGATGATCCAAAGGGTGGAGGAGCAGTAAGTTTATACAGGATACTACAAGACAGTAGGTTAAATCATTGGGTAGAGATAAAAAGCGGCATTCTTGAAGAAGAATGCCGCGAGATACTGCAGAAATTTTTTAAAGAGTTAAGACAAGATCAATAAATAGGAAATTTTTTACAGAGAGACTGAACCTTTTTACTCATATCTTTTATAACTGATTCATTAGAAATATTTTTAATTACTGTGCTAATAATTTCTGCAATTTCTTCCATTTCCTCTTCTCCCATCCCCCGAGTTGTTACACAAGGAGTTCCAATTCGGATTCCAGAGGTAACAGTGGGGGGTTTTGTATCGAAAGGGACGGTGTTTTTATTAACTGTAATTCCAGCTTTATCAAGTGCTTCCTCTGCTTCTTTTCCTGTTATATTGAAATTAGTCAAATCAACAAGCATAAGGTGGTTGTCTGTTCCATTGGATACTAACTTAAAGCCTCTTTTTTTCAAGCCTTCAGCAAGCGTTTTTGCATTTTTGACAACTTTCTTTTGATAGTTTTTAAAATCTTTTGATAGAGCCTCTTTAAAAGCAACAGCTTTTGCTGCAATTACGTGAACCAATGGACCACCCTGAATCCCGGGGAAAACTGCCTTGTCTATTGCTTTTGCATATTCACCTTTGCACATTACTACACCACCTCTGGGTCCTCTAAGTGTTTTATGGGTCGTAGTTGTTACAAAATCTGAATAAGGTACAGGAGAAGGATGAACACCTGTGGCAATTAATCCAGCAATATGGGCAATGTCAGCCATTAGGTATGCGCCTATTTCTTTTGCTATATCTGCAAAAGCTTTAAAATCAATAATCCTTGGATAGGCACTCGCTCCGGTAATGATTATTTTAGGTTTATATTCAAGGGCAAGCTTTCTTACTTCATCCATATTTATATATCCTGTTTCCTTATCAACTCCATAAAAAACAGTTTTATATAGCTTTCCTGTGAAGTTTACAGGTGAACCATGCGAGAGATGGCCTCCATGTGTAAGACTCATTCCCATTATAGTATCTCCTGGTTGTAAAAAGGCAAAATAAACAGCCATGTTTGCTTGAGTTCCTGAGTGAGGTTGCACATTTACATGCTCAACTTTAAAAAGTTCTTTTGCTCTCTCTTGAGCAAACCTTTCTATCTCATCAGCATACTGACATCCCCCATAATATCTTCTTCCAGGATATCCCTCAGCATATTTATTTGTAAAAAGAGACCCTTGGGCTTCCATGACTGCCTTGCTTGCATAATTTTCAGAGGCGATCATGAGAATTTTATTTGTCTCTCTTTTCTTTTCCTTTTGAATTAAATTATAAATTTCCTCATCAACTTCTTTTAATGACTTCATTCTCACTATTTATAACCTTCCTTTCTATGAAATTTATTTTTTCAAGTCTCTTTAAATGCCTATTACCTTCAAAGGGGGTATTAAGCCAAGTCTCTACTATTTCCTTTGCAAGTCCTATTCCAATAACTCTTGCCCCTATGCATAGGATGTTTGCATCATTATGAAGTCGTGACATTTTAGCAGTAAATAGGTCATTACAGAGAGCGGCTCTTACATTTTTGAATTTATTTGCTACAATGGACATTCCTATGCCTGTACCACATATTAAAATACCTCTTTCATAAGTTCCATCAGAAACAGCCTTTGCAACTGATTCTGCATAATCTGGATAATCGACTGAGCAAGATGAACCAGTTCCCATATCAATTATTTCATGTCCTATTTCAGTAATTACTTTTGATAGGAGTTCTTTTAATTCATATCCTGCATGGTCTGCACCAATTGCGATCTTCATGTTGAGTATTATATATAATTAATAGAAATTTAGTAAATCTATAAGAAACGAAAAATTAGATTACTGTTGCTGATTTATGAGACGTAGTAACTCCTTTATGCCTTTTTCAGCTAATGCTAAAAGTTGAAGTAAATTTTCTTTAGAAAAGGGTAAAAGTTCTGCAGTACCTTGAACTTCTATGAATTTCCCAGAGCCTGTCATTACTACGTTCATATCAACTTCAGCTTGAGAGTCTTCAGCATAACATAAATCAAGTCTTGGTTCTCCAGATACAATACCTACGCTAATAGCTCCTACACTATCTTTGATAGGATTTGAAGTGATCATGCCAGCTTCAATTGATTTTTTTATTGCTTCTCTTAGAGCTAAATAGCCACCGGTAATAGAAGCAGTTCTTGTTCCACCGTCTGCTTCAATAACATCACAATCAATCCATATTGTTCTCTCACCAAGTTTTTCAAGATCAACGATGGCTCTTAGAGATCTTCCAATTAATCTCTGAATTTCATGAGTCCTACCTCCGACTCTTCCGGCGGTAGATTCTCTTAGCATTCTTATAGGAGTTGAACGAGGTAACATTCCGTATTCAGCAGTAATCCAACCCTTTTTTTGATCTTTTAAAAAAGGGGGAACTTTGTTTTCAATAGATGCTGTACATATTACTCTTGTATTACCAATTTCAATTAAAACAGACCCGTCTGCATTTTTTATAAAGTCTTTTTCTATTTTTAAAGCTCTCAATTCATCGTTTTTTCTACCGTCCGGCCTCATTTTATTATTCCCTCCTGTTCTAATGAAATTTTGGCGATGTTATCTATTTCAAAATTTAAGAATATTTCTCCTATCTTTTTAAATCTATCTGGAGAATCTGTAACATAGAACAATTTTATAGCATTTGATTTTTGATTATTTAAAAGTTTTTTTTCTTTCAAGAGTTCCTCCACATCTTGAGCTACAGCTTCTGCAGAATCAACGAGATTTATATTATTAAGATATTTTTTTATGGCTTTTTTAAGTAGAGGATAATGGGTACAACCGAGAATCAAAGTGTCAATTCCACTTTCTTTAATTTCTCTCAAATATCTTTCGATTATTAAATCAGCAATATTACCTTCTGTAATTCCCTCCTCCACAATAGGAACAAATAGAGGGCAGGATTTTGATATAACCGTCGCATCAGGATTTATATTTTTTATTTTTAGCGGATACGCTTTACTTTGAATTGTGGCTTCTGTCCCTATCACCCCGATTTTTTTATTTTTTGTGACTCTTAGAGCTGTTTTCGCTCCGGGTTCTATAACTCCAAGCACTGGAATATTAAAATTTTTTCTTAATACATCAAGACTAATGGACGATGAAGTATTACAAGCTACTACAAGTAGTTTAATACCTTTCTTATATAGAAACTCTGCGCATTGTAAAGAGTATTTTATAACAGTTTCAGGTGAACGAATGCCATAGGGAACTCTTGCAGTATCTCCTAAGTATATTAAATTTTCCTTTGGCAGTAATTTATGAATTTCTTTTAAAACAGTAAGTCCTCCTACTCCTGAATCAAAAATTCCAATTGGTTTATTCTTCATTAAGTTTCCTCCAAGGATTCTCTAAGAGAATTAATTAAGATGTGCCCAGATAGAGTTTCTTTTTCTGAGCTTGACACTAATATTTTAACATCTGATATCCAAAGAAAGTTAGTCTTTAAAGTTAGATAAAGTGATTTTAAAAGATAAAACTCTTCTTTAGCATCCATAGGGATAGAAAAATTTGATGAGAAGTCTAAATAGAGCTTATTTAGTTTGTCTCGATAGACTCCTACTATTTTAGTTTTATCAAAAGGTGAATTTAATTCGCTGATAAAAATTTCTAAAACTTTTTCTATTTTTTTCAATTCATTACTTTCTTTTGTTAAATATATTTCTTTTTTTACAATTTCATTGTTTTGATATAAAAATAGTTGAAATATTTCTAATTCAACTTCTTTTTTGGTAGCATTTTGATTGTCTTCTTTTTTAAATACATAGAAGCTAACTATAGTTATTGTAGTAGCTAAAATTAAAATTATACCTATAATTATTTTTCTGTTCATATTTCAACCATCAATTTTTAAATTTTGTTGATTCCTGTATGCTTTCAACAATGCTATCTATAAATTTATTTAAATGTTGTTTATCATTGAACAAAGTTTTTTTTGGAATTTCTATCAAAAGCAATTTTAAATCTGAATTTTTCGCTCCATAGACAGGAATTTGTTCAATTAATATTTGCTCCGTATAATTTTTTGATATTTTATTTTTTAATAAAATACTGAATTTTTCTAAAAATTTATCTTTTTTATAATCATGGTAAATTTTGAAACTTTCATCATTTGATAAATGAATACTCAGAAAGATACCTGTTTTTTGCTTGTCCAAAAATTTTGTTCTGTCTTTTACAGAAAGTTCAATATCAGAGTCTCGAGTTAAGAGACTTTTTATACCTTTTTGGATTAATTTGGAATGTAGTTCTTTTGCTAAAAATAAAGTCAAATCCTTTTCTATTAAATTTTGATAAATAATTCCGAAGTCTTTACCTCCGTGTCCTGCATCAAGTATAACTAAAGAAGAAAATTGTTTCTCTATATTTTCAGAATTTATTGAATTTACTGTTTGATTTGTGAAAATATCAATAACAACTCGATGGGGAAAATTCAGTTTGTAAATTTTGTATTCAGTAAATTGAGGCGTGGTAATTATATAGTAATTATCGAATTTTTTAATAGAAAATTCTTTAGTAATTTCACCTTCAGTTAGAATTTTATTTTGAAATTCAATATTAAATTTTTCTGGAAAAGAAATTTTAATTTTGTTATCTTTCTGTGGTAAAACTTTTAGCAAATCTCTTATTTTCTCTTCTTCGCAATTAAGAACAATTCTGTGAAAATCTTTATGCTTACCAACTTTTAATATTATTTTTTTAGGTTCTTCCTGGGCAAAACATAGGAAATGATAAAACAACAGAATAAATATTGAAAAACTTTTTACTATTTTCATCCCAAAGGTTTCGGGGTTTTTAAAAATCTTATACCAGTCCATATTATAATTAAAGCAAATATTATTCTTAAATTAGCTTCTGAAAGAGCGTGGGCAATGTTTGAGCCTATATAAGTGCCTAAAATAATTCCAACTATCAATCCTGGAAGCAAATTTTTAATAACATTACCAAGTTTTAAATGCGTATATGCTCCTACAGCACCTGCTGGAACCATACATAAAAGAGAAGTGCCTTGAGCAATATGCTGACCGTAATTTAGGATTAAAACAAGGGCAGGAACCATGACAGTACCACCCCCAATTCCCATCATGCCAGCAAGAAAGCCAGCAAAAAGTCCGATGATTAAAAGAACGATAATTTTAATGTAGCTTGTAATTTCAAAATGATATATATTTGCAAGATATGGTTTTAGAATGAGAATTAATGCTGCAAATATTAAAAAAGCTCCAAAGGACCTTTTGAGTTTCCACTCAGGAAGACTATGGGCAAATTTAGCGCCCAATCTCGCAGTGAAAATTGCTGTGATTGCAAGAATTAAAGATGCAATAATATCAACAGAACCTTTTGCTCCATAGGCAATCGCGCCTGTAAGTCCAGTAAAAACAAGGGCAAAGAGACTTGTTCCATGAGCTTTATGTTGAGAAAGCTTCAAAACTGCTACCATAAGTGGAATCATCACAACGCCGCCTCCGAGGCCAACAAGTCCTCCAAAGCAGCCTGCTAAAAGTCCTATCCAAAGAGAATGAATTAATTGGCTTTTCACAATCTGAAAATTTAATACTTGTAATGCTAAAATGTCAAATTACTTTTTCTGTTGAAGTTCAAAAGCTTTCTTTGCAGTTTCAGCTGCTGCTTGTGCTTTATTTGCAGCATCTTCTGCTCTCATAGCAGCACTTTTTGATTCTTTAACTGCCTCTTGAGATTTTTTCAATGCCTCATTTGCGGTAGCGTTTGTTGTATCTAATTTAGAATTTATATTTTTAATATTATTGTTGATACTTGAGATTTCATTACTCATTTTTTCCATTTGTTTTTCAATCTTTTCTAATCTGTTGTTGATAGGATCAATTTGTTCTTTTACATATTCCTTTGTGGCGCATCCGCTTAATGTAAAAAGACAGATTCCTACAGTTATTAAGAGCTTTTTCATTTTAACCCCCTTTTAATATTTTTTATCTTTTATCATAACAATCAAGAAAAAGTAAAGTAAAAAGTAATATAATAATTCATAATGAAGAAAAATATTATAGGATTTTTAATATGTTTATTAATTTTCATATTGACTTTAGATTATGCTTTTGCTATTGAAGATATTGATGTTTCAATTAAAAAGAATTTAAATTCTCTTGAAGTAAATGCCAGAATAATCCCTTCCAGAGAATTTATAGAAGATTTCAAATCGGGTATGGGCAAGGATATTCAGATTTTAATTGAACTCTATAGAAGATGGTCAATTATTCCTGATGAATTTATAGTAGGCAGGAAAATTCAGCGGACATTTATTCCAGATCCTATAAAAGAGGAATATATTGTCAAAAACTTAGAAGGACAAATATTGAAGGAAAAGAGATTTAAAAATTCAACGGATGCTTTAGCTTGGGGATTAAATATTGAATCTGTTGAGTTTGATAATATAAAAAATTTTGATCAGGGTAAATATTATATAAAAGTTACTGTAGAGTCAAATATTAAGAAGTTACCATTAATTCTTGAACATTTCTTATTTTTTATACCTAAATACGATATTAAAAAAGTAAAGGAATCTGAAAGATTTAATCTGCCATGAAAAAAGAATTAAAAAAATATTTTTTTCCCATATTTTTATCCCTTCTTCTTTTTATTGTTCTTGGTTTTGAAATATATCTTTTAAGAATTCCATCTGAACAAATTCCAACGCGTTTTATTATTGTCTCTCTTTTTGTAATTAACATAATTTCGATAGTCACTCTTGGTTTTTTTGTCATAAGAAGCATATTTAGATTGTATCTTGAAAAACATAGAGAAGTTCCGGGTTATCGATTTAGAATTAAAATAGTAACAATTTTTCTTGGTTTAGTGATTATCCCTTCTGTACTTTTATTTATAGCATTCAGTGGAGTTTTAGAAAGTTCTATAGAAAAAATATTTTCAAAATCTAATCGGGAGATTGTCTCTAAAGCAGTCAATACAGTCAGGGCCTTTTATGACTTTGAAAAAGAGAGACTTTTGATAATTCTTGAAGATTATTCAAAGGGCAAAATCAAAAATCTACCAGAAAATATTCATATTGAAAAAATTGAAGAACTTTCTAAAGAAATGCCTGAAGTTTATAAAGATGCTTTTGAAGGTAAAAAATCAAGTCAAATTATTTCTTCTCACGATAGTGACCTTGTTGTATCAGCTATTCCCTATAAAAAAGGAATTATTGTTGCAAAAATGGAGATTCCTGCTGAAATAACAAAGAAAGTTGAAGAATTAAAAGCCTATCATGAGGAATATTTAAAAATGGGTTCAATGAGAAAAGCTGTTAAGAGTAATTACCTTTATTTCCTTGGTTTCTTAAGTCTTATAATAATTTTTTTAGCCTTATGGGCATCTATGAAAATATCTCAAGAAATAACTAATCCTTTAAGAGAGCTTGTTCATGCAACAAACAGGGTAGCAAAGGGAGATCTTAAAGTAAAAATTTTAACGAAAAGTTCTGACGAAATCGGAATTCTTGTCAATTCATTTAATCAAATGATTGAAAAACTTGATAAAGCTTACATTCAGCTTTCGGAGAGAAATATTTTGCTTGAGAGAATTTTGTCTAATATTATATCAGGCGTAATCTTTGTGACCCCTGAAGGTATAATTTTAACTATCAACAAAGCGGGTGAAAAAATTTTACAGTTAGATAAAAATGATATTGAAAACAAGCATTATGATAACCTTCTTAATTTTATTGAATCTGATGAATTGAAGGAATTTATTAAGAAAATCTCTCATGAACGCATATATGAAATTGAAAGAGACCTGAATGTCAAGATAAGAGGACAAAATAAAATTATAAAGGCAAGAATAGTATCTTTAAGAGAAAGTGATGAAGATAGAGCTTCGGGAATTATGGTAGTTTTTGATGACATCACAGATATTGTTAAAGCACAACAGGCTCTTGCATGGGAAGAGGTTGCTCGTAGATTAGCCCATGAGATAAAAAATCCTCTTACTCCAATAAAGCTTGCTACAGAGAGGCTTATAAAAAAATGGAAGAACAAAGATGAAGATTTTGATAGAATATTTGAAAAATCAACACAAACAATTATTTCAGAGGTGGAATCACTTAAGAATCTTATTGATGCTTTTCAAAAATTTGGTAAAATGCCTGAAATAAAAAAGGATAATTTAAATCCTTTGAGACTCATTGAAGAAGTAGTGGAATTATATAGAGGATATAGAGATATTAAAATTAACATTAAAACTCTTACTGAATTAAGGGATGTTTTATTAGACCATCAGGAATTCAAGAGAGTTCTTATTAATATAATAGATAATGCAATAAAAGCAATGAATGGTAAAGGTGAGATAACAATATCTGTTAAACTAAATAGTAACCTTTTTATTGAAATATCAGATACAGGACCGGGTGTCGATGATGAGATAAAAGAAAAGCTCTTTCTCCCATATTTTTCAAGGAGTAAAGAAGGAACAGGATTAGGACTTGCTATTGCGAGGAAAATTGTTACAGAACATGGTGGTAAGATTTACGTTAAGGATAACAAACCTTCTGGAACAGTATTTATAATAGAGGTGCCTGCGTGAAGGAAAAAATTTTAATTGTTGATGATGAAAAAGGAATTCTCGAAACGTTATCTGAGATTTTGCAAGATGAAGGATATGAAACTTTTCTCTCAGAAGATGCTGAGCATGGATTAGACATACTTGAGAAAGAATCAATAGACCTTGTTTTCCTTGATGTATGGCTTCCAGGAATAAGCGGTATTGACGCAATTAAATATATAAAAGAAAAACACGGGGATATTCCCGTAATAATGATTTCAGGACATGGAAAAGTAGAAGTAGCTGTCCAGGCAGTAAAACTGGGAGCTTTTGATTTTCTCGAGAAACCCTTATCTATGGAAAGGGTTATCCTTACTACAGAGAGAGCTTTACAATTTAAAAGACTTGAAAGAGAAAATGTAAAACTTAAAAGCAGTCTAACAAAAAAATATGAACTAATTGGAAGTTCTAAACCGATGAATGACCTAAAAAAACAGATAGAGCTTATTGCCAGAGGAGATTCAAGAATTCTAATACTTGGAGAATCTGGCACAGGTAAAGAACTTGTTGCAAGGGCTATACATTCTTTAAGCGACCGCTCTCATGCACCCTTTGTAGAGGTTAACTGTGCAGCTATACCTCAAGAACTTATTGAAAGCGAACTATTTGGACATGAAAAAGGAGCATTCACTGGCGCTATAGATAGAAAAATAGGTAAATTTGAACTTGCAGATGGTGGTACTCTTTTCCTTGACGAAATAGGTGATATGTCACTTCTTACGCAGGCAAAACTCCTTAGGGTAATTGAAACTCAGAAGTTTCAAAGAGTTGGAGGGACAAAGGATATAAAGGTTAATGTGAGAATTATATCGGCAACTAACAAAGACCTTGCTGAGGAAATAAAAAAAGGAAATTTTCGTGAAGACTTATATTATAGACTTAATGTTGTTCCAATTTATTTGCCTCCGCTGAGAGATAGAAAGGAAGATATTCCAGAACTTATCAGTTATTTCATTTCCGAGTATGTTAGAGAAAAAGGATGGAAGGGTAAAACACTTACTGAAAGAGCAATAAAAATGCTTCAGAGTTACGACTGGCCTGGTAACGTGAGAGAATTAAAAAATGCTCTGGAAAGATTGATGATCATGACAGTTTCAGATTTAATTGATGTGCAACATATTGAAGCAACAGGAATAATTAGAAAATCAATTAACGAGGAAAGCTATTTTCAGTATACCTCCTTAAGAGAAGCAAGAGACGCTTTTGAGAGAGATTTCATATTGAAAAAACTCAAAGAAAATAACTGGAATATGACAAAAACAGCAGATTTAATAGGCATTGAAAGAAGTAATCTTTATAAAAAAATAAAATCTCTTGGAATACCTCTACCAAAAGAGCTCTCAGAAAATTAAAAGGAGTTAAAAATGTTTACAGTAGTAATTGTAGGAAGACCAAATGTTGGGAAATCAACACTTTTTAATAGATTAATTAGGGGAGATGAAAAACTTAAGGCAATTACAGACAGTCTTCCAGGGGTAACAAGAGATATAAACTACGGAAGGGCAAAATGGGAAGATAGGGAATTTATAGTTGTTGATACCGGAGGCTTCTTTACTGAAGAAAAAGCGGAAAATATCATTCAAAAACAGATGCTGGAACAGGTGGAAATGGCAATCGCTGAAGCAGATCTTATAATTCATCTTCTTGACGGAAAAGAAGGTGCAATACCAGATGATATTGAAACTGCTCGAAAACTCAGACAAACAGGTAAAGATATATTGTGGGTTATAAATAAAATTGATGACCCTTCAAAATTAAATAGAGTTTTTGATTTTTTTATTATAGGTGTAGATGATTTGCTTCCTATTTCAGCTATAACAGGCTATGGCATGGAAGAACTCATAGATAAAATTATTGAAAAAATTCCAGAAGGGATACAAGAACAAAAAGAGGAAGAACAAATTCCTAAAATAGCTATCGTAGGAAGACCGAATGTGGGAAAATCTACAATTATCAATTCACTAATTGGTAAAAAAAGAATGATTGTAAGCCCTCTTCCTGGAACAACAAGAGATTCTATTGATACATTATGTAAATACTATGGGAAAAAGTATTTATTAATTGATACTGCAGGGATAAAGAGGCTTTCCTACTATAAAAAGGAAATTTCAAAAGAAGTTTATGTGGAAAAATTATCCTATTTTAAGGCATTAAGAAGTATAGAGAGAGCAGATGTAGTAGTTCTTGTCATTGATGCAATAGAGGGAATTGTAAATCAAGATCAGAAAATAGCAGGTATTGTAGCAGAACAAAAGAAGGGGTTGATAATATTAATAAATAAATGGGATATGATTCCTCCCGAGGAAAGAGATAAAAAGGCAAAATATTTTTCAGATGAGATAAAAAGAAAGCTCTGGTTTGTTGATTATGCTCCTTATCTTACAGTTTCAGCCTTAGAAAAGACAAGACTAACTAAAATATTTCCTTTGGTAGAAGAATTACTGCAAGAATATCAAAAAAGAATAGCTACAGCTGAGTTGAACAGGCTTTTTTCAGAAAAACTTAAGGATGTAGTTTTATCATCAGGTGGCAAAGAACTTAGATTTTACTATATAACTCAGGTTAGTATATCCCCACCGACTTTTGTTTTATTTGTAAATGATGAATCAGCCATTAAACCGCATCATTTAAAATTCATTGATAAACTTATAAGAGAAGCTTTTAATTTCAAATTCACCCCTATAGAAATAAAAATCAAACAAAGAAAATAATTATTTATGGTAAAATATTAAACTATGCATACAATTTTAGTAACCGGAAGTGCAGGTTTTATAGGATGGGCAACATGTAAGCTTCTTTTGAGCAAGGGCTTAACAGTCATAGGCATAGACAACATAAGCGATTACTATGACCCTAAAATTAAAGAATTAAGATTAAAGAATCTGCAAGAATATGAAAAATTCATCTTTTATAAAGGTGACATTGAGAATTTATCTACCCTAAAAACAATCTTTGATTCCCATAAAATAGAAGGCATTATAAATCTTGCTGCAAGAGCAGGGGTAAGAGCTTCAGTAGAAAATCCATGGGGATATCTGGATACAAATGTTAAAGGAACAATAAACTTGCTTGAATGCGTCAAGGATTACAATGTGAAAGTTTTTATCCTTGCTTCTACTTCAAGCGTATATGGAGATACGGATAAAATCCCCTTTAGAGTATCAGATGTTACTGATAAACCATTGGCACCATATCCTGCCTCAAAAAAGTCTGCTGAAGTATTTTGTTATAGCTATCACTATCTATACAATATCAACACTATAATTCCAAGATATTTTACAGTTTATGGACCTTTTGGAAGACCTGATATGAGCATCTTTCGTTTCATAAAAAAGATAGACATAGGCGAACCGATAACTGTTTATGGTGATGGTAAACAGAAGAGAGATTTCACCTATGTAGATGATATTGCCGAAGCCACAGCATTATGTCTCAATCTTGAAGGATACAAAATTTTAAATCTCGGAAATGACCGTCCAGTTGAGCTTATCTATGTAATTACCTTAATCGAAGAAGAAATAGGGAAGAAAGCAAAAATTCAATGGCAGCCAAGACATCCTGCTGACATTTATGCAACGTGGGCTGATATTTCTGAGGCAAAGGAATACATTGGGTGGTATCCAAAAATATCTATTGAAGAAGGGATAAAAAGAACAATCAACTGGTATAAAGAAAATAGAGAATTATTAAGGAACATAAAGATATAATTTTAGGAGGTAAAAATGCAAAGAATTCTTGTAGCTCATGATGGCTCAAAGGCATCAGACAAGGCTTTAAGAAAGGCCCTTGAAATTGCATTAAGCATGAACTCATCACTTACCGTACTCGCGGTTGTACCTGAGCTTTATCTTACTGAACTTTCTGATGCAGACAGACAAAGAATTACTGAAGTGCTTACAAGGGAAACGGAAGACACGATGGAAAGAATTAGAAAATCCCTTTCAGGAAAACCAATTGAGATTAAATTTCTTGTAAGGCAAGGTGATCCAGCCGAGAAAATTCTTGAAACAGCTCATAAAATGAAGGTTGATCTCATTGTAACAGGTTCACATGGAAAACACGGAACAAAAAAATTTCTTATAGGGAGTGTTTCAGCCAAGGTAGTTGAATACTCTAAGTGTCCTGTTCTTGTGGTAAAGTAGCTTCAGGGAAATAAACTTTTACTGTTGTTCCTAAAGAGGGTTCACTTTTTATTTCAAGTGAACCGTTCATTTTTTCAACTATATTTTTTACTATTGTTAATCCTAATCCAAATTTGTTTGGATCTGTTGTGAAAAATGGTTCAAAACATTTTTTTAATATTTGCTCGCTCATTCCTACGCCAGTATCTTTAATTATAAGAATAACCTTAGAATCAGTTTTGTCTATTTTTATATCAATAGTTCCTTTATCTAAAATTGAATTTTTAGCATTTCTAACCAATTCAATTAAAAGTTCCCTAATTTGAAAAACATTACCTTTTATAAGAGGAGATGGAACATTAGTTGAGATATTCAATGTAATACTCTCATTGTTAATAAGTTCCTTTAGCTCATGTTTCATTGATATTAGTAAATAGTTTAAATCAAAAATTTTTTCTTCATTTTTAATATGTTTTAATTTTTCTAAAGTTTTTAGAAATTGAATCCCCTTATTGATAGATTCTGTCATTTTAATATAATGTTTTTTACTTTTTTCATTTTGAATATCTTTTCTAAGAAGCTGGGCAAAACCATATATTCCCGTAAAAATATTATTTAATTGATGACAAAAATCATTTATTAGAGTATTAAATGCCTTAAGTTGAAGCATTTCTATATATTGTTCTTTAGATAACTTTTTTTCGGTTATTTCTCTTCCTATTTCAAAAACAAGTTTCTTATTGTCTTTTGTTTTAATAGGAATTCCGACTAAGATAAAATGTCTACCTTCTGGTGTTATTCTATCATTAACTTCAGTTTTGTCAGTTTTAAAAGTTTTCACGCAAGGGCAGTTAGGGCAAGGTGAATTAAGGTGATGCCAAACGTTATGACATTTTTTGCCTATAATTTCTCCAAATTGTTTGCCAAGTCTGTTATAATATGCCTTATTAGCCCATAATATGTTACATTCTTCATCTAAAATTGAGAGGTTATCCTCTATATGATTAAAAATTTCTGTTAAGGCATAATCTTTCAGATCAAGACTAATTAAATTATCTATTTCCATAAAATAAGTCGATCTTTTCCGGCAATCTTTGCCTGATACATAGCTTGATCAGCTTTCTTTATACCTTCGTAAATATCTCCTTCAGAATTATAGGCATATCCTCCAATACTTACAGTAACAGACAAATTTTTATATTTTGTAAATTTTATTTTTTTTAGGCTATTCCTTATCCTTTCGCCAATTGATGTTAAATTTTTAATATCACACCTATAAAGAATAACTAAAAATTCTTCCCCTCCATATCTAATTAATTCATCATAAGTTTTTATTGATGTTCTGATAATTTTAGCAATTTCTTTTAGCACTAAATCACCTACTAAATGTCCGTATTTATCATTTATATTTTTGAAGTTATCTATATCTATCATGAGGATACATAGTTTTACATTACTTTTTTCTATTTTTGCCCTGATGATATCAAGATACATTCTATTATTGACCTGTGTAAGAGGGTCAGTAAAAACAATCCCTGGGAAGTGTCTTAGTAGGTCTCTCATACTAAGAATACCAACTAATTTATTTTCTTTATTTACCACAGGTAAATGACTAATATTATTTTGATTCATTAAATTCATAGCTACAATTAGATGTTGATTTGGTTTTACTTTTATGAGATCTTTTTCGTCTTTTCTCAGTACGGATAGTAAGGTATTAATCTTATTGTCTTTTAAATTAGCTGAAAAAATTTTTGGTATGTCTCTTAAAGTAAAAATTTGAACAGGTTTTTGTTCTTTATTTACTATAACTATACTGCCAATTCCTCTTTCTGACATTAAATCGATTAATTCAGAAATGGAGTTTTCTAAGGAGAGATGATAGACATTTTGAGTCATAGCATTTTTAACTAAAATCAAACCGCTACCTCATTAATCTTTATAAAATAATAACAATTTGTTTATTTCTCCGTCAATATAGTATAATTTTTTAGCCCCCTTAGCTCAGTAGGATAGAGCACAGGTTTCCTAAACCTGGTGTCGCAGGTTCGATTCCTGCAGGGGGCATTATAAATTAATAAGGAGTTTAAAATGATTAAAAAAATGTTTTTCCTATTTATTTCCCTTTTTATTTTCACTTATGCGCAAGCCTCTGAAACTCGGTATAATTTACCCACAGAAAATTCCCCCTTTATAGGTTCAGATAATGCGCCAGTTAAAATAATTGAATTTATAGACTATCAGTGACCTCATTGCGTTGAGGTCGGTCCGACCATTGATGGATTGGTGAAAGAATTAGCAGGAAAGGTCAAGCTTGTGATAAAGTTTTTTCCTTATCGTTACAGAGATTACTCAAGAATTGCTGCTGAAGCAGCAATTGAATCCTGGCGACAGGGTAAGTTTGCAGAAATGCATGAGTTACTGATTAAAAGGTCTCCAAAGCTTGACAGGGATTCTCTAATATCTTATGCAAAGGAATTAAATCTCGATGTAGAAAAGTTCACAAAGGCAATAGACAATCAAGAAGGAGCTGCAATTATTGATAGGGATTTAAAGCTCGCTAAAGAACTGGATCTTTATGTCACCCCTGCATTCTATATTAATGGTATTAAGGTTCTTGGGGTAAGAGATTCAGATTATTTCAAGAATATTATTTTTAAGGAGCTTGAAAATGCTAAAAAGAAATAGTTTTTTATTTTTTTTGTTATCAATATTTATATCTTTTATTTTTCTAAATACGAACACCTTTGCAGCAGAAAAAAAGAAAAAAATTGAATCTTTGCCAACTCCTCCTGTACCAAAAGATAATCCTATGAGTATGGAAAAGATTGAACTTGGGAAAAAACTTTTTTTCGACAGACGACTTTCTGGTGATGGAACAACAAGTTGTGCAAGTTGTCATGACCCTGAAAAAGCTTTTACAGATTCCTCTGAAATATCACTGAGCTATCCAACAACAAGAAATTTCAGAAATGCTCCTACTTTAATAAATATAGCCTATGCAAAAAATCTTTTCTGGGATGGAAGGGCAAAAACTCTTGAACACCAGGCTGAATTTCCCATAATGTCACCCTTTGAGATGAATCAAAATCTTGATTTTGTTGAGGAAGAAATTAGAATAGTACCTGAATACAGAGAAGCATTCAAAACAATATTTGGAAAGGATGTGAATATCAAATTGATTGCTAAAGCCTTAGCTGCATTCCAGAGAACTCTTATATCAAAAAATGCACCGATAGATAAATTTTTAAAAGGGGACAAAAGTGCCTTATCAGATGAAGCAAAGAAGGGATTAGAGATTTTTGTTGGAAAAGGCAGATGCATTGAGTGCCACTATGGTGCCTATTTGAGTGACCAAAAATTTCATGCATTGATGGTTCCGGAGAATCCAAAATATGCAAATGAGGATAAGTTCATAGTTACAAGAAGATATATAGCTAAGATAAACAATTATCACGATTATATGAATATCAAAGAAGACCTGGGAAGATACTTCAAAACAAAGAAAAAACAAGATTATAAAGCTTTTAAAACACCAACTCTAAGAGAAATTGCAAAAACCGCACCCTATATGCATAATGGAATATTTAAAAATCTTGATGAAGTTATAGACTTTTTCAATAAAGGTGGAGGACAAGGGAATAAAGCATTAAAGCCTCTTAATTTAACTGAATATGAAAGAAAAGTATTAAAAACCTTTTTGACGGAAGCCCTTAGCGGAGAGGATTTAAAAATTAGATTGCCTGATATTCAATAAAATTTTGGAGGATTTATGAAGCTTGAAGAATTAATAAAGGAAAAGCCCTATCTGCAGAGCCCTCTTGAACTTTATGACAAGATAAGAAAGTTTATAGATTACTGTAAAAGCGAAAAGGAACGAATAAAGCTTGAAAATACAACAGATATAATTGATATTGTATTAAAAGGCTTTTCCGGTGTTTTTAATATTCCTTATGAATCTATAGCCTTTTTAAAAGATGAGATTCTAAAATATGGCAAAGATCCCATGAGAGAACCGTCAATTATAAGGAATCTTCCTATACAAAGTGAAGAACTTTCAAAGGAAGAAGTTGATAGAATGCTTTTTATAATTACTAAACCTTTTTTTGTTTTTTTAAGAAAAGACGGACAACAGGCATCCTTTATGGATACAGGTAAATGCCCAATATGCGGAACAGATTCTTCTCTTGCAATGATAAATGAAAATAACGAAAAAATAATGATTTGTCCACTTTGCGAACATGAGGGAAGTTTTTATCGCATATGTTGTCCTTATTGTTTTAATAAGGATTCAGGCAAAATGGAGATAATACTCGATGAAGAAGAAATAAGAGCAGATTATTGCCTCGAATGTAATACCTATATTAAAACTTTTAAGGAAAATCACTATATTAAATATAAAGATCCATTTTTAATTGACCTTATTAGTCTACCTCTTGATATTATTGCTCAGAGGAGAGGCTATATAAGACGCTCTCCAAATATTATTGGATTAAAAATTATCGAGTAATGGCTGGTAAAAAGGTATTTCACGAACTACTCTCCCTTTTTGAAGCAAAGGAGAGGTTATTTAATAAGTTTAAAGAAAAAGTATCTATCCCTATTGAAAGCGAGCAAATTTCAGTAAAAAATGCTTTAGATAGGGTAACCTCAGAGGCAGTTTTTGCAAAATTTTCCTCTCCCTATTTTCATTCATCTGCTATGGATGGCTATGCAGTGCGAGCAAAAGATACTTTTTCTGCTACTGAAAGAGAACCTGTAAGACTGAAAATTGGCAAAGATGCTCACTGGATTGAAACTGGAGATCCCCTGCCAGATGGTTTTGATGCGGTCATTCCAATTGAAGAGGTGAATATTAAAGATAGCTTTATTGAAATTTACTCCTCTGTGCCTCCTTACAATGATGTAAGACCTATTGGAGAAGATATAGTCGCAACAGAGCTTATTATTCCTGAAAGCCATATAGTTCGTCCTGCTGATATCGGAGCTATGCTTGCAAGTGGAGTTACAGAAATAAGAGTTCGTAGAAAACCTATCGTGGGCATTATTCCAACAGGCTCAGAGCTTGTTGAAGCTGAAGAAATTAATAAAAAAATGCCTGAACCACCTGAACTTATTGAATACAATTCAGCTGTATTAAGTGGATTAGTTTTCAAAGCTGGTGCACAGCCAAGAGTTTACTCTATAGCTAAAGATGAGGAAAAGAGTATTAAAGAGGCTATATTGAAAGCTCTCGAAGATTGTGATATAGTCTTGCTAAATGCTGGTTCTGGATATGGTAAAGAGGATTTTACTTACAAAGTTTTAAGTGAGCTGGGAGAAGTCATAGTAAATGGAGTTTCTATAAAACCTGGCAAGCCCTTTATTGCTGGGTTTATTTATAATAAACCTGTTTTAGGTATTCCAGGATATCCTGTTTCAGCCTTTCTATGTTATGAACTATTTATAAAACCTTTAATAGAATTTTATCTTGGGATTTCAATAACAAAGGAAAACAAAATTAAAGCAATACTTTCAAGACAAATTGCTTCAAGTATGGGAGTTGATGAATTTGTAAGGGTAAAAGTGGGTAGGGTAGGCGAAAAGTATATTGTAACTCCAATGGGTCGTGGAGCAGGACTTTTAATGTCTGTAGTTAGAGCTGATGGATATATAGTTATTCCAAAGGGATCTGAGGGTTTTTCACAGGGAACAGAATTGACTGTCCATCTATGGCGTTCAAAAGAAGAAATTGATAATACTGTTGTATGCATAGGAAGTCATGATAATACTCTTGATGTACTTTATAACTTTTTAAGAAAGAGATATCCCAACGTTACTCTTTCATCAGCTCATGTAGGTTCAATGGGAGGTCTTGTGGCTATAAAAAAAGGTGAAGCCCATATGGCAGGTACTCACTTGCTTGATGAAGTTACAGGACAATACAATGTTCCTTTCATTGAGCGACTTATGCCTGACAAAAAGCTTGTGCTCATAAATCTTGTTTATCGGATACAGGGATTCATAGTTAGAAAAGGTAATCCTAAAAATATAAAAGACTTTGAAGACCTTGTAAGAGAAGATGTAATTTTTATAAATAGACAGGCAGGTTCTGGTACAAGACTTTTACTTGACAAACATCTGAAAGAATTTGGGATCTCTCCATCGTCAATTAAAGGATATGATAAAGATGAATATACTCATATGGGTGTAGCATCAGCAGTGCTAAGTGGAAGGGCTGATGTAGGTCTCGGAATTCTCTCGTCTGCTCAAGCTTTAGGGCTTGATTTTATTCCTGTAGCCGAAGAAAGATACGATATACTAATACCCGAAGAATTCATTGAACTTCCTATAATTCAAGCATTACTTTCCGTTATAAAAGATGACGAAGAATTCAGACAGGCAGTTATTAGACTTGGTGGCTATGATATTCGCGATATGGGTAAAGTAATTTATAGGAAAACTAATTAGCTGTCTTGTTTTTTAGCTTCTTCTATAGCTTTTTCTAATATGTCCCTGTCAATATCAAGAATTCTCTTAGCACCAATGAATCTTTTTAGATAATAAGGTGCTTCCAAGCTGTCTATAGTAACTTTTTTTGATTTTGAGGAAGCATGTATAAAAAGATTATCCCCCAAATATATTCCCACGTGGGAAGGGAATTTAGCATAGGTTCTGAAGAATACAAGGTCTCCTGGTTTTAGTTCTTCCTTGTCAATATTGATTCCTTGGGTAAACTGTTCTCTTGCGCTTCTTGGTAAATCAATTCCGACCATAGAATATACTTTCTTTACAAAAAATGAACAGTCAAGTCCACTAAACCCATTGCCTCCAAATCTGTAAGGCAGATGAAGCATTTTTTTTGCAAACAAAAGAATTCTTTCAGTAATGTTTAATTTAGACAAATCTTCATTAGCCTTCAATTCCTCAATTTCTTCTGCTTTTATTTCTTTGTCTATGCTTGCTGAGGTTATAAGAGGCACTCTTTCATCGGCTCTAATAGATATGTTTTCTATAGGTTTTTCAGCTTTTTTAACAATTAATTTCTGTCCAATGGTTAAGGTATTGTTATTCATATTATTTAATCTTTTTAGCTCATCAACTGAAATTTTATATTTATTAGCTATTCTAAAGAGATTTTCACCTTTTTTTACTGTGTGATATTTAGTAGTCATAGCCTGATTTTTTGCTTGATTTTTATTGTTTAATTTTTTTGAGGGACTGTCAGGTATTTCTAATTTCATACCAACTTTTATTTTTTTATTCTTTAAGTTATTCACCTTTTTTATGTCATCAATTGAAACATTGAATTTTTTTGAAATTTCCCATAAATTATCACCATTTTTAACAGTGTATGTTTGAGCAAAAACAGTAAATGGCAAAAATATTGCAGTGATGACTAAAATATAGATTTTACCTAACATATCACCACCTCCTTAAGCAGCATTAATTTGTTGAAATTCATCTATATTTGGTAATTCATTTAGACTTGATATCCCAAAAAGTTTTAAGAATTCTTTAGTTGTACCATAGAGAAATGGCCGTCCAGGCACATCTTTTTTACCTATAATTTTAACAAGTTTTCTATCAAGTAGTGTTTTTATTGCATAATCTGAATTTACACTTCTAATTTTATCTATTTCTGCTTTAGTAATAGGTTGTTTATAAGCAATGATAGCTAAAGTTTCCAAAGCCTGTTCTGAGAGTTTATTGTTCAATGTTATATTCTTAAAAATTGTTAACCATTCTGAATACATTGGATTTGTAACCATTTGATAGCTTTCATCTATTTGAATGATTAAAATACCCGATTCTTTATCTTTATATTCATTAATAAGGTTATCTAAAATTAGTTTAATTTCTGACTCAGAAATATTAAAAAATGAAGCTAAAAAATTTTTTGAAATTGGTTTTTCTGATACAAAAAGTAAAGCTTCTATTATTCTTTTTATTTGTTCAGTTTTTTGGAATAAAGACATGGCAATCCATTATACAAAATTTAAAATTAATTTTTCAACCATTTTGTAAAAGATAAGAAAGAAAAGCGACATGAAGGGGTAATGGATCATTTTGAATAGTATATCTTGTCTTCAGTAGAATAAAGGGATTGTATAGTAGGAGGTTTCAGAATATGCTGGAGAGTATGAGGAGATTTTCTGCAAGTGAAGCAGCAAAAGAAAGACTGAGAATAATTAAATTTTATTAAAAATAGGGAGAGAAGGCAACGAAGGAAGCTTTTGGAGTAGACAGAACACTCATAAGCAAATGGCGTAAGAGAGTTAAAGAGGCTGGGGGGTGGCTGTCTGCCTTAATTCCTCTTTCTACTCGTCCACACAGGCTAAGACACTCAAAAATCCCTGATGAAATTATAGAGTTTATCAAGGCTATAAGACAGAAATATCCAAGGATAGGAAAAGAAAAACCAAAGCATTTGCTTGATAAATATTGTGAAAGGAAAAACTTAAAAACTATTTCAGATGCAACCATAGGGAATATAATAAAAAGGCACAACTTGTTTTATCAGAAAACTGGTAGAATTTATCATGACCCAAATAGTAAGTGGGCAGAGCATGGGGCAAAGAGGCAAAGGAGGACAAAAATAAAACATCCCATAAAGCCAAAAGATTTTGGTCATATAGTATCAGATACAGTTCAGACTGTATTAAGGAATATTTCATCAGCACAATAGATGCAAAGCTTAAGTTTGCTTTAACAGTCAATTATAAAAGAATCACAAGCAGGAATATGAAGGATTTTTATGAGAGATTTAAGGATGTATATCCCCTTGAGATTAAGTCATGGTAGAGTGATAATGGTTCAGAGAATCTTGGAGAATTTGATGAGCAACTAAAAAAAAGAAGGGATACCTCATTATTTTTCTTATCCTCATTGTCCAAAGATAAATACATACATAGAAAGATATAATAGAACACTGCAGGAGGAATTCATAGATTACAATATACATTTGATTTTTGATAAAT
>DYFF01000017.1 GCA_020725335.1 Thermodesulfovibrio sp. | reverse complement strand
TAGATATAGCATTAATAACATCACAATTGACTCAAAAGGTGAGTTTATTCAGGTGGCTTTGAATTTTACCAGAAGCTATGTAGAAATAAAGACAGGTAAACCTGGAAAAGATAGCGGGCAAAGTATTCTGATATTCAAACTTTTAAATAAGAGGGCAAAACTTTACTCTATGAGAGATCAGAAACTTTTTGGAATAAGTAAATGACTTGAGTTATAAATATGAGCTCTTTTTGAGAACATTAAGATCTCTGTTTTAATCATTACAGAAAAAATCATTTGAAAAATCAGGAAATTTTTAAAGATATGTCACTTGGTGGAAACCCTTGATTTTACTATATGGAGCTGATGGGAGTCGAACCCACGACCTCTTGAATGCCATAAAACAACAAAACTCAGAACTTGGCTTATTTGCTTGATTTTTGATTGTGAAAAATCACAGTTTTTGGATAAGTTTATCACAGTTTTATCACACTATCTTACCTAAATAATTGAGCATGTGAACCAATATCTATAAGCCTTATTTCGTCTTCAAAAGCCTGATATATCAGCAACAAATCATTTTTTAAGTGACATTCCCTAAATTCTCTTAAATCTCCACTTAATTGATGATCTCTGAATTTTCTCTCAAGTTTTCCACCCTTAAGTAATTTATCTACAACATACTTGAAAATCTCATCATCCTTGTCAGATACTCTCTTTTTGTAATGTTTAAGGAATCTCTTTGTAGTGGTGAGTTTTTTCAAGGAGTGCTATTTTCTGATTTCTTTCAAGAGTTCTTCAGTGTTTTTAAAGGCAACAACCTTACCTTTTCTGGATTCCTCAATAGCTTTTTTAAGCTCTTTACCAGCTTCTAAAGGAAGTTTTTTCTCCTTCACAATCTGCCTTAACAGCATATTAATCCCTTCATTTAAAGAAAGATTATACTTTTTAAATACTTTCTTTGCTTTTTCCTGTAAATCCTTATCTATCATCAAGCTTTCCATACTTTATTTTACCCCGCCAGAGAGAGAAAATCAATCGGTGGAAAAATTTTCCACCACTACATAAACCCATACTTTTCGATGTAACACATTTGCAACCACTGCCAGAGTTTTGTGTTTTCTTTAATCTTTTTAAAGCACTCTCGTAAACATTCGAATTCCTTAAGTGACAAAGACAATGTGATATCTTTTTGTTTTATATTAGCCAGCTTCTCATACTCAGTATAAAAAATTTCATAGTCAAGCATTTTCTTTTTTTCATCGTTTTTGATATTGAGAACAGTAGATATAAATCCAAACAACTTCTCTTTCTCAAACTCAATAAATCCCTTGCCAGCAAAATCAAGCACAAAATGACCATCAAAACTGAGTTTTATTCTTTCAGCTTCAAACACACCCCTTGGGATTTGTTTCTCATATTCTACCAAAGCATTTTTGTTTTGTTTGAAATTTTTTAAAACTTCCAAATCAATGTAAATACTCTCTAGGGGAACTAACTTTTTCTCATGCATAGTAGCCGCAATAAAAACATACATACCCCAATCCTGAATTAGTTTTTGAAGTTCACTTTTAAGCTCTTCAGTTATATCAAAATCTCTTTCAACAATATAATTTGTGATGTAAGCAATCATCTTATCCATAAGCCTACCCCATGCAACACTCTCATTTTTGATTGCTTTTTTGTATTTTTCTAATTCATTTTCAGAAACAAGAGAAAATTTAGACAAAATTTCAAAAACATAAATAGCTATATCTTTTGATACAGAAAAATCTTTAAAAAAAGAGTACACGTTCTGAACTTGTGATAAAATGTAGAAAATTTCTTCTATACTGTATTTGTCTTTGCTTTTTAAAACACTTAAAGCTTTTTCAGAATCTGCAAAAATTAAACCCTCGCCAGTTTCTAACCATTTTTTTGATATACCCACCTCTTTCTCTAATACCATTAAAGTTTGTGGAGACGGTTTTCTAATTCCTGCCTCAATTTGAGCTAAAAAGCTTCTGTTAAGCGATAGAAACCCCGCCAATCTTTCTTGTGTTACCCCCAATATGTTTCTCAACTTTAAAAGCCTCTCAGCTATTGTCATCTTCATCACCTCCTACTATACATAATGCAATCAAGTATAACACATCTGTTACATTGTAACAAAATTTTATACCCCTATAAAAATTTTAAATCAAAAAAATAGCAAATCCTCTTGACATGTTACTTTGTAACATGATAGATTAAAGACATGAAGTTACAAAGTAACATAAATGAGTATATAAGACAAATACAAGAGCAGTGTAAAAAATATGCCTCCAAACACTACTACCCTGTCAGGGCAGGCAGGGATGATATCACATATGAGGATGTGACACAGGAAATGCTCAAGATAGCATGGCAGTCATACAGGAATGGCAATGGGCTTTCTAAAGTAATCTTGGAGAAAAAACTTATACCAAGATGGCAGCTGGATTTGATTTTCTTGAATGCATTAAGAAAATTGAAAATATTACACGCTGATACTGAAAAGTCACAACATCCCGAAACTGTTAAGGTGATTTTTGATGAAAATGGAGAAATCATAGATTATTATTATTCTTCCACCTACCCCTTTGAGGAAGAGGAAAAGCAAGAAAAGAAAAGCAAAGTCCCTACTGGTAGAGAGAGGGAATTATGGCTACAGAGAATAAGGAGATTGAAAGAGCGAGGATTTTCAGATGAGGAGATTCTGAAGATACTGACACCAATTAAGCAGGGGGTTTTGTTCTAATGAAAATAGATAAAGAAAAAGCTATAACAGAATTGATTGAGCAAATTAAGCAAGTAGAAATTTCTATTTTTTACACCCTTCTTAACTATTCTCAAAATAGTGAAATAGCATATATGCTTTCTACAGACGATTTTTATTCTAATTATGCTAAAAGATACATTCAAGCAATTCAATCGTTATTAATTGAAAATGCTGAAGTGACTGCTATAACTGTCTATGACAAACTTAGAGAAAACGGAATAGCAGAAGATTCAGACTTTGCAAAACTTATAGAGCTTCAAACCGCAACAGCAACTGTAGTAGCAGGCACAAGAACAGTTGAAATTTTAAAAAAATATGTAAGACAACTTAAAGCGTACAAAAAGCTTCAAGAATTACAGCAGAAAGTTCTTGAAAGTATTGAGAATTCTGATGACATAGACATAGAAAGCCTCAAGGACGAGTATTTTGAGTTCATAGAGTCAAAAGAGAAAAAGTATATTACAAATGATGAAATTCTTAGATGTATTGAAAATAGAGACTTTTCGCAAAGATGGATTTTTGAAAATTTCATTTTGAGTAAGAGCATTCATGTTCTTGACGGCAGAGGTGGAGCAAAGAAAAGCAGATTTGCTTTACAAATTGCAATTTGTGCTACTGCACAACAAGACTTTTTATGTTTCCCCTTTATAAATAAAGAAATTGGATTAGAGTTTAAAAATGTCTTTTATGTAACCCCTAAAACAGAGAATAATCAATATCTTCTTGCCTTTTTAATTCATAACCTATGTAATCACCTAAACCTTGACCATGAGGAAATCCTGAAACATCTTATATTCATCCAAACCCCTCAGAGTCTATTAAAAGAAGAAAAGCGAGGTATAGAGCCTACAAGGTTTTACTACGAGATAAAAAACCTTTGTAAGCAGTATAAACCTGACATGATCGTAATAGACCCACTTATGAGAATTGCAGGAGTAGAACTTCTTAATCAAAATATTGCCATTCTCTATAACTATCTTGAGCAGTTAGAAACTGCTTTTTTACTCGTCCACCACCAGCCAAAAGGAGACATGGGTAAAGAAATATCTAATACCACTTCACTCGGTGGAGTCATGTTAAGAGAACTTGCCAGAGCAAGGTTTACGTTGCAGAAAGACCTTCTTATGATAGAAAAAAACAACTTGAGTCCATACTTTGAGCATGTAGTTCAGCTGAAATATGAAAATTACGTTTTTTCAACTTCCCAGACAGAGCCATATCACATTGAATTCGTGAAGACCTTAGAGAGTGAAATTAAAAAGGAGAAAAAAAGAGGTAATGGCAGCATTAATAAAATTTATGCATAAGAAAACTGTCAAAACCACTAAAATAGAACATTTCACAGACACAGACATATACCACAGAATAGTGAGGTATCCTATGTTCCCAACAAATCCAGGCAAAGAAACCAAGCAAAAAATTGGAAATGGCTATGCAATCATGAAAGCAAAAGAAAAAGTATCATCCGAAGATGCAGAAAAACTCTTTGCACTTATATATGAAATCCAGACTGGGAAAGCCTATCACAGCATTGCTAAAGCAGAGGGATTTGAGGAAGAAGTTGTTTTTATTGAAACTTCTCTCAGTTCTCTTGCAAAAACATTACGAACACACGATAAGAAAAACATTGAGGAAAGTCTTGAAAGACTCTCAACTGTTACACTTATCTTTGACTTAAAAGATTACGGAGATGAAAAAGAAAACTTCAAACTGATTACCCACCCACTCTTGTTTGTCAGGATTGACGAAACTGGAAGAGTTACTGCAGCGATGGAAAAATTCTTCTTTGAAGTATGCCTTGAAAAAGCTCTCTCTATATCCCTTGCTGACTATCTGCAACTTAAAGGACTTGCCAAAAACCTGTATTTATTCCTGATGGCTAACATGGATAAAACAGTCTTTACCCTTGACCTTGTCATTGAAAGATGTCACCTGCAACACCTTGAGAGATTTGAAGTCAGGAGAAAACTTAAAAGTGCACTTAAAAATATTCAACAAACAACAGGCTTAATCAAATCATTCAAAGCTGAAAAGGATAAAATTTATGCGTCCTTTAGAAAGCAAATTGAGTAAAATCAAGGGTTTAAGAGGTATGATATGCCACAAATCCTTGAAAAATCTACTTCCGTATCTGTCATGTTTTTCTTCCGCAAGTGTCATGCTACCCCTCGTGCAAACCCTTGATAATCAAGGGTTTAGACCACTTTTAAAATTGCGTACTGATATATCCCTACTGAGAGGGATATATATAGCATATCCCTCTCTCCCTTAAAGGGAGAGGGATATGCAACTGAAAAAAACCAGTTAGAGGAATAAGGAGGTTTTAATGAGAAGAAAAACAGCCAAAAAGTTCAGTAAATTAATCAGGACAAACGGATACAGGGTAAAATGGCTTGAAGTATTACATGATTTTTACCGTATCCCAGTCCCTTTTCCTTTATGTGAGATAAAAATATGGGACATGGTCCGAAAGAGGGGGGTCTCAGTGGGAAAGGGTTATGGAGAAGTATGGTATGTTGCATATTATTACCCTTCAGGTACTGTAGAATATTTCTCACTTCATCCCAGTGGAAGATACTACAGGGTAGAATATGAAGACAGTGATTATTGGGGGGGAAGACTTGAGAGGCTGGAAAAATGCTTAAAAGTTTTAAGCATGCTTGGCTTCAGATATGAGTGCTTTGGAGACACAATACATGTTTTTCATATGCCAGATTATTCCCTAAACTGAAACTTTTTTATGCCATGAATCGCTCACAATCGCTCAGAATCGCTCAAAAAAGCTCAGAATCGCTCTTTTTTTCTCTCTCAATGTTTCACATATTTTATACTTTCTTAGCTTTTCTTAGCTTTTCCCGACTTTTCCTGACTTTTCTGAACGTTCCACAAAAAAACCCTTCGGGAAAATTTTCCACAAGGGGGTTTTGCATTAATAAATTAGCATTAATAAATATAGAGAGCTATAAAGGGGGTAAACTATGCTATCGTTTGGGCAAATTTATCAAAGCCTTGAGCAATATGACAAAGACAACTACTATGTGAAAGCAGGGGAGACAAGATTTCAGTTAGGCTCTGGATGGAAAAAGTTGGATGCAAAGGATGGCTATGAAATCACTTCACAGGACTTCAAAAACCTCGCTGAGGGGAGAGACTTACAGGGCAACTATCTCAGTATGGATTTTGAGCAAAAAGACCACAGGCAGGGTTTTGATTTTGTATGGTCACCACATAAGTCAATAACACTGTATGCTTTTACTTCAAAAGAAAACCTGCAAACTGTAACAAATGCAATGAATGAAGCAACTTTAAAACTTGTCAATTTTACGGAAAAGGAAGGCTATATTCAATATAGAGAGACACGAGATGGTGAAACTGTTTCAAGGTCAAGTGATAATGCCACCGTTCTGGTTATTACCCATCTTAGTGGAAGACTTGATCCACAGATTCATAATCATATCAGTTTTTTCAATTTCACCATGACTGAAAATGGTGACTGGAAAGCTTTGAATTCTGACGCTCTCTACAGCAACAAATACATGCTTGAGGCATATCTTGAGAATCAACTTGCGTTTCAACTGAGAGAGATGGGTATTCAAACTGAATTTGTGCGAGAGGGGAACTCGAAAGAATATGTAACTAAGATTGCAGGACTCAATGAGGAGCATTGGCAAGGAATAGCTCGAACTTCTGAGCTGATAGATCAGTATCTTTCTGAGCATAAAGAAGAGCTACTTCAGAAGTATCCAAATGCTACTGAAAGCCAACTTCGGGAGTATGCATACCTTGAGATCAGGCAATCAAAGCAGAGCAGGACAGTAAACGAGTTATTTGAGCAAGTTGAAGGTTCACTAAGAGAGCAGGGACTAACTCAGCAAGATATAATCAAGCTTGTGAGTAAAAAGAGTGAAAATTTGCAGCAAGAAATAAATCAAATTAGTAAAGAGGAACTTGCAAAAGAAATTGTCAACAAGGCGATAGATGAAATCATAGATAGGAATTCAACTTTTTCACAGTCTGACCTTCTTAAAGCTGCTTTTCAAATTTCAGCTGGTAGGGTTGATTCAGACACTTTAGTGCAGTCGGTGAAAGAGAATGAAAGACTTATTGAGATGGGGTACAGGCAGGATAAGCAACATAGATTAGCAACTGCTACCTATCAGGATAAATACTACACGGCTCAAGAGGTAATTGCATGGGAGCTTAACATATTGAAGAGCATAGAAGAGGGTAAGGGTTCGGTTGAGAAAATTACTGTTACTGAGCAAGAATATACAAACGAAAAGCTAACTAAATCTCAGATAGATGCAATAAATTTTATTTTGCAGTCTGAAGATCGTTATACAGCAATTGTTGGCTGGGCTGGAACTGGTAAAACAACATTCATTGGTGAGATGAATCAAGAATTAGGGAAGATCAATGAAATAGCAAAAGAAGCGGGGTATAAACTGGTAGGAATTTCAAATACAAATACAGCGGTGAATGAGCTTCGTGAGGTTGGAATTGAAGCGATGACAATAGTAAAATTCTTGAACAGTGCTAAGGCATTACAAAGTTTAGATAACAAGACAATTCTAATTGTTGATGAAGCAAGCTTTTTAAGCACGAAAGATATGTCAACTATTCTGGACAAAACAAGAGAATCAGGCTGTAGAGTGGTTTTTATCGGCGATGATCGTCAGTTGCCTGGAGTTCAAGCGGGGTCTCCTTTTGCTGCACTCGTTCGGGAAGGCAAAATTGATCATGTGAAAATGACTGACATAGTGAGGCAAAAAAACGAAGAGTTAAAGCAAGCTGTATATGACATATATCATCAAAAAATTGAGTCTGCACTTGAGAAAATAAACTTCAAGACAATCGAAAGAGATTCATCTCTTGAGATTGCAACACATGCTTTAAGAAGTGACAAACCAATCTTTGTAGACAGAGAAGTTTTTGATAGAGTCAAAGAAATGTTTGAAGGTCAAGGTTCAGCCACTCAGTATATTCAACAGTTCAAAGCTGCACCATTTGAAAGTGAAATCATAGAGAAGCTTGGGATAGAGGACACAGGACATAGAGAAGCTTTTTTCTTTTATCGTGACTTCGGTTTTCAGGATGGAGTGAATCACGGATTAAGCGAGGAGCAGGCAAAAGAAGCTATAAAATCAATGATAAAAATGGGCTGGGTGGTTCCTGTAGAGGTCAAGGTTGGTGATAAAAGTTATGGAGCATACCAGAAAACTGGACTCTTTGGGATTGACCCGTCTCGGTCTCGGATAAAAGAGATTCTTGGTGAGAAATATGAGGAATACCAAAAGCAAATAGAAGAACAACAGAAGGAAATACTGCGAGAGATAGCGAGAGAATATGTTGGGCTTGCCCGTAAGGATTCGGCGATTTCAGTGGCTACAAACGAGGACGCAAGGACTCTGAATAGCCTAATTAGTGAGGAATTGCGAAATAGTGAGCTAAAAGGGGCAAAATCTGTTGAAATAAATGCGTGGATAAACAAGAATTTGGATAATGTAGAGAGGTTAAAAGCAAGTAATTACACTACAGGAGACAAACTACTTGTAATGTCATCTGGTGGAGGAATTAGTGTAGGGAAAGAGCTTTTTGTGAAAGAAATTGATGTAGCTAAAAACACTTTAAAAGTAGAATATACAACAAAAAAGGGTGAAGTAAAAGAAAGAGTTTTCAATATGGAAAAACTTGGCGATAAAGTTCAGGCTTTTCAAAGGGAAAGTATCACTATTGTAGAGGGTGAAAAACTTATCTTCAATAATACATACAAGGATAAAAACTTTGCAAATTCAGAGTTTGCATACATAAAAAGCATAAACGAGGATGGTTCTATAACTGTAGTAAACAAACTTGATTCAGATAAAGCTAAAATTACAACGTTCACGAAAGAAGAGCTTGAAAAAGGTGTTCATTTTCAACATGGCTATGCAGTGACGGCTGACCGTATGCAGGGCAAGACGACCCAGAATGTAATAGCGTTTGAGACGAGGAACTATGAAAATTTCCTCGTCTCAATCACAAGAGCCAAACAGAATGCGACTATATACTCTACTATGAGTAAAGAGAAATTCATTGAGAGAGCTTCTGAGGAAGCGACAAAGGAAAGAATAGAAAAAATGGCATATCGGTTTAATGAGGAAGTGTTTAATGCAGTAAAAGATCAAGTCTATGAGAATTTTCAACAGCAACAAAAGCAGCAAGAAAAGCAACAAGAGCAGGATGCAGGGCAGGAAAAAGAGGAGTTTAAAGGGTTTGAAAAGGAGAGAGAAGGAAGGCAAGGATTTCAGCATGAAAAACAGAATGAAAGATACAAAGAGTCTGTATTTTTTGCAAGTGAAGCACTGAAGAATTATGAAAGAGAGCAATACAAAGAATGGGCTAAACATTTCAGTGAAAAGGATTTCAAAGCAGTCCAGAACCCTCAAAAACCAAGCACAATCAAAAAAATAGCCACTGCCTTAGTTGATTCAAAGTATGTAGATAGAAAATTTAAGGATTGGCTGGC
This sequence comes from Thermodesulfovibrio sp., assembly GCA_020725335.1. GTDB lineage: Bacteria > Nitrospirota > Thermodesulfovibrionia > Thermodesulfovibrionales > Thermodesulfovibrionaceae > Thermodesulfovibrio. Next base: position 12,233 of record DYFF01000017.1, on the reverse strand, counting down.
TGGAAAGACTCGGGATAAATTTGAGAAGTGGACATTCAAAGACCAGATAAAAACATGGTGGAAGAATAACCTGAATCGAGACATTGAAAAACTCACTGGACAGAAAAGAAGTGACTACTACAAAACATATGAGGTTTATGTGAAAGATAAAAACGGACAGTGGCATAAAGGAATTCAAAAACTGCATGTGAAAGTCAGAGGGAACAAGACTATCATTGAAGGCTACACCCTCACAAAAGATGGAATCCATCACTTCAAATTTGAAAAACAGAAAGGACTTTTTGGCATAGAAAAAGTTCTTGATCAGAGTATGGAGTTTATACCTCACCAGTTATCTTCTGTTCAGCAGATTGCAGCAGTCGGAGCTCAGAATCCTGTTATCCAGCATGTTGAACCACCTAAACTCGATAAATACTTTACCCCAAAATCTACAGTAAGGGATATAGCCAGAGAAGTTGTTCATAAACAGCATGAAAGGGAGCAAAAATTAAGAGAAGTTCGTGACGAAGTTCGTGACTTTGAACTAAAATCACGTGAGCAAATTCGTGAGCCAATTCAGAAATGGCAGGAGATGGTTCAAGCAGGGGATAGGTTTAACGAGGTACTCAACAACACCTGGCAGAAATGGCAATCACAGGCTCAGTCCGTCAGAGAGTTCCTTCAGAAAGACAGAACAACTAATAAAGAGATATTCCAGTGGGCCAGAGAGAATAAGATAGGGAAAGAAGTCGTTATGGTTACCACCAGAGAAATGCAGGATAAAGGACTCATATATGTTGAATCCTATGACACTAAAACTAAGACTATTACATTTATTTCATCATCAAAACTTTCCGAACAGCAAAGAGCTATATCTGTAGCTGTTGAAAACACATATAGAAATACTTCCAAATGGAGCTTTTCTCTTAAAGACATAAAAGCAGAACTGGAACGTCTGGGAGTTGATGCAGCAGACAGGACTATATATAAACACCTGGGCAGCCTTGGATACATAAAAGATGACAAAGGACGGTTTCAGTTTTCCAACGATTCTATGCATGTCAGACAGGATAAAGAAATCGTTTCTATCTTTGCTGAAAATACCTCTGTAAAAGGATATTTCACTGCGTCAGAGTTACACAAAAACATATCTCACATTCACCATATCCATCCTCAAAGGCTTGAAAAGTATCTACACGAAGAAAAAACACTCAAACTGATAGGCTTTCAGAAAGATTCAGACGGAAAAGTAGAAGCTGTTTTCTGTCATAAGCAGAACTATGAAAACTCAAAACAACAATGGCTTAATTCAACTGCCTCTATTCCCCAAAAAGCAGATGAACAACTGGTTAAATTTTTTATGCAAAAAGAGGGTATTTCCGCATGGAAAAATCTCACAAAAGAGCAACTGCAAAAGTTACAGTCCGAACTCAAATATGCAGGAGTGAATGAAAAGAGAGGCTACCTTCTTTCATGTGTTGAAAGAGTGCAACACCAATTGAGAGAGGCAGAGATTCAAAAAGTTATGCAGACCATTCGTTCTATGTCTGAACGATTACAACAGCAACAACAGCAAAAAGAAAATAAAGAGGGTTCGCAGCAGGAAAAGGTTCAAATTGATAGTGAAGTTCTTAAAATGTATGCTATGTTGAATAAAGATATTCAATACAACATTACCCCTGAGGAGTTTCAAAAGGTAAAAGAATACATGGACACCCACAAAGGCTCTGTTATTGCCATGCAAAATCCACCTCAGAATGAAAAGTATTCCTCGGTGCTCTATACTACCAAAAAGGACATATATATGGAAAAGAATATAGCAGAAAAACTTGGAATGAAATATTTGAATGAATCTACTGCTTATTTTTCATCCAAAGACCTTGCTTCGAATACAGGGCTCGGGAAGGAAAAAATAGATCAGGTTATGCATAAAATGTTCAGGTCCGGTTGGATAATTCCTGTCACAGTTCCAACAGACAAAAAAGTGTATGGTGCATGGCAGAAAACCTCTTTGTATGGTGTTGACCCAGAACGGATAAAAGAAGCATATGGTAAGGAGAGGGAGAAAGTTGTCCAACAGCTCAGGGAAGAATGGAAAAAAATGAATGCACATGAACAGGGAAAGAATGAGGGGAAAAACTACATTTCAAAAACAGATATTCGAAAGGAACTCAATGATGAAGTTAACAGTAAAGCTATATCAGAGGGAATAAAAAGAAGTCTGGATAACAAAACTATTTCTGAACATAAGATTACTATCAAAACTAAAGAATCAGATTCTAAAGAAATTACGGTTTACAAACCAGCCCAGTCTTCCGAAAAATCACAGTCACAATCACAGTCACAAAGTCATGAAAAATCAACCAGCTCCTCTCAGGAAAAGACAGCCTCAGTCTCAATAGAACGTGGCAGATAGTTCATGCTCCTTCGGTGCATCGAGCACCTCAGAGCATACCCCTCACATGAACCACCGCTCGCTAAAGCAGTGCCAATATGTTAGCTTTGTTACAGACAACCGATTGATTTAGCCTCGATGGTGCTCTCCGCTCGCTTGCCGAGATACCTCGAACTCTCGGCATGGTTCATGTGAGGGGGGAACTATGCACTTCCTCACCAGTGGTTTTTAAGGTTCAATCACCTTCATAACCACTGGTTCAGACGTGCATTCGGGGGAATCCCCCAAACCCCCGCTTTTTCCACCACACCACCCGCAACCTTCGGTTGAGGTTGGAATTTTTGCCAGACCCACGCCAGAACCAAGCCAGACAAGGCTTTATCGGTTTTTGGAGTTTTTAAGCATAGTAATAGGAGATTAAGGTTTTTGATGAGGCTTAAAGGTAATACTACCAAAGGTTTACGACATAGGAGATATAGTTTTCAAGAAAACATAGGAGATTCTCCTATTAGGGAAAAGTTGCATTAATTAATAGTAGAGAACAATAAGAAAGGAGGATTAAAGGATGGCTAAGTATGTAAGGATTTATATGAGTGAAAGTGATTATGAATTGATTGAGAGAATGGCTAAGAACTCTGGTAAGGGAATAAGCACACTGGCAAGAGAGATTCTTTTAAATGGACTTAAGCAAGAACTAAGGGATACAAACCTCTTGAACCGACTCATTCAGAAGATAGAGAACCTCTCAGACTCACAGCCACAGACCCTGCCGGTGCAGCAGTTACAGAGTGAAAGGTTAGAGGAGTTGAGAAACCTCATTTTTGCAGTCTATTTAGTGGCACGAAATACTTTGCTCAACTCAAGCATTCCAGAGGCAACCAAGCACAGCCTGATGAACTTTTTTGAACGCCATGAGAGAGAGGTATTTGGTGGGACTCTTTATGAAATTTTTGGCTTAAAGAAATCTGAGTAAGTGAACTGCATTATATATATCAGAAAGGGGGTGATAGTATGAAAGATTTCTGGAGAAAAGAGGCAGAAAAAGTTAGGGTTCTTCTTCGTGAGAAAGGATATGACATTATTCCTGATATGCATGAGATAGTTGAAGTAGTGAAAAAGTCTGAACTCAGTTATCTTCTGGAAAATGAAAAAGTATTTCAGGACATTTTAGCCACCATGAAAGGGGGTGAGTAGAGTGAAAAGGAACATTTCTAAACTTCAGAAGAGAATGAGGGAAATTCAGAAACAGATGAGAGAGGCAGAGAGGGCTTTTTATGCCTCTCTTGGAAAGGCACTTGAAAGCAAGCTAACCGACTCTGAGTGCACATTGAATGATATCAGGGACATGTATGAAAAAATTAAAAAAGACTTTGGGAGGTAAGACTGTATGAAAGAGGGTTACAAAGAGGCAAAAACCTATAAAGGCTTTGAAAAGTGGTTTCATGAGTTGCAGATGAGTTTTAAGATGCACGTTTACACGTTCATGATAGTGTTACTTATTCACTTGCTTATTCCTGCAGTTTATATGATTTTATTTCAGCCAAAACTGCTTGGAACAGTGATTCAGGTTTTCACTGGTTTTTATGTGCAGTTATGGCCAAAGGCATTAGAGGTTTTATTCAAAAAAGGCTTCTGGATATTTCTTCTTGCCACTCCTGTATGGCTACTGTATCCGATATTGCTTACTAAGTTTAAGTTGAAAGCAAAGGCAATAGTAAAAGATGAACACATGAGAGGGCAGAGGATAGTTGAGCCATCTGAATTAATATCGCTTATAAGGAGAGACCATCCTCAAATCGGAATATTTCATATAGGCAGAATACCGATACCAAAGCAGTATGAGACGACACACTTCTTTGTGGTAGGTAAGAGTGGTTCAGGAAAAACCACAATGTTGAATCAGGTTATAGAAAAAATTAGACAAAAAAAGCATAAGGCAGTAATCTATGACACCAAAGGAGACTATATAGCAAAATTCTACAATCCAGAAAAAGACCTCATATTCAACCCTCTTGATAGCCGAACCCTACATTGGAACATATTTGATGAACTCTATCTTGTTAGTGACATTGAGTCTTTCGCTTATTCTCTGATTCCACCAGTACCAAGTGGGCATGAAGATGAATATTTCATAACAGGAGCAAGAGAGGTTTTTTATTCTATCCTCTATTATCTTTATGCCACCAACCAAAGAACCATGTCTGCTTTATGGCAAACAGTTTCACAGGGAGAGGCAGGAGTGATTGAAACCTTAAAGACAGCAGTGAACCACTACAAACTTGATGACTGCAAAAGAGGTTTAGGATTGCTTGAGGGATACGAAAAAGGAGTGAAATCAGCAAGTGATATTATTTCCACCATGAAGAAATACAGTAACTGTTTTAAGTATGTAGAACACCACCAGAGTAGTTTCAAAATTCAGGACTGGTTAACCAAACAAGACAGTGGATTTCTTTTCTTGGTGAACTATGACAAAATCAAAAACGTGCTAAAGCCTCTTGCTTCAGTCCTTCTTGAACAACTTGGCAATGCAGCCTTGACTTTGCCAGATGATAGAGAAAGACGATTATTCTTTGTCTTAGATGAATTTGCCTCACTTCAGAGAATGCCAAAGTTTGTAGACTTCCTTGAGAGAGGTAGAAGTAAGGGGATCTCTCTCTGGATAGCCACGCAGGATATCAACCAGATAGAGAAAGAATATGGCAACCGAACCATGAACACAATCATAAACAACTGCACAACTACGGTAGCCTTTGCAGTGCAGGATGTAAACACAAGTGAGTATCTTTCAAAGTTTCTTGGTGATAGGGAGATTCTTGAAACTGATGAATCTCTCTCTATGGGACCAGCAGACCTCAGAGATGGATTAAGCCTTACAAGACGGAGAAAGACAGACAGGCTAATTCTTCCAAGTGAGTTTGCTTTACTTCCTGTATTTCATTTCTACATCAAGATTGGTGAGTACCCAATATCAAAAAGCCGAATAGACCTGAAAATATACCCAGATACCCAGCCAAGCTATATTCCTGATGAAAACAGGTTCAGAATAGCAACTGTATCGGAACAGTCAGAACAGGCTCAGGAGCAGGTAATCAAGTGATTGGTGACTGCATTAATTATAGTAGAGGGACTCATCCTGAGTCCCTAATCCCTCTTAAGGAGGTAAAAAATGATACCTACAAAAGAGCAACTTGCAGCCAGACTGGTGGCACTTGCTTTGACAGGACTTGCAGCTGGATATGGAGTTAGTGAACTTGACAAGCTTGCAGAGTCAAAACACATGCAAGAAGTGACCAAGCAGGCAGTAGAGATACTCAAACAGCCAGAGAAAGCTTTTCAGAGCCAACAGGCACAAAGACAGGTAGACACAACAAAACTAATTGACTTCACAAAGCCATTCCAGTATGAGTTGCCTAAACCTCTTGTGATGGAAGATTTATGCCAGTATTACCCCGCCATGCAACAGTGTAAAGACAAAGCAATAGCAAAGAAAGGAGAGGAGAAAGATGAAAAAGCAGAAAACTAAACCACATTTCTTTGGTCTGCGTGCAGATGATTACGAAAGGCTTCTTGAGCTTGGAATGACTCATGCAGCTTTGAATGTACTTAGACACAATCCAGCAAGGTTTTTTAGTGAGTTTTCAAGATACACAAAGAACGTAGCAGACGAATTTAAGTCAGAGATATACATGCTCTGCTTTCAAATAGCCACTCAGCCAAACAGAGCAAGAATTGAAAGCATTATATATAACAGAAAAACTAAGAGAAAGGAGGTAGTAGCATGACAAATCTTTTCAAGATAGCAATCATTGCAGCTCCATTGGCAGGGCTGATTTTTTACTATGTAGTCATGCAACAAAGCAAGCTTGACACAGAAATTGAAAAAGAGAGTTTGAAATTTGAACAGGAATGGAATGAATTTAAAGCAGAAAGTCCTTTTACTACCAATAGGCAGAAATATGAGGAACGTGCAAAAGTGGCAGAGCAGAAACAGAAAGAGCTTGAAGAGAAGAAAAAGCAGAAAGAGCAGAAAATTGAGAAGTTTGAGCAGAATTTTGAGAAAGCATTGGAAGAGGCAGGAAAGGAGGTGAGACAGTGAAAGTTTACGACCTTTTAGCAAAAGTTGACAGCACAGTAACTGAAAATGGAGAAAAGGCAAAATGGGCAAGAATTGGAGTTCTACTGGAAAAGGAAAAGGGATTCTCTATAAAACTTGATTTTATTCCTGTAAGCACAACATGGGATGGCTGGTTAACTGTAAAAGAGAGAAAAGAAAAGGAACAGACTGAAGAACCTTTCTAAGTTGCATTAATAATAGTAAAGGGACTGCATATAGCAGTCCCAAAACCAACAAAGGAGGTAAAAAATGATTGAAGTAATTGCAAATCTAATTAACCAAATCGTGGATTTCTTTGTCAAGCTCTTCTACATTTGTCTTCTGATTGCAATCTTTGGGCTTGGATTTCTAAATTGGCTTGGAATGGAAGTAGAGAAACAAAGAAGAATGAGAGAGGGAAAGGAGGGCAGGCAATGAAAGAGTATATCTATTACCTTGTCTTTCGTTCAAGTTTGCCAGCTGAAGAATGCAGAGAGTTCTCTTTCAAAAAATACTGTAACCTTGTAGGACTTGATTACGAAAAAGCTCTATTTAAAGCTAAAAAACAGTTTGGACTTACATTTACCTTTACAGTGCTTTTAGCACTTTTAGCGATTTAGTAAAGGGGGTGATACTATGAGAAAAACGTTTGCAGTTATAGCAGTGGTGATAGGTTTAGCAGGACTTGCATTTGCAGCAGATGAAAAGAATCTTGATTATGTTTGCAAGGTATGCTATGAACCTGTTCCTAAAGACGGAGCAGCATGTGAAACCTTGATATCCAACAGCCTTGAGGGAGTGCAACAAATGGTAATGGCATCGGCAGAGGCACAGGAAGGAGCAGACAGAATGAAGATTGAATGTAGCTTCCCTAAGAAGACAGTGAAAGGCTACTTTGGATATCGTGCAGTTGTAGAAATGAAAAAATAACCCGAAGGCAGGCTTTTTGCCTGCCTAAATTTAAAAAAAGGGAGGTAAAAGATGAAAAAACTGTTAGCAACAATTATGAGTTTGATTTTCCTTTTGCCAATTCCTATTTGTGCAGAACAACCACAAGATCAGGTACAACAAAAGTATACTCTTACGAGACTCCTTTTACCCAACTTTGTATACCCAAACTGTCACCTCTTCAAGCCAGCCGATACAGTTATATTTTACTTAGACGAAAGGTTTTATAACAGTGTTGGTTCAAATGTTGCACCTACAAGCTGCAAGGGTGGCAGTGTATGCTGGAGTTGGAAAGTGCTACATGGAGAAGACCCTTTTAATATTCAAATCTACAGTTCTGAGTTACCCTTGAAAATCACAAACCTCAAAAAACTTTCAGAAAGCATTTCAAGCACAATCAAGGAAAGTCAATCTCTTCGAAAATCAAGCAACAGCCTTGTCAGTGCAGCTCAGGAATTCCTGAATTCATCCTTTGGAGTAGGAAAGGAGAGAGGCATCTCAAAAGAACGTAGTATGACCCAGTCAGAATCCCGAGAGCGAGGCACAGAGTTGAACGTAACCCCTCAGTTTCATGTATTCCTTGCCAGGGGTCTCATGGGACCTTTTTGGGCTTCATATCCTTTTTGTATAGCTTCTGCAGTTGACTTGTTTTTTAAGGCTTATTACAGTGATAGAAGCGATGATCTTATTCATGCTTTTACTATCTATAAAAGTATCAAACCAGAAGACATTGATTTTTCAAGCTCTAACGACATGCTAAATAGAGCCAAATTCCTTTACACCCTTGTGGAGCAAGCAGCAAATAACCAATTGGAGAAAGACGCAGCATGGGCTCAGGCAGTGCTCTTCAGTGAGTTATTGACGAATTGGAAAGAATTTGAGGAAGTCAAGCATTTTGTAGACAGCGAGATTCAGAAAGTCTATCCTAAGTATCAAACCCTGACCTCAAAAACCACTGCAGAGATAGCTCAACAAGACAAAAATCTTGCAGCGATAAAATATAATACAGACAAAAACTTGAAAGTGGACGATAAGCAGATAAAGCAAAAACAGAATGAAATCCGTGACGAATACCTGAAAGCCTCAATAGTAGCCACAACCAACAAAGCTACAGATAAAGAAAACCAGGAGCTTGAACAAGCTCTTGCCAAAAAAGACTCTCTTGTCACGAAAAAGTTTGTTCAGTCTACCACCACTACTGGCTCAAAGTGGCTCTTTTTTACACTGGCAGGAGTTGTTGTTGTAGGTATAGTGGGAATTGTTTTTGTAAAGCTCAGAAAAAAAAGGTTATTAAAAAACTAAAAAATCAATAACCCCCGCCCAGGGCCACTGCCCTGGGTGGCTTCGTAGAATCGATTTAGAGACGATTTTTTTGCCTTGACCCATAGTTAGGTATACCCCTGCAAACGGAAGCAAACCACCGCAAGCCACCGACCGCTCGCTAAAGCAGTGCCAATTTGGAACTTTTATTCCAAACGAACGTCCTTTAAAGCCTCGTTGGTGTTTTCCGCTCGCTTGCCGAGATACCTTGAAGTCTCGGCATCGGTGGCTCGGCTTTCAGTATTCTGAGAGCTTCTCTAACGCTACATCGTCAGAGAAGCTCTCAGAAGTTTGACTTTTCAGTTTGAAGTTTATAGAGCAGTAGCGTGTATGGCCTGTAGCGTGGGTCTGCGGTGGGGGGCTTGCTACTGCTCTATATATAAAAATGCGTCGCTTCCTATCATACCATCGTCGCTTTTTATAATACCATTTTTTTTAAAAAATTTTTTCTTTCAAACTGCATTAATTATATCAGAGAGCAGAGAGCTCTATATATAACAATTAATGGAGGTAGCAGTATGAAAAAACTTTTAATGCTTCTAAGAAGTCTTTTTAGACGCAGACAGAGAGAGCACACTTGTGAAGAGCTTGATCCTTTTTTCTCTATCTCTTTACTTCTAACAGTTTTTCTTTTTTTATCTCAAGTAACTCATGCAGCAGAAGCAGCAGAAGTCTATCTTTTCACACAGCATGCAGATATGAAAAACTCTAAAGCAAGTGAGTATGTTGACTTTAAGAGTTCTGAAAACCTCGCAGGAGCGGGATTTGCAACGCATGTCATCAGCAAAGACAAAGACAAACTTGATATCAAGATAGGGCTTGGAAAGTCGGACACAAACATAAAAATATCTCAAAGTGTGAAGGTGTTAAATAAAGTTTATAGCGTAAATAAAAAACTTAAATATAACACTTCTATGTATCTTTTTTCTGTTTCATACTCATATAACATTTCAAAATCTTTCTCAGTTGCAGCTGAATTTGAACAATCAAAGAATGCTTTGAAGCGAGATACATATATATTAAAAATTTCACATGAGTTTTAATAGCAAATATGAAAAAATGCAAAAACTGTGGCAGGGAATTTTATCCTTCTACAGGATTTAAAAACTTCTGTAGTAAAAATTGTAGGAAACAATACCGCCAGAACTACATGAAAACCCTCATGCAACAGAAAAGAAATTCTGTTAGCAAAATCCATCGCTATGTTGATACTCATGATAATACTTTTGAGTCTCTAAAGGGCTTTAAAAAAACTTCTAAGGGTAATTTTGAGACTGAATATAGCAGTCAAGAAAACTACCAGCTGGCTAAGCAGTGCTGTAATTGGGAGACCAAACAGAAAGAGGGATACTGTATTACCTTTCATGAACCCTATTTCCTGTTTAAAAAGCCATGTAAGGAATGTTACATTTTTGAAACATTGAAATTCTATGACATAAAAAAATCAGCTGAAAAAAAATCAAGAAAGCAAACTGCATTAATAAATATAGAGACCAATGAAAAGGAGGTAGTAGCATGAATATTAAAGAGGAGTTAAAAGACTTTGCAGAATCCTTTAAAGAGGTTTACACACAATTCTGGAAACCACTTATCACAGGTTTCTGGAAAGTAGCCCCGTCACAAACTTTTGCCCTTGCCGCACTTACAGGATTTAATCTGTCTATTTTTTTCCGTGATTTAGGCTATGCTCTTGCAGTGTTTTTATCTTTCCTTGTTTCCATATTTCTTTTTGTTAAGTTGTATCAGAAATCCAGAGACAGACTCATTCAAGAGGAAAAGGAGAGAATTGAACAACTTTGCCAGACTGTTGACCGCTATGCAAGGAGGGACAACAATGAATGAGAAAGCCTTTGCTATCGCAAACGCTTTAGCAAAATACTACGGCATACCTGAGCCAGAGTTTACCTCTGCTCAGGAATGCTACCAGTGGATTAAGTCAGTGCTTAATAAAACCAATGCTCAACTAAAGAAGTGTCCTCATTGTCAAACTGTTATGGCACGGAAGTTAGTGAATGGCAGGCTTAGATATGTTTGCAACTCCTGCAATAAAACCTTTGCACTTAAGGGAGTGTAAATGGAACTACTTACTCCAAATGAAGTAACTCAAATTCTCAAAATCACAAAAAGAACCCTCTACCACTATATCAAACAGGGAATTATTCCATACGTGAGACTGCAGAAAAGAATCCGATTCAGAAAAGAAGACATTGACCAATTTATTCAGAACCGACTGAGTAGAAATCCTGAAGTTGACGATATTGTTGTCACTATTAAAAGAAAAATCCAAAAAGCACTCAAGGAGTCTTGACCCGCCTGATGATTTTTTTCTATCCTACCATATCTCTGTTCATTGACAAGCAAGTAAGCCATGTTCTGAAGAAAGGAGCAGGACATGGGACTGTATAAAAGAGGCAATATCTGGTGGTTTTCTGTAACCATTAAAGGTAAACAATTTAGATTTTCAACCAAAACCACAGATAGAAAGAAAGCCACCGAGATTTATGCTAAAGCCCTACTTGAGCTTGATAATCCAACTAAGGACGTTGAAAATCAGATTTCTTTTGGTGAATTCTTTGAGAATCAGTATTTACCTTTTTCAGAGAGGCAGGCTTCTCACCAGAGTAAAAAATATTACTTCAAAGTTATCCCTGAGTGGTTTAAAAAAATACCTATAAATCAAATTACCACCAGAGACATTGAATTGCTTCAGGGAGACCTCCTGAAAGGCAGAACTCCAGCCAGTGTAAACAGAATTATTGCAACTATCAAACACTCACTGAGAAAAGCTTACGAATGGGAATTGACAGAAGAGGAAACCCTTAAAAGAGTGCAAAGAGTAAAACCTCTTAAAGGAGAAGTGCAAAGACTGAGATTCCTATCCCTTGAGGAATGTCACAAACTTATAGAGGTAGCTGAGCCACACTTAAAGCCTATCATTATTACTGCTCTTAATACTGGAATGAGAAAGGGAGAAATTCTGAGCCTCACGTGGAGCCAGATTGACCTCAAACACGGCTTTATCCACCTCGAAAAGACTAAAAACGGAGAGAGAAGAGATATTCCAATGAATGATACTCTTAAAATTCTATTCCGAGACCTCATAAAGAACAGAAGACTCGACTCGGACTATGTATTCTTGAACCCCGAAACAGGAAAGAGACTTACAGACATAAAAAGAAGTTTCAGGACAGCCTGTAAGAGAGCAGGAATTACTGATTTCAGATTTCATGACTTAAGACACACCTTTGCCAGTCATCTTATAATGAATGGAGTTGACCTAAAAACTGTTCAAGAACTTTTGGGACATAAAACCATTAAAATGACCTTAAAATACAGTCACTTATCAAAAGCACACAAGGAAAAGGCAGTAAATACCTTGAATATCACAATTTATCACAATTTTATCACAGTCAGGCAGGAGAGGGGATAGTTGAAAATTCAAAAACCATTGATTTTACTTGGTGGAGCTGATGGGAGTCGAACCCACGACCTCTT
>DYFF01000016.1 GCA_020725335.1 Thermodesulfovibrio sp. | reverse complement strand
TTTAAGCTATTCAGTTATAAATCTCTCAGTTCGGATATAACCTTTGATTATCAATATATTCGTGACAGAGCCCGTGAAAGTGAAGATACAAAGGCAGGTAATATTTACGGTGTAAGATTAAACTTTAATTTTTAGGAGGAGATGATGAGTAGAATTGCAACTTTTTCAATTAGTATTTTATTTTTTTTAATTATTAAAGCTACCGCCTTTGCACATTTTGGAGTAATACTGCCTTCTGATGACATTATTGGAGAAAAAGACCAGAAAAAAATAACTCTTAAAGTTTACTTTATGCATCCCTTTGAACAAGAATGGTTAAATATGGAAAAACCTAAAGCCTTTGGTGTAATGCTTGGAGGAGAGAAAACAGATTTATTAAATACTCTCATTAATAAAAAAATAAAAGGCAAAAATGCATGGGAGAGTCAATTTGTGATTAAATCACCTGGTGACTATATTTTCTATTTTGAACCTCAACCATACTGGGAACAGGCTGAGGAAAAATATATAATTCATTACACCAAAATTGTTGTTCAGGCATTGGGAAAAGAGGAAGGATGGGACAAAGAAGCAGGGCTCCCTGTTGAGATTGTTCCTTTAACAAGACCTTATGGGCTATGGGCAGGAAATGTTTTTCAGGGAATTGTAAAGGTTAATGGAAAACCTCTGCCTTTTGCAGATGTGGAGGTTGAATATTTCAATGAAGGTAACAAAATAAAAGCACCAAAAGAAGCCTATGTAACACAGGTTATTAAGGCAGACTCTAACGGTGTCTTTACATATGCCATTCCAAAGGCCGGTTGGTGGGGTTTTGCTGCATTAACTGAAGCACCATATAAAATTAAAAAGAATGGTAAAGAATATCCTGTTGAAATTGGAGGAATTATATGGGTTAAGGCAAGGGAGATTAAATAATGCATATATCAGAGGGGGTGCTATCTGCGCCAGTGCTTCTTACTGGCGCTTTTTTATCCTTAGTTGGACTTGCTATAGGATTAAAAAATATGAAAAATGAAGATATACCAAAAGTTGCAGTGCTATCTTCAGCATTTTTCGTAGCATCTCTTATCCATGTTCCAATTGGACCTACTTCTGCCCATCTTGTGTTAAATGGACTTGTAGGAATGATTCTGGGCTTGGGCGCTTTCCCTTCCATATTTGTTGCTTTAATTCTTCAAGCTCTTTTATTTCAGTTTGGTGGGCTAACAACTCTCGGAGTAAACACATTCGCGATGGCAATGCCTGCAGTTTTATGCTACTATCTTTTCAGAGGAATTTTAAGGAGAAGCAAAAATACAGCTTTTTTAGGAGGCTTTTTAGGTGGAGGGCTTTCTTTACTAATTGCCGCTATCCTTATAAGCATTGCTCTTATTGAAACTGAAAAAAGCTTTATAAGCATTGCAGGGACTCTTCTTGCTATGCATCTTCCTGTGGCAGTAATTGAGGGAATTATTACAGGATTTGTCGTTGTGTATCTAAAAAAGGTCAAGCCGGAGGCTTTAGGATGAAAATCACTGATATTTTGTTTAATTTCTTAATTTTTATTGTTATACAGTTTATTTTTTTCTCTCTTTCAACCGACGCAAACGCACATAAGGTAAGCACCTATGCATACAGAGAAGGAGATAAAATTTTTGGAGAATGCTATTTTGTTGATGGTTCTCCCTGCAAAAACAGTAAAGTGGAAATTTATGATGCAAAAGGAAATAAAATATTTGAAACCACAACCGATGAGAAGGGAAAATATAGTTTCACTATAAAAGAAAAAGGTACTCTTAGGATAGTAATTTCTGCTGGAGAGGGACATAAAGCAGAGTATAAGCTTGAAGGAATAAGGGAAAAAATCGAAAAGAAAGAAGCTATAGACAATGTTTCACTAAAAAAAGAAATTCAGTCAACAACACCTCAGCAATCAATTGATAAAGAGGAGATTAGAAAAATAATTGATGAAACCTTGGATAGTAAACTACAAGGATTAAGAATGGAAATAATGGATTTACGTAAACAGATGGACAAGGTTACTTTGAAAGATGTAATAGGAGGAATTGGCTATATCCTCGGAGTCTGGGCTATAATAATGCTTCTTAAAAGAAAGAAAAATGCATCTTGAGGAATTTTCAGAAGGAAATAGCTTTTTACATAGGGCAGATCCGAGAGTAAAGATATTAATTTTTGCCATATTTAGTGTTCTATGTGCAGTAGCATCAGGAATAAAAACTCCAACTCTTTTTCTTTTATATTCATTTATTCTTCTTTTAATTGCCAGACTCAAAATAAAATCATTAATAGCGAGACTTCTGATAGCCAATTTTTTTATTGCCTTTATATGGTTCTTTATTCCTTTAACCTATCCTGGAAATTCTTATGTAACATTAGGTTCAATGAAAATAAGCCACGAAGGACTTAGGTACGCTCTTTCAATAACAATTAAATGTAATGCCATAATTATTGCGACAATAACTCTGCTTTCCACATCTTCCATTTTTTCCATTGCTCATGCAATGCTTCATTTAAGAGTGCCTAAGAAACTTGTTACAATATTTTTCCTTTTTTATCGATATATCACCGTAATTCATGAGGAATATTTAAAAATAAAAAAAGCTATTGCTTTAAGAGGTTTTGTCCCGAAAACGAATCTTAATACCTATAAAACCTATGCTTATATTGTTGGTGGAATGCTAATAAAAAGCTATGAAAGGGCAGAGGAGATTTACAAAGCCATGCTGTGTAGAGGCTTTAAGGGATATTTCCCCTTATTTGAGCATTTCTATATTAGAAAGAGTGATATAATATTTGGCGTTATTTCTATATCAATTTTTATTCTAATTGGGGTTAAAAGTTGAAAAAACCGATAATAAAACTCAAAAATATTTCTTTTAGTTATGAAAAAAGGAGAATTCTTAACTCTCTTAACTTAGAAATTTATGAAGGTGATAAAATAGGCTTGATAGGTTCGAATGGTTCAGGTAAAACTACGCTTCTACATATAATAATGGGACTTCTTAAGCCTCAAGAGGGAACTGTTGAAATATTTGGGAAAGTAAGAACTAAGGAAAGAGATTTCATAGAAGTAAGACAAAAAATAGGCTTTCTCTTTCAAGACTCGGACAATCAGCTTTTTTGCCCAACAGTGAAGGAAGACATTGCCTTTGGTCCTTTAAATCTTGGGAAAACAAAGGAAGAAGCTATGCAAATAGTAAAAGAGACCTGTAAAATTCTCGGACTCGAAGGTTTTGAAGACAGAGTAACTTATAAACTTTCAGGGGGTGAAAAGAGACTTGTGGCTTTAGCAACAGTAATTGCGATGAAGCCTCTATGCTTTCTTTTAGATGAACCTTCAGCAGGACTTGATGAAAATACTAATGATAGAATACTTTCTTATTTGAAATCAAACACAAAAACCTTTATCGTAGTATCTCATGATAAAGATTTTTTAACAAAGGCAGCAGATAAAATTTTTCTCCTAAAGGATGGACAGATTAGATATTAAGGCTTTTACCTACATAAATATTTACATCAAGAGGTATCGTTAGATTAAAAGTGGTCATTTCTTCTTTAATGACCGTTGATAATTTTTCAATTTGTTCGTTAATTACCTCAAGCACTATCTCATCGTGAATCTGAAGTACCAACTTCGCATTCAAATTTTCTCGCTTTATCCTTTCATATATTCTTATCATAGCTATTTTGATAATATCTGCAGCTGTACCCTGAACTACTGAATTTACAGCTATTCTTTCAGCTTGTTGTCTTAAAAACTGATTAGGACTATTAATATCAGGTACAGGACGAATCCTACCAAAAAGAGTTCTTACATAACCATTCTGTTTTGCAAACTCTATTGTCTTTTCAATAAATTTCTTAACCTTAGGATATCTTAAAAAATAAAGGTCAATTAATTCTTGAGCTTTTTCATAGGGAATTTTAATTGACTCTGAAAGTCCAAAAGGACTTATTCCATAAGATATTCCAAAGTTTACGGTCTTTGCAATTCTTCGATGTTCTTCAGTTACTTCTTCCTCCTTTATTGAAAATATATCCGATGCTGTTGCCTTGTGAATATCTTTACCATCTTTAAATGCCTTAATCAAAGATGGGTCTTCACTAAGATGGGCTAAAATTCTCAATTCAATTTGAGAATAGTCAGCACTTAAAAATGAATAACTCACCTCGGGAATAAAAACTTCTCTTAAAAGTTCTGCCCATTGTCCTTTAACAGGAATATTTTGAAGGTTAGGCTCGCTGCTTACTATCCTTCCTGTTCCAGCAACTGTCTGAGACCATTTTGCATGGATTCTTTTTGTATCATCCTTTATATAATCTTTAAGTGGCTGTAGATAGCCTGTCAAAAGCTTATTTAGTATCCGGTAATTTATAACTTCCTGAGGAAGTTCGTGCTGAAAGGAGAGTTCCTCTAAAACTTCCATTTCCGTAGACCGCGATTTTTTACCTCTCTTTCTACTTTTTAAGCCTAATTTATCGTATAAAATCTCTGCAAGCTGCTTTGGAGAATTTATATTAAACTCAGTCCCAGCAAGGAAATAAATTTTACTCCTTATTTTATCAACTTCAAAAGTAATCTGTTCTGTAAGTTCCTCAAGTTTATCAATATTTACCTTAATACCCGCTAACTCCATCTGGGCAAGAACTTCTATTAGAGGCATTTCAATGTTAAAATATACTTCCTCGAGCTCCTTTTCTTTTAATTCTGTCCTTATTTTTTCGTAAAGTTCAAAGATAAACTTAAAAGCGTGTCTTAAACTAATAGAGTCATCATAAATTCTTCCAAGATATTCAAGAATAAGGTCTTTAAGCTCATATTTACCTTTATTTGGATTAATGAGATAAGCAGAAATCATTAGATCAAAATAAGGAGGTTTTATTCGTAATCCTGAAGATATGAGTTTTTTTAATATGTCCTTTCCGTTAAAAACTATTTTCACTGCCTCTGAATTTAGGAAATCTCCTAATTGAACATCTTCAGAGCCTAATTTATATAAACTCCCATTGATACCGATTATAAAATTTTGGTCTACATTTAAAATTGCAAACCTATCTTGCGCATTTACCTCTTTAATAGAGATTATTTCATCTCTTATTGGAAAGAAAGTTTTTTCCTCTTCTATTTCTTGTCCGGACAAAACCTCTTTTAGTAAAGAGGTAAACTCTAATTCACAAAAAATTTCAGCAAGTCTATTATTGTCAGGAGAATTAATTTTCAATTCATCTATATCATCTAAATTTATAGGCACATCAGTTTTTAAGGTTACCAGTTCTTTACTCAGCTTTAAAGAATCAATATTTTCCCTGATTAAGTTTGCTAATCTTGGAGGCTTTATTATCTGAAGATTTTTCAAAATCTCTTCAATAGAGCCATATCTTTTTAGAAGCTCAGATGCAGATTTTTTACCAACTCCTTTAACACCTGGAATATTATCAATGCTATCACCAACTAATGCCATGAAATCAATAAGCTTTTCAGGAGGGATTCCATACTTCTTTAAAACAAAATCTCTGTCAATTATAAGATCATTAAAGGGGTCATAAATTTTTATCTTATCTGAAACAAGCTGAAGCATGTCCTTATCGAGAGTTACAATATAACATTCTGAAAATTGAAGGCTTAATGCTAATGTTGCGATTATATCATCTGCTTCATATCCTGGCATCTCTGTTCTTTTTATTCCAAAGGCATCAATAATCTCTTTTATATATTCAAGTTGCACAGGTAAATCTTTAGGTGTTTCAGGCCTTGTTATCTTATATTCCTCGTAAACTATGTGTCTTTTTGTGGGATGAGGGCTATCAAAGGCAATAAGCATATATTGGGGATTTCTCTCCTTAATTAGTTTTAGTAGCATCCTTGTAAAACCATATATGGCATTTGTTGGTATACCCTTTGATGTGCTCAAACCCTTTATAGCATGATAAGCCCTGTAAACAAAACAGCTTCCATCAAGGAGATAAACTTTACTCATATCTTAAAGCCTCAATAGGATTAAGAGTTGAAGCCTTATAAGCAGGATAGAACCCAAAGAAAACTCCAACAAAGGCAGAAAAGCCAAAGGCAATTAATGCAGAAAAAAGTGATATACTAATAGGCCAGTCCATCAATGAAGCAACAGCAAATGAAGTCCCGATACCAAGCAGTAATCCAAAAATTCCACCAATTGTAGTAAGAAAAACTGCTTCAATAAGAAACTGCATTCTTATATCTTTTGGTTTTGCTCCTACTGCCATTCTTATTCCAATTTCCCTTGTCCTTTCAGTAACTGATACAAGCATAATATTCATAATGCCTATACCTCCTACAATTAGGGAAACAGATGCAATGGCACCAAGTAAAATTGACATAGTTTTTGTTGACTCCTCAGCAGCCTTAAGCATCTGAGTAAGGTCCATAACTGTAAAGTCATCCTCCTGATTGGGACCTATCCGGTGTCTCTGCCTGAGTAATGTTTTGATCTGTTCTGTTGCCTGAGGTATGCTTTCAAGAGAAGATGCCTTTGCATAAATCATTCTTACTCTGCCAGGGAGTGTTTGTCCAAAAAGAGTTCTCTGAGCTGTTGTAATAGGCACATAAATAATGTCATCCTGGTCCTGTCCTGTGAGAGATTGCCCCTTTCTATCAAGAACTCCTATAACTTCAAAGGGAATTTTTTTAATTCTTATAACTTTTCCTATCGGGTCTAATTCTCCAAATAGTCTCTCTGCTACTGTTTGTCCTATAACAGCAACTTTTGTTCCACTTCGTACATCCTGTTCATTAACAAATCTGCCTGAAATTAATTCCCACTCTCTAACAATAACCATATCAGGAGTTGTGCCTATAACTCCTGTTGCCCAGTTCTGATTACCAAAAACCACCTGAGCTGTTCCAGTTATAGCAGGAGCAACAGCTATAACAGCTGAACACTCCTTTGATATTGCTTCTGCATCAGTCATTGTAAGTGTTTGTTGAGTTCCTGTACCCATTCTTATTCCACTCTGAGTGGTTGCACCTGGAAGCACCAAAATTAGATTACTTCCAATGCTTGAGATTTGAGATGAAATCTTTTCACTTGCACCTGACCCAATGGCAACCATTGTAACAACTGCACCAACACCTATTATTATGCCCAATATAGCGAGGAAAGAACGCATTGCATTTGCCTTGAGAGCTCTTAAGGCAATATTGATTATTGAAGATAGAGCAATCATGGATTTACTTCCACTGTGCAGACTGTTGAGTCACATACTATTTTACCATCCAGAAATCTTATCTGTCTTTTCCCAAAAGCTGCTATGTCCGGTTCATGAGTAACAATGATTGTTGTAAGTCCCCGCTCCTCATTGAGTTTTTTAAATATTTCCATTATCTCCATACTTGATTTTGAATCAAGATTTCCCGTTGGTTCATCGGCAAGCATTATAGGAGGATTATTAACAAGTGCCCGAGCAATAGCAACTCTCTGCTGCTGCCCTCCACTAAGCTGTCTTGGATAGTGATTGGCTCTTTCTGTAAGCCCCACTTTTGAGAGCACTTCTAAAGCCATGTCTTTTCTCTGTTTCGAGGGAACTCCTGAATATATCAGAGGAAGTTCTACGTTCTCAAGGGCTGTTGCTCTTGGAAGAAGGTTGAACTGCTGGAAAACAAATCCTATTTTTTTATTTCTTATTTCAGCTAATTCGTCCAGATTAAATGTTGAAACATCAACTCCATCAAGGAAATATTTCCCAGATGTAGGTGTATCAAGGCATCCAATAATATTCATGAATGTTGATTTGCCCGAACCCGAAGGGCCCATTATACAAACAAATTCGCCTTTTTCGATGCTTACTGTGATATCGTCTAAAACTTTTAGTTCAAACTCTCCAAATTTATAAATTTTTACAACCTGTTCAAGCCGTATGATTGACATAACTAAAATCTTACAGGTGGACGCGCGGTAGTAGAGCTATCTTTCTTTTTTGTTGCGATGTCAACGATTATCTCATCGCCCTCTTTTATATCTCCCTCGACAAGCTCTGTCCATTCTCCGTCACTTATTCCCACCTTAATATTTACCCTTAAAGGCTTTCCATTTCTCATAACCCATACTCCCTGTTGTTTACTTTCCTCACCTTTGCGCCTTTGTGTAGGTTCAACCTTTGTGCTGGCACTATCAGGCATTTTAAATCTAAGAGCAGCATTAGGAATCTTAATTACATCTTTTTTACTGTCTACAATAAATGTGACATTTGCTGTCATCCCTGGTTTGAGCATTAAATGAGAATTGTCAACGGAAATTACCACATTGTAGGTCACCACATTTTGAGTAACAGTAGGTGACAATCTTATCTGAGATACAGAGCCCTTAAATTTTCGGTCTGGGTAGGCATCAACTGTAAAATTTGCTTCCATCCCTTTTTTAATCTTTGAAATATCTGCCTCATCTACATTTGTATCAATCTGCATTTTAGTGAGGTCAGGAGCAACTGTAAAGAGAGTAGGCGTCTGAAAGCTTGCCGCTACAGTCTGCCCTACCTCTACATTTTTAGCAATAACGACCCCATCAACAGGGGATACTATTCTTGTATATCCAAGATTTGTCTTTGCTTGATTCAGTCCAGCCTCTGCTTTTTTAACCTGAGCACGAGCGATTTCATATTGAGCTTTTGCTGTGTTATAAGCTGTCTCAGCATCGTCAAGTTCACTTCTTGCAATTAGGTCTCTTTTAAAAAGCTCTTGCTTACGTTTAAAGTTTCTCTCTGCATCCTTTAGAGTAACTTCTGCCTTAAAAAGAGCTGCTTTAGAATTAAGAAGATCGGCCTCTGACTGTTTAAGTTCATTTTCAAAGGGAGTTGGGTCTATTTGAGCTATTAGCTGACCTTTTTTAACTTGAGAGTTATAATCAGCATAGAGAGCTACAATTGTTCCAGAAACCCTTGTTCCAATAATAATTGTTGTTACAGGGTTTACGTTACCTGTAGCAGTTACTCTCTGGGTTATCTCACCTTTCTGAACCTTTACTGTTTTAAATTGAGCTTTATTTGAACCAGAGAAAACAAAAATTGCCAGCGCAACTAAAATTAATATTATTACCCCTAAAAATAACAATACCTTTTTCTTATTTTTCATTTTTCCATCCCTATAGTTTTTTCTATTTCTGCATAGGTTACATTGTAATCATAAATTGCCTGCCAGTATTGAGTATTAGTTTGCTCATAAAGCACAATAGCATCAACAACTTCTATAGAACTACCAACTCCTACCTCATATCTCCCCATAGCAAGGTCAAGGTTTTCCCTTGCCTGCTTTAGAGCAATTTTTAGGGTCTCTACTCTTTGAGAGGCTTCCTTAAGTTGAACAAAAAGGTTCTTAATATGAGAACTAATCTGCTGTTTAAGAGACTCTTCTTTGTATTGATAATAGGCAGTATCAGCCTTTGCCTGTTTAAGCTTATAGGTAGTTGACCATCCACTAAATATTGGAAGGTTAACCTGAAATAGCAAGCTCCACCCTTTATTAAGAGGGAAATCTTCTCCTGTGTAACCATATCTACCAGTGCCTGTTAATGTAGGCAAATATTCCTTTTTTATAAAATCCTCTGAGTATAAGGATGCCTGTTTATTAAACCTTATTGCCTGTAGTTGAGGATTTCTCTCAAGTGCCATAGCGATAGATTCCTTTTCATCAAGTTTTCGTATAGCATATTCTTCTTCTTTAATTTCAAAATCAGGCATAAGCACCATACCCATAGCAACTTTTAAATTTAAAAGAGCCTGCCTTACACTTTTCTCTGCTGTAATTAGATTAAGCTTCGCATTGCTTAGCTCAACTTCTGCCTTTGTTACTTCAATTTTTGGTTTAAGGCCCACTTCGTAAAAACCTTTGGCAAGATCAAGGTGTTTTTGAGCCTGTTTTAAGACTTCCTCTGATGTTTCTCTTTGTTTTTTAGCTTTCAGTAGATTAAAGTAGGCAGATTTAACATTGTATATTATCCCCAAAATAGTATCACTATCCTGAGATGCTGTTGCCTTGTAAAGTTCTTTCTGAATATCCACCTTAGTTATAGTTTTCCCAAAGTCAAAAATAGTCTGACTGAGAGAAATCTGTCCTGCATAGTTCTTTGAGTATTCCTCTCCAATTCGTGCTTCTTGATAACTCCGCTGATAAACAAAAGATAAATCAATCTCTGGGAAATATCCTGAACGTGCCTCTCCTATTTTAAAAAAGCTCTTATTTAACTGCTCCTTCGATGCAAGGAGCTCTGGATTTTTCTTTAAAGCTATTTCAATGCATTCATTTAAGCTATAAACTGTTGGTTTTATATTATCCTGAGCAAAGGTATTGGATATAAAGGTTATTGAAAGAGCAATATAAAAAATTAAAAAATTTAAACTGAGATGTTTTATGTATTTCATCGCTTATCCATCACATCTTTTAACTTAGCACCTGTATTAACTGTCACATCCACATAGGGAACAACAGACATCCCTGGCCAAAGAGGATAGTTAGGTTCAAAAGTGGAATCTATTATTATCCTTACAGGAATCCTCTGGACTACTTTAACGAAATTTCCTGTGGCATTTTCTGGGGGGAAAAGACTAAAAACAGCACCTGTGCCAGGCTGGAAACTTGCCACATGTCCTTTAAAGGTTTTTCCTGGATAGGCATCAACTTTTATCTTTACTGGCTGACCAACACGCATTTTCTCTATCTGTGTTTCCTTAAAATTAGCACCAATCCATATATTTTGTTCATCAACAACTGCCATAATAAGCTGTCCACTACGTACAAACTGCCCAATCTCTACTGACTTTTTTGCTATCCTTCCATTGATTGGCGCAACAATAAGAGTTCGCTTAAGATTAATATCAGCTAACTTTAATTCTGCCTGCGCTTTTCCTATCTGATACGTCTGGGTTTTAAGCTTTATAGAAAGAGTATTGATAATGGATTCTATCTCTTTCATCTGTGATTCTGCTGCTTTCTCCTGTGCCTGAGCTACCTTAAGGGATGCCTCAGCTGCATCAAATTTGCTTTTTGAGACAAGGTCTTCCTTATAAAGTCCCTTTATTCTCTCATATTCTCTCTCTGCAAGCACTCTCTGAGCACGGGTTGCTTGTAAATTTGCCTCTGCTGATTTCAGTTTTGCTTTTGCTTCGTTTAGAGAGGATTCTATCTCCTTTTGCTGGTTTTCAAGAGAGTTTACTGTCGATTTCTTAACATTTAACTCTGCGAGGTAATCATCGCTTTCTATTTCAATTAGAGGGTCTCCTTTATTAACTTTCTGATTATGATCTACAAAAACCTTTACTACCTTACCCGAAACCTGAGGTGCTATGGGAACAATTGTTCCTTCCACATAAGCATCATCTGTTCTTTCATAAACAATATAGTAGTAAATCTCTCTGCCCATAAAAATCATTACAATTAGAATAATAAAAATTAGTAATGAAATCTTTATTTTCTTAGAGTTCTTGAATTTTTCACCAATACCAGAAAAATTCATTTACTGCTTCCTCCAGCAATTATCTCATTGTTAAAAAATGCTTTAAGTAATGTTCCTGTTGCCTGTCTAACTCTTAATATGGAAAGCTGATAGTTATATTGAGCTTCAATTAGTTTTCTTTCAGAAGTTACAAGAAAAGTATTCGCATCTGTAACATCAATGCTGTTTGCAAGTCCATACTGATATTGCTTTGAGACAGAATTAAAATTCTCTCTTGCATAGGCAACCTCATCTTCAAGAGATTTAATGATATCCTTAAAAGTAAGATAATTATTATAGGCAGATTCTACATCTATAAAAACTTCCTTGACCGTATCATCATATTGAAGCTCTGCTTGTCTATATTTAGCCTTTGCCTCACTGAGTTCTGCTCTTCTTAATCCTCCTTCAAATATGGGAAAGTTTAAAGAAGCGACAGCATACTTTGATTCTTTATTTGTGAATTGATTAGACGGGTCCTGGTCAAGCTTTTGATAAGTTGCCGAAAGACTCAAATAAGGGAAAAATGAACCGATTACGTAATTAACATTTTTTCTTGCTATTTCCTTTGCCATTAAAGCTGCTTTTATCTCTGGCCTTTCTTCTTTCGCAAAGGCCTTCACTTGTTCAAGGGTAAGATTTAAATAGGGATCATTTAGTTTTTGTTCTAAGATCTCAAAATCTCCTTCAAGACCTACATCTCTTGCAAGAACAGACTTGGCAACTTTCAGAGAATTCTTTACAGAAATCAGTTCAGCCTCTGCTCCACTTAGTTCAGCTTCTGCTCTTAAAAGGTCAGTTTTTGTAACCTCTCCTACTTTTAATCTTATTCTTGCAGCATCTCTATGTTTCTTTAACCTTTCTACGTTTGCCTGAGCAATCTCTAAGGATCTCTTTGTCTTCAAATAAGAATAAATATCCTGGGCAACTCTTAAAATATACTGCTCTTTGAAAGAATTGACTTCGAATTCGGTCTTTTTAAATACATCTTTTGCAGAGGAATAAGCAATAAACTCTCTGCCACCAAGGGAAAGTCTCTCTTCTATGGTTATTCCCCATACTTTACTTTTATCAGGCTGAATAATCTGAGTGTTTGCAAGCTTTGATTCACTGTATTCAGTGTATTTCCCATACGCTGTTAAAGTTGGTAAAAGTCCAGCAAGAGCTTTATATTTACCTTCTTCAGAAATTTTTAAATTTTCCTCAGCAATCCTTATCTTTTCAGCTTTTTTAATTGCAAGAGAAAACAAATCATTAATTGTGTACTTCTCCTGTGCCCATCCTCGGGTTGTAAATATAAAAAATATTAAAAAAAATAAAAAAATTTTTTTCATTTTTATCTTTTCCTCCTTGTTCCTTCATAAAAAATGTCAATATAAGTATTTAAGGCTTTTTTCAAATTTATTCTTCTCTTAAATATCTCTTTTTTTATAAATAAATTAAAAAGCATTCCAAAGTATGCCATTGAGGCATAATTTGTATCAATATCTCTTAAAATACCCCTTTTTTTCATGTTTTCCAGATAATTTGCAAATATCAGAGAAATATCACTAATTATCTTACTTTGAATTGCTCTTATCTCCTCAGGGTATTGAAAAATTTCAGTATGCATAATGCAGATAAGGTCTCGCTTTTTCTTTAATAACTCTAAATAGTAACGTGCCACTGTTTTCAAAGCAAGTTTATAATTCATTTTCTCAATTTTCGGTAACAGATCCTTTAATGTAGGCAGAAAGGATTTACTTTCTAAGACTTCTTTAAATAATTTTTGTTTAGTAGGAAAATATCTAAAAAGGGTTACTTCAGCTATATCTGCCTCTCGCGCAATATCTTTAGTAGTAGTTGCAAGATATCCTTTCTGAGAGAATAATTTGAGTGCCGCATTGATAATTTTACTTTTAGTCTCGCTCATGGTAGTAATTACTAACATACATGAATTAAAAAATCAAAGTCAATAATTTGAAATAATAAGTTTTTTAGCGAATGCAATTTCTTCTTCCTTTGATTGTAAATTTCCCCTAAGTTTTTCATTCATTATCTTTTCAAAAATTTCCTTGTAAATAGGACCTGGTTTAATCCCAATTTTTTTCAAATCCTCTCCTTTAATTAAAGGTTTAATAAATCTTAATTTAGTAAGAAAGAATGAAATAGCTTGTTTTTGCCATTTTTGAGAATAAATCATCATCAAAATAAGAGTTTCCATATTGAGAGATTTTAAAATATGATAAATTTTTACAGGGTCATATTCATCAATTAATTTTAAACTTTTCTTGGCAGTTTCAATATCAGAAATAAGCTTTTTACTTAAGTGCTCGGGCACGCTAATTTTTTCTAAAAGTTCAACCCTTTCTTCATATTCTAACTGCCACAAAATAACCATAAGATATATGAACTCAACATGATATTTCTCTTTCAAGAAAAGGAGCTCAACTCCTTGAATTACTTCGTAAGCTTTTGTTAGTAATTCCTTAATTTCCTTTTCTTCTAATTTAGGATGAATAATTTTTAGTAAGCCATAATCTTTAAGTCTTTTAATCGCATTATGAGGAATCGTTTCCTTAAAAAGAAGCATCAATTCCTCGTAAAGTCTTGAGCCTTTTAGCTTATCAAAGATACCCATTCTTACTGCAAGCTTTATGAGGTTTTCCGTATGCTTTGATATGCGAAATCCTAATTTTTCAGCAAATCTTATAGCTCTTATTGCTCTTGTCGGGTCTTCTACAAAACTTAAATTATGCAAAACTCTTATTCTTTTGTCCTTTATATCACGTTGTCCACCAAAAAAGTCCAAAAGCAGTCCAAAGTCCTTTGCATTAAGCTTTACCGCAAGTGCATTTATTGTAAAATCCCTTCTATATAAATCCTTTTTTATTGAAGAAGTCTCAACTTTTGGCAATGAAGCAGGAGATTCATAATATTCTGTTCTTGCCGTTGCTATGTCGATATGAAAATCTATTGTTTTACCATTTTTGATAAGTTCTTTTATTATCCTTGCTGTTGCAAATCTCGGATGGGGGGTAACTTTACCTTTTATTCTTTCAGAAAGCTTTTTCGCAAACTTTATCCCATCTCCTTCCACTACTATATCTATATCAGGGCTTGAAACTCTCATTAGAAGATCTCTAACCGAACCTCCTACAAGATAAGCTCCATATTCCAGTTCATCAGCAAGTTCACCTGCTGAAAGTAATATGTTATAAACTTCCTCAGGGAAAAACTCTTGTAAGAGATTTGCCACATTCCTTCTTACTTCCTCAGAAGGTTCTTCCTTTATCTGGGAAAGTTTAAATTTTCTTATTAGTTCCTCATAAAGATTTCTTAAAATATCTGTCCTTGTTATAACTCCCAATATTTTTTCATCTTTTAGTATGGGAACAAAACGCTGATTAAGTTCAACCATATTTTTCTCTATCTCCATTATCGGTGTGTCTTCTTCGGCAGTATAGGCATCAGTTGTTGCAAAATCTCCAACTCTTGAGGCTTGCAATCCGTGGAAAATAGCCTTTTCAACCACTCCTCTTGTAATTATGCCCATATATTTACCATCTCTAAGAACAGGCATAGCGTTTATCCCGTATTTCGTCATTGTCTTCTCAACTTCTTTAATAGGAGTAGTCCATTGAACAGAAATAACAGGAGTAGTCATTAAATCCTTAGCAACTCTGAGAGGTTTAATCTGATTTTTGATAATATTTAAAAGTTCATCTATCAGAAGATTAACAGGCATGTCCTTAATTGTTGCACTTCCTGCTGCCCAGTGTCCTCCTCCTCCAAAAGTAGTAAGGACACTACCTATATCAATTTCCGGGATATTACTTCTACCAATAATAAGTAGTTTATCTTCCATGCCAATTATGATAAAAAGCGCATCAGTATCAATAATATCCATCACCTTGTGGGCAATATGAGATATGTCTTGGGAAGATTCCATTGTACCATGAGCAATGTTTATTCTTTTCCCTTCTATGATATGCTCCTCAAGGGAATTGAGAAGTTCATTGAAAAGAGTAATTTCCTCCTTTGATAGTTCCTCCTTTAAAAACTGTGAGACAAGGTTCAAATTTGCACCTTTTTTAAGCAAATATGCCACTGCTTCAACATCTCTTGGCGTTGTAGATGGAAAAAGAAGAGACCCTGTTTCTTCATAAATTCCGAGACAAAGAAGAGTAGCTTCCATAGGAGATATAATAATATTCTTTTTACGAAAAATCTCTGTGAAAAGTGAAGCAAGAGCACCTATCTGATCAACAATTTCAAAATCTGCCTTTATATCATCTTCTCCTGATGGGTGATGATCATAAAGATGAACTTTCACTCCAGGTCTCAAAAAATGCGAAAGCTCCCCAATTCGTCCTCTACTACGGGTATCAACTACAATTATAGTCTTTATCTTTTCTGTATCTACTTCCTTTAATTTTTTTATCTCAAACGGCTTAAAAGTATCGAAAAAAAGCTTTACTCTTCTTTCCATAGAACCCGGAAGCACAACAACAGCCTGAGGATATAATTTTTTAGCTGCCATGCAGGAAGCTAAGGAGTCAAAGTCTGCATTAAGATGAGTAGTGATTATCTGCATTTATTTAAATTTTTCAAAAACTTCTTCAAATGTCATTAATTCACGGCAGTCATAAAGTGTTGATATAGCAGATGTATAGGTATGAATATTACTCTCTTCAATTGCTGCTATTGGATTAAGACCTCCTACAACTATTATCCCAACTCTATCCATCCCTACAGGTATATCGAGCAAAGACTGATTAGGTTTACCAAACATCATTATGCCTTGAAATCCTCTTTTTTGCATTACTGAATAAATCTCTTTAACCTTTTCAAGACAAACAATGGGAATCTCTCTGAAACTTGCAAGCACCCTGCCTGAACCACTGTTTATTGCACCAAGTACATCGGTCATCTTACCCCTTATAAAAATCTCCAAAGGGTCTAATGAAGTACCATCATAACTTATGAGAGCTCCAAATCTATAAGGTTCTCCTTCTCTTATTTCAAGAACCCCTCCAAATCTTGAAATTATAGGGATGCCATGTTTCAATAAAATTGCATTCAGAGTAACACTACAAACTGTGCCGATGCATATGTGATCTTCAGGCACAAGAATATTTTCACTGTCCTTTTCAAGAATAAGAATTCTATCGCTCATCACATAGGGGGATGAAAAAACACTCTCCATAGCCTTTAAAGCCTTTTTAAACTTATTTTCTGGTATGTAGGTAACATTAAGGATAAGCTTGCCTTTCATTGAATTCAAATCAAAATCTGACTGATAACTTAAGGTTTCAATCTTGTTTATTATGAACCCAACTTTCTCAACAGTGCTTGCTGTTTCAAGCTCGTTACGTCCTTTATCGGTAATTCTTCTTCCTTCTTTTCCATAAACTTTTGTTAGTCCTCTCTCATCAAGAATTTTTAGATGATATCTCACTGTTCTTTCTGAAAGATTAACACCGTACATTTTTAGTTTCTTAGCTATTTCCTTAGAACCAATAATTTTACTTTCCTTTGATAGAATTTTAAGTATTGATAAGAGTGTTCTATTCATCGTTCCTCCTTTTAAACTTATCTAAAAATTATAACATGGGTTGATTTTTATTGGTAAAAATAGTTTACACTATAAAATTCTATTTCCCGAAATTAATCTGTAGGAGGAGTTACAGATGGACTTCTTTCTTTCAATTTTCCCCATACTTGTTGTTTTAATAGGCATGCTTATTTTTCACCGTTCAGGCACTTTTGTATCTGTTGTTGGTTGGATATTATCAGTCCTTTTTGCTATATATTACTTTAAGACTCCCTGGGATGTAGTATGGGGTGCCACTATAATGGGATTTGTTAAAGCATTCGGTATTACATTAGCTGTTGTATTCACTATGTTTCTTATTTTTCTTATGAGAGAAACAGGAGCTTTAAAAAAAATAATTGAATACGTAAGAGGAATAGCTAAAACTAAGGAGGAACAAACACTATTTATAGGAATGGGCTTTGGTTCCCTAAGCACTGCTTTAGGAATGGTTACTCCTGCCATGTTCCCTCCCATTTTTCTTATGCTTGGTTTCTCTCCTATTGCTGCAATTGGTGTAAGTATTCTCTGTTATGACCCTCTCACCTCTTTTGCCCTATTCACCATACCTCTTACATTACCCTCAAAAGTAGCAATGGCTTTTGGGATCAAACCTCCCGGCATTGAAACTCTCAACGAATTTATATGGGATTATACTTTCAAAGTAACGGTTCTTTTACCTATCATTTCTGTTATATTTGCTTTTCTTATGCTTAAAGTTGTTGGAGGAAAAGAAGCAATAAAAATCCACTGGAAGGCTGCTACAGTATCAGGTTTAGTACTCTCACTGTCAGCGCTCGTAATTGCTGGCTTTAGAATCCTTCCCGTAGAAATTATTGGTATCGTATCAGGATTACTTACAATGATCACCGTTTACTTAATATATGGGAAAAAAAATAAAGCTCAACCTCTTAAGAAACTCTCATTTAATCTTGAAATTTTGCATGCATGTTTACCATTTATTTTACTCATCATCATATCAGTTATTGTAAATATACCTATAATTAAAATGAAACTCGAAAGCCTTTTAGGGCAAACAGAAGTAATAAGAATAATAGCAGACAAAAAAGAAGACCTTAATATTCTCGGAAATGTTTGGTTCTGGATAATGGTAGTATCAATCATATCTATATTTATTTTAAAACCATCAATTCAACAATTGAAAAATGCAACTGTTACGTGGCTTACAAGAATATGGGGACCATTTTTTGCTTACTCCCTCTTTTTTGCTGTGGCTTTCATAATGGCGTGGTCAGCAATGGAAGTTGTCAATGGAAAGCTTGTACCTTCTCAATATTTTGCTCAATATAATATGGATAGAATAATAGGAATAACTCTGGCAAATATATTTGGTCCTACCTATCCCTTCATCGCTCCCTTTCTTGGATTATTTGGTGCCTTTGTTGGTGGAAGCGAAACAGCCTCCAATGTTCTCTTTGCAAAAATTCAGTGGGAAGCAACCCTTTCAACAGTTGGAGCTGGAGCCTTTATGTGGATATATGCTGCCCATGCAGTTGGAGGCGGTATAGCATCAGCAATCACCCCATCAAAAATAACAAATGCTGCTGCCACAATAGGTGTTGGCGGAAAAGAAGAGGCTCAGTTTATTAAAGCAGTTTTTGTTCCTGTTTTAATCATGTGTGCAATAATAGGCGCAATGACAATGGCTATTATTTATTTATGAATAATTATGTAGTGACAAAGCATCTCAATGTAACTGCATAGAGTAAACAAGAATTATTGAGTTATAATTTATAAAATCATGGAACTTAAATATATTCTTTATTTTGTTATTGGTGGTACAACGGTAAGCTTGGTAAGTTACTTTGCCAGCCATGCCAAAGGATTGATTGCTGCTTTTTTTGCTAATCTGCCTGTAATTACTCTTGTAACTTTTATTATTATTTACTTACAATCGGGAGAGAAAAATGTTATTCTTTACGCAAAAAGTTTATTAATAATGCTTTTCCCCTGGTTAGCATATATTTTTTCTGTAATTCTATTAGGTCCTAAAATAGGAATTATACCATCTTTAATATTTGGGTTAGGAACTTATCTTTTAATTTCTTTTTTTATAATTAAATTTTTGGCGATAAAAATTTAAAAGGAGTTTTTTTATGAGAAATTTAAAGATTTACATTGAAGGAATGACATGTCAACACTGTGTTAAAAGAGTATTGAATGCTCTTTATTCTTTAGGAGTAGAAAATGCAGATGTGGAAATAGGAGAAGCTGATATAAGCTTTGATGAAAACAAAATAGATATTGAAAAAATTGCTAAGGCATTAGAAGATGCAGGTTATAAGCTTAAGAATTGGCAGTATCAATAAGTATTCCGTCTATCATTCTTAAATTTCTTGAGCATTTTTGGGCAAGTTTTTCATTATGAGTAACAATAATAAAAGTTGTTCCCTTTGTTGCATTTATTTTTTTAAATAGTTCAAAAAGTTCCTGCGCAGATTTTGAATCAAGATTTCCTGTGGGTTCATCGGCAAGGATAATTGCTGGTTCATTAAATAAGGCTCTTGCAACAGCTACTCTTTGTTGTTCACCTCCTGAAAGTTCGCTTGGCTTATGTAAAGCTCTTTCATGAATCCCCAGTTCTTTTAGCAGATAAAAGGCTTTTTCTTCCAGTTCCCTTTTATTTTTTTTATTGCCACTAAATTCATAACCGATTAACTTGGGAAGTATAACATTTTCAATTACATTAAATTCTGATAAAAGATAGTGAAACTGAAAAACAAATCCTATGTTTTTATTTCTAAATTCTGAAAGGGCATCACGGGATAGTTTTGAAGGATTAATATTTTTGTCTAAATAATATTCAATTTCGCCTGATGTGGGGAAATCCAGGGTTCCCAATATGTGAAGAAAGGTACTTTTACCCACCCCAGATGCACCTGTAATTGCTACTATATCTCCTTGATTGACGTAAAAATTGATTCCTTTAAGTATCTCTATTCTGCCAGCCTTTGTTATATATTTTTTTGTAAGATTATTTGTTGTTAGTATCTTTTTTTTCATCAGACTTGAAGGGCTTGCTCATCTCCTCAAATTTTTTAAAAACAGATTTATGAATGTCATCAGCTCTGTCTGCTGCATAATGAAAAGCTTTTTTTACAAACCCAGTTGTTTTATCACCTATTTGTCTTATTTGCCCACCTCCGAAAATCAAAGCTATAAATAAAAAAACAGTAAAGATAATAATTGTTAAACATCCGAGATTTCTAATAAATTTAAACATTATTCATACCTCAATATTTCTACAGGATTTATTTTAGCGGCTCTATGAGCCGGATACACTGTAGAGATAAGGCTAATAATTAAAGCAGAAACTGAAATTATTAGGATATCCAATATCTTTACTTTTACCGGTAATTTGCTTAAATAGTAAACATCAGCAGGTAGCTTTATAATTTCGTAAGATTTGATTATTTCGCATAATAAAAGTCCTCCTAAAAGCCCTATAGCAGTCCCTATAAAGCCTATAAAAAGACCCTGCGACATAAAAATATATCTGATTAACTTATCAGTAGCACCCATTGATTTGAGTATGGCAACCTCCCTTTGTTTTTCAGTAACATTAACCATTAACATGCTTATTATGTTAAAAGATGCAACAATTACTATTAAAGTAAGTATCACAAACATAGCAAATTTTTCAAGCTTAAGTGCAGAAAAAAGATTTCTATTCATCCGCATCCAATCTTTAACATAATAGGGTTCGCCTAATTCTTTTGTAAGATTTTCACTAATTATATCAGCTCTATAAATATTCTTTAGCTTTAACTGTATACCAGTAACTTTATTTCCATACTCAAAAAATTCTTGAGCAATTTTAAGCTCTGTAATTGCAAGGTTGGCATCATATTCAAACATTCCTATCTCAAAAATTCCAGTTACAATAAACTTTTTTGCCTTCGGTATTATTCCTAAGGGACCAATTGAGCCAATTGGTGATATTACAGTAATTATGTCACCAGGTAAGGCTCCTAATGAATTAGCAAGTTCTTTCCCAATTAATATCCATGGTAAATCAGTATGGTTTTCATATTTATATTTAAGGTGTTTGAATATTTCAGTTGTTTTTTTGTCAAACTCTGGTAGGATTCCTCTTAGATAAACTCCATGAGATCTTTTGTTTGTTGATATGAGAACCTGTCCCATTACAAAAGGTGAGTATCCAATAATTTCTTCTTTATTTGATAGTTTTTGAATTAGGGAATTATAATTTTCTATCCCTCCACTATAACTTAATACGACAGCATGTGCTTGTGCGCCAAGAATCTTTTTCTGAAGGTCTTCGTGAAATCCACTAATTACTGATATTACAATAATTAGAGCCATTACTCCCAGGGAAACTCCGCTTATTGAGACAAAAGTACCAAAAGAAATTCCTCTCTTTTTACTTTTTAAATATCTTAAGGCAATATATAGAGGAAGTTTCATTTAGTTTCAGGTCTTAGCAAAGGGAAAAGAATAACATCTCTTATAGATTGATTATCTGTTAAAAGCATAACTAATCTATCTATTCCAATGCCCTCTCCAGCTGCAGGTGGCATACCTATTTCCAGGGCTCTTACAAAATCTTCATCCATTTCTGGAACTTCTTCATCTCCTTGAAGTCTTTCCTGTAATTGCTGAATAAATCTTTCCTTCTGGTCTATAGGGTCATTCAATTCGGAAAAGGCATTAGCAATCTCTCTGCCTGCAATAAATAATTCAAATCTCTCTACAAGTTCAGGATTATCTTTTTTCCTTTTTGCTAATGGTGATAATTCTACAGGATAATCAATTATAAAAGTAGGTTGTATTAGTTCAGGTTCGACAATTTCTTTAAATATTTCGTCGAGAACTTTAGATAAGGTAGCACCCTTGGGAATATCTATTCCTTTTTTCAATGCCCATTGAACTGCTAATTCTTGATTTTTGAAAATTTCTTCGGGAACTCCCTTTTCTTTTAAAGCATCATACATTGATATTCTTTTAAATGGTGGCTTGAAATCTATTATGTAATCTCCATATTTAATTTGAAGATTTCCGCAGACTTTTTCTACTACATAACTTAAGAGCTTTTCAGTAAAATTCATAAGCCAATTGTAATCTTTGTAGGCAACATAGAACTCTATCATTGTAAATTCAGGATTGTGCTTTGTTGATATACCCTCATTTCTAAAGTTTTTACCAATTTCAAATACTCTCTCAAATCCCCCAACAAGCAGGCGCTTTAGATAAAGTTCTGGGGCAATTCTTAGGTAAAGTTCCATATCAAGAGCTTCATGATATGTTTTAAATGGCTTAGCTCTTGCTCCTCCAGCTATTGTATGCATCATAGGTGTCTCTACTTCGAGAAAACTTTCATTTTCAAGAAATTCTCTTAGATATTTTATTATTTGCTGTCTTTTAATAAAAGTTTCTTTAACAGTGGGGTTTACTATGAGGTCCACATATCTTTGCCTGTATCTTGCTTCTATATCCTTAAGTCCATGCCATTTTTCAGGTAATGGCCTTAATGATTTACTTAGAAAAATAAAATTTTTAACTTCTATAGTTAATTCATTTGTTTTTGTCCTAAATAGTCTACCTTCTACACCTATGATATCTCCTATATCGAGATACTTAACTAATTGAAAACTTTCACCTAAAATATCTTTTCTGAGATAAATTTGTATTTTACCCTGTGAATCTTGTAAATGAGCAAAAGCTGCCTTACCAAAATCCCTTAAAAGGATTACTCTTCCAGCTACAGAAGTTAATATATTTTTAAGTTCTAAGGTTTCTTTATCTATTTCTCCATATTGGATAAAAATTTCAGAAGTCTTTGAGGAAGGTTCAAAAATACCATTATAGGGTTCTATTCCTGAGTCCCTTAATGTTTCTAATTTTTTTATCCTTTGTTGAATAAGTTCAGCAAGAGGTGTTTCCTGCATAGCCCTAAATTATACCCCCTTCATATTTTATTAGTCAATTTTTTCCATTAGATTGAAAATTAAAAAATCGGGGCGAGCCGATTCGAACGGCCGACCACTCGCACCCCAAGCGAGTGCGCTAACCAGGCTGCGCTACGCCCCGATTAAGAAAGAATTTCAAGAATTTCTCTTAATTTTATTTTAACCTTTTCTAAAGTATCTTTTCTAATATCATTAATGTCGTCAGTTGATTGATAAATTTTATTCAATTTTTTCCTTACGCCCTCTATTGTATATTTTTCCTCATACAGCATTTTTTTTATCTGCAGGAGTAATTCTATTTCTTTTTTAGTAAAGAGCCTCTGTCCTCCCTTTGTTTTTTTAGGTTTTAAGAAAGGGAATTCTTTTTCCCAAAACCTTAAAACATAAGGCTCTACTCCTACAATTTTACTTGCATCTCCTATTTTATAAAAGAGCTTAAAAGGTAATTCTTTTTGTAATGATTCTCCCATTTTAAAAAATTACTGAAATTTGTCTTTAAGTTTATCACTGGGTCGAAAGGTTACTACTCGCCTGGGTTTTATTTCAACAGGTTGCATATTTTTAGGATTTCTTCCCATCCTTGCACCTTTTTTCCTGACAGTAAAAACACCAAAGCCTGATATTTTAATTATTTCGTCTTCTATTAAGCCTTCTCTCATGGTATCGAAAAGGGTATCTACAATTTTCTGTATTTCTGTTTTTGGAAGTCCTATTTTTTCAAAAATGTAATTCACAAGATCCGCTTTTGTCATGGAGCCTCCTAAGTAACTTTATTTATTGTAAAAATCTTTGAATTTTAAAATATTTACTTCTTAACTTGTCAAGTTATCCCAGAACTTTTCTCCTAACATAAGGTAAGAGACCTCCTTGTAGAATAAGTTCTTTTTCTTTAGAATTGAGATTAGAAAACACCTCAAAGGCTATATTTTTATCTAAGATTCTAACCTTATATTTTTGTTCACTCTTTATACTCTCTAAAATATTGTCTATTTCCAAAATATCCCCTTGCTGTATTTTTTCGTAATCTTCAGAATTAGCAAAAATTAGTGGAAGTATACCAAAGTTTATTAGATTAGACCTGTGTATTCTTGCAAAAGATTTAGCTACAACTGCTTTAATACCAAGAAACATAGGTGCAATAGCTGCATGCTCCCTTGAGGAACCTTGTCCGTAATTTTCTCCTCCTATAATTACTCCACCACCTTTTTGCTTAGCAGTGACCGCTCTTTCATAAAAGGTTTCATCAATATTTTTGAATGTGAAAGTTGAGATCATATGAATATTTGAACGATAAGGAAGTATTTGACTTCCTGCTGGTAAAATATCATCAGTAGTTATATTATCACCAAGCTTTAATAGCACTTCTGCTGTAATTTTACTTTCTATGGGCTCTTTAACAGGAACTTCTTTTATATTAGGACCTTTTATGATTTTAATATCTTTATCTTTCTGAGGGAGTATTATCATATTATCATTGATTAGAAAACTCTTTGGTTCATCTACTATATCAATCTGCATATCTATATCAAAAGGATCTGTTATTTCTCCATTGATAGCAGCTAATGCGCATATAACAGGCGAGGCTAAATATACAAGAGCATCCTTCGTACCTGAACGTCCTTTAAAATTCCTATTATAGGAACGAAGGGACTTTTGTCCACTACCTGGAGCTCCTCCCATACCTATACAAGGTCCGCAGGCAGACTCAAGAATTCTTGCTCCAGAAGATATGATATTTTCAATTGACCCGTCCTTTGCAAGCATTTCATACACTTGTTTTGAACCAGGATTTATAAAAAGAGTAACTTCAGGATGAATAGTTTTTCCTTTTAGTATCAAAGCCACGGTTTTCATAATTTTATAGGAAGAATTAGTACAAGAACCTATACATATCTGGTCTATTTTTGTTCCCTTCAGTTCTTTTACAGATATAACATTATCAGGGCTATGGGGTTGGGCAATCATAGGTTCTATTGAGGAAAGATCTATTTCTATTATTTCTGCGTATTTTGCATCTTCATCAGCTTCCAATTCTATCCATTGGTGTTCTCTTCCTTGAGCTTTTAGGAACGCTAAGGTATTTCCATCACTTGGGAAAATAGATGTAGTAGCGCCTAATTCAGCACCCATATTGGTTATTGTAGCTCTTTCTGTTAGGGATAAATCGTTTACTCCAGGTCCTCCGTACTCAAATATCTTACCTACACCTCCTTTTACAGTTAACATTTTCAGAAGAGTTAGTATCACATCCATTGCAGTCACATAAGGTCTACGAAGCTTACCGATTAGATGTATTTTTACTACCTTAGGCATTGTAAATTCAAATGGCATTCCTGCCATAACTGATGCTGCTTCCAGCCCTCCTACACCAATTGAGATCATTCCCATGCCACCTCCAGTAGGTGTGTGGCTGTCAGTACCTAAAGCAATCATTCCAGGAGCAGCAAATCTCTCTAAGTTAACTTGATGACAGATGCCATTTCCGGGTCTTGAGAAATACGCACCAAATTTTGCAGCAGCAGTTCTTAGAAAAAGATGATCATCAGCATTCATGAAATTACTTTGAAGCATATTGTGGTCTACATAAGAGACTGCAAGAGGAATTTTTATACGATCAAGTCCTATTGCTTCAAATTCTAACCATGTCATTGTTCCTGTGGCATCTTGAGTGTAAACCTCATCAACTCTAACTCCAATGAGATTGCCAGGTTTTAGTTCACCATAAACAAGATGAGACTCTAAAATCTTTTCAACAATATTTTTACCCATTAATGCCTCCTAAGATTTCCTTTAATTTGTCAGATAAAAATTTATGAATAGTAGGATTTCCCGCAATTATATTCCCCGTCAGTAGATAATTACTATCCCCATCAAAATCTGAAACAACACCTCCTGCTTCTTTAATTAAAACCGTGCCTGC
The DNA here is from genome assembly GCA_020725335.1 of Thermodesulfovibrio sp. Lineage (GTDB taxonomy): Bacteria > Nitrospirota > Thermodesulfovibrionia > Thermodesulfovibrionales > Thermodesulfovibrionaceae > Thermodesulfovibrio. The sequence goes on along the minus strand of DYFF01000016.1, from coordinate 3,995 downwards.
TGCGATATCCCAAGGACTTAGCGCATATTCAAAAAATCCATCTACTCTTCCGCAAGCAACATAAGCTAAATCAATAGCAGCAGCACCTGCTCTTCTGAGATCGTTAACAGAATGGAGCATTTGATGGAAAATTTTTATATAATTTCCTACATACTGTTTATTTCTAAAGGGAAAGCCTGTTGCAATAAGAGAAGATTCCGGATTTTTAACGGAAGAGACTTTTATTTTTTTACCATTAAGAAAGGCTCCAGTCCCCCTTTCTGCATAAAAAGTTTCATTTCTTAAGGGGTCATGAATAACTCCTATAATTAATTCCCCTCTATACATTAGAGCTATGGATATTGCAATAAAGGGAAAACTATGAATGAAGTTAGTTGTTCCATCAAGAGGGTCTATTATCCATAAATAATCAGCTTTTTTATAATCTTTAGAAGATTCTTCAGCCATTATCTGATGATTGGGAAAATGTTTCTTTATATTGGTAATAATAGTTTTTTCAGAATCTAAATCAACTTTTGTAACAAAATCAGAAAAGCTTTTTTGACTTATTTCTTCTTTAGATATACTACCAACTCTTTCCTTAATTAAATTTCCTGCCTGCTGGGCAGCCTCCATAGCAACTATTAAGGGTTCTCTCATTCTACAAACTCCACTGCTTCTTGAAATGATACTCTTGGAGGCGCTGAAGGTATGTAGGCTGGATAACCTACAGGAAGAATTACCACAGGCCTTAAATACTCTGGTAAGTTTAAAATCTCAGATACTTCATCTTCTCTAAAGGCACCTATCCAAACAGTTCCAAGACCATTTTCAAAGGCAACAAGCATTGCATTAGTGATGCTACAAGCAACATCCTGAATTGCATAAAGCTCAACCCCTCTTTCGCCATATCGGGGATATATTTTGTTTTTGTCTACGCAGCCTACTATTACTAATGGTGCTTCGGAAATAAATGTTTGATTTAAAGCAGCTTTTGCTATTTCCCTTTTGATTTTTTGATTCGACACAAAGAAAAATTTTCTTGCCTGAAGATTACCTGCTGAGGGAGCCCAGATTAGAGACTCTATGATTTTGTTTATAATTTCATCTGGGATTTTTTTTTCAAGAAATGACCTGATACTTCTTCTGTATTTAATAGTGTTTAATACCTCATCCATCTTTATATTCTAACAGCTTTCCTTTCAATCTGCAAATGCTACAAGTATCGGAACTTGTTAGATATCCACATTCTTTGCATTTTTGTAAAAGGTGAATTTCTCTATTTTCTGGATATATTTTTTTTATTCTTTTTAAATATCCCTTATAGAAACCTATTATTGAACCCGGAAAATTCTTATTTAATTTCGTTGTAATATCTTTAAAAACATTATAGACTTCAGACTTATATGTGCATGGAGTATCAATATAGTTTATTCCTAAAATTCTACAGAATGCTGCTGTTTCTTTCTCTGTTGTAAGGCACAAAGGTTTTGCTTTTCTGCTCAAGCCTTCTTTTTCAATAAGCACAGGATTAATACGACATAGAAGGTCATCATTCCAGAAGATAAGGTTTTTTATTATAAACGAAACTTCGTCATCTAAAGTATGACCAGTAACAATTACTTCTTCTTTAGCTTCCTTATTCATTATGTATCTTCTAATTGTGCCACAGACTGCACATAAGGGTTTCTTAGCAATTCTTGATAATTTATATAATGGCAAGGGAAATAGTTGTTGTAATTTTATTATTTTTAGTTCAATTTTTTCAGTCTCACAAAAATGTTTTACAAAATTTTCTGTTTTTTCTGAATTTTCATCTATTTCCATATTAATATGTAAAGCCTTTACTGTGTAACCTAAATCTTTCAAAGCTTTTGTTAAGCTTACACTATCTTTACCACCTGATATACCAATTAGAACAGTATCTGAAAATTTGAACATATTAAATTTTTTTATAGTATCGTTGATTCTCTTTTTAAAAAATTCGGGGAAGCAGGTTAGACAAATCTTTAGATTATAGTGATCAAGAATAATTCCTTCTTTTAGCGAACTACATACTTTACATCTTATTTTTGTGATTTCCATGAGGCTTCTTTGGCAAGCTTATCAGCAATAGAATTATTATCTCTGTTGATATGGATTATTTTATAGCATTTTAATTTGCTAAGAAGTTCTTTAGCTTTCTCGTATAGTTCGATTAAATTTTTATTTTTTACCTTGTAAATACCCGATATTTGCTTTACTAATAATTCGCTATCAGAGAATATTTCAATCTCTTCAACTCCTGCATTTTGAGCTTCTTCTAATCCTCTTATTAAAGCTTTGTACTCTGCCACATTATTTGTTGTTTTTCCTAAATATTCTGATATTTTTATTACCCTATCATCATTCAGAAAAATTACACATCCTATTCCACCCTCACCTGGATTTCCTCGCGAGGCTCCATCACAGTAAAGTTTTGCCTTCATTCAGAGGTAGCCTTTTGTTCTTCTTTGTTTTCCTTAGATTTAAAGAATAAGATACGTCCGCACTGAGGGCAATATTTTATTGACTGATTAAGTTTAATTTCCACATAAAGTTGTGGGGGAATGTGTAAAAAACATCCTTGACATACTGAATTTAATACTTCAACAACAGCAAATCCTTTATGTTTTTTCATTAACTCTTTATACTCATCATAAATTTCTGTAGGTATGTTAATAGTTATGGTTTTTCTTAGTGTTTTTAATTTTTCTATTTCCTGATCTATTTCTTTTATTTTATCTTCTAATTCTTTTTTGCCCTTCTCTAAATCAGCTTTTTTAGATGATATATCTGATTTAGTTTTTTCAATTTTCTTCTTGTATTCATCAATTTCATACATCATTTGAAGTAAGTTTTCTTCTTCTAATTTTATATTTTCCTCTACTTTTTGTATTTCCTGTAGCAATGCTTGATATTCTTTATTTGTTTTAATTTGGGAGGTTTTTTCTTTCAATTTTTTTATTTTTTCATTTAAATCGTCAATTTCTCTTTCTTTATCTTTTTTCTTTTTTTCTAAGTCAACTAATTTTTTATTCTCATTTTCCAAATCTTTCTGAAATTTAAGTATTATTTCATCAATCTTTTTAATTTCTGAGGGGATTACTTCTGATTGTTGCTTTAAAGAGATGATTTGAGAGTCTATTTGTTGTAATTCAATTAGAGTTTTTAACTCCTCAACCACTATAATCTATTCTCCTGTTTTAAAGAATGGGCCCACCAGGATTCGAACCTGGGACCAACCGGTTATGAGCCGGTAGCTCTGGCCAGCTGAGCTATGGGCCCAAATTTAAAAACATTACAAAATTACTATAACCTTAGAAATATAGATAAGTCAAGACTTCGAATTGCCTCATTAAAAATCTAAATGAAAATTAATAGTTGCCTCAAATAAGAAATCTAAACGAAAATACAAACATTCAAGAAATCTTAAAATAAGGCTCGAAAAATAGAGTTAAAAAGTAAAAGCTGTTGCATGAGTTCTATTATATAGGATGAAAAAATAAGATTTACGGCAGTATTGAGCAACTTTATGCAGATTTAGATGAATGGATAAGGCATTACTATAAAGATAGACCCTATAGGGAAAACACATAACAAAGCAAGTCTTGACTAATAGAGGTCACCTGAAAATCTAATTGTCAAGGTATCCTCCACCAATTACTTTGTAAAGATTTATAAGATGGATGTTTTTTGACAGTTTAAGGCTGTTAAGTTGTTGCTCCGCCTGAAACAATGACCTCTGGGCATCAAGAACACTAAGGTAACTATCAATGCCATTTTCATATCTAATTTTTGCAAGCCTATAGGTTTCTCTCAGAGAATGCACAAGAGACTCAATTGCCTGCAACTGTTCATCTACTGTGCCCTTTACTGCTAAAGCATCTGATACCTCTTTGAAAGCTGTCTGAATGGTCTTTTCATAATTAACAAGAGCAATCTGTCTTTCAACCTTTGCAGCTTCATGGGCTGCCCATACTCTTGCATCAAAGATT
>DYFF01000015.1 GCA_020725335.1 Thermodesulfovibrio sp. | reverse complement strand
TTTAAGCTATTCAGTTATAAATCTCTCAGTTCGGATATAACCTTTGATTATCAATATATTCGTGACAGAGCCCGTGAAAGTGAAGATACAAAGGCAGGTAATATTTACGGTGTAAGATTAAACTTTAATTTTTAGGAGGAGTATAAATGATACCACTTGCTTTAATAGGTGGTGGAGAGAAAGCAGAGATAATAGATTTTATAAAACAAGGCAGAGGAATTCTTTCTCGCTTAAGAGATATGGGTTTTTTTGCTGGCAAGATTGTTGAAGTGATAAGTAATGAGGGATGCGGTCTCATGCTTTTAAAAGTTGATGACACAAGAGTTGCCATAGGAAGAGGCATGGCAATGAAAATCATGGTTAGGAGGTTACAGTGAAACTGAGTGAGCTAAAAATAGGGCAGAAAGCTCAAATTATCTCAATAAATACAAAGGGTATTATCAAAAGAAGACTTATGGATATGGGTGTCATAAGTGGAGAAGTTCTAAAAGTAGAAAAAATTGCACCTCTTGGTGATCCCATTGATATTGTTATTAAAAACTATCATCTCTCCTTAAGAAAAGCCGAGGCACAAGGAATTGAGGTGGAGGTTATAGAATGAAGACTATTACAGTAGCAATTGCAGGGAATCCCAATTCAGGAAAATCAACTCTTATAAATGCCATTGCAGGCACCAATCTACAGGTAGGAAACTGGCCAGGAGTTACAGTTGAAAAGAAAACAGCCACATTAAAAATTGATGATCTTATAATAAATCTTGTTGATCTTCCAGGCACATACAGCCTAAGTCCTTACACACAGGAGGAGGTTATCGCAAGGGATTTTCTTGTTAGAGAAAAGCCTGATCTGATCATTGATGTGGTTGATTCAACAAATCTTGAGAGAAATCTTTATCTTACAGTTCAACTTCTTGAGTTAGGGATTCCTATCATATTGGCTCTGAATATCTATGATGAGGCAAAGAAAAAGGGCTATGAGTTTGATATAGAAAAATTACAAGAATTACTCGGCATAAGAGTGATTCCTACAGTAGCAACAAAAAAGGAAGGAATAAAAGAAATTCTTAATGCAATAAAGGATTTTGCCTATGGATTTTATAATATTACTCCTAAGAAGATTAATTATGGAGAAGATATAGAAAGCTCAATAAAAGCAATTGAAGAAAATCTCAAAGTAACCAACCCTTTATTGCTTAGTAAATACCCTTCAAGATGGCTTGCTTTAAAATTAATTGAAGGAGATGAGCTTGTGATGAAAGAAGTTGATCTCATAGGAGATGAAACCTTCCTGCAAGAGGCAAAATCCCATCTTTTTAAATCCCATGATGAAGATATTGAATCCATGCTTGCAGATATAAGATATGGAATAGCAAACGGAGTTACAAGAGATGTTTTGAAAAAAAAGGATGGTAAAAGAGTAGATTTTACAGAAAAAATAGACCGAATAGTTCTAAACAGATACCTGGGAATTCCCATATTTCTCTTTGCCATGTGGTTTGTCTTTAAGTTTGCCTTTGATTTCTCTGCTCCCTTCAGTGACTGGATTGACACCACAATAAGCGGACCTGTGACAAAGTGGACTTTTCATGCCTTAACAGTGGTTGGCTCACCACAATGGGTTATATCTCTTCTAACAGAGGGAGTTATTGCAGGTGTTGGTGCTGTGCTTGTTTTTATACCCGTAATTGCAGTGATGATGTTTATAATCACTCTTCTTGAAGGAAGTGGATACATGGCTCGGGTTGCCTTTGTAATGGACAGACTTATGCATTCAATAGGACTACATGGTAAATCCTTTATTCCGATGCTTCTGGGCTTTGGCTGCAATGTGCCATCAATCTATGCAACCCGTGTTCTTGAAACAGAAAGAGACAGGAAACTGACCGCGCTGCTTGTGCCTCTTATGTCCTGCGGTGCAAGGCTTCCTGTTTATGTAATATTCATTGGTGCGTTCTTTAGTGACCATGCACCAACAGTGCTCTGGAGTCTTTATGTACTTGGAATATTTATGGCAATAGCTCTGGGTTTTATCTTAAAGAAAACTCTCTATAAGGGCTTTGCTCCTGTGTTTATCATGGAGTTACCACCATACAGGGTTCCTGTTTTTAGAGACCTCATGATTCATACTTGGCAGAAGCTTAAACATTTTGTAATAAAAGCAGGAACATACATATTTGCTGTATCAGTGATAATGTGGTTTTTGCTTAACACTCCCTATGGTGTTGAAAAGGAAAATTCGGCACTTGGCAGAATTGGAAAAACAATAAGCCCTGTTTTTGAGCCTCTTGGTTTTGGCACATGGGAGGCATCTTCCTCTCTTGTGGCAGGCCTTATTGCAAAGGAAGTTGTTGTAAGCACAATGGCACAGATATATGTTAAAGAAGAGGTTGAAGAAGAAAAAGAAGGAGTTGATAAAGAAAAAGGCTTTATTGATGACTTGAAGGATGCTTTCCTTTCTTTCGGATTTGCCATAAGGGATGCCATTGAAAATCTTATTTCTGGATTTGGAATAAAGAGTTTATCTGCTAATGAAGAAGAGGAACAAAGGCCTCTTAAGAGCAAACTTCAAGGAATATTCACACCTCTTACTGCCTATGCTTTTTTAGCCTTTGTACTTCTTTACTGGCCCTGCGTTGTAGTGGGTATAGCAATGAAACAGGAATTCGGCTCTTGGAAGCTTTATGGACAGGCACTGGTAATTCATTCTTTACTTGCATGGTTTGTAGCTTTTGCAATATATCAGGGTGGAAGAATCTTAGGATTTTAAGATAAGGAGATAAAAATGGACATAATGGACATTGCAGTTGCAGGAGTAATTTTCATAGGAGCGGTATATATTCTTTACCGCTCCATCTGGAAGAAAAAGGGTCACTGCTCTGGATGCAATGGTTGTTGTAGTAAAACAAAAGATAAATTTTTGTTATAATTTAATGTGACCGATGAAACAAAATTAGAGTTGACTGAAAATCTTGAGGATTACCTTTATGATATTTTTGAGATTTTAAAAACAGCTCCTATTGTTCGCATAAAGGATATTGCAAAAAGAAGAGATGTGAAGCTTTCAAGTGTTGTTGTAGCTGCAAAAAGCCTTGCAGATAAGGGTTTGATAAACTATCAAAAATACGGCTACATTACTTTAACAGAGCAGGGGTTTGAAATTGCCAGGGAGATTGAAAACAAAAAGGCAATTCTTTACAGATTTTTAACTGAGATACTCAATGTAAGCCATGATAATGCCTTAAGGGATGCTCATAAAATGGAGCATGACTTATCAGAGGAGACGATATCAAAGATAATTGAGTTTACAAGGAGTTTTTCAAAAGGGAAAGCATAGGATTATTATTTTTTAAATATCTTCTAAGAATAATGTCATCTTCCCTTATTCTAACAAAGGTTGACAAACATATAAAAATTTTTTTATATTAAATTTATGAAAAATTTAATAAAAATCTTTCATGCACTATCAGATGAAACAAGGGTAAAAATAATTAAGCTTTTAAGTGAAGGTGAACTCTGTGTATGTGAGATGGTAGCAGCTCTCAATATGGTTCAGCCTAAGGTCTCCTTTCATCTCGGTATTCTTAAGGATGCAAAATTGTTGACGTCAGAAAAAAAGGGTAAATGGATTATGTATAGATTAAAAGATGATGACCTTTTCATTCGCTTTCTAATTCTCTCTGTGAGCGAAAAAATTCCCGACCAAGCAATAGCAGAGGAAATGGAAAGGCTAAAAAATTTTAGAAAAAATAAAAATTTAATCGAACAGGCAAGCTAAAAGTGAGGTAAAAATGAGAGATTCATTAAAGCTACTATTAATCGTAATTGTCTTCTTAATTTTCTATTTTTTACCAATTGAGAGTCAGAGATTTAACAGAGCATTATTTGAAGCATTAGCCTTGGCGCATGAATATGCAAGGGATCACGTAATTTTCAGCATAATTCCTGCCTTTTTTATAGCGGGAGCAATTGCAGTTTTTGTAAATAAGGCAGCAGTAATAAAGTATTTCGGTGCAAAAGCAAATAAATTCTTATCCTATTCTGTGGCATCAATCTCCGGAGCAATACTTACAGTTTGTTCATGCACGATTCTTCCTCTGTTTATGAGTATTTATCAAAGAGGCGCTGGACTTGGTCCTGCAATTGCCTTTTTGTATTCAGGTCCTGCAATTAATGTGCTTGCCATAATTTTAACTGCCCGAATCCTTGGTGTAGAGATTGGTGTTGCAAGGGTGCTTGGAGCTGTACTTTTTAGCATAGTAATAGGACTTCTTATGCACTTAATATTTTTGAAGGAAGAACGTAAGAGAGAATCGTCAGAGGATTTTGATATTACTTCAGTGAAAACAAAGCCCCTTTATCAGACTATTCTACATGTCTTCTTCATGATAGGATTTCTCATATTTGCGAATTGGGTAAAACCAGCTGATGAGGCAGTAAAATTCTGGACTATAGTATACAATGCAAAATGGATTATTGCTATAATTTTTCTCTCCCTTGTTGTAATTTTAAGTATCAGATGGTTCAATAGGGACGAATTAAATCAATGGTTTAACCAGACCTGGTTTCACAGTTACTCTATTTTGCCACTACTTCTTATAGGTATTTTAGTCTCTGGTTTCTTCTTTGGAAGAGTAGGACATGAGGGATTGATACCCTCTGAGTGGGTCAAAAGTCTTGTAGGTGGAAATACACTTCAGGCAAATTTAACAGCAAGCGTAATCGGTGCTCTCATGTATTTTGCAACATGCACCGAAATTCCAATAATTCAAGGACTTCTTGGTGCAGGCATGGGTAAAGGACCTGCCCTTGCTCTTTTGCTTGCAGGACCTGCCCTGAGTCTGCCAAGCATGCTTGTAATAATGAGAACAATTGGAGTTAAAAAGACTGCAGTCTACGTATGTCTTGTAATAATAATGGCAACAATCTCAGGTATGATATTTGGTTCAATCGTTGACTGATCTTGTGTTGACAAATTTGTAAACTTTTTGTAATATGAAGGTATGAACACAGAAGTAATCTCTATAAGAATAGATAAAGAAACAAAGGAAAAGATGAAAGAGTTGAAAATCAACTGGAGCGAATTCATAAAAGAAGCAATTAAGGATAAGATTTCACAGGAAGAGAGAAAAAAGTTGTTAGAAATCGCATTGGAAGTCTTAGAGAAAACTACCTCCTCTCCAAAGAACACCGCAGCTTCCATAATTAGAAATGACAGAGATTGCCGATAAATTAGTCTTAGATGCAAGTGTTTTAGCTGCTTTTTTCATAAAAGAAGAAAATTATGAAAAAATTAAAGAACAGTTGGTAGCAGTAAAAAAACTTTTTGCTCCCTCTCTTTGGAGATTTGAAGTATCAAATGTTGTATGGAAGAAAAAAGAAATATCAAAGGAAGCAGCCCTTGAGATTATCAAAGTAATTTGGGAATTAGACATATTAGACATTGAACCAAATCTTTACATACAAGAAGCTTTCAGAATAAGCAGAGAGCACAACATTACCTTCTATGACTCCTCATACATTGCAATGGCTAAAACACTCGGAGTTGCTCTGTGGAGTTTTGATAAACTTCAGAGAGAAATTAGTGAGGAGGAAGGGATTAAACTTTTTCAAATTTAACATATATCAGATACTCAATATTTCCCTTCTGACCCTTGATTGGAGATTCAACCACTCCTATGACTTTTAGAGATAAACTTTCAAAAAAATTTTTTATATCCTCCACAGCTTTCTCTCTTTTGTCCTTTGACCTTACAATACCACCCTTTTCCACCTCGCCTTTTCCCACTTCAAATTGAGGTTTTATTAATGCAACTATCTCACCATCAGGCTTTAAAAATTCTAAAACCTTAGGTATTACAAGCTTAAGAGAGATGAAGGACACATCAACTGTTGCAATGTCAACTGGCTCAGGGATTCTTTCTCTTTCCATATATCTTATATTTGTTCTCTCTATGGCTATCACTCTTGGATCAGTTCGCAGTTTCCAGGCAATCTGTCCATAACCAACATCTATTGCATATACCCTCTTTGCACCATGCTGGAGTATACAGTCGGTAAATCCACCTGTGCTTGCACCTACATCCATTGCCACTTTATCCTTAATATCTATGTTGAAGTGCTTTATAGCATGCTCAAGTTTTAGACCACCTCTACTTACATAGGGGATAGTCTCTCCACATAGGGTTACCTCTGAGTTTTCATCAACCATGCTTCCTGGTTTTTCAACTTTATTGCCGTTTACAAAAACTTTTCCTTCAATTATCAATGCTCGAGCTTTTTCTCTTGACTCAGTAATACCCTTTTTGAGAAGAAGCTGGTCTAAACGAATTTTCATGGAAAAGTCTTAGTCAAGTTTTTTGAGTATCTTTTTGAAAAGTTTTTTAAGAGATTTTTTAAAGAGCTTTTTAATCATCTTCTTTATCATTTTAGCTTGTCCTCTTGATTATGTATCTTGCAATTTCTCTCAATGGTTCTGCTTTCTCATCAAAAATACTTAATAGTTCTATAGCTCTTTCTACTAATTCTTTTGCCTTTTTTCTTGATTCTTCTATGCCGAATACTCTGGGATAGGTCATTTTACCTCTTTCAAGGTCTGAGCCTTTAGGTTTACCCATCTCTTCAGTGGTTCCCTCTATGTCAAGAATGTCATCAACAATCTGAAAGGCAAGTCCGATAGACTCTCCATACTTTTCAAGGCAAGAGACCCTTTCCTCAGTTGTCTCAGCGAGTAGAGCTCCTGCTTTGACTGATGCCCGAATCAGTGCTGCGGTTTTTTGAAAGTGAATAAACTCAACCGTTTCTCTGTCAGGCTCCTTTCCCTCCGAGATTAGGTCTAATGCCTGTCCAGCAACCATTCCTCTTAGTCCTGCAGCATTTGATACTTCGGAAATCACTTTAAGAAGAGTTTTTGGACTTACATTTGCATAGCTGGTATTAGAGAGAGCTGAAAATGCCTCTGTTAAAAGTCCATCTCCTGCAAGTATGGCAATAGCCTCACCGAATACTTTATGATTAGTGGGTTTTCCTCGTCTTAAGTCATCATTGTCCATTGCTGGAAGGTCATCATGAATCAAAGAATAGGTGTGAATAAACTCTAATGCAGTAGCATAGGGAACTATGTTTTCCTTTCCTCTACAAGCCTCATAGGCAGCAATACAAAGGATTGGTCTAAGTCTCTTTCCTCCTGCAGTCAAGGAATAGAGAACTGAATCGTGAAGAATTGAAGGATTAATAGCAGGGTTAAAGTAATGATTTATAAAGTCCTCAATCAGCTTCCTTTTTTCATTGACATACAGCTTTAGATCAAATCTCATTTTAAAAATTCCCGTTTATTTAAACTTATTCCCATTCAATTGTTCCTGGGGGTTTTGATGTTATGTCGTATACTACTCGATTTACTCCTTTAACTTCATTTATTATTCGGTTGGAGAGTCTTTCAAGAACTTCATAGGGAAGTCTTACCCAGTCTGCTGTCATTCCATCTACACTGTGGACTGCCCGAATAGCAATTACATGCTCGTAGGTTCTTTCATCTCCCATTACGCCAACTGTTCTGATGGGAAGTAAAACAGCAAAGGACTGCCATACCTTCTTGTACCATCCAGATTTTTTAATCTCATCAAGCACAATTCTGTCAGCCTGTCTTAGAATCTCGAGTCTTTCCCGAGTTACCTCTCCTACACATCTAATTGCAAGACCAGGTCCTGGAAATGGATGGCGATATAGAATCTCTTCAGGAATACCAAGCTCCTTGCCAAGCTCTCTTACTTCATCTTTAAAGAGTTCTCTTAGGGGTTCAATAAGTTTTAATTTCATTCTTTTAAGAAGTCCACCTACATTGTGATGACTCTTAATGGTTGCTGAAGGACCTTTAAAGGATACACTTTCAATTACATCTGGATAAAGAGTTCCTTGAGCAAGGAACTTTACTCCCTCAATTTTTTTTGCTTCTTCTTCAAAAATTTTTATAAATTCTCCGCCGATTATTTTTCTTTTTCTTTCAGGGTCTTGAACACCCTTCAGCCTTCTTAAAAATCTCTCTGAAGCATCCACAACCTTTAAATTTATATGAAAATTATTCCTTAACATCTCTTCTACTTTTTCTCGTTCCCCTGCTCTTAAAAGTCCATTATCCACGAAAATACATGTAAGAGCGTCTCCTATTGCCCTGTGTACTAATACAGCTGTTACTGTAGAGTCTACACCTCCGCTTAAAGCACAGACTACTTTATACTTGCCAACCTTTTTCCTTATCTCTTCTGTTTCTCTTTCTACAAAGGAATGCATATTCCATGTTGGTTTGCAATCACATATTTTGAACACAAAATTTTTAAGTATCTTTTTGCCTTCCTCAGTGTGTACAACCTCAGGATGAAACTGTAAAGCATATATTTTTCTCACTCTATCAGCCATTGCAGCATAGGGAGAGTTCTCTGTATGGGCAAGTCGTATAAAACCTTCAGGCATCTCATTGATTTTATCTGCATGACTCATCCATACAACAGTTTGATTTTTAACCCCTGCAAAGAGGTCTGAAAAGTCATCTACGTTAAGGATAGCCTTGCCATATTCTCTTTTCTCAGCTCGGGAGACTTTGCCTCCAAGCAAATGAGTAATAAGTTGCATACCATAACATATTCCGAGAATTGGAATTCCCATAGTGAAAATTTTACTATCTATGCTTGGCGAGTCTTTTTCAAATACGCTCGCAGGACCACCTGAAAGTATTATTCCTGAAGGCTTTCTCTTTTCTATTTCAGAGAAAGGTGCGTTACATGGAATTATTTCAGAGTAAACCTTTAATTCTCTTACTCTTCTCGCTATAAGCTGGGTGTACTGTGAACCAAAATCTATTACAAGTATTTCCTGCATATTAGTCCTCAACCCAATAATTAGGCGACTCTCTTGTTATTGTTACATCGTGAACATGACTTTCTCTTAATCCTGCATTAGTTATCTTAATGAATTTTGCCTTTGCACGGAGTTCCTCTAAAGTTCTACAACCGCAATAGCCCATACCTGATTTTAAACCACCTACTAATTGATGCACACTTTTAGCAAGAGGACCTCTGTAAGGAACTCTTCCTTCAACACCCTCTGGAACAAGTTTGTCTGGAGAAATCATCTCCTGTCTGTATCTGTCGCGAGCCCCTCCCTGCATGGCACCGAGAGAGCCCATACCTCTATAAGTTTTATAACTTCTTCCCTGATATAGTATTATCTCACCTGGAGCTTCATCTGTGCCTGCAAAAAGACTTCCAATCATAACACAATGAGCTCCAGCAGCAAGTGCCTTAGTAATGTCTCCTGAGTATTTTATTCCTCCATCAGCAATTAAAGGTATATTGTATTTTGATGTAACAGAATAACAGTTCATTATCGCAGTAAGTTGTGGAACTCCTGCTCCTGCTACTATTCTTGTAGTACATATTGAGCCGGGTCCTATTCCAATCTTAACAGCATCTGCTCCTGCCTGGATAAGCTCCTCCGCAGCCTCAGCTGTAGCTATGTTCCCTGCTACTATTTCAATATCATATCTTCTTTTGAGCTCCTTTAAAGTTTCAATCACACCTTTGCTATGGCCATGGGCAGTGTCAATAACAATAGCGTCAACTCCAGCTTTTATAAGAAGCTCCGCTCTATAAATCGCAGGCTCACCAACTCCCACTGCTGCTGCTACGCGAAGCCTTCCGATATGATCTTTGCAAGCGTTTGGATATTTTTTTCTTTTTTCAATGTCTTTTATTGTTATTAATCCTTTCAGATTAAAATCATCATCAACAATAGGCAGTTTTTCAATCTTATATTTATGTAAAATTTCCTGAGCATCTTCAAGAGTGATTCCAACAGGAGCGGTTATAAGCCTCTCCTTAGTCATGACCTCTTCAACCTTCCTTGTAAAATCTCTCTCAAATTTAAGGTCTCTATTAGTTATTATTCCAACAAGTTTACCATTAACAGTTACAGGCACACCAGAAATTCTATATCTTTCCATCAAGGCAAGTGCTTCTGAAAGAGGTGCTTCAGGAGATATGGTAATTGGATCTACTATCATTCCACTTTCTGACTTCTTTACTTTATCAACCTCTAAAGCTTGCTTTTCAGGAGGCATATTCCTGTGAATTACACCTATACCTCCCTCCCTTGCAATGGCTATCGCAAGATTTGCATCTGTTACCGTATCCATTGCGGCAGATATTATGGGGATATTTAATCTAATATTTGGAGTAAAATAGGTAGCTACATCAACTTCTGCAGGCACTATGTCTGATTTTGAAGGCACAAGCAGAACATCATCAAAAGTTAAGCCTAAGGGAATTTCACTCTCTTTCATATAAGGACTCCTTGAATTTTATTTATTAATTTTTTGATATAATCAAAATTATAAGCGCCTGTAGCTCAGGGGACAGAGCGTGGGGCTCCGGACCCCAAGGTCGGAGGTTCAAATCCTCTCAGGCGCATTAAATTTTTGTTAACAAATGCCCTAATTTCTCTTTCTTTGTTTTCAAATAACATTTATTTTTATCATTGGGTTTAACTTCAATAGATACTCTTTCAATTACTTTGAGCCCATAACCTTCAAGTCCAACTATTTTTCTTGGATTATTAGTCATAAGTCTCATCTTTTTAATACCCAGATCAACAAGAATTTGGGCACCTACACCATAATCTCTCAAATCAGGTTTAAATCCAAGTTTTATATTTGCTTCAACAGTGTCATATCCTTTTTCTTGAAGTTCGTAAGCTTTGAGTTTATTTAGTAATCCAATACCCCTTCCTTCCTGTCTCATGTAAAGAAGTACACCTTTACCTGCCTCATCAATCATCTCAAGAGCTCTGTGAAGCTGTGAGCCACAGTCACATCTTTTTGACAGAAATACATCTCCTGTTAGACACTCTGAATGAACCCTTACAAGAACCTCATCGTTTGGCTTAATTTCACCTTTAACAAGGGCAAGGTGGACTTTATCATCAATAAGCGTGGTGTAAGCAATTGCTTTAAAGTCTCCGTAATCAGTTGGAAGTTGAACTGTTGCCACTCTTCTTACAAGTGTCTCATTTCTCATTCTATATCTAATTAAGTCTTTAATCGTTGTAATCTTCAATCCATGTTGCTTAGCAAAGTCCATGAGCTGAGGAACTCTTGCCATAGTTCCATCTTCGTTCATAATCTCACATATAACACCCGCTGGATAAAGTCCTGCAAGTCTTGCAAGATCAACAGCTGCTTCAGTATGTCCAGCTCTTTTAAGAACTCCACCCTTTTGAGCTTTAAGTGGGAAAACATGTCCAGGTCTAACAAGATCTTCAGGTTTTGTCTTTGGGTCAATAGCAGTAAGAATGGTTACTGCTCTATCATGAGCTGAGATTCCTGTAGTAACTCCTTTTCTTGCTTCAATGGAAACTGTAAAGGCTGTTTGATGAGGGGTCTCATTTATATCTACCATCATGGGAAGCTTTAGTTCTTCAACTCTTTCTGCTGTTAATGGAAGACATATAAGTCCTCTCGCATATTTTGCCATAAAATTGATCGCCTCAGGAGTTACTTTCTCAGCAGCGATAAAAATATCACCTTCATTTTCCCTGTCTTCATCATCAACAATAATTATCATTCTGCCTTGAATGACATCTTCCAAAACTTCTTCTATTGTATTGAATCTGAATCCTTCTTTTTTTGAACTCAATTTGTACCTCCTTATGGTTTAATAGTTTAAATTTTAATATATCAAAATATTCAAAGATTTTTCCAAAAAAAGGTAAAAAATATTTAAAGAGGTTGGATAATAAAATATTTTGTTATAATAAAACTTGTGAACATAAAGCTGAAAAAAATTCATCTTATTTATCTTATTTTGATTTTAGGCATTGTGAGCATCTATTTTTTTGTCTTTAAAAAAGATAATTCTCACGAAGGCTTAATATATCTCAGCGGAAGGATTGAAGGAAGAGAAACCAACATTTCTCCTAAAATTCAGGGGAGGATAGTGAAGATTTATAAGGAAGAAGGAGATAAAGTTACAAAAGGAGAAATCCTTTGCAAAATTGATTCAGAGCAAATAACTGCAAGATATAAAGCAGCAATTGAGACAACTAAAGCCTATTATTCTTCTATTGCTCAAGCCAAGGCAAATCTTATTAAAGCGCAAGCTTCCTTTGAAAAAGCAAAAAAGGATTATGGTCGTTACAGTAATCTTCTCAAAGAGGAACTTGTTTCAAAAAGCGATTTTGATAGAGTCAAGATGCAGTATGAGTCTGCACAGGCTGAGGTTCAGGCAGCTTTAAAATTCATCACTCAGACTGAAGCAAGCTATAGAGCAGCAGAGCAAAGGCTTAAGGAAGCTCAGGCAGATTTGAATGAAACAAAAATTTACTCACCAGCAGATGGTGTGATTTTAAGCAGACCTGTTGAGGTTGGGGAGATTGTAAATCCTGGAACTGTTTTATATGTTCTGGTTGATTTAAACAAACTCTATGTGAAAGTTTATGTGCCAGAGCCTGATATTGGAAAGATAAAGCTTGGATTGCCAGCAAGAGTTTACATAGATGCCTATCCTGACAAGTATTTCAATGGCAAAATCACAAAAATTTATGAGCAAGCAGAGTTTACACCAAAAAATGTTGAAACAAAGGAAGAAAGAGTGAAACTTGTCTTCGGAGTTGAAGTTTCTGTGGAAAATCCTGAAGGACTGCTAAAACCTGGCATGCCTGCTGATGTTGTCATAAAATGGAAAGATAACGCACCTTGGATAAAGCCACGATAAATCCTGTCATAAAAGTTGAAAATATCTGTAAAAGCTATAAAAAAATCAAAGCCGTTAACAATGTCTCCTTTTCTGTAAACAAAGGTGAGGTTTTTGGACTCATTGGTCCTGATGGTGCTGGAAAAACCTCAATAATACAGATTTTAGCAGGAGTTCTTAGGGCAGAAAGCGGAAAAGCCTTTGTTAATGACATAGATGTGACCAAAAATCCTGAAAAAGTTAAAGCACTTATTGGTTATATGCCTCAGGGATTGGGACTTAATCTATATGATTCCCTTTCAATTGAGGAAAATATTGAATTTTTTAGAGGTCTTAGACTAATCCCTGATGAGGTCTTTGAAAAAAATAAAAAAACATTGCTTGAAATAACAAGGCTAACTCCTTTTCTGCAAAGGCAGGCAAAAGCTCTATCTGGAGGTATGAGACAAAAACTTGCTCTTGTTTGCACCCTGATTCATCTGCCTGATGTAATTCTTCTTGATGAACCAACTACAGGAGTTGACCCACTTTCAAGGCAGGATTTCTGGAATATCATTCACGGACTTGTAAGTCAAAGAGATGTAACTGTTTTACTTACCACATCCTATATGGATGAAGCAGAAAGATGCCATAGAGTTGCTCTAATGCATGAAGGAAAGATTTTACTTCAGGGGAAACCTGAGGAGTTGGGCAATTTGGAGGAGGTTTTCATAGAGAAGGTAACAGATGACAGGCTGAAGGCTGAAGACTTAAGGCTGAAGAGATATAGTTTGGATAAAAAGGAAAACCTGATTATTTCCTGCAATTCAGTAACAAAAACCTTTGGCAAGTTCAAAGCAGTTGATTCAGCTAATTTAGAAGTAAGACAGGGAGAAGTACTTGGACTTCTTGGACCAAATGGAGCAGGTAAAACAACCCTTATAAAGATGATGTGTGGACTACTTGAGCCAACAGAAGGAGAAATTAAAATAGCTGGATATGATGTAAAAAAAGAAAAAAGCAAAGTCTGGGGTATTATTGGTTATATGTCGCAGAAATTTTCCCTTTACAGAGACCTTACAGTAAGGGAAAACATGAAGCTGTATGCAGGGCTTTATAGTGTAAAAAAGAATGATTTTAGCGGAGTAGTTGAAATGCTTGGATTAAGGGGATTTGAGGACAGACTCACCAAAGACCTTCCTCTTGGAATAAGACAGAGGGTTGCCCTAGCCTGTGCACTTTTGCACGAACCACCTGTATTATTTCTTGATGAGCCTACAAGTGGAGTTGACCCAGTTGCAAGAAGAGCTTTCTGGAAAATTATTTTTGAGCTTTCAAGAAACAAAAATGTAACAGTGATTGTATCAACACACTACATGGATGAAGCTGAAAACTGTGACAGGCTCTGCCTTATGCATCGGGGAAGAGTCATTGCAGAGGGAAGTCCAGAAGAGCTTAAGAAAAAATCTGAAAAAATCTCTGGAAGCCTTATTCAGGTAAGAAGTGAAAAATTCATGGAAACCTATGATTTATTAACGAAAAATTTTAAAGAAATATCAATTTATGGAAGCAAAATATTCATAAGAAGCTTTGAACCTGAAGCTACACAGCAAAAGATAAATGAAACATTAAAAAATGCGGGAATTACTCAGTTTGAAATCTCTCCAACGCCCATTCCACTTCAAGAAGCCTTTGTTGACTACATAAGGGAAAGTGAAAAATGATACGATTTAATCTTGACTATGACCGTTAAATACATGTTAGCCACTTTTAAGTCTATTTATTTCATCTTTAATTTCCTTTATAACTTCCCTGTTGTAAATTTCTTTTTTGTTATCCTTTTTGACTGAAAATATAATGAAGACTTTTCCTCCATATTTTTTTTCAAATTTTTTGTGGGTTTCAGAAAGCCATTCTTTCCATTTATAAATCTCTGGTGTTTGCTCATAGCTTATTGGTTTTATTTGTAGTCCTATAAATTTACCATTAATTTCAATATAAAAATCTACATTAAAAACTCTATCCCATTCATCAGGTGCTGCTTGGATTTTGATTCCTAATTCACGCTCTAACTTACCATATATTGTCTTTATCTCAGCTAAATAACCATCATAAGTTCTATCAATAACAAGATTAAATATATATTGAATGCATTCTTCCTCTTTAATTTCTTCAATTTCTGATTGAATAACCTCAGATATTTTGACATAAAGTTTTCTTCCAATATTTTCAAGGTATTCTTTAGGAGATAAATTTATTCCTTTTGCCTTTAAAAATTTTTCAAGTTCTTTATAATAAAACTGTTCCCAATCCTCTTTAGTTTCAGGGGCACAGTTTCTAATCCAGAGAGCAACAGGACCTACATTATTTTTCTTATTTAGCCCCCATCGGTTAGTAGCCATGTTAAGTATCCACTCCTTTGCCATCAGGATGCTCTCCTTTCTAATTCTATAAACTTCATTTTATTTTTATAATCTCTTGCTCTTTCAGCCACTGCAAGCCCTGATTTTATCAAATAAGCATTTATAAAAATTTTATTTTTTAAGTAAACATAGGCTTCAACTGTGTTTTCATCTAAAATAGGAGTACCGTCAAATTTAAGAAAAATTTCCTTTTTCATAACAAATTCTTTCAAATATCTTATTGCTTCCTCCTTTTTTATTACCTTGACACCCAAAAATCTTACTTTTAGTCCTGTATTTAACTTGACAGTTTGCTCATCTATGATTCTTGTGACTTTATAAGTTCTGTTGTTTTTGAAATTAAATTTATTAGGGTCTATTTGAGGCATCGCATCTTTAATGCTTGGATTATATGCGACATCTTCAATATCAATTGGGGTTTGTCTTCTTATAATTTGTATATTTTCATTAGCTATTGATAATAAGCTCATATTTAATCCTAGTTTCTTTTCCATTAAATTCAAGAATTTTTCATTAATTTCATAGCCTATGGCATTTCTTTTTAGACTCAGAGCAACCATCAGTGTCGTTCCACTTCCCGAGAAAGGATCAAGAACCGTTTCTCCAACAAAAGAATACATCTTTATCAACCTCTTTGGTAGTTCTTCCGGAAACATTGCCTCATGCTCTATTTGTTTTGCGCCTCCAAAATACCAGTGACCCTGAAAATACTCTTTCCATTCTTCTTTTGTTAATACAGAATTGTTTTTTATTTCAACAGGTATTTTAGAAATAATTCCTGGCTTTTTAAAAATAAGAATAAATTCATAATCTATCTCAATCATTCCATTTGTAGGATATGGGTAAGATCCCATCAGATTTGCACCTCCGGTTGTGTTCATGGTGGTTTTTTTCTGCCAGACAATTGCTCCCATGTAGTCAAATCCTAAACTCTCACATTGAGCTATTATTTCAGCATGAATTGGTATTACTTTATATCTTCCATAAATTATTGAACGAGCAAACTGATCCCCGATGTTTATGCAAAGTCTTCTTCCAGATTTCAATACTCTAAAACATTCTTTCCATACTCTATAAAGGTCTTTCAAATACTCATGCAACGACTGCCCATAACCTATCTGTCCTAAAACCCCATAATCCTTAATATGCCAGTAGGGAGGTGAGGTTACAATTAAATCAATACTACTGTCCCCAATTTCAAGCATTTTTCTGCTGTCACCGATGATTATTTTCGTATAGGTTTTCATGATTTGAATTGATTTATTATATCAGAAATTTTTAGATTGAAGAGTTAAACACCTTTTTAATTATAATAGTTATTTAAATTTATATTTTTCTATCTTTTCAAGAGCCTTCTCAAATAGAATATACTCTTCGCCGACAACTTCATCCCAATTTAAATGATGAATATTCATGAACTTTTGAAAATTTGGATCAGCTCCTAATTCCATTTTTACTCTATAGTTGCTAATTTTAAATATTACATCCTTTGTTTTCAAAGCGATTGTTTTGAATTCTGTAAAATCAAAATTTTCTATTATTTTAGGCAATTCATGGGCAACAATATTTCTTTTATCTCTTAATTCTAAAATTATATTTATGTCGTCACTATTAATTGCTTCCATAAAATCTTTTAAATATAATAAACAAGCCTTAAACTCGGATTTATGCCTTGATAGAACATCAACCTCATAAGAAACAAATGGTGAATTATCAGAAAACTTTGTATTTTCATAAAAAGACTTTATAGGTTTAATGATTAAGTTTTTCAAAATTTCATATGAAAGTAATAACAAACCAGCAAACTTTAGTTTTTCTTCAATATTTAAATATTTATTAGTATATTTATCTTCTTCCATATTTATCCTTATATATTTTGACTCGAAAATCTTCGCAAGGCTGTTCATTTTCTTAAGAAACATCGGGAAAATAATCCTCAAATACTATTATATGATAAACTTAATTATGCTGCCTAAACGTCTGCTTGCCATACTGAAGAAAGAGTTCAGGGAGCTTTTGCGTGACCCTCTTTATCTTACTTTTGCCCTTGTTGTGCCTGTGGTAATTATCATTCTTATGGGATATGGCTTGATTCTTGATGTAAAAAATATTCCCGTATCATTTATTGACTATGATAGAACACAGTTAAGCAGAGAGTACAGACATTCATTCACTAATTCTGAGTATTTCAAATTTTACAGGCTTATTGACTCATACAGGGAGGCAGAAAATCTTATTCAATCAGGTGAGTGCCGAATAGTTGTTGTTATTCCTCCTGATTTTTCAAGAAAGCTCTATGGTGGAAAACCTGCTCAGGTTCAGGTTTTAATTGATGGCTCTTTTCCCATGAGAGCAGAGGTAATGAAAGGTTATGTCTCGGCAATAAATATGCAGTTTAATCAAAGGCTTCTTAAGGAATATGCAGACAGACAAGGTATCTCTGGAGTTAACTTTCCCGTGTCAGTTGAAACAAGAGCCTGGTATAATCCTGCACTGGAAAGTAAAAATTTTATACTTCCTGGTGAACTTGTAACAACGCTTATGTTTTACTCTGTTTTGCTTGCCTCTTTGATAGTTGTAAGAGAAAAAGAATCTGGAAGCATTTTTAATCTTTACTGTAGCCCTGTAAGGCCCTGGGAGGTTGTTTTTGGAAAGGCGATTCCCTATGTGGCTGTTTCTTTTGTTACTTATTTAATAATCTTTGCCTTTACCGTTGGACTCTTTAAGACCAAATTTACAGGAAATTTTATTTTTCTTACACTCTCAACCATAATCTATCTTTTCTGCACTGTTGGTATAGGTGTATTCATATCTGTTCTTACAAAAACTCAAATAACTGCCATGTTGATTGCCTTTCTTGGAAGTATTATTCCCTCATTCATATATTCCGGATACTTTTCTCCCGTAACAAGCATGTCTCAAACAGGACAGCTGATAAGCAAAACTATTCCTGCATCTTACTTCATGGTAATTGTAAGAGGAGTATATCTTAAGGGAATAGGTATTGAGAGCTTTATAGTTGAGCTTATTTCTTTGCTTATTTATGCTGTGATAGTTTATAGTCTGGCAATTATTTCTTTCCGAAAGAGGATTGGTTAGTGAGGATCTTTACACTCATAAAAAAAGAAACCCTTCATCTTATAAGAGATAAAGCCTTGCTCTTTATACTTTTCTGGGCATTTACAGGTGCTGTTTATACATCGGGAATCGGATTTACTATGGAAGTAAGGAATTTCCCCATGGTTGTCTACGACATGAGCAAATCTAACGACAGCAGGGAACTCATAAGCAGATTTCAAAAACCCTATTTTAAAATTATTTCTAACATTGAAAGTGACAAAGAATTACTACACTGGCTTGACAGCGGAAAAGCCTCTATGGCTCTGATTATTCCCCCTGATTTTAAAAGAAAACTCACCAGGGAAGGAGCAAAAATTCAAGTAATCATTGACGGAACAATGTCCATGTCTGCAACTGTGGCAGTTGCCTATGTTTCTGAAATAACCTATGATTATTCCTTGGAGATTTTAGAGAGGAAAATGGGAGTGACAGGAAAATTCCTCAATAAATTACCTGTAATTGAAGAAAGAACAAGGGTACAATTTAATCCCAATACTTTGACTTCATGGTTTATGAGCTTGCTCGAGTATTTTAACATGATTACAATGGTTTCTCTACTTGTAACCGCTGCTGCTATGGTAAGGGAAAAAGAACAAGGCACGATTGAACAGTTGCTTGTTACTCCTGTAAGAACATGGGAGATATTTATTGCCAAGATAATACCAACAATTTTTGCTATAGCTTTACTTTCGCCAATAAGTATATACGGGATATTAAAAGGGGTCTTTGATGTACCCTTAAGAGGCAGTATACTTCTTTTTTATCCTGTTATGCTTTTTTATGCCTTTACCATATCCTCTCTTGGGCTTGCCATATCCACTGTAGCAAAAAATCTTGCTCAAACAATGATGTTAATGCTCGTAATTTTAATCCCTATGCTCTTTTTATCAGGTGCCTGGACACCACCAGAGTCTATGCATCCCATAATGCACTATTTAAGCCTTATCTCCCCAATGAGATACTTTATTGATTTTGGCTATAGTGTGCTTTTTAAGGGAAATGGTATAAAATATGTTTGGCATGATATATTAGGAATTATTTTTCTTGGTGCTCTACTTTTTGGCTTTTCTGTATGGAGATTTAGAAAAAGTTTTGCAAAGTAATGGTTATCTAAAAATTTCCTTATTGATGTATTCTCCTCCAATTAATTTATAGAGATTTATAAGATTAATGTTCTTTAACTGCTTAAGGCTGTTAAGCTGCTGTTGTGACTGAAACAGTGATCTCTGCGCATCAAGAACACTCATGTAACTGTCAATTCCGTTTTCATACCTTATTGTTGTTGTTGCAAGCCTGTAGGTTTCCCTTAGAGAGTGCACAAGAGATTCAATTGCCTGTAGCTGTCATCTACTGTGCCCTTTACTGCTAAAGCATCTGATACCTCTTTGAAAGCTGTCTGAATGGTCTTTTCATAATTAACAAGAGCAATCTGTCTTTCAACCTTTGCAGCTTCATGGGCTGCCCATACTCTTGCATCAAAGATT
>DYFF01000014.1 GCA_020725335.1 Thermodesulfovibrio sp. | reverse complement strand
GTCCTTCATTGTGTATACTCCTTTAGGTATGCTTGCAACCATCCATATATCCTCCTGAGTTTTTTATTCATTGCCAAAATAATAGGAGATAATGGATGGTTGCCTCTTTTGTCAATTTTGTGGAAACAATACCTTTTCAGCAAGATTATTTTTGAGGAAAGGCGTTTAATTGACAAAAATCCTTTATGACTTTTAAACTTAAAGTTGATAAACTTTTTATTTTTAAGGAGGGAAAGTGTTAAAGGGAATTGATGAAATTTCAAAAACAAAAAAAAGGCTCAAAATTGAAATACCCGCTGATGTAGTAGAAGGAGAAATCCAGAAAGCCCTAAGGGAAATTCAAGGAAAAGCTAAAATTCCGGGCTTTAGACCTGGTAAAGCACCTATTTCAATAATTGAAAAAAAATTTGGAAAAGACGCTGAAAATGAAGTACTTGAAAAACTTGTCTCTAAATATTACGACAATGCTATTAAAGAAGCAAAAATAAAACCTGTTCTCCCACCAATGGCTGAAGATGCTATTGACATAAAAAGGAATGAACCCCTTTATTTTGAATTAATTGTTGAAACAATACCAGAAATAGAAAACCTAAATTATGAAGACATTGAAATAGAAGATATACCAATAGAAGTTACAGACAAAGATATAGATGATGTTTTACAGAGGCTATCTAAGGAAAGAGGGGTTTATGAGCCCATAGAAGAACCCGCACAAAATGAAGACCTTGTAGTAATAGATTACACAACAGATATAGGTAAAGAAGCAAAGGATTATGTATATAAACTTGGCGCAGGTCCTTTCCCTGAAGCTTTTTCAAAGGCGATTGAAGGCAGAAAAAAGGGAGAAACTTTAAGTACAGAAATTGATTTTCCAGAAGACTCCATAGCAGATTTTGCAGGTAAAAAGGTTAATTTCCAGATTACTATCAAAGAAATAAAAAGAAGAAAAGACATACCCTTAGATGAGCTTCCTGGAGAACTGGGTTTTGAAGACATGGAAAAGCTCAGAAATTATGTAAGAGAAAGCCTTGAAAAAGCCAAGAAAGAGCAAGCTGACGACAAAAAGAAAATAGATATTTTAAGAAAACTTCTTGAAACATATGATTTTGAACTTCCTGAAGGACTTGTGGAGATGGAAATCAGGCGAATCGCTGATGAATATGAAAAAATGGGAATTAATGTAGTAGAACAGATGGATAAAATATCGGAAATAGCGAAAAGAAACATAAAAGCCTATCTTTTGCTTGAAATTATAGGAGAAAAAGAAGGTATAACTGTAACTGAGGAAGACCTCAAACAAGAAGTTATGAACATTGCAAGAAAATATAGTATCACTCCTCAGGGAGTTGTGCAGTATTATATGTCAAAAGACGGTTCTCTGGAAGCACTTCGTAATAGTGTATTTGAGAAAAAAGTTTTTGACATCCTCATTCAAAAAGCAAAAACAATTAAAAAAGAGGAGGTAACTCAGTGAGTATAGTTCCCATTGTAATAGAGCAAACAGGAAGAACAGAGAGAGTCTATGATATATATTCAAGACTCCTTAAGGATAGAATAATCTTTATTGGAACAGAGATAAATGATCAAGTTGCTAATGTGGTAATAGCACAGCTTCTTTTCCTTCAGACAGAAGACCCTGATAAGGACATACATGTTTATATAAACTCTCCTGGTGGAATGGTATCAAGCGGACTTGCCATATATGATACTATGCAGTATGTAAAGCCTGATATTGCTACATATTGTATCGGACAAGCATCCTCTATGGCATGCGTATTACTTGCTGCAGGAACAAAAGGAAAGAGGTTTGCCCTTCCTCATTCAAGAGTGATGATTCATCAGCCTATTGGCGGATTTTATGGACAGGCAACAGATGTGGAAATTCACGCAAGGGAAATCTTAAAAATGAAGGAAATTCTTAATGGAATTTTATCAAAACACACAGGCCAGCCCATTGAAAAGATTCAGAAAGATACAGAGAGAGATTTTTTCATGTCTGCTGAAGAAGCAAAACAATATGGAATAGTAGACGAAGTTATAAACTCAATAAAACAGTGAACGAGAGTAACATGGCAAAGAAAAACGGTGAAAATTTAAAGTGTTCCTTTTGTGGCAAATCCCAGAAGGAAGTAAAAAAATTAATTGCAGGAAATGGCGTATATATATGTGATGAATGCGTATCCCTCTGTAATGAAATACTTCAAGAAGAAAGATTTTCTTCTCTTGAAGGTGTGAGGACAGAACTTCCTACACCTCAAGAAATTCATAAATTTCTTAACGATTATGTTATCGGACAGGAAAAAGCAAAAAAAATACTCTCTGTTGCTGTTTATAACCATTATAAAAGAATATTTAAAGGCACGACATCCGATGAGATACAAAAAAGTAATATCATGCTCATAGGACCTACTGGAACGGGTAAAACCCTTTTAGCTCAGACACTTGCAAAATTTCTTGATGTTCCTTTTGCTATAGCTGATGCAACAACTCTTACAGAAGCAGGGTATGTGGGTGAGGATGTGGAAAATATTTTGCTAAAACTTCTTCAGAATGCAAACTTTGATATTCAGCGAGCACAGATTGGTATTATTTATATTGATGAGATTGACAAAATAAGCAGGAAGGCTGACAGTCCCTCTATTACAAGAGATGTCTCTGGAGAAGGAGTTCAGCAGGCTCTGCTTAAGATAGTTGAAGGCACTCTGGCAAATATACCTCCTCAAGGTGGAAGAAAGCATCCCCATCAGGAATATATTCAAGTTGATACAACCAATATACTCTTTATCTGCGGAGGCGCTTTTGTTGGACTTGAAGAGCTCATCAAAAAAAGAATTGGCAAAAGAACAATTGGTTTTCTTTCTGAAACAGCAAAGGTAAGTGAAGAAAATGTGCTTTCCTATGTAGAACCCGAGGATTTAATAAAATATGGAATGATACCAGAGTTTGTTGGAAGATTCCCAGTAGTTGCCACCCTATCAGAACTTAATGAAGATGCTCTTGTGGAAATTCTTACTAAACCTAAAAACGCTCTTGTTAAACAGTATCAAAAACTATTCAGTATAGATGGAGTAAAGCTTACCTTTACAGATGAGGCTCTTAGAGCTATTGCAAAAAAAGCCATTGAAAGAAAAACTGGTGCACGTGCATTAAGAAGTATTCTTGAAGACATAATGCTTGATGTGATGTATATTATTCCTTCTGAAAAAGGAATAAGTGAATGCATAATTAATGCTGAGGTAGTTGATAAAAAAGCAACCCCTCTGTTGATTTACAAACAGAAAGAAAAAGCTAAGAATGCCTGAGAGAGTAAGAATAATCATAAATGACAAGGAAATAAAAGCTGAGTTTTTTGATACAGAGTGTGCCAAAAAGATTTATAATTCTCTTCCCATAGAAAGCAACATAAACGAATGGGGTGATGAGTTTTATTTCTCTATTGGAGTCAGCATGCCTCTTGACAGCACTGCTACAACAAATGTAAAGGTTGGTGATATAGGTTATTGGCCACCGGGTGAAGCTCTGGCAATATTTTTTGGTAAAACGCCCCTAAGTAAAGGTGAAGACCCTGTCCCAGCAAGTGAGGTTAACATTGTGGGAAAAATTCTTGACAATCCTATGCTACTTAAAAGTCTCAAAGGAGCAAGAAAGATAAGAATTGAAAAAGAATAAATTCAGACTCTCCTTTCCTAAGGATGAAAAAGCTCATAGGTGGCTTCCCCTTCTTTTAAATGCTTACGCAATTATGGACGAAGGTGTTTCCAAAGATATTGAAAAAGCTGAGAAGATGGGGAAAAAGCTTGCATGCAGGCAGGGTTGTAGCAATTGTTGTGAAACTCATAGAGATATCCCGGTATATCCCATAGAATTTGTAGGAATTTACTGGTATGTTATAGAAAAGATAAAAGAACCCTTTCGTTCCCAGATAAAAACTTCTCTAATAAAACATAAAAAAGCTGACCCATGCCCTTTTCTACTTAATAAGGCCTGTTCTATATATCCAATAAGACCACTTGCATGCAGACAATTTAATGTATTCGGCAAACCCTGTGCAGAAGGGGAGGATACTTTCTATACCAGACCAGAGGATGTACTTAAGCCCTCAGAACATTATCTTGGTAAGGCGCTCTATGAAACTACACCTTTTTATGGAATATTTGATGAAGAGGAAAAAATTGAATTCATAAATTCAGGCAAGCTTAATAGCCTTGTAAAAATTCTTCAACACTTTCCTTGGATTGAATTGGCAAGGAGAATGGGTTAAGATAAATTAAAATAGGAGGATTAAGAATGAAATATAGCATTGTAACAGGTGGTGCAGGATTTATAGGCTCTAATGTAGTGAAGAGACTGAATGAACTTGGTGAAGATAATATTCTCATCGTAGATAATCTTAATTGTTCTGAAAAATGGAAAAACCTTGTTGACCTCTCCTTTGAAGATTATATTCATAAGTATAAATTCATTGAATTTATAAAAAAGGGCAAATTTAATGGAGCAGTAACCTCCATAATTCATCTTGGAGCAAGAAGCAGCACCACAGAAAGAGATGTTGATTTTCTCATGGAAAATAACTATGAATATACGAAAGTGCTTGCTCTATGGTCTATTGAGAAAAATGTTAGATTTATTTATGCTTCCTCTGCAGCAACCTATGGTGATGGCACACTTGGATTTTCTGATGACCACTCTGTTATTCCTCAATTAAGACCTCTTAATGCCTATGGTTACTCAAAACAGATATTTGATTTTTGGGCATTAAAGAGAGGGATTCTTGATAAAATTGTAGGCTTAAAATACTTCAATGTTTATGGTCCGAGGGAATGGCACAAGGGAGATATGAGAAGCATGGTATTAAAAGCCTATGAACAGATAAAAAAAGACCGTAAAATCAGGTTGTTTAAATCATATAATCCTAATTACAAAGACGGTGAACAATTAAGAGATTTCATATACATAAAAGACGCCGTTGATATGACGATTTTTTTCCTTAATAATCCCCATATAAATGGTATTTTCAATGTGGGAACAGGTATACCCCGTTCATGGAATGACCTTGCAAAGGCAGTGTTTTCTGCCTTAGGGATTGAGTCAAACATTGAGTACATAGATATGCCTGAGGAATTAAAAGGAAAATATCAATATTATACAAAAGCAGAAATGGATAAAATAAAAGCCGCTGGCTACACCTCTTCAACTATGTCTTTAGAGGATGCTATACGAGATTATGTAATCAATCACCTTGAAAAACACTAATATTTATTTAGTTAAAAGCCTCATGTAGAGATAAATTTTACTAAGTCTTTCGATTAGATTACAAACTAAGTAAGCTTCATCCATGTTTTCTCCAACAGACACTAAACCATGCTTAGCAAGTATCACAGCTTTATTTGTTCCAATAGCTTTTATAGCCTCCTTAGCAAGAGTTTCTGAACCAGCAGGAGCATACTTAGCAACTTTTATTTCACCGCCTAATATTTCTTGCTGTTCTTCAAGAATCATGGGCAAAGACATCTCAAGGGCGGCAAGAACACATGTAAAAACTGAGTGGGTATGAATGATTGCTCCTACATCTTCTCTGTTTTTATATATTTCAATGTGCAATTTTTTCTCTGAAGAAGGCTCTTTTTGTCCTTCTATAATGTTACCTTCCATGTCTAAAAGCACTAAATCCTCTATCTGTAGTTTTTCATAACTCTTAGATGCAGGAGTAATTAAGAAAGCTTTTTCATCTACTCTCAAACTAAGATTTCCGCTTACTCCTGAGACTAATCCTTTTTTATAAATTTTTTTAGCAAAACTTATGAGTTCTTTCCTTTCTTTTTTAAACTTCATAGTTGTATTATAAAAAATATTAGAACCTAAATACTCGTAAATCCAATCTAAAGGGAGGTGTATGGTGAAAAATTTTTTAATTTTACTTTTTATTCCTTTGTTACTCATTTCTACTAATTTATATGCTTACAGCATGGATGACCTTCTTAAAGAGATTGACGTTCCTAATTGGCAGGAAAAAATTTCTAATCCTGTTTTTTTTGAAAAGTTTAAGTCACCTGAAAAATTCAGAGTTGTTGTAGATTTAGCTGATGCAAGAGGCTATGATTGGCGTTATAGAATAAGGGCTATAAGAATGCTTGGGCATATGAAAACACTTCAAGCTGAGGAAGCACTTCTTCAAATGTTTCAAGACCACTTCTTCCACCACGAATGCCCCTCTTTAAAATCTTACGTGGCTGAATCTCTGGGTGATTTCAAACCGGGTAAAAGACTTTTGGAAATCCTTAAAGAAGGATTAAAAGATCCTGAAGTTTTAGTAAGAGAGGCAACAGCAAAGTCATTAGGAAAGCTTAAAATGCCAGAGTCTGTAAAATATCTAACTGAAGCATTCAATAAAGAAAAAAGCATGGCTGTAAAAATTGCTATAATCCACGCATTAAAATCAATAGCATCTCCCGAGGCTCAGACTTTTATTAAACAAATCGCCTCTGATGGAAACCATAAGGAGTTAAAAGATGCCTTTGGAGGTTCTCTCTAATCCGGATTTTGTAAAAAATTTTGATCCAGAAAAAATCATCGAAACTTTAATTTCAGGTAAGGAGGTTCTTAGAAAAGAACCTCCTTTTTTAGTTTTGACAGCCAATAAAGGAGAAGCTGTTTTCATTGGTGATACACATGGAGATTTTTCAGTAACAAAGTATGTTACTAAAAAGTTCCTCAGTAAATTAGATTCCTATTTAATATTCCTTGGAGATTATATTGATAGAGAACCCGAACCTGAAGGTGCTCTCTATAATCTTGTCTATCTTTGCCTTCTAAAAATTTCTTTCCCCAATAGAATATATCTTCTTAAAGGTAATCATGAGGCTCACTATTCTGTTTTTTGCTACCCTTATGAATTTGACAGAATTCTTATTGATATTTTCGGAAGCTATGGAGATAAAATTCACAATGCCGCCACTGAGCTTTTTAGAGAAATACCTCTTATTTTAAAAACAGAAAATGGTATTATTGCCTCTCATGCAGGATTTCCAATGCATGGGCAAACAGTTGATGATAAGTCAAGAAAAGACTTAATAATAGACATACTTTGGGCAGATGCTGAGATTTCACCAATGTTTAGAGGATATGGAATACCGAAGTTTAATGAGGAACAACTTAAAGAATTTTTGAATGCGAATAATGCCTATTGTTTAATCAGAGGACATGACCCATACATGGCAAGTAAAATAATCTATTCAAAAAAATGCATCACCCTTTTTACCTCAAGAACCTATGCATCCCGTGCTGGGATAAAAATTGCCAGAGTAAATCTTATTGAAAAAATAAAAGACGCAGACAGTGTTATACTGGAGGATATTACTTCTTGCCTGTCTGCATCTGAATAAATCTCTTTATGCTTCTGTCATAGGTAGCTTCAACTTCGGGCGTGAAATAGCAAGCAGGTAATTCCCCTCTCTTTCTATGATAATGAAGGCATTCACAGCATATGCCTTTTTTTTCACAGGGTTCATAGGAGCAAGTGCATATTTTTTTATTTCTGTCAATTTTACAATCCATATCCATCCTCCTTAGAAAGTTATCATTATTATTATAAACTAATGTAAAAGAGAAAAATTTGTCTATGGCAAAATCTAAAGTTTTACAATCACTGTTTACGGATATGTATCTTTTTTGATAAATTAAATAATGAACCTAATTAAAATGAGGAGGCTTGATTAATGGAAAGAATTCCCATGACTCCTGAGGGCTATGAAAAGCTTAAGGAAGAACTTGAAAGACTAATTAAAATAGAAAGACCAGCAATAATAAAGGCTATTGCTGAAGCACGAGCTCATGGAGACCTTTCAGAGAATGCTGAATATCATGCAGCAAGGGAGAAACAATCTTTCATTGAAGGAAGGATACAGGAACTTCAGGCAAAACTATCTCGTGCCCAAGTTATTGACCCTTCTAAAATTAATCATAACAAAGTAGCATTTGGCGCAAAGGTTAGAGTGTTAGACCTTGAAAACGAAGAGGAAAAAGAGTTTCACCTTGTAGGACCCGATGAAGCAGATGTAAAAAACGGTAAAATTTCAATAACCTCTCCCGTAGGTAAAGCCCTGATAGGTAAAGAAGTGGGAGAAGAAGTTATAATTAAAGCTCCTGCAAAAACATTAAATTACGAAATAATTTCCATAAGCTTTGAATAAGATATTACAAGGTAAAATAATAAAAAATCAGGCTCTAACAGAAAGGGTATATCTTATCTCCTTAAAAATTCCTTTCAGTATAGATGCAAAACCAGGTCAATTTTTCATATTAAGAATGAATGAAAGACATGACCCTCTTTTAGGAAGACCTTTTAGTATTTATGATTTAGAGGGTGATAAATTAAGTTTTCTTTACAGAGTTAAGGGTAAGGGCACTAAAATTTTAAGCAAACTCCACATAGATGAAGAAATTCAGCTCACAGGACCATTTGGCAGATGGTATCCGTTTCCAAAGGATGATTACGTGGTAATAGCTGGTGGAATTGGTATAGCTTCAGTTTACTATTTAATGAAAAAATTTCCTAAAAAGGCTTATCTTTTCTATGGTGCAAGAGATAAAAAGGAAATATTTTTTTATGATGAACTTAAAAATATAGCTAAAGATATATGCATATCAACTGAATGTGGGGCAGTTGACTATAAAGGAGTTGTCACAGAAGCATTTAGAGAAAAGGGAATAAATCTAAATCTTCCCATTTATGCCTGTGGTCCAATGGTAATGATAAAGGAATTAAAAAATTTACTAAGGGATAAAAAAGAAATGCATTGTTTTGTAGCAGTGGAAGAGAGAATGGCTTGCGGATTAGGTGCTTGCCTTGGATGTGTAATTGAAACTACAGATGGATTAAAAAGAGTTTGCACCGAAGGACCTGTTTTTAATCTCAACGAATTAAAATTATGAAACCAATACTTCAAGTCAAAATAGGAGATTTAATACTAAAAAATCCTGTTCTTACTGCCTCTGGAACCTTTGGTTACGGATTGGAGTATTCCCAATTCTTTGATTTGAATCTTTTAGGTGGAATTGTGATAAAAGGGCTCTCTCTTAAGCCTAAGCAGGGAAATCCACCACCAAGAATCTATGAAACCCCCTGTGGAATGCTCAATTCAATCGGACTTCAAAACATAGGTTTAGATGCCTTTGTGAAAGAAAAATTACCTATTCTAAAAAGGTTTGACACAAAGATAATTGTTAACTTTTTTGGAGAAAATCTTGATGAATACATAGAGTTAGCATCTAAGCTGGATAAAACAGAGGGAGTACATGCTCTTGAGATGAATGTCTCCTGTCCAAACAAAAATAGTGAATGGAGAAAGATGGGACTCGACCCAGCTCTTTTAAGAAAAGCTGTAAGAGAAGTAAAAGCTGTTACAGAAAAAACTCTTATCATAAAGCTTTCACCTCAAGTAACAGATATTGAAGAAATGGCAAAAATATGTGAAGAAGAAGGTGCTGATGCTATATCGCTCATAAACACTATTCCTGCAATGGTGATTGATATTAAAACAAAAAAAAGCATCATTGGTAATCCAATTGGAGGACTCTCTGGCCCTGCCATAAGACCTGTTGCAGTGAGAATGGTTTGGGAAGCTTCAAAGGCAGTCAAAATACCCATAATAGGAATTGGTGGTATAACCAATGCAGAGGATGCTTTGCAGTTTTTCATTGTAGGAGCAAAAGCCGTTGCTGTTGGTACAGCAAATTTTATAAATCCCCTATGCGCAATTGAAGTGATTAAGGGTATAGAGAGTTTTCTTATTGAAGAAGGGGTAGAAGATATTAATGACCTCATCGGTACTATCAAGCAATAAAGTAATCACGCTTTTAACAGATTTTGGCTATTTAGACCCTTTTGTAGGACAGATGAAAGGAGTAATATTGTCAATAAATCCCTATATCACAATAGTAGATATTACTCATGATATCAAGAGTCATGATATAGAAGAAGCCTCTTTCGTGCTCTGGAATAGCTACAAATATTTCCCTCCCGGAACAATTCATATTGCTGTAGTTGACCCGGGGGTAGGTTCTAAAAGAAAAGCAGTAATTGCAGAAATTGACAAACACTACTTTCTATTTCCAGATAATGGTTTAATAAGCTACCTCATAAAGGATAAGAAATTTAAAGCATTTTGTATAGAAAACAAGAGATATATGTTGAGGCAAAATAGTCCAACCTTTCAGGGAAGAGATTTATTTGCACCGTCAGCTGCTTGGCTTTCAAAAGGTGAATCAATTGAAAATTTCGGAAAAGAAATTAAAAAACTAATAACTTTTACTGTAGAAGAACCCAAAATTATCAAAAATAAAAAAGTTTTAAAAATAATTGGGAAAGTTATTCATATTGATAAATTTGGCAATGCCATAACTAACATAAAAATCTCTTCAGAGAAACCTCAAGAAGTTAAAATTCAAGGGATATCATTACCAATTGTTAGATTTTATAACGAGGGAGGGGAAAAACCTGCAGCTTTAGTAAATAGTGACGATTTTATTGAGATATTTTTATACAAAGGTAATGCAGCAAAGGCTCTCAATATAGATAAAAATTCAATCGTAGAGGTATTAATTGATGGATGAAATAGTAAAAGGCTTAATAAAAGATGAACATGTATTAGTAGTTGCAGTCAATTGTACAGAAGTTGTTGAAGAAGCTCGCAAAATCCACGACACTTGGCCTACAGCTACAGCAGCAATGGGAAGAGTAATTGCCGGCACATTACTTCTTGCCTCTACACTTAAGGACAAACAAAAGGTGATGTTACAGGTAAAAGGTGATGGGCCATTACAAGAAATAGTAGCAGAATCAGATTGGCTTTTCAGGGTTAGGGCTTATGTAAAAAGACCCCACATATACATGGGATTGAAAGGTGAAAAAATTGATGTGGGAAGAGCAGTGGGAAAGGGATTCCTTAATGTCATAAGAGACCTTGGGTTAAGAGAGTATTATCAAAGTAGTGTTGCCCTTCAAACAGGAGAAATTGCTACAGATTTAGCCTATTATCTAAATACCTCTGAACAAATCCCTTCAGCAGTATCCTTAGGTGTTTTTGTTGAGACTGATAATTCAGTTAAAGCTGCCGGTGGTTTCATGATTCAAACAATGCCTCAAACAAAACCTGAAATAATAGATTTCCTTGAAAGAAAACTCTCTCAATGCAGATCATCCTCCACTATGATTCTACAAGGATTAAATCCTTTACAAATGCTCGAAGAAGCAGTTGGATTACCAATTGAATTGCTGCTAAGAAGCGAAATAAGTTATAGCTGTCCATGTTCTAAAGATAGAGTTATAAATGCTGTAGTAACTCTGGGTAAAAAAGAAATAGAAGAAATGATTGAAGAAGGTAAAACAGTTGAGATTGAATGTTATTTTTGCAAAAGAAAATACGAACTTACATTAGAAGAATTAAAAAATATTCTAAAAGATATTTAAAATTGACAAAATACCACGATCTCTTGTAAGTTTATAAGTGCTGGAATTAAGGGAAGAGGGGTGAGAATCCTCCGCTGCCCCGCAGCCGTGTTGGGAACGAAAGCCCTTGCTCCGAGTTCTCCAGAAAATCGGAGAGTTTTTGGAGTAGAAACCACTGGAGTTATTCTCTGGGAAGGTGGGTAAGTAGGACACAAAGCCCAAAGCCGGAAGACCTATCCAGCTTGAAGCCATATGGCTTCAGAAATACCTCGCGGGAGGGTTAAATGTTCAAAAATATAATCAAACGTGATGGACGCATTGTCCCCTTTGACCCTGAAAAAATTACCATAGCCATTTCAAAGGCAGGAAAAGCTACAGCTGAATTTGATTATGAAACTGCAAAAAGGCTTACAATAAAAGTCCTTCTGCTTGCTGAAGAATTGATACGCAACCGTGACCCGCATGTTGAAGAGATTCAGGATATAGTTGAGGAGATACTCCTAAGCAGTCCATATCGTAAAACAGCCAAAGCTTACATTATCTATCGTGACCAACATGCACGTATGCGTGAGATAGCCCGTCAGCGTGGACTTGAACTTGTTGATACTTATCTCAGTAAAGTTGACTGGCGAATAAGTGAAAACTCGAACATGAGTTTCAGTCTCCAGGGACTTAATAACTACATTTCTTCTGAGATAAGTAAAAGCTATTGGCTACATAAAATCTATCCACCTGAAGTAAGAGAAGCTCACATAAATGGAGATATGCATATCCATGACTTAAACGTGCTCGCACCCTATTGTGTAGGATGGGATTTGATGGATTTACTTATTCGTGGATTTGGTGGTGTCCCGGGGAAAGTTGAATCCCTTCCTGCTAAGCATTTCCGTCCAGCTCTCGGACAGATCGTGAATTTCCTATATACAACCCAGGGCGAAACAGCAGGTGCGCAAGCTTTCAGTAATGTAGATACCCTTCTTGCACCCTTCATTGCTCATGATGGACTTAACTACAAACAGGTAAAGCAGGCGATTCAAGAATGGGTCTTCAACCTTAATGTGCCCACAAGGGTGGGGTTTCAGACCCCTTTCTCCAATATCACCATTGACCTTAAAGTGCCTGAGCATCTTGTAAATCAGGCAGTGATAATCGGAGGAAAGCCTCAGGATACCACATACAGAGACTTTCAGAAAGAGATGGACATATTCAGTCAGGCTCTATTTGAGGTGCTTTCTGAAGGCGATGCCAAAGGAAGAGTTTTTACCTTTCCTATTCCTACAATCAACATTACAAAAGATTTCGACTGGAACAGCCCTGTAGTTGATTTAATAATGGAGGCAACAGCAAAGTATGGAATCCCCTATTTCGCAAACTATGTTAATTCTGATTTAAAACCAGAGGATGCTCGCTCTATGTGTTGCAGGCTCAGACTCGAAACTAAAGAGCTAAAGCACCGTGGTGGTGGACTCTTTGGTTCCAATCCTCTCACAGGAAGTATAGGGGTTGTGACCATAGATCTTCCAAGAATCGGATATTTAAGTAATTCAGAAGAGGAATTTTATCAAAGACTTCTCAGGCTTATGGAGATTGCAAAGACGTCCCTTGAGATAAAGCGGAAAGTACTTGAGAGATTTACAGATTCAGGACTTTACCCCTACTCCAAGCATTATCTGAGTTCTATAAAAGAAAGAACAGGAGCATATTGGAGTAATCATTTTTCAACTATTGGGATAATTGGCATGAATGAAGCAATAGTAAATGCCCGATGGTTAAACTCCAGAGGTATTTGGACAGAGGAAGGAAAAGCCTTTGCCTTGAAAGTAATGGACCTTATGCGGGAAAAACTCATTGAATTCCAAAAAGAAACAGGTAATCTATACAATCTTGAGGCAACGCCAGCAGAGGGAACAAGTTACAGACTTGCCCAAATTGACAAACAGAGGTATCCTGACATATTTACCCAGGGGAAAGAGAATCCCTACTACACAAACTCCTCTTGGCTTCCTGTTGGATTTACAGAGTCAATTCATTATATACTTAATAATCAGGATGAACTGCAAAGCAAATACACTGGAGGCACAGTGCAACATATATTCTTAGGTGAAAAACCTAACCCTGAGAAACTCAAGGGATTTATAAAAGCAGTTTTTGAAAAATACTCACTTCCATACATTAGCATAACTCCAACTTTTAGCGTTTGCTCTGAGTGTGGCTATATTGAAGGTGAACACTCAGTTTGTCCCAAATGTGGCAGAGAGTGTGAAATTTATTCCCGAGTTGTGGGCTACCTCCGTCCCTTATCTAACTGGAATGATGGCAAAAAGGAAGAATTTAGGGACAGACGGTATATGGAGTTATGAGAAATTTATACGATGTTTTTTAATTCCATACCTGTTTTAATGTATCACCATGTGATGCCATTAAATAGTCCCCTCAATGTTACTCCAGAGGTTTTTGAAGAACAATTAAATGGTTTAACAAGAAAGAGATGGAAAACTCTTGATGGCAAAGAGTTTCTATATCTAATGGGAAATCCTAAAGAGTCAAGAAAAAAATGCCTTCTTATCACCTTTGACGATGGTTTTGTGGATAACTATATTTTTGCATCTCCAGTTCTTAAAAAATATAAAATGAAAGCACTATTGTTTGTGGCAACAGATTTTATAACTGATTTAGATATTAAAAGGGATAACTTTAAGCCACTCACTCACAAAGAAATGTGGAGGCTTGCCTTTTCAGAAAGAAAGCATGAGGTCATGTGTACATGGAGTGAGCTAAGAGAAGCAGAACAAGAAGGTTTTTTTGATATTCAGAGTCATGGACATTCTCATAGAATCCCGAATTTCATTGAAATTTCTGATTATGTGGCAATAGAAAAAGATTTAAAACTTGGGAAAGAGTTGTTAATTAGGCATCTCAGTAAAGACCCCCTTCATTTAGCATGGCCTAAGGGAGTTTATGATGAAAAAGCTGTTGATATAGCAAAAAAATTAGGGTTCCAGGGTCTCTATACAACACAAAGGGGAGCAAATTTGAATAACCCTTTATTAATTAAAAGAATAGCAATAAAAAACAAAGGAATAGGTTGGATAAATAAAAAACTGATCATTTATAGTTCGTCAATACTCAGTAAAATATATCATAGGATAAGACTTTAATGAAAATCGCATTCATAAAGAGAAACTTTTCCTTTTATGGTGGAGCTGAAAAATATCTTAACACGCTCTTAGAATCATTAATCAAAGAGAAATTTGAAATCCATATATTTTCAAATAATTGGCTACATCACAAAGAATTAGTTTTTCACAAAGTACCTATCATACCTTTTGGATCTTTTCTAAGAGCTTATACTTTCAATAGCAATTTAAACATAAATCTCAAGGATTTTGACTGCGTAATTAGCTTTGAAAGAACCACAAATCAACATATTTACAGGGCTGGCGAGGGTTGCCATATAAGATGGCTTGAATTACGCTCTGTCTTTGAACCCGAATTAAAAAGAATTACATTTAAACTAAATCCACTTCACCGATTTTATCTCAATCTTGAAAGGGAAATCTTTGAAAAAACTTCTTTAATAATTGCAAATTCTCATATGGTGAAAAATGAGATAATTAGTTATTATGAAATACCATCTTCAAAAATAACAGTAATTTACAATGGTGTTGATATTGAGAAATTTTCGCCAAAAAACAGAGAAAAACAGAGTCAATTAAGGCAATTATATAACTTACAAGACGATATGAAAGTCATCCTATTTGTTGGCTCAGGCTTTAAAAGGAAAGGGCTCCTTACTCTTCTTAAAGCTTTAGCAATTCTGAGAAAAAGGCCATATTTACTTCTTGTGATAGGAAAGGGAGATATAAAAAAATACGTGAAAGTATCTAAAAGTCTTAATATTGAAGATAAAGTATTGTTTTTGGGTACAAGAAAAGACATTGAAAACTTCTATGCAATGGCTGATCTATTTGTTCTGCCCACAATTTATGACCCGTTCAGTAATGCTACAATTGAAGCAATGGCATCAGGAATTCCAGTTATTACAACAATTAATAATGGTTTAGCAGAATTAATTGAGGAATGGAAAGAGGGGTTCATACTAAAAAATCTTTTTGACCACGAAGAGCTTGCAGATAAAATAAATATCGCCATAGAAAATCGTGAAAAAATGGGAAATTTTGCAAGAAAAAAAGCAAAGGAGTTTACAATCGAAAAAGCTACAGAGGAATTCATAAAATGTATAAAAAAATTCTTGTCATAAAACTACGGCATATTGGAGACGTTTTGCTTACTACGCCTGTCGCCAGGGCTTTAAAAGAAAATATCCCCGAGTCTTTTGTTGCTTTTTTAGTAAACAAAGGCACAGAGGCTGTTCTCGAAAAAAATCATTATATAGACCAAGTTATTACATATGATAGAGGAGTTAAAAAAATGCATTTTTTTAAGCGATATACAGAGGAAATAAAGTTTCTAAAAGAAATAAAAAAGATAGGGTTTGATTTAACCATAGACCTAACAGGAGGAGACAGAGCGGCAGTTATCTCCTATTTTTCAGGAGCAAAAAGGAGGGTAGGAATAAGGGCAAGGGGATTCCTCGGGAAAAAGTATCTTTATACAGAAATTTTTGAAACAAATGGAAAAAAACACACAGTGCTTCAAAATCTTGAAGTCCTTGAAAAAATGGGAATAAAAAAAGGAAAGCCCCAGGTTATTCTCAATGTTACAGAAGATGAAAAAGAGTGGGCAAGGAATCTAATTTCTCCTTCCAATTACCATAAGGTTGTCCATATTCATCCTACATCTCGTTGGCTTTTTAAATGTTGGAAAGATGAATATATAGCAGAAGTTATAAAATGGTTTATAGAAAAAGATTACAAGGTTGTTTTAACCTCGTCCGCAGAGATGAATGAATTAAAAAAGATTGATTCAATTTTATCTCATATATCAGTCCGCTATCTTTCAGGGGGGAACAGACAATCTAATCCCATAGTCAACCTCGCAGGCAAGTTAACTCTCAGACAACTGATAGCAGTCTCTTCAGTCTGTGATATCTATTTTGGAATAGATACAGCACCTATGCACATAGCAGCTGCATTGGGAAAACCCGTAGTTGCACTTTTTGGTCCAAGTGGAGCATTTCACTGGGGACCATGGGATAATAAAGCTAATGATAATCCATATAAGAGAAGAAATGGTATACAAAAATTTGGGGGGAATATAGTAATTCAAAGAGATTGGAGCTGCATTCCCTGTGGAAATGATGGGTGTGAAGGAAGTAAAATAAGTAAATGCCTGTTTGATATAAGTCCAGATGAGGTTATTAAGATTCTCTCATCAAATATAGATAATTCAAATATGGAACAAAATGAGAATTAATGTCATAGAGAATTTGCTGTATTTTGCACTAAAAATAATCAAAAATTTTGACAAAAGGCAGACAGATTTGAAAAATTTTAATCCTGACGAAGTTAAAAATATTCTTGTGGTCTCATCAACGGCAATTGGAGATACTCTTATGTCTACCCCTGCAATTAGAGCAATAAGAGAGCGATATCCTCACGCTAAAATAATTGCCCATTTTAATGTAAAAAATATGGAACTTTTTGAGAACAATCCCCATATTGACGGAATAATTCCCTATTATGGAGGATGGAAAAAATTTTTTAAAACAATAAGAGAGTTCAGAAAAAACAAATTTGATTTAGCCGTAATTCTTCACGGCAACGAACCACAGGCAACACCAATGGCATATCTGGGAGGGGCAAGATTTATCGTAAAGGTGCCTATACCTAAAAAGTTTGCTTTTCTAATCAGTAATGAAACCAACGGATTTGAAAATTCTTTGAATAATCATGGTATTGATGTAAGACTTAAAGCAGCTTCTTTTATTGATTGCAAGGAGAGCAAAAGAGAGATGGTTCTTTTATTGGATGAAGAATCAATAAATAAAGTACAAAATTTACTTAAAGAAGTTGACATCAATAATAAATACACATTAGTAGGCTTTCAAATAGGTGCAGCAAATAAATATAAAATGTGGGCACCAGATAGATTTATTCAACTCGGGAAAAGGCTTATTGAACTTGATAAAAATATATTCATTTTAATTCTTGGTTCCGAAAAGGAGATAGAACTGTGCGAAAAAGTAAAAGATGGAATAAAATATAAAGTAATTTCTCTGGCTGGGAAATTATCCTTGAAAGAACTTGGAGCTTTAATAAATAGACTTAATATATTAGTGACAAATGATACAGGTACAATGCATCTCGCAATAGCACTTAAGAAAAAAACAGTTTCTCTTTTCTGCCCAACCAATTTCTGGGGAGTTGGGCCTATTCAGGATAATCATTTACATAGAATCATTGCAAAAGAAAAGCCATGTAATCCATGTCTGACAAAAAAATGCAAGTCGCCCTTTTGTATGGATTTAATTGGAGTAAATGAGGTATATGAAGCAGTAAGAGAAAGTTTATATGAAAATAACTCTTTATAATTTAACTACTACTATCCAAAAAGGTGGTATTGAGAGCTTTTGCTGGGGATTGGCAGAAAATCTCTCTAAAAAAGGAATTGAAATAGATTTATATGCAGGGGAAACTAATGATATTTTGCCCTCTCAAGAAAATCTGCAAATAATAACTTTACCATACATCTCTCGTAAAAAATTTCCCAACTTCGGTTCTCGCTTTAGAAAATTCATGGAAAGGCTTTCTTTTGCTTATTATGCTTTGCCAGAATTGAAAAAAAATAAATATGAATTTTTCTGTATTTTTAAACCCTATGATTTACCATTTGCTCTATATATGAAAAAACTAACAAATTGTAAAATAATTTTTTTTTCGGGTGGCACAGAATTTTTCCCCGGCTATAGAACAATGATTAAAAAGGTTGATTTTTTATTCTCCTGTAGTGAATTTAATGCTAAACAGATAGAAGATTATTCGGGTATAAAACCAAGAATTTTGCCAAATGGTATAGATACAGAGTTATTTAGCCCTCGCCATCAAGATTTAAAACTTAGAGATGAATTAGAAATAAGTGACGACTTCGTCATTATCACAGTATGTAGATTAATAGGCTTAAAAGGAGTTCAGTATGGAATTAAAGCTGTTAAAATTTTGATTGAAGAAGGATTTAAAATTAAATACTTGATAATTGGAGAAGGGGAATATAAAAAAAATCTTGAAAACCTAGTTAAAGCTCTCCATGTCGAAGATAATGTTATATTTCTCGGTACCAAAGAGAATTCTCAATTGCCAAGATATTACTCTCTCTCCCATGTTGCCGTCTTTCCGAGTCTTGCTGATGAAACTTTCGGAATTTCAATAGCAGAAGCGATGTCATGTGGAATACCTGTAATATCAACAAATATTGGAGGCATTCCAGAAGTTATTGGAAAGAGTGGTTTTCTAGTGTCGCCGTGCAATGATAGGGAAATTGCGATTAAATTAAAACTTTTGATCAATAATGAATCTCTGCGAAAAGAAATGGCTTTGGAGGGTAGAAAAAGAATTATGGAAAAATTTAGCTGGGAAATTATAATTGATAAATTTCTTACAAAAACAGGAATAACCAAGTAATGAAAATTAAAAAAATTTTGTTAAAAATATCACAATTTCTGATATATATACTGATAATTTTTTTATTTTTGGACAAAGGAACATCATTAAGAGAAATTGGTATTTACTTACCACCAATTCTACTGCTCATTGGTGCCTCTTTAACACGAGAAAATCCAGTTGATATAAAAAACAGTATTTTTATTTTGCTTGTAATTCTATGTTTTTCAGGAATTATTGCCTCCGTTGTGTCTCCAGAACCTATGTATTCACTAAAATGGTTTAATAGAACTTATCTAAAGTTGTTTCTATTCTTTATTGCCTTCACCTATATTTTTCGAACCTCTCAAGAATTAGAAAAATTAAACAATTTATTCATCTTTTTAGCTTTCCTTTTTACTGCTCTTACAATTCAGACTTTCTTTACAAAAATTATTTCAGAAAAGCAGGATTTTGGAATCACTATAAGAATGTATATCTATCCCTTAGAAATACTTTTTCCTTTTACTCTTTATTTTATCTTTCTTGGAAAGAAAAAATTTCTAAAATATGCCAGTTTAGGTGTTCTACCACTATTTTTAATCGCTATCATTCTAACAGGAAGTAGAGGAGGATGGATAAGTGTAATTTCGGGTTTATTTGTGTGGTTGGTTGGTTACTCATATATATCAAAAGGGAATATCAAAAAAATATCAATCACTTTAAGTTCTCTCACTCTTTCAATTTTTATAATCATAGCAACAATTTCTCCATCTTATTTAAAGATGAAATTTGACCAACTTATAAAGGGGGATACTTCGCAGAGGAGAGAATTTGTCTGGCCTATTGCAATAGAGTCATATAAAAATCTTCCTCTTATCAATAAAATTTTTGGTAATGGGCTTGGAAGAATGACTTATCTTGAAGATTTCAAAAAATACTATCTTAAAAGATTCGGTATAGAACCTCCAGAGTTATATTCACCTCATAACATTTATTTATATACATTGTATAAGCAAGGAATATTTGGACTTTCAGTTTTTCTTACTATGCTCTTTACTTCCATCGGAATTCTGATTAAAAATTTTAAAATAGAACAACCTATAGAGATGAAGTTTTTCGCGCTATCATTGATTTCTATTTTAGCTATTCTTATAATTCATGGACTGGTAGAAGATACTCCTTTTACTCAATTACTTTTTATAATTCCATTAATCGGAGCTTATATAAGATATCTGAGGAGTATAAAGAATGCTTGAATTAATATATCCAGTTCCAGAAAAGTTTCCTGACAACAGAGCAAGGTTTATTCAAATTATAAATACTTGTCATGCCCTTGCTCAAAAGGGTCTGTCAGTAAAGCTCATTACTGGGTTGAAGAAAGGATATGATAAAGAAAAAATTTTTGATTTTTATGGACTTCCACCCTGTGAAAATCTAAAGATAATTAAACTACCTATACTAAGAAGAGAAAGAGATAAATATCTCAAAATTTCTTGGAATGGAATTTTCAATTTTTCACTTTTAGCATATCTATTACTAAGAAAAAAAGAAAAAGCTGTTATATTTCTCAGGCATCTTAAACTTGCAAAATTTCTATTAAGATTCCGAAAAATAATTAAGAACCCTATTACTTTTGAAGTTCATGAATTATTTCATCTAAATGATTCATTGAACTCATCCAAAAAAGCAAAGCTAAAAAAAAGCGAAATTAAAGTTTACAGAGAAGTTGATGGATTAATATGTATTTCAAATCAACTTAAAGATTTTTTAATAAAATTAATCAATGTTAAAGAAGATAAAATCTTCGGAGTACATGACGCGTTCAAAAAAGAATGGCTTGAAATAAATAGAAATTTAGATAATTCCTTCATCTGTTACACTGGAAGCTTATATGAATGGAAGGGGGTAGATGTTCTGATATCAGCAATGAAGTTCATTCCAAACGAAAAATTATTAATTATAGGTGGAGGAAACAGACTTGAAAAACTAAAAGAATTAGCTATAAAGGAAAATGTGGCACAAAG
This sequence comes from Thermodesulfovibrio sp., assembly GCA_020725335.1. Classification (GTDB taxonomy): domain Bacteria; phylum Nitrospirota; class Thermodesulfovibrionia; order Thermodesulfovibrionales; family Thermodesulfovibrionaceae; genus Thermodesulfovibrio. Next base: position 40,802 of record DYFF01000014.1, on the reverse strand, counting down.
AGTTGAATTTATTGGATCAGTACCTCACCAGTTGATACCAAAGTATCTTTCGAAAGCTAAAGCTGCTGTTTTACCTAATATTGCGGAAGGTCCGTCACAGTTTTCCTCTCCTTTAAAATTATTTGAATACATGGCTGCAGGGGTTCCTATAGTTGCTTCTGATTTACCAGCTTTTAGGGAAATCTTACAAGATAATGAAACTGCTATATTTTTTCAACCCGGCAACCCTGAAGCCCTTTCAGCAGCGATAAAAAAACTCTTGAATTCAAAAGAATTGTATAAAAAATTAAGCACTAATGCAAAGATAAAAGCTCAAGATTATACCTATGAAAATAGAGCTGATAAAATTTATGAAATTTGTAGAGTGTTAATTTGATCTCAAAAATCCTCTTCATCCGTCGTGACAATATTGGTGATCTCATATGCACAACTCCTGCAATACATGCAGTAAGGTCGGCTTATCCTGAGGCAAAAATTGGAATCCTTGTAAACTCTTACAATGCAGATGCAGTAAAAAATAATCCAGATATTGATGAGATATATATTTATGAAAAAGCTAAACATCTTCCTGAGAAAAACAAGTTTACTGTTTGGTGGAATAATATCAGAGTTCTCTCAAAAATAAGAAAAGAAAAATATGATATCGCAATTGCTTGTGGTTCATATTCTCCAAGACTTGCAAGATATACATATATGACAGGAGCTAAATTAAGAATTGGATATTTACCAACAAGAATTAAAAAATCATTTTTTTATAATATACCTCTCAGAGAACCTCAAAAACCAATGCATGAAGTAGAAAGAGTTTTTGCCTTGCTTCCACAATTGGGAATAAACGGAAAACCAGACAAAATGAGGATATATCCATCATCACATGAGATTGAAAAAATAAATGAATTGTTTAAAAAGAAGAAATTCTTCGGGGTCATTGAGACCCATCTAAATGACAGCCATGGTAAACATGATAGTAAAGTAAAACAAGATAAAATCCTCATTGCCTTCCACATAAGCAGTAGAAAACCCGAAAACAGATGGCCTGCTGATAAATTTATAAAACTTGCAAAACTTATTTTAAAAAATCATAATGCTAGTATAATGCTTTTATGGTCTCCTGGGTCTGAAAGCAATCCCTATCACCCTGGAGATGATGAGAAAGCAGAAATTATAATTAAAGCAGTACCTGAAATTATTCCTTTTAAGACTACCCATCTAGGAGAGCTTATTGCTTCATTAAGTTTCGCTGAATTTGTTGTCTGTCTTGATGGAGGCGCTATGCATATAGCTGCAGCACTTGGTAAGCCTATTGTGACTATATGGGGTTCAACAGATCCTATCAAATGGAGACCGTGGGGAGTAAGACATGTTATTCTAAAAGGAAGTAATAAAAGAGCAGATAATGTAGATGTTGAATCAGTATATGAGACAATAGTTCTCTTGATGGAGGAGAAAATAAATTAGATGACACTTAAAGTTCTTCACACAGAATCCTCCCCTGGGTGGGGTGGACAGGAAAATAGGATTTTAAATGAATGCAGAGGGATAGAAAAATTAGGTGCTAAGGCATATATTCTCTGTCAACCTGAAAGTGGACTTGCCAGGAAAGCCCAAGAGGCTGGTATAGAAGTTTTCATGCATCCTATGAGAAAAAGCTACGATATCAAAGCAATCTACTATACAGCAAGGCTAATCCGTAAATTAAACATTAATGTAGTAAATACTCACAGTGGTAAAGATACCTATATCACAGGGATTGCTGCAAAGCTCTTGAAAAAACATCCTTTAGTAGTAAGAACCAGACATCTTGCCTTACCCATTACATCCACTTTTTCTTATAAATATCTTGTTGATGTTGTTGTAACAGTCAGCGATTATGTTAGAAACCATCTCATCAGTAAAGGTGTCTATCCAAAAAAAGTCTTCGCAGTTCCAACGGGAATTGATATTGAGAGATTTAATCCTGATAAAGTACAAGCCTCTTTAAGAGAAGAGTTAGGACTTAGTGAAGGCACACCTTTGATTGGCACTGTGGCAGTTTTAAGAAAGAAAAAAGGGCATCACATTCTGCTTGAGGCAATCCCTGAAGTTTTAAAAGAAATTCCTGAAACAGTTTTTATTTTAGTTGGAGATGGTCCCCAAAGAAAAAATATTGAAGAAAAAATCAAACAGTATAGATTATCTAAAAATGTTATCATGGTTGGTCATAGGGATGACGTACCTCAGGTTCTCAAATCAATAGATATTTTTGTGTTGCCAACTCTTCAAGAAGCCCTTGGAACGTCCTTTATAGAAGCTATGGCAATAGGAAAACCTGTCATTGGCTCAAACGTGGATGGAGTAAAAGAAGTAATTGACCATGAAGTAAACGGATACCTTGTTTCACCAGGAAACTCTGAGGAGATTGCAAAGAGAATTATCGAACTTCTAAAGAATCCAGATAAAGCATATAACATGGGATTAAAGGGTATGGAAAAAGTCAGAACCAAATATACTATTGAAAATATGTGTAAAGGAATGCTTAAAAGTTACCTTACAAATATTAAAATATAATAATCTCTATAATCTCCAATAGACAAAACCTCTGTTTTCTGCTTCCCTTCTGTCATAAACGCCCTTTATATCAATAAGTACTGAAGGTTTATTCATAAACTCTGCATAAAAGTCAAGATTAAAGCTCTCAATAAAGATATCATGTTTCACAGCTATCACAATACAGTCATAGGGAGTTTTATCCTTAACATTTTTTACCAGATTAATTTTTTGCTCCTCCAGAGCATTATCTTTCACAAAAGGATCATAGACATAAACCTTTATACCAAAATCCTCCAATTCTTTGCTAAGCCCAAGAACCTTGCTGTTTCTAAGGTCAGGGACATTTTCCTTAAAAGTTGCACCTAAAATTAACACCTTTGAGCCTTTTACTCTTTTGCCTGCTTTAATCAAAATCTTCAAAATTTCGTGAGCTATATAAAGAGGAATGTACTCGTTTACACCTCTGCCAGCTAAAATCAACTCTGGAACGTGCCCCACTTCAACTGCTTTGCGTGCAAGATAGTAAGGGTCAACAGGTATACAGTGTCCGCCTACAAGGCCTGGTTCAAAGGGTAAAAAGTTCCACTTTGTTCTGGAAGCTTTTAAAACTTCTTTTGTATCAAGCCCAAGTTTGTGAAATACAATAGCAAGTTCATTCATCAAGGCTATGTTTATATCTCTTTGAATATTCTCAATTACCTTAGCGGCTTCTGCTGTTTTTATATCTGGAGCTTTGTAGACACCTGCCTTGATTACTTTTCCATAAACCGATGCTACAAGCTCGAGTGTTTGAGGAGTATCTCCTGATACAACTTTAACGACCCTTTCTATTGTATGCTCCCTGTCTCCAGGATTTACTCTCTCAGGTGAATAACCTATCCAAAAATCTCTTTTCCACCGTAAACCGCTTTCTTTTTCAATAATAGGAATACATACTTCTTCTGTTGCTCCAGGATAAACGGTAGATTCAAACACCGCTACACAACCTTTTGCAATAGCTTGTCCAACAATCTGAGAGGCTGAAAGTAAAAAGGATAAATCAGGATTTTTTAGCTTATCAACAGGAGTTGGTACTGCCACTATTATGAATTTAAATTTCTGCCTTTTTGATAAAGTATCGGTGAATTCAATTCCTGAATTACGCAATTCTTCCTTTGTAACTTCACCTGTTAGGTCTTCTCCCTTTTTAAGTTGTTTCACTCTATCGGAATTTTTATCATAACCAACAACTTTAAATTGCTTTGACATAGAAATAGCTAAAGGTAATCCCACATATCCCAACCCTATTATGAGAACTTTTTCTCTGCCTTCTACTAAGTCTTGAAATTTAACCATTAAACCCTCTCCAATACCTCCGCGTACTTATTGACCATCTCATCTATCTCTTTTTCAACCCTACTGTCTGGTTTTCCAATTGAGACTGGTCCGTAATGCCCAAGTCTTGTAAAACCAAGGCATAGACATCCGTGAATGAGAAATGCTTTGAGAATATCAAGGCAGACTGTTTCACCTCCTCCACCAATCATACCAGTTGAGGTAAAGGCTGCCACAAGCTTTCCTTCTATTTTTCTGTAATACTTCACACTATCATCTATAAATTTTTTTACCTCCGCTGCCATAGTTCCAAAGTAGTTTGGTGAACCAATAATGTAACCATCATACTGAGGCAAGCTGTCAATATTTACCTTATCAACAGTCATAAGGTCAACGGAAATACCCTTTTTTGAAAGCCCTTCAGCAAGCATTTTTGCCATTTTCTCTGTATTGCCTGATCTTGAATAGTAGGCAACTAAAACTTTTTTCATACTTCACCCCCAAATTTTTTAATTTTAAAATTTTAACAAATCAGACTAAAGTTTGAAAAACTATTTCTTTGCTCTATAGGTCAGTTTAAAATTATAATCTGCAAAGGTATCCTTTTTCTTTATAAAAAGCCAGTTATTTTCTCCGCTTTTAAGCCTTAATAGAACAAATCTTCCCTTAAGTATTTCTCCCTTTATATCCACTTCCCATTGTCCTTCCTCAATAGAGCCCTTTACAGTATTGTATTCCCCCGTATCCCATATGTAGACTTTACCGGCTCCGTAATGACCTTCTGGAATAATTCCTTCAAAATCTCCGTAATCAAGGGGATGGTCTTCCACCATTATGGCGAGTCTTTTATCCTGAGGATTCATTGAAGGACCCTTTGGAATTGCCCATGATTTTAGAACACCGTCTCTTTCAAGTCTTAGGTCAAAATGAAGCTGCCTTGCATGATGCTCATGCACTACAAAGTATGGCATCTGTGCCTCCTTCCTTTAGCTTCTTAGCAAAAATTCTCTTTATAAGCATAGTTGCATAGCTTCCCCTTGGTAGAAAAAACTGTAAAAAAAGTTTTCTCTTTCCCTTATAAATCTCGTCATCTTCTGTCCTGTATTCAAATTCCTCTGGAATAACCAAAACGTCTCTGTCTACTGATTTAAAAAAAGCCTGCCTTAGCTTTCTTAGATTAAACATTGAAGGCTTTACTCCTCTTTGATTAAGCAAGTCATGATAAATCTTCTCTGTAAGTTTATCAGACATTTTTGCCTTTGAAGAAGCAGTTGGAATAGTTAAGCCCTTGAGATATTTCCAACTTCTCTCATCTATCTTATCAAAAAAAACATAATCTCCCGCAACACCTCTATGAATTAAAATGTTGTCCCAATTCAAAATAGATAGAAGAAGTCTTTTTACAACTTCATTCCATAGAAAACTCTGATAGGCAGCAAAAAACATTGACATATCTTCTTTTGAAATTCTTCTTAAAATATTCAAATAATCCTTTGAATTTATATTTAATCGATTAAATGAGAACTTTTCCATTTCTGTTTTAGCAACCTTTAAACATTCTTCCCAATTACCCCAATGTTCAAAGAGAAATCTTTTTCTTTCTTTTGATTCCTTTTTATCCTCAGGATATACATGAGTAAGATATATTTTAAGAGCACCATTGTAATGTTCTTTTATTATTTTTTCACCGATAAAACCCTGTTTAGGGTCAAAACTGCCAAATCTCTGATCGTCAAAATAGTTGATAAATCCCTCTTTTTTAATGCTTTCTAAGGGAGAATAAAGAAACTCCTCAGTTTCTTTTGAAATTGACCTTATAACAACAAAAAAATAATTGCCCTCTATATATCTTGGCTGCATTGGTTCATCTGAAAATCCGACAAGTTTTAAAGAAAAATTTTCCTCTTTAATGTGTAATCTTTTCGGTGGATTTTTTATGGTTATAAATTGCTCTGTTAATGCATGTCTGTCTTTTTTACCACCATAAGAAATGTTTTCTAGAGGAATAGAGAATCTTTTAGCAATTTTTTTAAGTAAATCAACTGTATTCCATCCTTTCTTTTTAAGCTTGAAAACTCCAAAATCTCCTTTTTCTCCAATCGGCAAAGAGATTATTTCTCTTACCTGAAAATCTTCTGGTTTAACTTTAATTTTGTAATGCATCTTGTCCTTTTAAATTTTTTTCTCTTTAAAATATATTTTTCCTAAAAAAAACTAAGTAAATGGGAACAAAAATTGTATTAAATATGAAAATGTATTTAAGATAATCATCCTCCCCCCTTGAAACTCAAAACTAAAAAGCCAACATAGAAACAAAAAAGGTGAATATATATTAACAAAAAGCCTCTTTCAATGGCTGTAGCGATACTTATGAAAACAATTGCAAATAGTAATGGCAGTGCTGCAAAAAAATAATTTGGCAAAAATTGAAAAGCAGTTTCAAACTTTGTCCCCAACAGTAGTAAAAAAAGATACCTGCCTATTAAAAATATCACAATTTGTGCTCCCAATTCTGCTAAAATTATCAATCCAAACATTTGGAAAATAAATTTTTTAAGACCACCTCTCTCTTTTACTGCAACAAATTTTGGGGAATAGACTCCTAAAAGTGTAATAGTTAGCCACACAAGAACCTTGCCAACTATTGAAACAGAGGCAAAAAGTCCCGCAGTATGTTCATTAAAAATTCGCTTTATGAATATATCATCTTCGTATACGAAAAATCTAATCTTTAGCATTTTCTTTATGTTCAACTTAGCTCTACCACATGTTATTTCTCCATTAAACCAGAAAAGAAAAAACAAATTAATAAAAAACCCCCATGAAGAAAGAAAATAAAACACCTCTCACATTAAAACCAAAATAAAGTAATACAATAGCAAAAATAATTCTCAATGCTAACTCTGCTGAATTACACAAGGCAAAGAGGGGGAACTTGCCTATTGACTGTAAAAAACTTCTTTCCACTGAAATCATAAATATCCCAAGCCATACAATAGCGATTGTGAAAAATAAAATGATGAACTTACATGAAGAAAATCATTAAGAATTGGAGACAAGACTGATACACCTACTGCAAAAATAATTTCCGATAAAGCACCCATTAAACGTAAAGCGCATAAAAACTCATATTTTCTGTCAAAGTTTTCAACTATTGTTTTAATGCTTAACGTTCCTAAAATGTTTGTTATATTTCCAAAAGTAAACATAAAGGAATACAGAATCATAAAATCTCCATATCCTATAGGTCCAAGACTTCGGTTACAAAAGAATGGAATACATAATCAAGAATGTTGACGTAGAAAAAAGCAAGGGTAACTGAGGAGACATATTTGAACATTAATCATTCCTCAAAATATTAACTAAATACCTCTCAAACTCTTCAGTGATTTTATCCCATGTAAACTGAGCTGCATATTGTCTGCCCCTTTTACCCATTTCATCAATTAAGCTTTCATTATTTAAAAGATACTTGATTGCCTGCTTTAAGGATTCTACATCCTTGTAGCGAAAACTTATTCCAAAACTATATTTCTCTCAGGGTCTACTCCATAAAATTCAACATTTTTATTTATAATACATAAAGTGAAGTACCGGTTCCACATCCGATGTCAAGGATTCTTACTTTTTCATTACTTATGTTAGGTATTTTTTTAACTTTTTTTACAGAGATGTTTTTTAAGCTAAGATACTGTCTAAGTAAGCTCTTATTTTTTTTAGCTAATCTAAAAAACATTCGTTTAATTCCATATCCTTCAAAAAGTTCCTTTAGATACATCTGATATTGCTTATCTTTATTCATTAGAAATAGTCCCTCCTATTTTTAAGAAAATAATTTATAATATACCATGTTTGATTTTAACAAACTAAGACAAAATTATAAACCTGAGATGATTAAAATTTTACTTGTCGCAGAATCACCACCGAAAAACAACTTATTCTTTTATTCTGATAAGATACTTTATCAAAATCTATTCACAAGTACAATGAAAGTTATTTTCCCAGAATTTGAAAGAGAATATTCTGTCCAAAATTCAGGACTAAAGAGAAAATTAAAGATTAAATATCTGTATAAATTAATAGAGAGAGGATTCTATCTTATCGATGCCTACGATGAACCTCTCAATCACCTACCTGAAAATAAAAGAATAAAATCTATTAAAAAAAACATTCACAACAAAATAGCTGAAATTGAAAATTTAATATCCTTAGAGACGCCTATCATTCTCATTAAGAAAAGTGTTTTTCAGGTTTTTCACTTAGAGCTTAAAAAAAGAGGATATAGAGTAAATGATCAATTCATCCCCTTCCCATCTCACGGTTGGCAAAGAGAATATGAAGAACGATTAAAACATTGGCTTTTTGCTTTTCAAAATTTAAGTAATAAATAAAAAATAACATAATACAGCAGCCTATAAGTATTCCTGATGCTATTAATTAATAGCTAAATAGTCTAAGTGTTTTATCTGTTTTCATTTAATTTTACTATAATAGAATTACAAATTAAATATTTTTATAAATAATGGAATAAATTTTCTAATTTGTCTTTTCTATGATTTTTACTTTATAAATGTTGTCTTGCAAATTAAAAAATTTAATAAACGGGTAAGCTCTGTTATCAAATCAGACCAATGAAATATGCTTATTTTATTGGATTTATCATATGGTATAATAAACTATGTCTGACACAAAATTTTTTAATAACTTTATTGAAAAACTCTCCTATGAACTATCAAATTACGAAATTCCTGAGGAAATCTTTGCCCTGTATATTTATGGCTCAATTCTAAAAGGAAACCTCAGGACGGACAGCGATATAGATGTGGCTTTTCTACCTCATTATAAGGTGTCCGAGTATGAAGCCCTTGATTTGATTTCAATCGTTGATGAAAATTCTCATGAAAACTGACCCACTTTTCTCATGAAAATTGACCCACCTTTAGATTAAAATAACCCCTAAAAAGGGGGGAAAGGAAAGGGTGATTAGCATGGAGGATTGGGTAACAATAAGAAATCTCAAAAAACACAATCCAAAGCTTGGCACAAGAGCTATTGCTAAGCTTCTTGGTATCTCCAGAAACACTGTAAAGAGAGCTTTAAAGGGTGAGTGTTATCAAAACTATCAACGAAAAAGCAATGTTTCTGATGCACTTATCCAGTTTTATGACTTCATCAAGGAATCCTATCTTTTTAGGAAACACAAAATCTCAATAATAATTGAGAATTTAAAAAGCAAAGGATTTAAGGGTTCATCTTCAAGTGTTTATCGTTACATTAATGAAAATTTTTTAGAACAAAGGCAAGATTTATCAAGAAGAACATTCTTGAGATTTGAAACAGCTCCTGCAGAACAGATGCAGTATGACTGGACAGAATGCAAAGTAAACATAGGTGACAGTGTTGTTAAAGTCTATTTTCACTGTGTGATTTTTAGCTACTGTCGTTACAGAGTATATGATATAAGTTTAGATAAAACACAGAGCAGTATTTTTACAGTACTTGAGGATGCCTTTAATGAATTGGGGGGTGTATGTAAAAGAATACAGGTAGACAATGCAGCTCAGTTTATTGTTGACTCCCAAGTAAAACATCCTCAATACAATAATGCCTTTCTTTCATTCTGTGGTTTTTATGGAATAACACCCACAAGGTCTTTGCCTTATCATCCCTGGAGCAAAGGTAAAGTAGAAAGCACTTTTTACTATCTTAAGGAACATTTCATAAAAAATAATACTTTTGAGTCAATAAAAGACCTATATATTAAGTTAAAAGAATTTCAAAACACAGTGAACAATAAAACACACAAAGGAATAAATAGTATCCCTTATGAGTTATTTAAAAGGGAAAAAGAATTCCTGATACAACTTCCTTTTGGAAGTATAAAAGACAATTTTAAACAAATGAGGAAAGTAACACTTGACTGTTTAATCTGCTACAGGTCAAACAGATACTCAGTGCCCTATCAGTTTGCAGGCAAAACAGTATGGCTTCTGCCTTACAAAGGTATAACTTTAAAAGTATACTCTCAGAAGGGAGACCTGATTGCAGAGCATTCCTTAAGTCTAAAGAAAGGACAGATAATAATCAACAAAGCTCACTATAAAAACAAAATTTATGATGAAAACAGTAACTACATGAAACTTTGTTTAGTCTTTAAAGAGAGATTTAAGGAGTATGAAAGGGCTGAGGAGTTTTTACAGACACTTAAAAACCAAAGAATGATACAACCCAAGTATCATCTTGCAAAGATAATGGATATACTTTGTTACTATGATGATGAAAGTTGTATCTCTGTAATGGAAGAATGCTTCAGATACAAAAACTTCACCTTAAACTTCATAATAGCACTTATATCAAAAAGAAAACCTAAACAAGAAACAGTTTCATCTCATCGAGCTTTATCATTAAGTAAATATCCAGACAGAAACCAAATAAAAAGAAACTTAAAGGAGTATAGAGTATGTCAAACATAAAAGAGGATTTATCAAAGACAATAAAGTATTACTGTAAGGTATTATCCATACCATTAGTGGCAGAGATATATGAAAGGGAGGCAGAAGAAGCAGCAAGGACAAAGATAAGCTATCAGCAATATCTATACAATCTCCTTAAGTATCAAGTTAACTCAAGGTTGGATAATTCAGTGCAAAGGAGAATAAAGAAAGCTAAGTTTCCCTTTATAAAAACCATTGAAGAGTATGATTTTAGCTTTCAACCAAAAGTAGATGAAAGGCTAATAAAGGTACTTGGAGAGTTAAATTTTCTTGAGGAAGGTAAAAATATAATCTTTGTAGGACCACCTGGAGTAGGAAAAACCCATTTAGCAGTAGGAATAGGAGTTAAAGCAGCAATGGCAAGAAAGAGAGTGCTGTTTTTTATAGCAGAAGAACTGATACAAAACCTTATTTCAGAGGAATACTCAGGTAGAGTTGCCCAGTATATAGAAAGCCTAAGCAGAATAGACCTCCTCATAATAGATGAACTTGGATACCTTGAGATAAACAAGAAAGCAGCAGCCTTATTTTTTAAACTCATCTCAAAGAGGTATGAGAAGACATCAACGATAATAACAACGAACAAACCCTTTGAAGAATGGGCAGAGATATTTGCAGATGAAGTGATAGCATCAGCAATACTTGACAGATTGCTGCATCACTGTTATCCCTTTTTCATAACAGGAAAAAGTTACAGGATGAAGGAGCTTTTTGAAAAAAAGGAGAAAGAAAGGAGCAAAAATGATAAAATAGGGGTGGGTCAAAATTCATGAAAAAAACGGGTCAATTTTCATGAAAAATTTCAGTTGAACACATTTTTACAAGTATTTTCAAAAAATTCGGCATTCAAAATGAGATAAGTGTCCTTAATATGCGAGGTAAATATGTTTCTATAAAACTACTCTTTAATATTATTCAAAAAGGGAGATGTATTTACGAAAAATCTCAAGATGAACACCTTGAATTTAAAAACTTTGTTACAAGGGAGTATTTTGACCTCAAACCTTTTCTGTATAAATTGAGGATGGAAAAATATGGGATTGTTTAATAAAAAAATAGAGACAATTGAAGATTCTTTAAATAAATTAATGTAATGCTTATCGGCTCAGAGATAAAATCGCTAAGAGGATTCAAAAGGTCTTGGAGACACAGGGACATTGTTGAGAGGAATCTTCACAAAATAATTGAAGCTCTGATTGATACTGGAAAATTATAATTTCACTAAAAAATTGAGAGAGCCTTCTACCAATAGAGAAGTCTTTGAAATTCTCAGTGAAAATAATCTATTTTCTGTTGAATTTTTAGAATTAATAAACAAAATGATCGGCTTAAGAAATATCATTGTATATAGTTATGACAAAGTTGACGATTCTGTAATCTATGGAATGTTGAAGAAAAATTTGAAAGAAATTGCTGAATTAAGGGGGTATCTTGTGAATTTGATTAAAAACTTTAGCAGTCAATTCCCCTAAAACCTACCCAATCTTAATATCAATACCATCAAAGCTGTTTCTGAAAATTTTCATCCACAGTCAAATGGAATCTGTGAGAGGTTTCACAGGACAGTCTTGCATGAGTTTTACCAGATAGCATTCAGGAAGAAGATTTATAGTAGTATTGAAGAGTTGCAAGCAGATTTAGATGAATGGGTAAGACATTATAATGACGAAAGACCAAATAGTGGGAAGTATTGTTATGGGAAAACACCGATGCAGACATTTAGAGACACGATTCATATTGCAAAGGAAAAGATAATAGGTTATAATTCTGAAAATGAGATATGAAAATTTGGAATGTCAGATTACGTCTTGATTAATACAGAGCAAAAGGTAATGAGTAAATCCTAAAACTCTTATCTTACCTGTGATATAATTTTATTATGCTGAAATTTTCCGAGAAAGAGAAAAATCAAATAATTCAACTGATAAAAAAGATTCTTCTTGATGAAGAAAAAGTTATTTTTGCCTATATTTATGGTTCTTTTATTGAACAGGATTTCTCTAATGACATTGACATCGCAGTTTATTCTGAAAAAGTAAACTCCATATTCAATTTTCAAGTAGACATGAAAATTAAAATATCTGAGGAATTAAAAAAGCATGGCATTAAAATCTCCCCCGATGAAATAGACCTCCGTATTATAAACAACGCTGATTATGATTTCCTGATTGAAGTTCTTGACAGAGGACTTTTAATTGTAGATAATAATCCTGAAATAAGGACTGACTTTATTGAGAAAGTATCAATGAATTATCGCATAAATCAGATTGTCCTTAGTGAATTTTACAGGTAGAATATGAAAATGGATCTAAAAAGAATATCCCAATATCTCTATGAAATTAAAGAAAACGCTGACGATATTAAGTCAATACTTGAAGAAAAAAATTTGGATGAAATTGTAAATGACAGGAGGCTTCTTAAGGCTTTAAAATTCAGTCTTGTTGAGATTGCTGAATCAATCTCTCTAATTCTACAACATATACTCGCAAAGGGTTATGGCACACCTGTAAAGGGTTACATTGACACTATTAAAAAAGCCTATGATAAACAGATAATTAATCAGCAACTTTATGATTCTTTAAAGCCTTTTTTTGATTTCAGAAATATATTAATTCATAGATATTGGGAAGTTGATGATTTTTTACTTCTTAAAAACGTCAAAGAAAATTTAGATAGTTTCTATCAGTTTGTAGAAAGAATAAGGGAAAATTTTATTAATAATTCCACATAACACTATCATTTATTTTAAATCTGCCTATATCTTTTTAAGAATTCTGTAATGAGCCTTTTACTATTATAATTCTCTAAAATTCTTTGTTTAGCTAAGAAAACTTAATAAACAGTCACTTTTGTATTTATCAGGTAATCTCCTTTATTACCCGCTCCACATCTTGGTTGTTTAATAATATCTGCACAAAGTTGATTGTATACTCCGTCTAATACTCTTTTGTTAAACTGTATTACCGCATTACCTATGGCACTTATAGTACACTGTGTTGACATATTTATTATGGTTCCCTGAAATTGAACTGAACCTTTCATAGTTAAATCATTGGCATCTGTAAATAACATACCACTAATTGTAGGGCCTCCTGCTTGATTGGGCAACCTAAAATATGATCCAGAAGTATTAGGGTCTCCATCACCAACTAAGAACAATACAGGGTATAAACTATTGTTATTACCACATGGATAACCAATACATGGTGAACCATTCATATTAATCTCTATTCCTGTAAAGGCATAGAAAACTTTTGCCACTCCCCCCTCAATATTCGGTTTTCCATCTATATATATTTTGTCTGCAAAAATGTTTGTATTTCTAATTGTGATATTTTCTGGAATGCTAACTCTATCATTTGTTCCTTTATTACCACTTATTATATGGGTTGCTGCATTAAAAGTTGAGGGACATATATCTGAACCATGATTACCTACATTAGCATTGATTGTAACGCTTCCTCCTGCGTATATTACTGAACCTAAATCTCCATTTGATGCACTTAGAGGGCTGTCAATAATAACATTTCCCCCCGTATATATTCTTATATTATTAACTGCTGCACTTACTGTTACATTATCATTACTTACAAGAGCGATTCTATGTCCGCTTGTTGCCACTTTTAATGGGGCGTTTAGGCTAACAAAAGAAACGGTGTCATCACCTACTGCGATGTAAGGATAACTATCAGCATTTGTTGTAGTTTGAGTCTGTGTACAATCTGATAGGGTCATTCTACATGGTTTAGCTGTTCCATTACATGGTGCTGTTGGAGTATCCTTGCAATCGTTGTTGTCGCATAAAATATAAGAAACTCCTCCGCTAATATATGTTCTACAACATTTTTTTGAATTAGTAGAATTAAAAGTGCAAGAATTGGGAACGGCCTGAGGAGCGGTAACATTTGCTATTGGCAAGCCAAATTTTTGAGCAGCTGTTTTACCAGAGTCATAAAACTCAATCTTTCTGTAATTTGGCGAGTTGGTGTCACTATAATGAGTCTCGATCTTTGATAAGATGCCTCCCCATGTGGGAACACCAAAATAAATGTTTGTCAGACCATCATTAAAAGGTTTTGAAGTTGTCTGTTCTGGTGGATTGCCGTCTAATCCCTTGATAGTACCCTCATTTTTACAAACATTTATCGTTTCAGGAGTTGTATTTGAGTTTACTGTTGCAGATTCATTAATTAAAGCTGTAACAACTCCACATCTATCTGGATAAGTGCTTTCATCATCATCACACCCTGCTATACCAGATGAACCACTTAGCTCAATGGTACAGCCTTTTGCAACCATTGCAGCCCATTCTGAACCTGCTCTTGGAACAACTGTTGTTTTTACAACCTTTGCACCAGAAAAAATTCCCTCTGCCCGTAAAAAACAATAGGTATCATTTGAATCGGGTATTCCAATAAAGGAATAATTAGCTCCACCTACTGTTCCAGAACCGGTCTGAGGACACTGAGCATTAGGTATTATCTTATCTACAATTGCAGCTTTAATGCCTGCTTCGGCAGCTTTGTCTGCGAATTGATATTTTGTCTCTGAAGCAAGGTTTGAATATCCTAAATTTGACATCATCATAGCTGCAGCACCTAAAGCTAAAAGAAGTAGCATCACTACTAAAACAACAGGAAGGGCAACACCATTTTGATTTTTTAATCTTTCTAAATTTATCATTTTTTACCTCCCAAAAACTCTTATTGCTTCATAAGTTTTGTATTGGCCACCATAATCTCTTGACTGACTCCTGAATTTAATTTTTACCTGAAGTGCATTACATTCACCATTTGCTTCATTACATCCGCTTGGCAGTGGGGTTACTATGAATTCATCAACAGGTGCGATTGGTGTGGCTGTTTCATTTTCATTACAAGCACCATAAAAATCTGTTAAATCTGCATAAAGCCAGGTTCTTCCTCCGTCATTGCTGTTAGCTTGACAGTATAATCTTATTCTGTGTGCTGCTCTATGGATTACATCGCCTGGTCTTACTTGTTTCCAAACATTACCCGTGTAAGGAGATAATTCATAGTTAATCGTGGCATTGTGTGTTGTAACAGTGGTACAATCAGCATTGTTTGGATTAAGAGAACCAAGGCTTAATATTATAGGATTGTTACTTCCATCATATTCATTTATAGGAGTACTATCCCTCCAAAGAGTATAACAATTTTTATTCGTGTCTGAAGATAGTCTACAACTTATAACCTGAGCAGTGCTTCCAGAAAGTGCTCTAACAAATCCAAAACCGTAGAGATTGCCATAAAAGGTTATATCACTACAGTTTCCTGAAGTCGTTAGAGTAATTGTTTTTTCATCCTGAGGGCATACACCACAATTTGGTCTAAATTTCTTTGATATAACTCCAGCACCCCATCTATCAAAGTATCTATCAATAAGCTCAATTGAAGGGGTTTTAGTCTCTATAGGGTCTGATAGGCTTTTTACATTTGTGAAAACCCTTAATGAACCAGTATAGGTTACTAAAATAGCACCTAAAACAATACCGAGAATTGCCACAACTACCAAAAGCTCTACAAGGGAGAGACCCTTATTGTTTATTTTCATAGGCTAACCTCCTGTGCTACCTAAAGTTGCAAACCTTTGTTGTAAGGGAGAAGCTTTTTCCTTGGGCAGTAGCCGTGACCGTAACATTGTTGCAGGTATCTTCTGAAGGATTACACCCCCCACTCACTGATACAGATACGGTTATTCCACCATAAGTGTAATTGCTTGGGGGAGTTGATAATGTACTTTCACAGTGCTGTAAGGCACTTGCTGCAGCATCTATGAGAGCGTTTCTCACAGCCCTGTCAGCTGTTGCTGTGGCAAATCTACTCTGGAGTGTCATCACGCCTAAAACTCCAATTATAAGAATAACAATTGAAATCATCACCTCTACCAAAGTAAATCCTTTTTTATAATTAATTTTTTTTTGAATCTTTCTTATTTTGCTCATTAACATCCGCCTGAACCTGCTTCTTTTCTTATACCTGCCCTGCTTATATGCATCTTTACAAATTTTCCTGAATAGGTAACACAAGTTGTACCAATCTGTATAGCAAGACCTCTTGGGTCAAAGGAACCACCACTGCCACCCAGAGTGACATAACTATCTGTAACTGTCATTGACCTTATCGGTGTCCCAGTGCATATTCCTGCACCTCTACTTGTACCTATATCTCTGATTGAAAGTGTGTTACCACTTACACAGACTCCAACATTTGTAGTTCTCTCCATTGCATATATTTTCCCCTGCTTTACAAGATACTCCATCTGAGAGGCATAATCCAGAAACTTGTAATCTCTGTAATAATTAAGTAATTGAGGTACAGCTATTCCACTTAATATAGCAATAACTGCAACAACAATCATCAATTCAATAATAGAAAATCCCCTATTTTGTCTTAACTTTTTCATCTCTAACTTAACTTTATCATATTTATAAAAATTTTACAATAAAAAATATTCACAGAATTTTCACGAAATGTTTTATTTTATTTAAATCGTTTTTTTCTGAATTTATAGACTAAGTTTTTATTGCCAGCTTATCTGTCCTGTATTGTCAATTGTACATACAGTGCGGTTAGTTCTTGCGGAAGGATTTCTTACTGATATAGAATAGGTAGATGTAGTTACATTAGCAACTATCAATGAATTGTTATGTGTGACTACACATTCATTAGCATTAAATCCAACATAAGTATTTCTATGAGCACCCCATGCTTCTGCCTTAGAGGCACAATTGCGAGCATCAGAGAGCATAGTTGACTCTATAGCTAATGCTCTTAAGTCTATATAATATAGGATAGCAATAGATGCAAGTATAGCAATAATAACTATTACTATTAGCAGTTCAATAAATGTAAAGCCTGTATTTCTATTTGCATAAAACAATGTAATTCTAATCCTTATAAAAAAGGGGCGATTTATTCGCCCCCCGTGAAGGAAAAATGATAGACCCATTTACCCTATCTTTCTCACATCTTAATATTATGGATTACAGGTTATAGTTCCAGTATCATTATCATAGGAGCAACTTCCTGCATATGCACCTGTGCAAGACGCGGTGGCTGTAATGACCCCCTGCGCATCGGTACTTCCAGTTACAGTGTTACCAGGGCTTTGTATGCAGTCGCAGTCTGCTACTGCATTACCGGGATTCAGTGCATATTCAGCTGCGCATTTGCTTACGCAGTTTCTTACATCGGATTGACATGCGGATTTTCCTGCAGCCTCTCTGTATTTTGCAAACTGAGGTATTGCGATAGCTGCAAGAATTGCAATGATTGCTACTACAATTAATAATTCAACAAGTGTGAAACCTCTCTGGTCTCTTAAAAATAGTCTCTTCATGGATAAACCTCCAAGTGTTTTTTTAGGTTTCCGAAGGAAACCTTTTTGCTTAAAAGTATCTCTCCCACCCCCTTTTCTCATTGTAATTCAGATTGTATTTAGAACTCATCTTTTTTAGTATATCGCCGTTTTTCATAATTTTATTATATTAAACCTCCAAACAAAAGTTGTGAAAATTTTGTGAAAGGGAGGGATTCCAATTATTATTTTTTTTAATCTCTTATCTAAATTTTAGCAAAGAAATAAAATAGTTGTTCTTACTTCTGTAGAGTAGTCTAAAACCTTGCTTTTCAGATAATTTTTCAGAGATTTTTAATCCTATGCCTGCGCCTCTATCAGTAATAGAAATTTTATTTCTTATAGCTAAATATTTTTTTGTAAGCCTAACAAATATCTTTCCATCTGAATATTTAGTTGCATTTTCAAGGAGAGGAATAATTATGTTTTCTAATATTTGCCTGTTAGCATACACATATACATCCCTTTCTCTGAAAAACAATTCTTTGTTTCCATTTTGAAGATTAAGACATTTTTTTATGAGTTCTCTCAAATTAATTTTTTCCCTTTCACTTGTTAGAAGCTTGAATCTTTGAATGTAGACTAATATACTATCTAAATCTTCCCTTATAAGATTATACGTCTTTTCGAGTCGCTCAATGGCTCTCTGGTCATATTTGAGCTTCAGTATATCTAAGTTACCTTTTTGAGCAGCAAGGAGATTTCCAAATTTATGGGATATTGTAAGGAGCAAAAGCTCTAAAAAATCCTCGTATTCCCTTTCCTGCCTTGTCATTTTTTCAATGACTTTATAAAGTATAAACATCAAGGCAAGCACAAGCAAGAATTCCCACAATAGGACATTCAATAAATATTCCTGAAATCTTTTCTCTACAAAATCTCTTTTTATTGATTTTTCTCTTTCATAAGATTGGTATAAGATGTCTTCCTTCACATAGTCCATAAAATTTATAACCATCGTGTTTAGGTAAAATAGTATGACTATCATTATAAAAGTGGTCGCAAAAATTATTTTTATCTGAAATTTCAAAGCAGTCTGTAACCTCGTCCGGGATAAGTTTTTATTATATCTGGAGGAAAAATCTTTCTCAACTCTTTTATATATGCACGCACAATCTCCTCTCCCACCTCTTTATTAGGCCATATATAACTTAAAATTGTATCTGTATCAACTATTTCACCTCTTTTTTTGATAAGTAGAGTTAGCAGATCCCAAGCTGTTTTTGATATTTTTACTTCTTCCTTACCTCTATGGATTGTTTTGGCATCAATATTTATTAAAAACTCTCCAATTTGAACTATGCTGTCTATATGTCTTCTTTTGCTTAATGCCTTAAGTCTTAGAACAAACTCTTTAAAATCAAAGGGTTTAGTAAGATAGTCATCAGCTCCCTCAGA
The DNA here is from genome assembly GCA_020725335.1 of Thermodesulfovibrio sp. Lineage (GTDB taxonomy): Bacteria > Nitrospirota > Thermodesulfovibrionia > Thermodesulfovibrionales > Thermodesulfovibrionaceae > Thermodesulfovibrio. The sequence goes on along the minus strand of DYFF01000014.1, from coordinate 21,687 downwards.
GAAACATACTTCTTTGTCATTCATTTCTCTTTTCGCAGTAATTACGAGAATAGGAGTGTTAATGCCAGCTTTTCTTAATGCAGATATTATCTTCTCACCAGAGGTAAATTTTAAAATTAGGTCTACTACGATGACATCAAATTCATACTTTTTAATAGTTTCAGGAAGTTCTCTTTCATCCCAAAGCCAAACTGTTTCAATTTTATGAATTGCAAGATAATCCTTAAGGGTATCCCCTAAAATTTTATCATCCTCTATGAGGAGGATACGCATTAATTATTCTATTCTTTTATGATCCTTGGCGTTATGAAAATTAATACTTCATATATATTCTCGTCTCTGCCTCTCTTTGTGAACAGTTCCCCCACCAAGGGAATATCACCTAATCCTGGTACTTTCGAATCTGTAATGCTTTCAACTTTTTTATAGATACCACCTAATACAAGAGTCTCTCCATCTTTTACTTTAACCTCTGTATTTCCTGAAAGCTTTACTGTTTGTGGTGCAGTTAAATTACTTGCAATTTCTCTGAAACCTACCAATTCTTCCTTTTCAAAAGACAAATATATATTTAAATTTTCGTCGTCAATTATTCTTGGAGTGAGTGCAAGGTTTATTCCAATATCCTTAAATGAAGTAGCTATATCAAATCCAATTTCTGTTAAAACTTTTTCTGCATATGGAATCGTCTCTCCTTGAGTTATTCTTGCCACCTGATTATCAACAACAATTATTTTAGGATTTGCTATTACTTTTCCTTTTCCAGATTGCTGTAGGGCTGAAATTCTTAAATCGAGTGCGAAAGTTCCTGCCGCATTTATATAACCCAGAGTTATAGCTGAGGATGGGGTAGCTACATTTCCTGTAGAGGCTGGCAGATTGATCGCCACAGGAGTACTTCCACCTGAAATATTTGATCTTGATTGGGAACCAACTATAGTTGTTCTTGCATCAGGAGGTGCCCATCTGATGCCCCATTCAAAACCTAAACTCTTAGAGAAAGAACTACTAACCTCAATAATTCTTGCTTCGAATAAAACTTGTTTTTGAGGAACATCAAGCTTAGCGATGACATCCTCTATAACCTTATGCATTGACTGAGGAGCATTTATTATTAATGAACCTGTTCTTTCATCTATAGCTATTCCAATAATTTTAACATATTTTTCCTCTCTTTCTTCAGTCGCTGTTTTATATCTTACACTTCTCTCAACTTCCTGCTTTTCTTTGATTTCAGTTACTTTAAAAGGAAATAAAATATCAAGCTTATCCTTTTGCTCTTGTAATTGTATATTCTCGATATTAAAGAATTGGAACAATCTGGCATCCGCAAGAACTGTTCTTATTTCCTCTGTCCTTTTAATAATTTCAGAAGGTCTTACATGTTTTAGCTTGTAAACTCTTGCCTTTCTTTTTTCAAGAACAAGCTCTATTAAATAGGCATCTGCAGGGATTATTCTTATTATATTATCATCCTCTAATTGAATTAGGTTATAGTTTCTACAAATCATGTCAAATGCCTGATGAATTGTAACATTAACAAGTTTTAGAGTGACTTTACCTCTTACATTGGGATGTAAAACTAAATTATAACCTCCTGCCTCTGCAAGAAGCCTTAAAGCTCCAACTATATCAGCATCTTGAAGGTCAAGAGATATTGTTTTTTCACCAGTTAGTTGTTTTAAAGGTGTGATTTCAATTTTTTCAGATTTTGTTATTGACTTTTTGCTGTTTGAAGAGGCTACTACATCTTTTGTAGCTACTTTTACTTCTTGTTTTTTTATGGGAACTTTTACATCAAGAACTATCTCATCTCCTAAATACAAAACCTCTGTTTCCGCATCTTTACCAAAGGGAAAGCTGAGTATTAAATCCTCTCCCTGTTTCTTTAGGTTAACTGGTATTTCCTTTGAAGGCTCAGTAGCAATTGAAATATCTGAAAAAGCTAAGTTTATTGTGTCAGCCTCTTTTATCACTTCAGGTTCTGGTAGGACATTATCTCCCTTTATTGATATTTCATAGCCTCCTTCAGTTTTTTCCATAGAAATATCAATTATTTTGGCTGGTTTTTCTTGAATTTTTGCATCTTTTCCAAAGGAAACTAAAATAACATTACCCTGTGTGGAAATTTCAGCCTTTGCGGGTTCAGAAAGGAGGACTTCTAAAACTGTACCGATAGTTGAAGATTGGGCTGAGACTTCACTTACTATACCCTCATGAAAAAGAATTTTTTTAGAAAGGATTCCGGGCTTTGTGTCAATGAGTTCAATTCTGAGTTTGAAGGGGTCATCTTGCGGGATAATTTTATAATTCGGTTTGCCTGTAAGTTGAATCCTAAGCTGATTAGATTCAGATATGACCGAATTAATCTCACCCGCCCATAGTGTTGATGCAGAAAATAATATTAAAGCAATTAAAAATATGCTTTTATGTATCATTGCCATTCCTCCGTTCTTAATTTCAAAGTTTTTGTGATTTGTAAGAACTCTCCGGTGTAAGACCTCGCCGTTTCTTTAATTTCAATTGTATCCTTTGATATCTTCGTTATCTGCCCACCGTGAAGTCCAATTTTATCTTTCTCTCTAACAACAAAATGTCTGCCATCGGGAGTTTTTATTAATCCTTTATATCCTTTAGGGTCTTTTAGAATTCCAGAGAGCTTTAATTCCTCTATATCATAATTTTCAAGGGGTGAAGAACCTTTAACTGTTTCTTTTCTTATTATTTGAGGATAGAAAGGATCTCTTGTATGAGAGGCTTCATAGGAATATACCTTTGGAAGGCTATCTAACTGAACCTTTTGTGGTTCGAAAGATGAGATAGGCTTTGGCGGAATCGTATTTTCCTTTTGCGTCAAAGTCTGAATGCCTGTGAATTGATAAATGCCATATAATGCTAAGACTACAAGAAGAAATATTAAAATTATTATCTGTATATTTTTCTTATTCATAGTTCTATTTTTTCACTTTCTCTTCTTTTGCCTTTTTATCTTGTTCTTCTTTTTGTTTCTTCTTTTCTTCTTCAGGAATTAGCGAATAAGTTGTTACTGTTAAATTTGCATTTAGCGTTGTAGGGTCAGCAATAGCTTTTACCTCACCTCTGTCATCAATGTTGCCAGCCTTGAACTCTATTGTATTTACATTTACAACTCTTTCAATCTTTGCTATTTCTGCAAAAAACAAACCAAAGGTGTGATATTTACCTTTCATCTTTACTTCAACGGGTATTTGATAAATTTCCTTTGATTCGTGAATAACTTTATCCTTTGGCCTCCAAAGGGTAACTTGTAATCCTTTCTGTATACCCTGCTCAGATACTCTCTTTAACAAATCTGAAACTTCTACTTCTTTTGGTAAAAGGGTCTTAAGATATTCCATTTTTTTCTGCAACTCTATATTTGCTGCTTTTATCTCTTCATACTTAGCAACAATTTTATTTGCCTTCTCTATCTCGTCCTTTAGAGCATCGTTTTCTTTCTTTAGTTTAGTAATTGTATCCATATTTGGAGCGAAATAAAGAGAATAAAATAAACCCAAAATAGCCAAGGGTAAAACAATCATTATTAAAATTTTATTTCTTCCTGAAAGTCCGCTTAAATCCATATTTTATTCCTTTAATTTAAATTCTAAAATGAATTTATAAACAGGTACTTTGTCATAGATAGTCTGCTGCGTCTCCGCAAGATTTACATCCGTAAATTCAGGAGCTTTTTTCATGGCCTCAACAAAAGCTACTATATTTAAATTAGAAAAACCAAATCCCTTGGCAATAATTTTTTTCTCTGCTGTTTTTTCTGCTTCCTTATCTGGCTGTTGCCCACCTTGAGTCTTGGGAGGAATACCAAAACTTAACTCGGATAACCATACACCATCTGGTAAATTTTTAGCTACTGAACTAAGAATTGTGACAGGTATATGCTGTCTATTTTTTAAATTTTCAATGAGTTTAGTCTTTATCTCTATGTCCTTGTTCATTTCTTCAAATTTCTTTACTTCTTCAATTTTTTGCTGGAGTTGAGCAAGAGTTTTTTTGTTTTGCTCAATGTCATTCTTGAGGCTTGATTTTGTAATTTCCATATAGGCAAAGGCAGCAATAACTAAAAGAATTGCTATACCTACTGGAAGTCCTAACTTAAGAAGAATATCCTTTGAAAGACCAATATCAGTTGGAATTGCTTCTTTCTTTACTTCTCTTTTTGGTAACAGATTTATCTTTATCATTTTATTTTCTCCGTTCCTCTCAGAGAAAGCCCTATTGATACGGATGCTACTGATGAGTATTTCTGCATCTTTGCAGATAATTCCTTGTCAATCTTGATATTTCTGAAGGGATTAAAAAGGGAAATAGGGATATCAAGCCTTTCTTCAAGGAATTGCAGAAAATAGGGTGATACTGTAGGAACGCCTGTTATAAAAACCTTTTCTACATTCTTTTCTGGACTGATAGTTTTAAAGTATTCTACCTGCCTGTATATTTCAGCTGCCACCTCATCAGCATAATTTCTTATTTCATCTTCCGTAGCATTTTCAATTGGTATATTGTAAGTATTTATACTTTCTCTTATGTATAAAGGTGTATGACCTTTTACTATAGCGGAATTTATTACATTTTCGCCGATATTAACTATAGTTGATACAGCAGCCTCGGAATAATTAACTTCATAGACATTATAGAAGGCAAGTGACCTTATGTCGGCAACCTGAGGAACCATTCCTGCTTTTTCTAAGATATTTGAATAATCATTTACCATTTCTTTAAGTCCCACAGCAACTATTATTTTACTTGAACTTTTACTTTTTTCAATTATATGGTAATCATAGTAAATCTCTCTAATGCCAAAAGGCACATACTTGTCAAGTTCCATAGGCAGATTAAGATCTATTTCATTTTTATCAACATAGGGTATATCTATGATTCTCACTGCTGAATTTGTAGGTCCTGAGATGGAGAAGGCTACTTCAGGATTTTTAAGGTCAAATTTTGCCGGGATTTTGATTAAATTTTTTAATAGGGTATCAATGTCAGCTATACCTGTAGCCTTTATTACTCCTTCTGGTAACTCGAAGATTTCCCAACCTATAAGTTCATAACCACCTTTTTTTCTGACCAAGGCAGCTTTGATGGAAGAGGGTTCTATTTCTATACCTATCATCATAGGCTATGTATAAGTTGTATCAAATTTTTCATCTTTTGTCAATAGTTTTTTTTATTTTTTTAAAAATTTTTTCATAACATCAACTGGTGCAGGGGTAGATGTCCATATTTCAAAAGCTTTTGCTGCCTGCCAAAGTAACATTCCAAGTCCGTCTATAACTTCGCATCCCCTACTTTCTGCCTCCTTTAAAAGAGGTGTTTTAGTATAAATAAGGTCAACATATGTTTGTCCCTTTTTTAAAAGAGCTGGCTCAAGGGGCATGGGGTCATCTCTTTTTAAACCTGAGGATGTGGCATTTATTACAATATGAAATTTTTCTATTATTTCTGGGGTTATCTGTTCAATAACTTCTATCTTACCGATTTGACTAAAAGACTCCTTTATTTTGTAAGCCTTTGAGGGAGTCCTGTTAAATATAAAAATATTTGCACCTTCCTTTAAAACACCATAAGCAACTGCTTTAGCTGCACCACCAGCACCTAAAAGAAGAATAAATTTATCCTTAAGAGAAATATTTTCCTCTTTTAATGATTTTACAAATCCGTATGCGTCCGTATTGAAACCCTTTAAATTGCCTTGTTCATTTAATATTGTATTTACTGCTCCAATATATTTTGCTTCTTCGGATATTTCATCAAGATAACTCATAACTGCCTCTTTATGAGGCACTGTTATGTTTACTCCCCTTATATTCAAAGCTCTTATAGCCTCTACAGCATCTTTTATTTTTTCCTTTTTTACAAGAAAGGGCACATAGCAGTAGTCAAGTCCAAGCTCTTTAAAAGCAGCATTGTGCATAAGGGGTGAAAGTGTATGTTCTATAGGGTCTCCGAATATGCATACAACCTTTGTTTTTCCTGTAATCATGGGTTATTGTAGCAAATAGTTGTTATCAGTATCAATTAATGAAAAAAGGGTTTTTACTCCCTACATTGATTAATATACTATTTTTATTATATGATTTAAGATTATCCTAAAACTTTCAGGGAGGGTTCTATGCAAGAAGCGATGAAAAAGTACCATGAAGAATTGAAAAACTTTAAACTCCAGGTGCCAGAGAAATTCTCCTTTCCTCTGGATGTGTTTGACAAATGGGGTGATGCTACTGCATTAATATGGACAAATGGAGAGACCACCCAAAAATTCTCCTTCAAAGACCTTACGTTGCTTTCAAGTAAATTAGCAGGCGGATTAAAAAGCCTTGGAATAAATAAAGGTGATAAAGTTTTAATTCTTCTTCCCAATGTCCCTCAATGGTGGGTAATAATTCTTGCCATAATGAGATTAAATGCCATTGCTATACCAGGGACAACTTTGTTAACACCTAAAGATATAGAGTACCGATTAAAAGCCGCTGACATAAAAGCTGTAATATCTGATTCAGAGAATGCCTCTAAAATAGAAGAAGCAGTTAATAAATATGGAAAGGACGTATTATTAATTAATGTAGACAATCAAGCTGGATGGAAAAATTATAATGATGTGATAAATAGTGATGCTTTTATTGGTGAAAGAACTTTTTCCGATGACCCTGCCTTTATATTCTTCACATCAGGCACAACAGGGCTTCCTAAAATGGTATTACATACTCAGGTAAGTTATCCCCTTGCACATAAAATCACCGGAAAATTCTGGCTTGACCTCAAACCTGGAGACATACATTGGAATATATCCGACACTGGTTGGGCAAAGGCAGCCTGGTCAAGCTTCTTCGGTCCTTGGAATATGGGTGCTACTGTTTTTACCTATTACAGAAAAGGAAAATTCTCTCCTGCTTTGATAGTGGACACTCTTAAAAGATACGAAATCAATACCCTCTGCGGACCACCAACTGCTTATAGAATGATCGTAAAGGAATTTCCCTTAGAGGAACTCAAATTTAAAACAGTGAGACACTTTGTTGCTGCAGGTGAACCCCTTAATCCTGAAATTATAAATATATGGAAAGAAGCCACGGGACAATGGATATATAATGGATACGGGCAGACTGAAACAGTAAATACCCTTGCCATGTTTAGATTTATTCCTATGAAAGCAGGAGCAACAGGCATGCCCACCCCGGGATTTCAAATAGACATAATAGATGATGATGGTAAGCCTCTTCCACCAAATACAGAAGGTAACATCGCAATAAGAATAAATCCTGAAAGACCAGTAGGCTTGTTTAAAGAGTACATTGGAGATAAACTGGAAATGGCTGCTGCTTTCAGAGACGAGTGGTACTACACAAGGGATAGAGGATACAAGGACGAAGAGGGATATTTCTGGTTTGTAGGTAGAGAAGATGATGTAATAATAAGTGCTGGATACAGAATAGGACCCTTTGAGGTAGAAAGTGCCCTTATCAATCATCCTGCTGTTAAGGAAGCTGCAGTAGTTGCAAGTCCTGATGAAGTGAGAGGAGAAGTTGTAAAAGCCTTTATTGTGCTAACTCAAGACTATGTGCCCTCAGAGGAGCTTACTAAGGAAATTCAGGATTTTGTCAAGAAAGAGACAGCTCCTTATAAGTATCCAAGAAAAATTGAATTTGTTGATGAACTTCCAAAAACAATCAGTGGTAAAATAAAAAGAAAAGAACTCAAACTTAAGGAATTCGGGAAGCTGCCAAAATAAATGTCATACATAGCTGTCATAGGTGCGGGAAGCTGGGGAACAACCCTTGCTTCCCTTCTTTCAAAAAAAGGCTTTGATGTTGTCCTGTGGGCAAGGGAAAAGGATATCGTTGAATCAATTAACTATCGTAAAGAAAATACCCTCTACATGCCCGGGATTCCTTTGCACGAAAACCTTGTTTGCACAGATAATATTTTTCAAGCAGTAAAAAAAGCAAGATTTGTAGTTAATGTTGTTCCCACGCAGTTTATAAGAACTGTTTTTACCCCTATAAAGGACAATCTTAATGGTGAAACAATAATAGTAAGTGCCTCAAAGGGAATTGAGAAAAAAACTCTTAAAACTCCATCGCAAATTTTAAATGAAATATTTAATAAAAATATTTATGTCCTTTCAGGGCCGAGTTTTGCAATCGAGGTAGCTAAGGAAAAACCTACTGCTGTAACTCTTTCAGGTTTTGACAGAAAGGAACGACTTCTTCTACAAGAAATATTTAGCACCAGTTACTTTAGAGTATATGAACATGATGACCCAATTGGTTCTGAAATTGGGGGAGCAATAAAAAATGTTATTGCTATAGCATCAGGTATATGCGATGCTCTTGAACTTGGTAACAATGCAAGGGCAGCACTCATTACAAGAGGGCTTCATGAAATAATGAGGCTGGGTAAAAGGATGGGTGCAAAGGAGATAACCTTTTCAGGATTAAGCGGGCTTGGAGACCTCTTTCTCACATGCACATCTACGTTGTCAAGAAATTATACAGTAGGATTTAGGCTTGGTAAGGGAGAAAGCATGCAGGAAATCTCTCAAAGTATGCGATCTGTTGCAGAGGGTGTGGAAACAAGTCAATCTGCTATGGAACTTGCCTTAAAATTAGGTATTGAGATGCCTATCACTGAACAGGTCTATCAGGTAATCTATGGAGGTAAAAATCCAAAAGAAGCAACGATGGACCTAATGAATCGCGCATTAAAACCTGAATTTTATTGAAAATATATATTTTTCTCTGGTATTATTCAATATGCTTGCAATAACCCTATTATCCCTTTTTTTATTTGTAAACTTAGCATGGGCTGATAAACTTTGCCTTAAAGAAATAGAGGGAGAAAAGGTATATACCAATCTCTGTGAAAGAGGGAGCAAGTCCCTTATATTAAAAAAATCTTCTAAGGGAGACATAAAATCTAAACCCCAGATTCCCCAAAATGTTTCAACTTACTCAAGAGAACAATTAGAAAAAATTGTGGAGGAGAAAGCTAAAATTTACGGAGTAGATGCTAAACTAATTAAAGAGATTATAAAGGAAGAGTCAAACTGGAATGTATATGCCAATTCCCCAAAGGGTGCAATGGGAATTATGCAGTTAATGCCTGCTACGGCACTTCTCATGGGAGTAAGCAATCCCTATAATCCTGAAGAAAACATAGATGGTGGAATTAGGTATATGAAGTATCTTCTTGAGAGATTTAATGGCAACTTAAATCTTGCCCTTGCAGCCTATAATGCAGGTCCGAATCTTGTAGAGTCCCTTGGCAGAATACCCAATATCGCTGAGACACAGCAATATGTAGCAAGAATATCAATGAGATATAACGGAACTGCACCAACCTACTTAGAAACCACTTCCTTTAAAAAGAAAAGTGCACCTATAAAAGCTGTGATTCTCTCTGATGGAACTTTACTTTACACTAACAGGGAGGATATATATCTATGGACCAAGAAATAGTAGAAGAGATTCTACACCTAAAAAAACAAAAAAATGCCATTATCCTTGCACATAATTATCAAAGAGAAGAAATACAGAATATAGCTGATTTCGTCGGTGACTCCTTAGAGCTAAGTAGAACAGCAGCAGAGGTTAAATGTGATGTAATTGTTTTCTGTGGGGTACATTTTATGGCGGAAACCGCAGCAATTCTCAACCCTGAAAAAACAGTCCTTCTTCCCGAGATTGATGCAGGTTGTCCTATGGCAGATATGATTGATGGAGAAAAATTGAAAAAATGGGCATCACAGTATCCCAATACACCAGTGGTGTCCTATGTTAATACAACTGCTGAGGTTAAGGCATTAAGTTATGTTTGCTGTACCTCAGCAAACGCACCTCAAATAGTTAAGACTATTCCCTTCAGTAAGGTTCTATTTGTTCCTGATAAAAATCTTGCCTTCTGGGTAATGAGAAACGTTCCAGAAAAAGAAGTTATTCCATGGGATGGCTTTTGTCCAACACATCATATGATAAAAAAGGAAGACGTGCTTAGAGCAAAAAAGCAATATCCCAATGCCTTGGTGGTCGTCCACCCTGAATGCAGACCTGAAGTAATTGAGCTTGCTCAGCATGTGGCCTCTACCTCTGGAATGGTAAGGTTTGCAAAATCCTCTACAGCAAAGGAATTTATTATAGGCACAGAAGTAGGTCTTATATACAGGCTTAAAAAGGAAAATCCCGATAAAGCCTTCTATCCTCTAAAAAAAACTATGATTTGTCCAAACATGAAAGTTACTACTCTTGAAAGTGTTTTAGTAGCTCTAAGAGAAATGAAATATGTAGTTAAAGTGCCTGAAGATATAAGAATAAGAGCAAAAGAGGCTGTTGACAGGATGTTTGAGTTTTATAAACCTTCCTCTAAATGACCACATCCCCCCTTGAAAAAATAATTATTCAAAAAATCAAATCGCAAGGACCTATTCCCTTTGATGAATTCATGCATATGGCTCTTTACTATCCAGAATTGGGATATTACATGCGAAAGGATATAAAAATAGGGAGAGAAGGTGATTTTTTTACTGCTTCTCATCTTGGTAAAGTATTCGGCATAATTTTAACTAAAGCCCTCTTAAAAATCTGGCAAAAAATGGGTTGTCCTGATAACTTTTCAATTACTGAAATAGGACCTGGCATGGGATATCTTGCCCAAGATATTTTAGAAGAAATTGAAGCGAGAGATTTTTTTTCAGACATAAAATTCAAATATATTCTCATTGAAATTAATCCAGAACTGAGGAAAATCCAGAAACAAAGACTAAATAAATATACTGATAAAATTATCTGGCAAGATTCGATTAATAAAATAAACTCTCTTACTGGCGTTGTGATAGTCAATGAAATATTAGATGCCCTACCTGTAAGAGTCTTTCAAATTAAAAACAATAAAACCTTTGAAGTATATGTTTATGTTGATGAAAAGGAAAATTTAACTGAAACACTCCTTCCCGCAAGAGATGATACCATTGCCTACTTAGAGGAATTTGCTCCTCAAGTTTTTGAATTTGAAGGATATCGTTCAGAAATTAATTTGGCAATAAGAGATTTTATAAAACAACTTGCCTCTGTATTAAATAGAGGATATGTAATTTTTTTTGATTACGGATATGACAGAGAAGAATACTTTTCTCCTCAACGAACACGTGGTACTTTGCTATGTTACTATCGGCATACCATAAACGAAAATCCCTACGTTAATATAGGACAGCAGGACATAACAAGCCATGTGAACTTTTCAGCCATTGAACAATGGGCAAAGGAAGTGGGATTTAATGTGGAGAAATATACCTCTCAAAGTAAGTTTCTAATCTCCATTTGCGATGAAAATCTTCTTATGAGATTAGATCAAGAGGGACTTATAGACAAATTTAAAAGACTTGTGCTCCCCCAAGGAATGGGGGAGACTCATAGAGTTATGATTTTATCTAAGGATTAATAGGGCCTCTTACCTTTTATATTCCCTGCCGGATTGTAATTACAAACCCAGATTTCCTCTCCCCCTTGGCATAAAGCTCTGCCACAACCTACTTCTCTTGTTTCTCTCCAAACAATCTGTGTATAATGACCACATGCTTTACCCGCTTTACAACTGTCAGATGAATAATCATAATAAAATCTTTCTTCTGCCCAGTAATCAACCACATACTTTGCAGTAACAGGATAATTTGCCCAGAATATATTTTCTCCATAATTACTGCTTCGATGCATCATTTTGCAACCATAGGTTCGACTTAATTTATATGCCCAGTCTCTTGCAAGCTCTTCCATTTCGGAAGACCATTTTAGAGGGGGAACTCCTACCCTACTTCGCCACTTATTATGCTCTGCAAGTAAAGTTTCTTTCTCACTTGCTGAAAGTTCGGCATAATATCTTTTAGAGGTCTGCGTATATGGATAACTTGAGCAATTAATAGAGAAAAGTAAAACAAAAAACATTATGATTAGCAATTTGTTATTAGAGAATATCTGGTTTGAATTCCTTATAAATTTTTTAGTAAAAATCTTAGCGAATTTCATTAAATCCCTGCTTTTGTAAGTTCCTTTATTATTGCCTGTCCTATTACATTTCTCTGAATCTGATTAGTGCCTTCATATATTTGAAGGATCTTTGCGTCTCTCATCATCTTCTCAACAGGGTATTCTTTCATGTAACCTGAACCACCCATAACTTGAACAGCATCAACAGTTACTTTCATTGCCACATCAGTAGCAAAAGTTTTTGCCATAGCAGATGCTTTAGTTACATCCTTTGCACCACTGTCTATGTATCTTGCAACTGAGTAAACAAGAGCTCTTGCAGCCTCAATCTGAATTGCCATATCAGCAAGCATGTGTTGCACTGCTTGAAAACTTATTACAGGCTGACCAAACTGTATTCTCTGTTTTGCAAATTTTGCTGCCTCCTCAAAGGCTCCTTGAGCAACTCCTAATCCTTGAGCTCCAACTCCCACACGACTTTGGTCAAGAGTTTTCATGGCAACAATAAATCCCATTCCTTCTCTACTAAGGAGATTTTCCTTTGGGATTTTGCAGTCTTCAAAAATGAGTTCACGAGTAGCCGAAGCTCTTATTCCCATTTTATTTTCTTTTTTACCAAAGCTAAAGCCAGGTGTTCCTTTTTCTACTATAAATGCAGAGGCTCCTCTTGCTCCTTTACTTTTGTCTGTAAGGGCAATAACTGTATAAATCTCTGCTTCTCCACCATTTGTTATCCACTGTTTTGTTCCGTTAAGTATGTAATAGTCACCATCCTTTGTAGCTGTTGTCTGAATTCCACCTGCATCACTTCCTGCATTTGGCTCTGTAAGAGCAAAAGCAACAAGCCTTTTACCATCAGCAATGTCTGGAAGGTATTTTTGTTTTTGTTCATCAGTACCAAAAAGAAGAATAGGATAAGTTCCTAAGGCATTTGCTGCATAAGTGGTGGATATTCCAAGGCATACTCGAGATAGTTCCTCAACTACCAAGCAAAGTTCGAGAGCACCTGTTCCAAGTCCACCATACTGCTCTGGTATGAAAACTCTGAACATATCTGCCTGGGCTAAAATTTTCATGATCTCCCATGGAAACTCACCTGTTTCATCAAGCTCTGCTCTCACAGGCAAAACATGTTCTTCTGCAATCTGCCTTGCAAGGTCTTTTATCATCTTTTGGTCTTCAGTTAAAAGATAATCCATTAAAACCTCCTCTATCCTGATATATCAATCCCTTCCACAAGAAGGGTGGGTGAACCTATATTACCGTAAAAAGTTAAATCGTTACCTGTTGCTTTTATGTTGTTAAAAACATCTCCTATATTGCCTGAAATAACAGCCTCTTTCAGGGAATATTTAATCTCACCTTTTTCCACATATACACCAGCTATACCAACAGAAAAATCTCCACTTACGGGATTGGCAGTGTGCATACCCATTACATCAAGGACATAAACTCCCTTGTCAATGAAATTTAATAAATCATTGAAAGAATATTTATTCTCTGAGGTATCTAAATATAAATTTGTAGGTCCTACCGTTATTCCTCTGTCTGTTCTTATACCATTGCCCGTTGACCTATTTAATCCAGCTCTCTTAGCTGTATAACAGTTGTGCATCAAACCTTTAAGTACTCCCCTTTCAATAAGAATTTTGTTTTTTGTGGAGACTCCCTCTCCATCAAAGGGAGTGGAGCCAAATTTTTCAGGTAATAATCCATTATCAATAATATTTATATTTTCATCCATCACAGAGTGGTTCATTTTGTTGATAAAAATTGATTTGCCAAGTAAGAAATTTTCAGCAGAAAGTGATTGTGCTATGAGCTCAAGAAATTCAGCTGCCACCGCAGAATCCAGCAAGACATACCCTTTAAACGATTTTATTTTCTCTCCATTAAGGAGCATTATAGCTCTTTTTGAAGCCTCTTTACCGATATCCTGAAAATTAATATTTTTTAGAAACCTTTCAGCCCTATATGCCCATCCCATCTGTGAGTCTTTATCCTCTGCGATAGCAATAATATGAGCTGTTATACTGGTAAAGGGATTGGAAAGGCTTAAACCTTTTGAGTTTACTATTCCCTTTTCCTCAAAGGACACATTTATTTCAGCATTTCTTAATTTTTTTATTCTTTTATCAGAAAAAGCTCCCTTCTGCATTTCCATTAAAAAGTCAATTAAATTGTGTTTTACCTTGTCCAGTTCTTCATCAAATACTTTAATGGGAGTTATCTCATCTGGTTCAGGAAGTTTTAAGAACTCATCGGAGTCAGAATTTTCTGCAAGCATTAAAGCATGGTTGAGAGCTTCGGGAATTTTTTCAAGTTCACTGCATGAGGAAAAACCTAATTTGTTATCCTTTAGAACTCTGATGGAAAAAAAATCTTTTGAGGAAACTTTATTTTTATCATAGGTGAAATCTTTCCCTTCAACTGAAAAAGATTTTTTCCTCAAAAAATAAACTTCCCACTCAGCATTTAGTTGAGGAATAATTCTGAAAATTTCATTCAAAATAGGTTGCTGAGGCATACTCCGACTCCCATACAGTGACAGAATGAAGCCTGACTGGCGTTGTCTCAATCTTTTCTTTAAGTAAAATGTATAGCCATCTTGCAATGTTCTCGCTGGAAGGATTTATCTCATTAAATGGAGGGACTTCATTAATAAATGTATGGTCTAATTGAGAAATTACCGTATCTGTTATACTTTTTAATTCTTTAAAATCTATTGCAAGTCCTATTTCATCTAATTCTTCAGAAATAACTTCTACTTCTACTTTCCAATTATGTCCATGGATATTCTCACATTTCCCTTTATATCCCCTTAGTTGATGGGCAGCGTCAAAGTCTGTAATTATTCTAAGTTTATACATTACTTGGCTTCTTTTTTGAAGATTGTAATGTAGGGAATATTTCTGAATCTTTCTTGATAATCAAGTCCATATCCAACTATGAATTTATTTGGTACTGAAAAACCTATGTAGTCAATAGGAACTTCGATAATTCTTCTTTCTTTTTTATCAAGAAGTACGCAGATTTTTAAGGAAGCAGGATTCTGCTCAAGTATTTTTTCTCTAATATATTGAAGTGAGATTCCCGTATCGATTATGTCATCAACGAGCAGGATGTCCTTGCCTTGAATTTCCTCTCTTGGAAAGTAATGAATTTTTACCTCACCAGATGAACTATCCTTAACATAACTTGATGCAATTATGAAATCTATTTTTAAGGGACTTTTAATATACCTTATAAGGTCTGAAAAAAACATAAAAGAACCTTTTAGAATTCCAATAACTATAAGGTCTTTTTGAGCATAATCATTCGATATTTTTTGAGCAAGCTCTTTTACTTTCCTCTGAATCTGCTCTTCCGTAATAAGTGGTGTTCCGATAAACATGCTTTTTATTATAACAAAAAAATCTTTCAAATTGTAATCATAAGAACTTGACAATTAAAGCATTGCAACGATTATGATAATTATTATGAAATATGTCATATATCAGATAATTATGGGCGGAAAAATATTTGATAAAAGCATGATAGAGATATTTCCACTTGTAACTATGGTAAACTCCTACGTGGCCTCTATTCTCCTATCAATAGTCAAAGACTTAGCGGATATATTGCTCCCTAACCATGAAACAACATATGCCTTTGTGGAGACAATTTCCCAATAAAAATTCATGTCTACACAGATTAGAGAAATAGACAATTATTTTTCTTTCAAACCAGAGCTTCTTCCTTTAGGTGTACAAAGTCCGTGTGAAATATTTGTCCAAGAAGATGGAGAATATAAAGTTTTAATAAAACAAGGCGAACATTTCAGCCTTGAGATAAAAAATAACCTTAAAGAAAAAAACATTACCAATTTATTTGTTAGTATTCATAATAAAAAGGTTTTTCAGGATTTTCTGTTAGAATTCAAACCTAAGGAATATTTTGATAGCCTATTGGATAGATATACAATCAATAATGAATCATATTATAAAATTGAAAAGGAATGTATTGACCCTGAAATTCCAATAAACTTTTGCTTATATCTTCATGATGGAAAAAGTTTTAATCTCCTTTTAGATGCCTCTGAAGAAAATCCAAAAAATATCTCTGAAGATAAACTCTCCGAAGGAGATATTTTAATATCTAAAAAGGATTTAAATCGCTATAACGAGTATTTACAAAAACTAATAAAAGAAGGAAAAACTGAAACTAAAATCTTAAAAGAAACTACTAAATTAATACTGAGAGACATATATAGTGAACCAATAAATAGAAAGAACCTTATGATTTTAGGCGATAAAATTGATGAAATAATTAACTATGGAACGCTTGAATCAAAGGTTTTGGAAAATTTTCTTATAATGAAGAAACTTGATAATTATAATTATGTTCACTCCTTAAATGTAATGACTCTCAGTCTTTCTCTTGGTTTAAAAATAAAATTAGATAAAGAGGACCTAAGACTTCTTGGAATTGCCTCGGCACTGCATGACATAGGTAAAACAAAGATTTCTCCTCTTATACTTTCAAAGCTTGGGAAACTCACTGAAAAGGAATTTCAAATCTTTAAAACTCATGTTATTGAATCAGTAAAAATTGCTAAAGAATTAGGACTCCCTGAAAAAGTTATAGAAGGAATTGCTCATCATCATGAAAAATTAAATGGTAATGGTTATCCCTTTAAACTCAAGAGCGAGAAAATTTCCTTTTTCGGTAAAATCATAGCTATTGCAGATGCCTATGAAATGTTAACAACTCCTAAAGCAATGAAATATGCTCTCACTCCATATAATGCTCTTTTGATACTTGTTCAGGATAAAGGATGTTATGATAAAGCATTACTTGAAACATTTATTAAAATGTTAGGAAGACTTATTTAGCTACTTTATCCTTTCGGTAAATTTGACAAATAATTAAAATTTAAGGTAATTTATAATTTTAGTTTTCGAAAAAATTTCTCTGAGGAGAGGTATAAAAATGAAGACAGCTTTTGTTAAAAAAGAAGAAGCCAGCAGAAACTGGTATGTTGCTGATGCTACTGGGCAAACTCTTGGTAGATTTGCAACTCGAATAGCTAAAATTCTCATGGGTAAGCACAAGCCTACCTATACTCCTAATGTTGACAATGGTGATTTTGTAGTTGTTATTAATGCTGAAAAAATCAAAGTAACAGGTAAAAAATTAACTGGGAAAATCTACTATCACCATACTGGTTATATGGGAAATCTAAAGGCAGAAACGCTTAAAGAAAGACTTGAAAAAGAACCTGAAGAAGTTATTATTGATGCTGTATGGGGGATGATTCCAAAAACAAGACTGGGCAAAAAAATGATAAAAAAACTTAAAGTTTACAAAGGCTCTGAACATCCTCACAAAGCCCAAAATCCAGAGCCTATCCAATTAAGTAAAAGTTGAGGTGAAAAATTATGGCTATTGAATATCTATCAACAGGAAGAAGAAAAAGGTCAATTGCAAGGGTCATATTAGTTCCAGGTTCTGGCAAAATAACTGTTAATGAAAAATCAATTGAAGATTATTTCCAAAGAGAGACTTTAAGGATGATTCTCATGCAGCCCTTTCAAGTAGCTGGTGTAATTGGTAAATACGATGCTATTATAACTGTTGATGGCGGTGGTCTAAGCGGGCAAGCTGGTGCTATAAGACATGGTATAGCAAGAGCTCTTGTCAATCTTAATCCAGACCTCAAGCCAAAACTTAAAAAAGAAGGACTTCTTACAAGAGACCCAAGAGAGGTAGAACGAAAGAAATTCGGACAGCCAAAGGCAAGAAAAAGATTCCAGTTCTCCAAGAGATAATATGCTTAAAGTTTTTATATGCGGTGGAAGCGGTTATACAGGAAGTGAGTTATTAAGAATTCTTGCCTTGCATGATGAAGTTGAAATAGTAGGTGTTACAAGTGAAAAATCAGCAGGGATGAGTGTTTCAGAGCTTTTCCCTGCTTTTTTTATTTATAACAACCTTAAATTTGAAAACCTTCATATTGAAAAAATAAAAGATAAAGCTGACATTTACTTTCTTGCTCTTCCTCATGGAAAATCTCAAGAAGTAGGAGCATTACTTGTAGGGGCTAACAAAAGAGTCATAGACCTCTCTGCTGACTTCAGAATAAAAGATGCGCAGATTTATGAACAATGGTATAAAACTTCCCATTCCTATTCTGCACTCCTTAAAGAAGCAGTCTATGGATTACCAGAAATATACAGAGAGCAAATAAAAAAAGCAAAACTTATTGCTAATCCTGGCTGTTATCCTACAAGCGTGATTTTACCCCTTTATCCTTTTTTGAGAAAAGAGTTGATTAATATAGATACAATAGTGGTGGATTCAAAATCTGGAACTTCTGGGGCTGGAAGAAAAGCAGAGGTAACTTTAAATTACTGTGAAGTAAATGAGGATTTTAGAGCTTACAATGTGGCAAAACACAGACACACTCCTGAAATTGAACAAGAGTTAAGCTATGCCTCTGGCAGAGACATAACAATAGATTTTACTACCCATCTTTTACCATTAAACAGGGGAATTTTATCAACTATCTATGGAAAATTAAACAAAAATATGACAACAAAAGAAGCCATAGAAGTATTAGAAGAAGCCTATCAAAATGAACCCTTTGTTAAAATTATGTCAGAAGGACAAGTCCCTGCTATAAAATATGTTAAAGGCACAAATTACTGCTACATCGGAGTTGTTGTTAATCAAAGGACAGGAAGAATAATTCTTATCTCAGCCATAGACAACCTTGTAAAGGGAGCTTCAGGGCAGGCAGTTCAAAACATGAATATTATGTTCGGAATTGATGAGACAAAAGCCCTTAAAAACCTTGCATTATCTCCTTAATTACTCCACCACCTAAAACCATATCTCCATTATAAAAGACCGCACTTTGTCCAGGGGTTGGTGCAAACTGAGGTTTATCAAAAACAACCGTAGCTCTGTCTTTATTAATTAATGTAACTGTAGCTTTTTCTGGATTCATGGCATAGCGAATTTTTACTCCGCAAATAAATTCTTCTTTTTCTATATCCCAAAGCCAGTTAAGTTCATCTACAACAAACTCTCTCATAAAAGCCTTTTCTTTTGAATCCACATAAACAGCATTTTCAGAAGGTTCTATCTTTATGACGTAAAGAGGATGGGGAGAGGCAATGCCTAATCTTTTTCTTTGCCCAATAGTATAGAGATGAATCCCCCTGTGTTGCCCTATGATTTTCCCCGAAGACATTTCAATTATCGGACCTGCCTTTAAGGGTCTAATGCTTTCGTAATATCTTTTATCCTTAAGAAAACATACTTCTGTGCTTTCTTCTGCTACCTTTGATGGAATCCCCACTTTTTCTGCTATTTCTCTTACATGGTTTTTCGTATGGTCTCCCAGAGGGAAGATAAGATGAGATAACAAAGCCCTTTCTATCCCATAGAGAAAATAAGACTGGTCTTTCTTGTTGTCAATTCCTTTCATTAAAAATGGAAGATTATTCTTTTTTACAATTCTTGCATAATGACCTGTGGCTATATACATCGCATTAACTCTTTCTGCTAACTGTTTCAGCAAGGGAAATTTTATTTTCCTATTGCATATCACACAAGGATTTGGCGTAATTCCTCTTTTATAGCCTTCAAAAAAAGGGGTAATTACATCAGCTTTAAACTGTTCTCTTAAATCCTCTATATGGAGCTTTATATTGAGGAAATTAGCTGTCTGCTTTGCGAGATCAATATTTGCAGGTTCATCAAAGAGAATAAAAAAAACTCCCTCAACAGCCATTCCCTTTTCTCTCAGTAAATAGGCTGCTACAGATGAATCAATTCCTCCGCTCATTGCTAATAGAACTTTTTCCATAATTCAGCTTTTGGTGATATAATTTATTATAAACTTTCTGGAGAGGTGCCAGAGTGGACGATTGGGGCGGTCTCGAAAATCGCTGTGGGGTTAACCCCACCGAGGGTTCGAATCCCTCCCTCTCCGCCAATTGGTATTCTGGGGGGAATTTAAAAGGGCACGCCAGCCGATTTTCCCTTCAAATTGGAATTTTTTACCTTTTAAAATAAAGTTCGAGCCGATATTTTTTAGAAATGCTCGAATTTGAGAATTGTCGCTCTGCGACGATAGAATTTTGGCTTGGCTACTGGCTAAAATCATTTCTTTCATTGGTTCGAGCCAATTATTTCCTGTTTGTTCAAAATCTTTAATCTTCTGTTGAATTTTCAGTTTTTCATTAAGAAGTTTCTGTTTTTTAGCTTGATATTCTTCCGGTTCAATACCCTTGCCTTCAATATAAAGATCAAGCAGTCTGTCCATCTTCCTTTCAATTGCCACTTTTTGTTTTAATAGATTTTGAACAAGTGATTTTGTTTCTTGTTTGGCCTGTTCCTTCTCTTTCTCAATTTCTTCCAACATTTTCTCTGCCCATTCATCTGGCAAGGAAACTTTTTGAATTATTGCTTTTAGCTGTTCAACAAGTTTTTCTTCGCGCAAATACTTTTCATTGCATCTTTGCTTTTTCTTGGTGCAACGATAATAAATATATCCCTTTTGAATTTCAGCAGTAATCATGCAACCGCAATTTCCGCAACGCATAAGCCCAGAAAAAGCAAAGTTATGTTTTCTTTTTCGCTTTTTCTTGCCTCTGTTATTCATTACCTGTTGAATAGTATCAAAAAGTTTCTTGGAAATAATTGGCTCGTGGCTTCCATCATACATTTCGCCATTGAACCTAAAAACACCATAGTAAAACGTATTTTTAAGCATTCGCTGGACACAGGAAACAGAAAGCACCTTGCCCTTGTAGCTTCTAAGTCCTGCGTCTTTTAAAATTTTTGCAATTGCTTTTAGCGTATATTCTCCAGTGGCGTATAATTCAAACGCTTTTCTGATAAGCGGTGCTTTCTCTGGATCAATATCTATCCCTTTTGTCTTATGGTTGTTGAGATATCCAAGAGGGGCAAAGCTTGGCCAAATACCTTTTCGTAGTTTTGCCCTGTGTCCTCGTTTAATGTTTTCTGAAAGATTATCTATGTAATATTTGCTTTGCCCAAAGGCAATATTCAACATAAACTTGCCTTGTGGTGTATTATCAAACCAAAAAGTAGGAAATTTTAAATCCTTAAGTTTTCCTGTGTCCAGCAGATAGATAATCCTTCCGCCATCAATGGAATTTCTTGCCAGTCTATCAGGATGCCAAGCCAAAATTCCTTGGGCTTCGCCCTTTTCAATTCTATCTAACATTTCGCCGAACACAGTTCGGCCAGGTTCTTTGGCAGTTTTTGCCTCGCAAAGCGAGGCGACGATTTCAAGTTTTTCTTTGGCGGCAAATTCTTTTAACTCAGCAAGCTGAGCTTCAATTGATAAAACCTGTCTTTCTTCGCTGTCTGTTGATTTTCTAGCATAAATAAAATATTTCATAGTTTCACCTTAAGAATAGACTTCGAAAAAGCCCGCTTTTGGCCTGCGTGCTTCGCACGCAAAGGTAAAAAAATATTTAAAGGGAAAATCGGCTGGCGTGCCCTTTTAAATTCCCCCCAGAATACCAATTGGCGGTGTCTGTTCGAAAAAATTCGAACCGATTTCGCCCAAAACCGATAAAACTCGCGGGGCGGGCGGCATTCCCCCCCAGACCCCCCTTCCGCCCGCCCCGTGGAAGGCGACCTTTTCGGATTG
>DYFF01000013.1 GCA_020725335.1 Thermodesulfovibrio sp. | reverse complement strand
TCAAGATTTGAAGATTGTTCAATTTTTTTAGGTTTCTCTCCCATTGAGAATGATAAACACGGAAATAGAGACATAAATATTGAAATCGCAAAAATCAATCCTTTAATTAACATTATTATTCTCCTCCTTTTTATTGTTTTTCAATTTTTGGCGTTGGTGTTGGAATATACTGATTACCCCAGCCTATATTGGAATCTCTTGGGGTGTCAAATCCAGTTCCTGCACTACTTCTTGCACTCTCTGCAGGACTGTTTAAATCCCCATAGTTAATTCCTCCCTGTGATTGCTGCTCTGCTCTGTGAGAGCTACTTGAGATTCCCTGTGCACTGTCATAAGGTTTATCATAGGCATAGCAAACTCCAGAAAGCAAGTTAACTGCTATTAGCCCAATAATCAAATAGTTTCTCATAATGCTACCTCCTTTTGTATTTTATTCATCAACGTATACATAATAATGTGTTGGCCTAATCTTTCTTGTATCAACTCTAAAAATACATATATTGCTCAAATAAAATACATCATATTCCGTGTAAACTGAATACAAAAATACTTTTCTCTCAGCCAAATCAGAGTTTTCTATTGATTTAGATACTTTTACAACCTCATAGATTTTATGTTCATCCTCAATTATATCGCCCACTTTCAAAGGTTTTTTAATCTCCTTCCTAACAATTAAAGGCGGATAAAGAGGACCGAAACCATAAATCTGCAATGATTTGATTTCACCCATATCAAAGGGAAATGCTATTCTCGCTTTGTAATCTTTCGGTTGCATTGAGGAAAAATCCTTTCTCCATTTTTCAAACTGGTTTTTTATTTCTTCTGTCAATATTATGCAGGAGTCTTTGCTGATTTTCTGCCAGCTTTTATCTATTGCAGTAAGGGTTGCCTCAATTAAGTCCTCTTTAAACTTCTGTCTCTCTTTAACTATTTTTGATACATCTAAATTAAGGTCATCTCTGAATTTATAAACACCTTTGTATCGAAACATTTGAACGTATAGTTTTTTGTCTTTTGGGAAAAAATTGTCTAATTTGTCATAAATTAAACTGAGTTCAGAGATGGTTATCTCTCCATGATTACTTAATTCAGGCATATGAGGAAAAGGTTTGGAAAGTTCCTTCATCTCTACTTTTAATCCCTCAAAAAATTCAGGCATTATCAGGACTATCTCAACTCTTCCTCTTCCTCCTATTGTGTTTGATGTTTTAAGAGGATAGTAAAGCTTATCAGTCTTAAATCTGTAGATTAAAGGTTCAACTTTCTGAAAAAGATTTTCCACTTTAATGTAATCAAAAACAAAGTATTGAATGCCTCTTTGAATGTAATCCTGTGCAATCTCTGAGATATTTCTCAAAGCTTTTTCCTTTACACTAATTCCTTTCTTTTTGAGAAAACCTAAAACCCACTCATTAAATCCCTCTATACTGTTAATCTTTATCACTGTTATATCATGGGGTCCTATCTTCTTACTCTCCTTTATCTCAACCGGTTCTAAAGGAGAAGAACCTTTATAATACATTTCCTCAAAACTCAATCTCTTTTTATCTATGATTTTATTCATTTCTTTAAAAAGGTCTCCTTTAGCAAGCTCAACTTCTGGCTCAGAGGGAAAAGGAATAAACTCCAATGCCTCTGTCATAATGTTTACCTGAAGTTCTGTTTCAAGAATCAAAACTTCTTCTTTAAGGTTGTGCAATATAATAGCTTTTTGAGCATTTTGAGTAAATCTGGCATCGCTGTCCCACCAGAAAAGCCCTTTGTCAGCAAAGGAGTTGTTAGAGATCAAGACCAAAATAAACGCTATTATCAGTAAAAGAGTTTTTTTCACCTTCTAAAACCCCACAATGCATCTTTTAACTCATTTATTGCTTTTTCAAAAACATTAACTTATTTTATGTACCAGAATCTTCCGCTTATTGTCCTGTTAATCTTCGCTTTTTTTGAACTGCTGTCAACTGTTATTTCCTCAACAACCGAAGACTTCTCTTCATGCTTTATATTACGTTTATAAATTCGGCTTGTAATTGTTACATCGTAGCTTATACGATAGATACCACTGCCAATATTGGCTATCTGCAAATTCTGTAGATTAAATCTTACCTCATCAAAGGTTTTGAAGGTTCTTCTAAGATTGTTCTGTAAATCAGCAAGAGTTGTTCCGTCTCCTGCAGACCAGCTGTCTCCAAGAAAGCTCATTACAAGGGAGTCATTCCGTGACTCATAGGCAGATTTGAAATTGTTATAAAGGTCTCTGATTAAATTTAAATAGTTTCCATCTGGCTCAGGACCTCTCTTTAGCATTGCCTCTAATCTTCCTGAAACTTTTAGCATTAATTCCTGATGTTTAGTAAGTAAGTCTTCAAGACCTAAGTCTTTTTCAGCAACAGGTAAAGCACCACTCGGAAGCGTTGGATAAGGAGGATAAGAATTCTTCATATTTTCAAATGTTTGTTTTGCTAATTCAACCTTGTTTTCATCAAGTAGTTTATCTATCTTTGGCAACTCCGATGAAGCTATTTTGATAATGCTAAGCCACCATTCCCTTACTTTATTTTTATATAATTCACGAATTGTATATAGTTGTCTTATGGCTGATTGAAGTTCACTAATTCCTTGCATAAGGTTTAATAATTTTTCTGCATATTTTTTATATTCAGGCTCTCCTTTATATTTGAATCTCTGAGATGTATCCATTATGAAACCTATCTGCAAATCCAATCCCCATAAATACATATCTGGGATACCTTCTTTAATTTTTTCATAGGAGTTTAAAATCTTATCATAATCAATCATGCTTATTCTTGCTTCAATATCACTTAGTAAATATTCATAGTTAGAGAGAAAGGGGATTAATTTATCTGGGTTTATTATTTTATTTACTAATTTCTGAATTTCATCAATTTTCTTATTAGTGTCTACCATCCATGAGGCAAGCTCCATATTTGGTGGAATATAATTATTGTCTTTATCAGAGAATCTTGTAATGAGATATACTATGGTGTTTTCCTCTAAAGAAAAATCACCCGACTGCTCACCTTTTAAAATTTTGACAACCTTTGGATCTACTGTATTTCTACGGCTTTCAAGAAGGTTTGTAAGCTCAATATGTTTTATTGACAAATCTTTGATGTTTGTTTCAAAAGTCTTTAAAGCATCAATAAGTTCTTTAATTTTTTCAACATTTCTCTTGGCTAAAAATTTTTCATTACTGATATACTTTAAATTATCATTTATACCGTTTAAGATTTCATTGAAACTTTTGCGTGTATATTTTACAGCAGCCTCAGGTAAAGATATCTCATTTCTATCAGTCATATCTTTAACAACTTCTAAACCATCTTTTAAAAATTCTATTTTTCCTGAGTAATTCCGAATCATATAATACAGCAATTCAACCCATTTGCCATCTCTTTCTATAAATAAATCCAAGTCTTTAATAAACTCGCCAGCTTTATCACCCACCTTTTCTAAAATGCTTTGAGTTTGAGGTTCACAAAAATCAGCTATTTTAATGATACTCTGCTCATTTTCAAGTAAATTTTTAAGAATTTCCCTCAAACTACCAAGATTAATTTTAGATAAATTTTGCCAATTTAACCCGTCTTTATATTTATTTTTTATCTTATCTATCTCTTGATTATAATCTTGTATATACCTGCCTCTTTGTGATAATTCTGATATCTCTGAAATTCCTGCACATGAGTGAATTGATTTTTGATATTCGTTAATTGTCGTTATCAATGCCTTAAAATTAATCAAATGTTGATTAGCTTGTTCCTTCAATCTTTTAATGAATTCTTTGTAATAATTAATAAGTTCTGCATGTTGCTCTTCAATATTCTTAGCCAACTTTTGATATTCACTAAATATACTGTTGCGCTCTGCTACTTTCTTTTCATAATCAGTTGATCCAGGGACTATCTGTCTGCTAATAAAATGGATTTTCGCTTTATATATTTCTTCATTTAATTTTTTAATTTTTCTGAATGCATTATCAAGAGAATTAAAGGAATTTTGAAAGCTTAAAATGAAGTCATCGGCAGTTATTTTTTTAGAATTGAAAAGATTATATAGATTTTCTGTAATTTTAATATATTTTGAAACTGTTTCTCTGTCAGGGATTTCATAAGATAGGTTGGCATAGAAATTTATCTCCTCCAGTGTAGCAACTGTTTCCTTAGGTTCTATCTCTTCCAGTATAGATAGTTTTTCCTCAATTTTCTTAATTAAATCTGCCATAGGCTTTTTAGCTTCTATAGATTCTTCATTTTTCTCATCGGTTTTCTTATATTCAGAATTTCCATTTGCAGTAAAAAATTTCCATCCTTCTTTCCAGACTTTGTTTACGAAAGCATTTTCTGTGACTTCAAATTTGTCAATTTCCTTTTTATTGACTTTTTCTCTATAAATCTCTCTTATTTTTTTTGCCTGCGCATCCGCTATTTGGAGCGATGAGTCAACCAATGGCGAATTTGCATATATAGTTACAAGTTCCTGGACAAAATCAAGCACTGTAAGGGCTGTTGACAACTTAGCTCCCAAAGCCTCTTTTTTAGCAGAAGCATAACCTGCTTTATTTATTTGAGCTAATTTACCAATTTCTTTCTCCATGGACTTTTGAGTCATCTGAATATACTTTGTCCTTACTGCTTGTTTGTTAAAATATTCACTTGCTACCTTAGAAAACTCTGATGGTGAAGTAGCAGGAAATTTTTCATAGGGCAGTTCTTTTATATGGGCTAAAATCTCATTTTCCATTTCTTTTTCAACTAATCCTCTAACACTCCTTATGAGATTGTCTTTTAAACTATCAAATTGTTTAGCAGCATTTTTTTCATATTCCTTGAGTAATTTTTCCTGTAGAGGATCTAATACTCCTTTTGAGACTAAACCGTCAACCACTGTCTTGGCTTGTGAGGGACCTACATTAAGAATATCTATGACGATAGCATCAGCTATTTCATGAGTAAGATTACCACTGGGATGAATATATTTTTCTCCAAATTTAAGCAGGATAGCTGGCTTGACTAAATCATAGATTATTTTTGGATTCAGAGTAATAATACTCATAACTGTTGAGACAATATCAAAGTTTTCCACACAGGCATTTATGTATCTTCCCATGTTATCTTCACCCCAAAAGGTTGACAAAAAAGGCAAGGCTTCCTGTTCAGTCCTTATTGCTATCCTTAAGAGTTCATATTTCTTCTTTATTGTTTCAATCTCTTTAAGCAGTTCTTCAATCTCTTTTTCCTTATCAGGTGTTTGAAGTAATTTTTTCTTCCTTTCTATTATCTCTCTATGTTTTTCACTTAAAGCTCTGTATTGTTGATTTATTTGTTGCCAGTTTGGACCAAATAGTTCCTCATCTGAGGCACCAAACAATTTCGTAGCAACCGTAGATATATAACCACCTATATCTTCTACACTACGAGAAACTATTTCTTTAGTTTGAGACCAGAAGGCTGATGCTCTCTCTGCTTCCTCTATTTGTTCTAACATAACGTCAAGTTTTTTAAACATTTCATGAGCTTCATCTCGTAGCCTATTAAATTTATTCTGATTTTCTATGGTTGGCTCCTGCATCCACCTTTTCTTCGCTTCAACTGCTTCCCTTGATTTATTTATGGCATAATCTCTATACTTCTCTGCGGTATTTCGGAGACTTTCAAAATCAGTGAATGCATAAGATATATTAGAGTAAAATAAAATAAAGATAAAAATGATAAATATCATATTCCTCAAAGAAAAAACTGTCATTTAAATTTCCTTGACCCATTTGTCTGATATTTGTATCTTAAATTAACATGTCTTGTAGTGTTATCTGGCACAGGAAGTGGATTTGTGAAAGTATGACTAACTATTTCTATAACTGCATATTTCCCCTCGGGTAAATACAGGGCAACTAAATGCAAAGTATAAATTTGAGGATGATTAGTGGTGTTATAAGTTGATGAATCAGGAACTTCATCAATGCTATCTATGGAAACTCCAGTGATACTTTTCCATTTAACTCCACTTTTAAATAACATCACTCCTACAGAATTCCCTCCCCCAGTAAACATTCTCCCAAATAAAAAATCTCCCTGTGTTGGGTTTGAATGACAAGTTTCAGAAATTTTCTCCTCATCTGATAATTTAAAAGATTCACACATCACTGGAAATACGTCAGCACCTGTAGAAAGAGTAATTGTGCCTGACAAAACACCACTATCTTCTATATCCTTTCCATATGCGATTTCCACAGCCTGGTCAAACGGTTCTTTCACCACATTTCCCTTATCATCTACCACAATCGTCGGCTCATTAGAAGGTGACTGAATCACTCCTGTTGCCACATTGGATACATCACTTAACCCAAATATCAACGGAAACTTCATGCTGTATACTTTTAGCCCTCCCTCTGCAAGCTTAAACACAAACTCCGTTATTCCCTTGTCTGAAAACAACTTCCCTGTCCTTGATGAAACAAGTGTGCGGCTAAAGTTTATGGAGACTACTATTCCCTTA
>DYFF01000012.1 GCA_020725335.1 Thermodesulfovibrio sp. | reverse complement strand
TGTAATAGATGGAGAATTTTCTTTAGATGTTATTGTTATAGGATATCTCTCAAAGAAATAGTGTCCTTCATAGTTATAGATTGAGCCAGTAGCTGCAGTATCAATGTTTTCTAAAAAGGCAATCAGCCCTTCTTTTGCAATTATTACGTTTTTACCATCCCATGCAAGAGCTGAAGGACCTGTAGGTATAGTTTCTCCTACACCAGAGACATCCATTCTAACTTGTTGAGTGCAAGCAATAGATGTCAGTATCATGATACATAAAAATAAATATCTAATCATTTCTTGTCCTCCTTTTTATGAAGTTACTTCAATTATACAAACTTTTATTACATCAAGCAACCTTTGAAGATGTTCTTTAGATATAATAAGCGGAGGCATTATAACTATTATATCTCCCAGTGGTCTAAGCCATACACCATGTTTTCTCGCTGCCTTAACAATTCTCCATCCTATTTGTTCTTTATATGGAAAAGGTTCTTTAGTATTTTTATCTTTTACTATTTCTATACCTGCAATCATTCCTTTTTGTCTTACATCTCCAACATACCTTAGTTGAGCAATCTCTGAGAGCATCTCATTGATTAAATAAATTTTAGATGGGAGTTTTTCAACCGTTGTCTCCTTCGCAAAAATCTCAAGGTTTGCTATAGCAGCTGCACATGCTAAGGGATTTCCTGTATATGAATGACCATGATAAAATGTTTTTCTCTCTTCAAGTTCACCAAGGAAGGCATTAAATATTTTTTCACTAACAGCTGTTACAGCAAGAGGCATGTATCCATTTGTAATGCCTTTACTTAGGCAGATTATATCAGGAGTGACTTGTTCATGTTCGCAAGCAAACATTTTTCCAGTTCGTCCAAATCCTGTAGCAACTTCATCAGCGATTAGCAAAATATCATATTTATTGCAAATCTCTCTAAGTCCTCTTAAGTATCCTTCAGGCCATACAATTATGCCACCTGCGCACTGAACAAGGGGTTCAACAATGACTGCTATAACTTTCTTTTGGTGTTGGGCTATGATTTTTTCCATTTCATTAAGACAGGCAAGTCCACACTGTGGATATGAATTATTCAGTTCACATCTGTAGCAGTATGGTGCAGGAGCTTGTAAGGATTTATTTAAAAGGGGTTTGTATACATTGTGAAATAATTCTACTCCGCCAACACTAACTGCTCCTATTGTATCTCCGTGATAGCCTTCTTTAAGGCTAACAAAGGTATCTTTGCCTCTTATTCCCATGTTCATCCAGTATTGATATGCAATCTTCATGGCAATCTCAACTGCTGTCGAGCCATTATCAGAGTAGAATATTTTTGTAAGAGGCTCTCCCCACTTTAGTTTTTCACTGAGTAGGTCTGCCATTTTTTTTGCAAGCACTATACTTGGTTTATTACAGGCACCAAGCAAAGTTGAGTGAGCAAGTTTATCTATTTGACTTTTGACAGCTTCATCAATCTCTGCTCGTCTATGTCCATGAACATTCACCCAGAGAGAAGAAACCCCATCAAGATACCATTTGCCATCAATATCCTTTAGAAAACAGTCTCGTCCTTCAATAAAAATTGTTGGTTCTTCATTAAGCCATGATTTCATTTGAGTAAATGGATGCCAGATAAATTTTTTATCCCATTCAATAAGTTGTTTTTTATCCATGAAACCTCCGAGTTTTATTTTTATTATAGAATATTTTAGATAGTATGTAGTGGTCAATAGATTTTGGAAATTCAGTATTGATTTAATATAAATTTTATAAAGTATGAATTTGTATGTGGTAAAATTTTTGAATGCCTAAAAAAAGGAGGAATTTATCATGAAAATTGGTATTCTTATTTCAACAAATGATGCAGAGACTTTATGGAATGCCTTTCGTTTCGGAGTCCTTTGCCTGAATATGGATTACGACAATGAAGTTACAATTTTTCTTAATGCAAATGCAACAGCTTATGAAGAAGCTGACTCTCAAAAATTTAATATTAAAGAGTTAGCAAAAAGTTTTGTCCTCGGCGGAGGGAAAATTATAGGTTGTCAGAAAAGCATGGGAATGAGAGGATTGGAGGGAAACGAAGTCTGCCAAAAAGGTGGTCAAAAAGATTTATATGAACTGATGGTTAAAAGTGATAAGTTCATCTGTTTTTGAATTTTATAATTTATCAGCTAACCTATAAAGATATGTCTGAAACTCTTGAGGGGATAGATTTTCAGGAATATTTTCATTAATCAACATAGCTCTAAACATTTTTCTCAGTAGTTCTGAGGGAGCAAATTTCTTTATTTGCTCTCCTATTTCATGTGAGTAATTATGAATTAAAAAGGACTCTGTATACCAGAGGTCATCTTTAAGTGGTTTGCTTTGTTGACAAGATAGATTTTTTACTGTTTCTGGGGTGGCTTTGTTTTCAATTACAATAGCTCTAATGTCATTGTTTAATGTTTGAAGTCCTTTTATAGCAGGATTCTGTCCAAGTCTGTGTCTGCCTTTTGTAATAGGAGAAAATTTGGTTATGTTTACCCCAGAGCAATAAATATGTTTTTTGCCTTCAATAGGTTTAATTATAAAATATAAGAAATCATTTACATATTCTATTTTATTTACCTCCGCACATAGGGCAGGATGGGTCTTTTTGAGCTTTGAAAGTCTTAAAATCTCCGCTCATACCATCCCATACAAGAAGTTTATTTTTTAGAAGCTTACCAATTCCCACAAGATACTTTATTGCCTCTAAAGCTTGTAATGCACCTATAACTCCAGGTGTTGCACCAACGACTGGAAAAGTTTCCTTCGGAGGTGGTTCAGGGAAAAGGCATTTTAGGCAAGGGGTTTCTGGGTGGTGAATAAAACTAAGCATTCCTTGAATTCCATAAATAGCACCAAATACGAGAGGGATACCTTTTTTTATTGCAACTTCGTTTAGTATGTACCTTGTCTCAAGATTATCCATGCAGTCAAGAATAATTTTTGAATCTCCCACAATATCATAGGCATTTGATTCTGTAATTTTATCCGTAATTGGAATAACTTCTACATCTGGGTTTATTCCAGTAAGAGTTATCTTAGCTGAAAGAGCTTTATTTATACCAATTCTTGTATGACTATGAAGTATTTGTCTGTTTAAATTTGTCATTTCAACGGAATCAAAGTCGCATATGACGATTCTTCCAATACCAGCCACTGCAAGATAGAAGGATACGGGGCTTCCAAGCCCACCTGCTCCAGCAATAAAAACAGTAGAATTTTTAAGTTTTTTCTGCCCTTCATCTCCCCATCCGTCAATTAGTATTTGTCTTGAGTATCTTAAGAAATCCAACCTATAACCTCCTTCATCTTGAAGAGAGTTTCTCCTGCTACCTTTTTGGCTTTTTTTGAACCCTCTTTTGCTATGTCAATAAGAGTTGAAGGATTATCGATTAATTTCTGTCTTTTGTCCCATATAGGAGTCAGAATGTCAATAACATGTTTTATGAGGATTTTTTTACAATCAATACAACCAATTGTAGCAGTGGTACAACCTTTCGTTATCTCACTTTTTTCCTCTTCTTTAGAGAATATTTTATGTAAATCAAAAACAGGACATTTATTAGGGTCTCCTTTATCAGTTCTTCTCTTACGGGCAGGGTCTGTTACCATGGTTCTTAGTTTTTCGGTTACTGTTTTTTCGTCATCACTTAGATATATTGCATTTCCATAACTTTTTGACATTTTTCTTCCATCTACTCCAGGCACCTTTGGAAATTCTGTGAGCAAAGCTTCTGGTTCAGGGAAAAATTCATTTCCGTAAAGATAATTAAAGCGTCTTGCAATTTCTCGGGAAATTTCAAGATGGGGAACTTGGTCAATTCCAACTGGTACGTATTTCGCCCTGTAAATTATAATATCTGCAGTTTGCAAGACGGGATATCCTAAAAATCCATAAGTATCAAGGTCTTTATCCTTAATCTGCTCTTTTTTTTCTTTGTATGTTGGAACTCTTTCAAGCCATCCAAGAGGTGTAATCATACTTAAAAATATATGCAGTTCGGCATGTTCAGGCACTTGAGACTGTATGAAGATGGTAGATTTTTCAGGGTCAAGTCCTGCAGAGATAAAATTCATAAGAAGGTCTAAAGTGTAATCTTTGATTTGGGAAGGATTGCTATAACCTGTTGTCAAAGCATGCCAATCTGCAACAAAAAAATAACATTCATATTTATTCTGTATTCTAACCCAATTTGATAGAGCACCTATGAGATTTCCCAAATGAAGTGGTCCACTTGGTTGCATTCCACTTAATACTCTGTTCATTCATGCCTCCTAAAAAAGTGAGAGTATGAGATAGAAAAATTTTACCAGTGGTAAAACAAATAATCTTGTCAATCCTGTGACAATCAGTAATATAACGATTAAAGAACCATAAGGTTCAATTTTTTCCATAAATTCAGAATACTTAAGGGGTAATATGCCCATTAGAATTCTTCCACCATCAAGGGGAGGAATTGGGATTAGATTAAATGCTGCAAGAATAATGTTAATCATAATTGTTGATTTAAGGATTAAATTTAAAGGGTAGGAGATGAATTCTGGAATAAATTCATTAAATGGAACCAAAATAAATTTGATTAAAATAGTACAAACTATGGCAACAGCAAGATTTGCAGCAGGTCCACCCGCAGCACATAACGCCATTCCTGCACGAGGATTTCTGAAGTTATAAGGATTGACTGGAACTGGTTTTGCATAGCCAAAGACCCATTGCCCACTTGTAAGAATAAGTAACATAAAAGGCATTATTATAGTTCCAAAGAGGTCTATATGAGATATAGGATTTAGAGTCAATCTTCCCGAAAGTTTTGCTGTGTTATCTCCAAGTTTGTATGCTACCCAACCATGGGCAAGTTCGTGAAATACAATTGCAATCAATATGGCTGGAGCTGAAATGATTATTTGTCTCAAAATTCCAGAGAAATCCATTATCTTATCCTTATCATTACTTCATCAGGATTAACCATGTCACCCTCTTTGACGTAAATTTCTTCAATTACACCGTCTGCTGGTGCATGAATTTCGTTTTCCATTTTCATGGCTTCTACTATTACAACTGTATCACCACAACTTACTTTATCGCCTTTCTTTACCTTTATTTTTACAACTGTTCCCGGCATTGGAGAAGTTACATCTCCAACTTCAGTTGCTCTTGGCCTAATAGACTCTTTTGGTTTTATCTCAACCTTCCCTTCCTCTGTGGGTACAATTTCTTGAAGAGGCTCTACTATTACTTCAACAAGGTGATTATTTACATATAAAAAGTAAGGTCTTTTGCCGTCTACTTTGTGTCCTTTTCCTCCAACCTTTACATGATAAGATTCACCATATAGATTTATAACGAATTCTGTTGGAGCAAGTCCTGTAGGAGCCGATTTTTGTTCTTCTTTTTTGGGTGGTAAAATTTCTTCTTTAATTCCTTTTTCTTTTGCTTCCAGAAATTCAAGGTAAATTTTTGGGAAAAGACAGTAACTAAGGATATCTTCATCAGACTTTGCCTTTTCTTTTAACTCTGCTTTAGCTTTTTCAAACTCTGGAGGCAACAAATCAGCAGGTCTTACGGTTATAAACTCTTCATCACCTAAAATTTTTTTTCTTATTTCTTCATTTATAGGAGCAGGGGGTTTACCATAAAAGCCTTTGAAATAATTTTTTGTCTCTGTAGTTACCATCTTATATCTTTCACCTGTAAGAACATTGAGAGTAGCTTGAGTTCCAACAATTTGACTTGATGGTGTAACTAATGGTGGAAAGCCAAAGTCTTCTCTTACATGAGGAATTTCTTCCATGACCTCCTTTATTCTGTGCAGAGCATTTTGTTCCCTAAGTTGATTTACAAGATTGCTGAGCATCCCTCCCGGAACTTGATAGACAATTACTTTTGGATCAGGTCCGAGATATTCGCTTTCAAGAGATTTATATTTTTTTCTTACCTCATAGAAATAGTCAGCAATTTCATCAAGAAGTTCCATATTAAACTGAGGATCTCGTACCGTTCCTTTAAGTATATGGCATATTGTTTCAAGAGGAGGTTGTGAAGTTCCTCCTGCCATTGTTGATATAGAAGTGTCAACAATATCTACTCCTGCTTCTATTGCTTTAATAGTTGTGGCTACTGCCAAACCAGCTGTATCGTGAGTATGAAGATGAATTGGTAGGCTTATCTCATCCTTTAGCTTTTTTATCAATTCGTAGGCTGTATAAGGATCAAGAAGTCCAGCCATGTCCTTTATGCAAATTATATGAGCTCCCATTTCACGAATTCTCTTAGCAAGCTCAACAAAGTAATCTACTGTATATATAGGCCCTACTGTATAGCAAAATGCTACCTCTGCAATGCCGCCATATTTAAGGGTTGCTTCAACGGATTTTTCGAGATTCCGCAAGTCGTTGAGCGCATCAAAAATTCTAAGAATATCTATACCATTTTCAATTGTTTTTTCTACAAATTTTTCTACTACATCATCTGCGTAGTGTCTGTATCCCACAAGATTTTGTCCTCTTAAAAGCATCTGAAGTTTAGTATTTTTAACAAGTGCTCTGATTGTTCTAAGTCTCTCCCAAGGGTCTTCTCTTAAAAATCGAAGGCAACTATCAAAGGTAGCTCCTCCCCAAACTTCAAGAGAATGGAAACCAACCTGATCCAGCTTTTCAGCTATTGGAACGATGTCTT
The DNA here is from genome assembly GCA_020725335.1 of Thermodesulfovibrio sp. Taxonomy (GTDB): domain Bacteria; phylum Nitrospirota; class Thermodesulfovibrionia; order Thermodesulfovibrionales; family Thermodesulfovibrionaceae; genus Thermodesulfovibrio. Next base: position 29,245 of record DYFF01000012.1, on the reverse strand, counting down.
CCAATTTCATTCTTGTGGCATGAAGACTTTGATGAGCATCTCTTAATGTTGTATCCATTATTTTTACAGTTGTGTTAGACATTTTTACACCTCTTCAGTTTATTTAAACTTTACTATGTGCAACAATAGCAGCAGATAAGACTACTGCTAAATCAAAGGGGTCTTTTTCTTCCGTATAGATAAGTTGATTAATTTTTTCCTCTATGTATTTAGTGCTGAAATTACCCTTACGAAAATCTTCATCTTCCATAATTTTTATATAAAGAGGTATGGTAGTTTTTACACCACGAATAGTATATTCACTTAGTGCACGGTGCATTCGGCTTACTACTTCATCCCAATTTCGTCCCCACGCAACAAGTTTTGCAAGGAGGGAATCGTAGTAGGGTGGTACATAATATCCTTCTGTGACATGTCCATCTATTCTTATTCCAAAACCACCAGGTGAGTAATAGGCAGTAACCATCCCTGTAGATGGTAAAAAGTCATTTAATGGATCTTCTGCATTAATTCGGCATTGTATGGCATGTCCATTCAAAGTTATTTCTTCCTGTTTAATATTCAAAGGCTCACCTGCTGCTATTTTAATCATGGTCTTAACAAGGTCTATTCCTGTAATTTCTTCTGTTATAGTATGCTCTACTTGAATTCTTGTATTCATTTCAAGAAAATAGAAGTTCAAATTTTCATCTACTAAGAATTCAACAGTGCCTACGTTATCATAATCTACAGCTTTGGCTAATTTTTTAGCTGCTTCTCCCATTTGTTGCCTTATCTCTTCTGTTAATAAAAGAGATGGTGCTATTTCAATGAGTTTTTGATGCCTTCTCTGAATTGAGCAGTCTCTTTCACCAAGATGTATAGTATTGCCATACTTATCTGCCACTACCTGAACTTCAATATGATGTGGTCTTTCAAGGAATTTTTCTATAAAAATTCTTTCATCACCGAAGGCTTTTTTTGCCTCTGACATGGCAATAGGGATTTGTCTTCTCAACGCATCTTCATCGTAGCAAATTCTTAGGCCTCTTCCACCTCCTCCGGCAGTAGCTTTAATCATCACAGGATAACCAATTTCATTAGCATACTTTACTGCTTCATCAAGACTATTTAAAGGAGGTGTTCCGGGAAGGAGAGGTATTCCTAATTCTTGAGCAATCTTGCGGGCTTCGTCTTTGAGTCCCATTTTTTTGATTGCCCTGTGGTTAGGACCTATAAAGGTCATTCCAGCCTGGGTGCAAGCTTCTGCAAATTGGAAATTTTCAGATAAAAAACCATACCCTGGATGTATAGCATCGCATCCTACATTTTTAGCAAGTTCTACGATTCCGTAGATGTTAAGATAACCTCTTAGTGGTCCTGGGGTAATTAAATAGGCTTCATCAGCTTTTTTAACATATCTTGCTGTGGCATCAGGTTCACAATAAATGGCTACAGTCCGTATTTCCAATTCTTTGCAGGCACGTATAATTCTTAGTGCAATCTCACCTCTGTTAGCAATTAAAACTTTTTTAAACATATTCCACCTCTGAACGGTAAATATAAAAATTTTAAATGAAAAGTTAAAATAAATCAATAAGACGACTTTCCTCAAAAATAATCTCGCTGAAAAGGTATTGTTTCCACAAAATTGACAAAAGGAGACTCATCTCTTTATCTCCTATTTTTTGATCAATAAAAAGGATAAAAGAAGTATATGCAGAGGATTACCAACATGCCTAAAAAGTGAATGACGAATAAGTCATTATCAATCACTTATTCTAATTCTTACAGAGTTTTCTCAGATACTTAAGACAAACAGACATTGCTTAGGCTCAATTTCTAAGAAATTCTGTTAAGGATATGCTCTTCCAATGAAAAACTTTTAAAAATTTTATTTTTTAATTTTAACATTTTGAAATCTGATTTTTACTAACTATAAAATTTAGTAAAAATTTTTTGAAAGGAGAGAAAAAAATGAAATTAAAAATTTTATTAAAATTTTTAACGCTGGCAATTTTTTATTTCTGCTTTTGTTCAAATGCTATAGTTTTATCTGCTGAGCAAAAAAAACAACCATCACCTAATATCAGTAATCAGCCATCAACTCAGACTTCACCAACTAAACAACCTTCTATACTTACTCCTCAGAGGAAACCTGAAGATACAAATATAAATGTTCAAGACATCCCGGTTATAAAATCATTTACTATACGCTTCGAGGGATTGTATTTAGGGGGAAATCAGGCATTAGCTGGTGAGAAACCACCCTTAATTTTCACTTGGGACGTTGAATCCGGTGTTGGTGGAAGTTCTATTAGTAGTATAGTAGTTGAAAAATTAGAAGGTCCTGGTCCTGAAGTTAATTTTAGAACTTCTGATTCAAAAGGTTCTCGGGCTTTAAATCCTGCTTCACCCTTATCTTCTGGCAAAACTATTTATAAAATTACAGTGACTAATCAAATTGGTCGGTCGACTTCCTCCACTGCATTTATAGAAGTTTTTGCATTAAGGCAGGCTTTAGAAAAGGTTCAACTGACAAATATTGCGATGCCTGAAACAGAAATGGGTAAACCTTTTGATATGAGCTTAACTTTTTCAAATACAAATAAATTCCCTATTTTTTTCAGATAATAATCTATGCAGTTGATGGACATATTAGCACTCCAATTGCCTTAAGAAACAGTGAAAATACTTATGGCACCTGGGGAATATATTTAGGACCTTCAAGCTCAAAAGAAATAGATATACCGTGTATTTTAACTTTGAGAGATGAACGGTATTATTGGAAACAGATAAAGATTATAATTGCTCATGGAGGAGAATCAGGTTCTGTCCGTACTTGGCAGTATCCTCTAACTTCAGAAATAAAAAGAGTATTTCGTCTAACAAGATAATATAAATCATCATAAAGAGGTATATAATAAAATCTGATAGTCAAGATTTGTTATGACATTTAAAATTTCTCAGTTATACTAATTTTGTTTATACTATTGTCATATTTAAGATTAATGATAAAATTTCATAAAAAAATGAAAAAAGAGAAATTTTTGGCTAAGTCTTTACGTGAAAAATCATGCATTTTCAAAATTATCTCAGGTGCATTATTGTTTTTTTGTTTTCATCTAAATCAGTTGCTCAAAATAATAATGCTCAAGAGCCGATGAAATATTTTTCAAAAAGATATGGCAAGCCATCCATTCCTAATTATATTATTTATATATGATAAATGCCCTGAAAATCAAAATATAACAATAATAAACCTGTATTTGAGGGATTTTATGCAGGGCAAGACTATTTCACTGGGGCAGGTAATTAATATATCTCAACAGAGGCGGAATTAGAATAGAACTATTCAACAGAATTGTTTTAAAGACTTTAAAATCCTTTCGCTTCCTATGATTCAGGAGGTAAAAATCGGAATGATATTTACCTCTCCTGTCATTCAAAAATTTTTAGTCAAAGGGGCTACTCCCAATGGAATTCCTGAGGGGGTCACTGATATAAGAATCTATTAAAGAATGGACATTTTATGTCCTATAAGACAAAAAAAGGAGAAGAAAATGAAAACAAAAGTATTAGCAGTAGCAGTAGCTGTAGGAATTTTCTTAATGTTGTCAGCAAGTCTCTATGCACAGGACCCTTCAGATGTAGGTACACCTGCTTTTGCACCGATTTCAAGCAAAACAATGACATTGAAGTATGGATTTAAGGGTGCATCAGTCTATGACACAGCACTTAAGAAATGGCAGTTTCTAAAAATGACAACCATAACCCGTTCAAAAGTTGAAGGCCATGTTAATAAGGTTAATGATAATCTTGCTCTTGCTGCTGGTATAGGAACAATAGCAGTATATGATTTTGCAAAGCACAGATGGATAATTCGTGAAAAGGTTACCGTTGATGATTCAACAGCAATGTTAAATCAAAACATAATTCTCGGAAATGACTATGTAATTGTTAAGGTTTTGAATGGTCCTTTTTTGAAATACACCATTCAAACAGGAGCATGGCATGAGTTTAAGAAATAATTAATCAGGTTAGAATAGAGTTCAATTCTAAGGTATTAATAGCAGAGGATTAATGCCTAAGAGAAAATTGAATAAAAGTATAACTCTGAGGCGAATTCAAGGGGTTATCCCCTTTTTGTCACTCTGATGCTAAGTCGAGGAGTTTTATACTAATTCTGTCCCCCTGACCCTGAGCTAATGCCAAGGGGGAGGGGGCTATTCATAATTTATTATACGAACATGTTGTTACATGAAATCTTTTTTATTGACTTTTTTAAAGAAAGCTCTTCAAACTAAGCTTTATGGAGAAAATTTTTGTAAAACCTTTAAAAAGAAGCGGTAACTTATGGATTTACCGTAATGAAATTCTACCAAATGTTTCAGGTATAAAAGCTGGTAGTTTAGTAAAAATATATGAAGAAAAGACCAAGAAAAGTATAGGCATCGGGTACCTAAATCCCCATTCTTTCATATCAGTTAGACTTCTGAGTTTCAAGGATGAAGATATTGACAGAGAATTCTTCAGAGAAAGAATCATGAAATGCCTTAAATACAGAGAGGATATCTTGGGCTTAAAGAATAGTTACCGATTAATATTCAGCGAATCTGATTTTCTACCAGGATTGATTGTTGATAAATACGATAAATGCCTTGTAATTCAAATATTAACTGCTGGCATGGAGAACTTTAAAGATGTACTCATAGAGATACTTGATGAATTGATTGTTCCTGAGACAATCATAATTAAAAATGATACACAATCAAGAATAAAGGAAGGTTTGAAAATTGAAAAAGCTGTAATAAAAGGGAATACCAATAATCTTCTAATAACCTCAGAAGATGATTTATTTTTTTATTTTGACCCTCTGCATGGACAAAAGACTGGTTTTTTTCTTGATCAAAGAGAAAACAGGTTATTGTTTAAAAGTCTTATAAATTCTGGGGAAGGACTTGATCTATTCTGCTATGTAGGTGCATGGAGTATCCACTTAGCTAAAAAAGACGCGATTGTTAAAGGAATTGATAGTTCTGAGAAAGCATTGGAAATATCTTGTGAGAATGCGAAACTGAATAATGTGCAAAATAAATGTAAATTTATAAAAGCTGATGCCTTTGATTTTCTAAAATGGGAAATTAAAAAAGGGAAAAAGTATGATTTTATAGTATTAGACCCACCTGCTTTTGTTAAATCAAAGAAACAAAAGAGTGATGCTATTGAAGGATATTTAAGTTTAAACAAAATGGCAATAAAACTCTTAAAGAGAGAAGGATTTTTAGTCACTTCTTCTTGTTCTCAGCATATATCTGAGTTTGAATTCTCTGAAATTATAAAAGAATCTCTTACAGTAAATAAAAGAACCGGGATTTTGATACATAAAGGCACTCAAAGTAAAGATCATCCGATTCTTATTACCATGCCTGAGACAGCTTATTTAAAGTGTTTTATCATCAGAGTCTATTAATTGAAGGCTTAAGCTACTTTTATTTTAACGATAGCATCGGATTTTTTGGGCTAATTCTCCCTCTCCGTTCAAAAATTCAACATATTCTATATTGTTTGCATTTATTAAAGACTCTCACCTTTGTCTGTTGTTAAAACAAGCTTTTTAATAAAACTTTATAGCTCTTGCCTCTTGTTCTGGTGTCATAATTATGCCTAAAATTTTATATGAGAATCATAACAAAATATTGTATCATTGATTGTGAATTATAAAATTTAGGGAGAGGGAATAATGAAAAAATTTCTTTTGCAAGTAATTTTGTTATTCCTGATATCAAATTTTACTGTTCTGTGTCATGCCCAGGAAAAAATAAAGATACCTATGACGGTTAAGCATCTGTTCGGGGAGTCAACTGTTAATCTATTAGCCACTCTGTATAAGCCAGAGGGAGAGGGTCCTTTTCCTCTTGTAATAATCAATCATGGTACGCCAAGAGCTCAAGCAGATTATAAAAAAATATTCTCATTTAAAAATCAAAGTGAAGTTTTTTTAAAGAAAGGTTTTGTAGTTGTCGTTCCAATGAGGAGGGGATTTGGAGACTCTGAAGGAACTTATGCTGAGTTTAAGGGTAAATGTGATCGTCCTGATTATTACTATCCTTCTATGGAAGGAGCGAAAGACATTAAAGCAGTAATTGATTATATGATTAAACAACCATATATTGATAAGACAAAAATACTCATAGTTGGACAATCAACAGGTGTGCATACAGCTTTAGCTCTTGGAAGCATGAATGTAGATGGAGTAATCGGCATAATAAATTTTGGAGGCGGAAGAGGTTCAATAAAAGATGAATTTGTATGTTCACCTAATACTCTAATCTGGACAACAGGTAATTTTGGAAAAAATTCAAAAGTTCCAACTTTATGGATATACACAGAAAATGATAGATATTTTGCTTCATCAATAGCAAAGGAAATGTTTGAGGAATATATTAAAAATGGTGGAAAAGGTAAGTTCATATTATTACCACCTTTTATGGAAGATGGGCATAAGCTATTTCTCAGAAAAGAGGGAATTCCAATCTGGGTTCCTATTGTAGATGAATTTTTACGTGAATTGGGTTTTAAATTCAAAAGCACACTTTACAAATATGAAGATTTATCTGGAGGGAAAGATGAAGGAGAATAATTTTACAAGGAGGGACTTTCTAAAACTCTATGGAGCTGGTGCTACTCTCTTGCTTGCTAACAAATTTGGAATTCATTCAATAGCTTGGGCTGACCCTAAGAAGAAATCTTTAAAAATGGTGCTTGTTGACTACAGTAAATGCACAGGATGTAGAACCTGTGAGGCAGTCTGCTCAGCCTACAACAATCCAGTTAAGATTAATGGTGAAAATCTTCTCGGGCTTGGAAATCCTGTGTATTCAAGAATTCGAGTACACAGTTTCAATCCAGATGTGGATGTTCCTAATGTATGCAACATGTGTCCTGATGCTCCATGTGTGAAAGCCTGTCCAGTTGAGCCAGAACCTAAAACAGGAAGAAAAGCAATTTATAGGGATGAGAAAACTCAAACTATTCAGACTGATCTAAGTCGCTGTATTGCCTGTGGAAGCTGTGCAAAAGCCTGTGCTGAGCAGAGAACCGGAGTTATTGAACTTGACCCAAAAACAGGAAAACCCCGTCCTATATGTAATCTCTGCGGAGGAGATCCTCAATGTGTAAAACACTGTCCTTTCAACGCCCTCTCTCTTGTTGAGGTTAAGACAAATAGAAAATTTTATGGTCAATCACCGAAAAAGATTGCCACTGAACTTGCAAAAAAGTGGTACGGTGTAAGTGATTTAGGAGGTCTAAAATGAGTTCAGTTAAAGGTTATTTCGGCAAATTATTATACATTGACCTTTCATCGGGAAAAATTGAAAAGAGAACAATTCCTGAGGAAGACCTTACAAAATTTATCGGAGGAAGAGGTCTTGGCGCTAAAATTCTTTGGGATAATTTGAAAAAACCCGGAATAGACCCTCTATCTCCAGAAAATCCCATTATTTTCACGACTGGTCCCTTTTCTGGATTTCCTGTGCCATCGGCATCAAGAACCTGTGTAGTTACCAAATCTCCCCTAACATCCCCTGTTCGTTCAACCTATCCTCATGCATCAACTATTACATACTCAAACATAGGTGGTTTCTTCGGTCCAGAGCTTAGGTTTGCAGGCTATGATGGAATTGTAATAACTGGTAAAGCAAACTCTCTCTGCTACATTGTGATAGATGACGAAAGGGTAGAAATTCGTGATGCTAAGAAATTTAAGGGCATGCGGACAGATGCCTTTGATAAGAAAATACTGGAAGAACTTAAAGACAGAAGATACAAAACAGTATACATTGGACCTGCTGGAGAAAATCTCGTCAGATATGCTTGTATAATCCACACATCTGCCCGTGCAGCAGGTAGAGGTGGAGTAGGCTGTGTTATGGGTTCAAAGAATTTAAAAGCTATTGCAGTAAAAGGAAGTAGTCAGCCAAATGTTGCAAATCATAAAAAATTTCTTACAGCTCTTGAAAAAGCCAGATTAACTCTACAAAACTCTCCAAGCACTAAATACTGGAGAAACTATGGAACAGCTGGATACATTGTAAAAAGTAGTGACCAAGGCACAGAGACAGTCCGTAATTTCAGAGAAGGCACATTTCCAGAGGCATACAAAATCGGTGCAGAGGCTGCAAGAAGGGATGTCTGGGTAAGAGATATTGCCTGTCTTTATTGCCCTCTTGCGTGCAAAAAGAGCGGACGAACAAAGGGCAAATACGGTGGCATTGTCCATGATGGACCTGAGTATGAAACTGGAGTAATGCTTGGAACAAATCTCTTAATATCAGATATGGCTGGCTTACTTAAAATAATTTACAATGTAGATGACCTCGGAATAGATGCCATTTCAGTTGGTGCAGTTATCGGATATCTCATGGAAGCCTATGAGAAGGGAATGATTAATAAAAAATTCCTTGATGGAATCGATCTTAAATGGGGAAGTGTCGATGCTACTCTAAAAATAATAGACAAGATTGCTTATAGGGATGGAGTTGGAGAACTTGCCTCAAAGGGTGTAAAGGCTTTATCTCAAAAAATAGGACAGGGTAGTGAAAAGTTTGCCATACACGTAAAGGGAACGGAACTTGCAGCACACAATATACAGGGAAATCCGCCAAGAGCCCTCTGCTACGCCACTGCAAACAGGGGTGGCTGTCACTTAAATGGTGACAATGCTCAAGCACAGAATTTTAGGGCAATGATTGATTCAACAGGCGTCTGTCTCTTTCCTGCAATGGATAATTCCTATGAGGAACCAATAATTTCAATGCTTAGCGCAATAACAGGGATTGAATACGACAGAGCGCAGTTTCTTAAGGCAGGAGAAAGAGTCTTCAACTTAGAAAAGCTCTTTAATTATCGCGAAGGTTTCCGAAGAGAAGATGACTGGTTACCTGACCGCTTCTTTGAAGATGCTTTCACAATAGGACCTAAAAAAGGTGCTGTCCTTGATAGAGCGAAGTTCCGTGATATGCTTAATCAATATTATAAGGAAAGAGGCTGGGATACGGAGACAACAAAACCGTCTGAATCGAAAATAAAGGAATTAGGATTGGCTAAAATTATTTAGTTGATAGAACAAATTTTATTTGTGCTATCAAGTGAGTTGAAAAGAGTTAATAGCATTATAATAATCCCGGCAAAATACGCCATCTAACTTTATTTTTGTATTCTTCATAGAGATATCCAAATCTCCTAAGAAGTTCCTTTTCTTCAAAGGGAATAACAAAGGCGTTAACCATTAAAAAGTCTAAGATAGACAAAATTCCTAAAGCAACGAACTCTGTCAAGAGAAAAGCTCCGATAAAAATTAGACTATGAGCAAGATAAGTAGGATGCCGAATTACAAGAAAAGGACCTGATGTTATAAGTTTAATATTCTTTTTTGGTAATATCTCGGGCACACCTATGAGCCCCCATAAACTCAATAGTTTCGCAGTCCATACATGGAGTATGATGCCTAACATCAAGAGAATTAAGCCGATAAAGTTTAAAAGAGGTGAGAAACTAATGGTATACATTAGAATGTGACTCCGATAATTAAAGACCATCATAAATATTAAGCTAAAAGTAATTAGAGGCATAAGATATGTAAAAATACCAATTTTTCTAAAAAACTGAGGATAAATATGTATAGGCATCCAAAAAAGAGGGATATTAATACCAAAAACAATGATTATTATAGCTAAAATTTCTAACATCTATTTAAACAAAATTTCCTCAAATATTAAAAAATTTTAACTCCACAAAGACTTATAAAAATTGTTTGCACGCTGAGTATATTCGGACAGTATTTTTTCTGACTCTTTTAGTATTTGCTCTTTTAGAGGATCTCCATCAAACCACTCAACAAGCATTTTTTTTGTTACTTCAATATGAAACTGTAAAGAATATACATTGTCCTTGTATCTGAATGCTTGATTTTCATAAATAGCAGACCTTGCAAGATGTACTGTACCTAATGGTAACTCAAAAGTATCACCATGCCAATGAAAAACTTTAAACTTTCTCCATATGTCTCCCACAGAAGGATGTTTTGCAAGGGAAAGCATTATAGGATCTCTTAAAGCGTCAGAAGTAAGCTCAATATCATGCCAGCCTATTTCTTGATACGGCCCTTTATAGACTTTTGCTCCTAATGTATGAGCAATTAGTTGAGCCCCAAGACATATTCCAAGAACTTTTAAATTTCTATTTATAGCCTCTCTTATAAGTCTTGAAACCACTTTGAGATGAGGGTAAATTTCCATCTCATAAACACCCATGGGTCCACCCATGACTATTAGCCCTTTATAATCCTCAAGAGTTGACGGAATCTCTCCATCTTCTGCTTCAAAAACTTTATAGGGGATTTTCCGTTCAATAAAATAGTCTTCTATGCTTCCAGGACCTTCTGTCTTTATATTCTTAATTATCGCTATCATGTAAATTTACTCCCTTTTTTATAATAATTCCGTATTTTTTTATTCTGTAATTAAGCTGCCTCTCTGTAAGTCCCAAAGCTTGTGCAGTTTTTCTTATATTAAAATTAAACTTCGGGAGTGTATCCATTATTCTTATTCTCTCAAGGCCTTCAACCTCTGTGGGAAGCTTTAACTCGCCTGAGAGAGAAGTTTTTAATTTGAATACGCCTCTCACTGTATCTGGGAGATCATATACTTTTATCCTGTTACTATCTGTCATTACAACAAGCCTTTCAATAGTATTTGCAAGTTCTCTTACATTTCCAGGCCAATCATAGGAAACAAGCACTTTTAAAGCTTCTTCATCAATGGAAACTGATTTTTTATAAATATTACAAAAACTTTTAAGATAATACTCAACGAGTATCGGGATGTCTTCTTTTCTTTCTCTCAAAGGTGGAATATAAATCGGTATAACATTGAGCCTCCAGAAAAGGTCTTCTCTAAAGTTTCCCTTTCTTATCTCCTCTGAGAGGTCTTTGTTAGTTGCAGAGATTATCCTAACATCTATCTTAATTATTTTTGATGAGCCAAGAGGCTCAATAGTTCTTTCCTGAATCACCCTTAGTAGTTTTGGTTGAAGCGAAAGAGGTAGTTCTCCTATTTCATCGAGGAAAATAGTGCCTCCATTTGCTTGTTCAAACTTTCCGATTCTTTTTACAGCACCTGTGAATGCACCCTTTTCTGAACCAAAAAGCTCTCCCTCAAGGAGATTCTCTGGAATTGCTGCACAGTTTATGGCAACAAAAGGTCCCTTTGACCTTTTGCTCTGAAAATGAATGGTTTTTGCAATAAGTTCTTTGCCTGTTCCAGATTCTCCAAAAAGTAGCACCGTTGCATCTGTACCAGCAACTTTCATTACGGTTTTAAGCACTGATTGAAATGAAGGTGACTGTCCTACAAGATTCGGGAAATTGTATCTATCTTTAAGCTGAGCCCTTAGGATTAGATTTTCATCTTCTATGACTTTATAGCTTTCCCATAGTTTCAGGAACTGACCGATAAGAGAGGCTACTATTGAAAGAACTCTAAGATCATCATCTACTTCTCCCTGTTCTTCTGAATAAATTCTATCTGCAGATATTACTCCCAAGACCTCATCCTCTAATTTAATTGGAACACATAGAAAAGAAATGCCTTTCTTATTAGGTCTGCTTCCTGTTTTATTAAGAAATTGAGGTTCTTTCTCTATATCCGGAATAAACATCGGCAAGCCTGTTTCTATAACTTTACCTACGATTCCTTCGCCAATTTTGTATCTTCCCCTGCTCATCTCTTCTTGAGTCAAGCCATAGGCAGCTACAATACTTATTTCCTCTGTTTTTTTATCATGAATAAAAATACTACCTCTTCTCATATCAAGTTCTTTTGATAAAATCTCAAGAACAGAATGAAGATTTTTTTCAAGGTCAAAGGAAGAAGTTAAAACTTTGCTTACTTCAAAGAGTGCTTTCAATTCTATGTTTTCATATTTATCCATATCTTAGACGGCAATTAATTACCGATAAACTATTATAACATTTGTAATTTTTCGGGTCAATTTAATTTTTTCTTTTTATTTAGTTCTTTAAAGTAAAAGACATTTAAATTTTTAATATAATTATTAGTTAGCACTTTTTCAAAATTGCTTATTGTATAATTTTTTTAATAAAATATAAAATGAGATTCAACAAGTTAAAGAAGAGAAAAAATTCTTTTTCAGAAATTCTCTGCTATTTTTGTGCTCTTCCCCCATAGCAAAATTAAAATCAAATAAATTTAAAAAAATTCTATAAGAGGAGGATTAACTATGACAGTAAAAAAATTGCTTTATCTCACAAGTATTGTTACAGTTGTTTCAATGTTGACACTTTTTTCTTTCTTTTTTCTTACAACATCAGATTCAGAAAAGAATGTGAGAGAACTTGTTGATAATAAAATAAAAATGTTGAGTTTGCTTGAAGAGATGAGAGCTAATGTTATGCAAATGACAGCTTCAATAAGAAATGTAATTATAAATCCACAAGATGAAAAATCAAAGAAAAATTATAATGAATATTATCAGAAGTTTATAAAAGCAAATGAAGAAGCTCAAAGTTTATCCTTTGGCGAAAAAAAAGAGGAGATTAAAAAAGCTCTGAGCTTATGTCAGACTCTATTTTCTAAGATGAAAGAAATACAGGAACTGGCAGAAAAAGGTAAAAAAGATGAAACAATACAAAAATCTCAGCAATTAACTGATACTTATAGAAATTTAAGGGATGGCATAATTTTAAAAATGATTGATAAAGAAAAGTCAGAAATTTCTATTCTAAAACAGAATCTCTATAGTGAAATGAAACGAAATTTCTATATGTTCCTTGGTGTATTCATTATTTCGTTAATATTAGTAAATCTCTTTTTATTTTTGACAGTTAAAACTCTAAAAGTTTTGCCGGATATGGCAGAAAAATTAAGTGAAATTGCAAAAGGTTCAAATAAGGGGGATTTAGGTCTTATAGACTTTGATAAAAAAATTGAAAACAGAAAAGATGAAATAGGCTTGATAGCAAAAAGTGTTAAAAAAGTAGATGAATTTGCTCATTCTGTAATATTAAATGTTAAAAACTCTCTTGACATCGTCCATTCTGTAATAGGCTCATTAGGGGTTAATGTGGAAACTTTAAAATCAAAAGCAAATGAACAAACTTCACAGGCACATCAAATAGCAACTGCTTCAGAAGAAATGAGCCAAACTATAACTGATATTGCAAGAAATGCTGCCAGTGCCTCTGAATTAGCAACAGAAAGTGAAAAGATTGCTCTTGAGGGTTTGAGCATGTCAGATAAAGCATCAAACATTGTTCGATCGGCAAACACTGCAACATCAGAGCTTAAAAAAGCGATTGAATCATTAAATAAAAGAGTTGAAGAAATAGGTGACATAGTCACAGTCATTAAGGACATCGCAGATCAGACAAACCTTCTTGCTCTAAACGCAGCAATTGAGGCAGCAAGAGCAGGCGAACAGGGAAGGGGTTTTGCAGTAGTAGCTGATGAGGTTAGAAAACTTGCGGAAAAAACAATTAAGTCTACAGAGGAGATCGCAGGAAAAATATCAGCTGTACAGTCAGAGTCCCGCGATTCTTTAAAAAGCATGGAAATAACAGCTCATGAAGTGGCAGAAGCTTTGAAAGCCTTGAATGATGTCAAAGAGACATTAAATAACATTGTTGAGCATTCTTTAAAGGTAAAAGATACAATAACACACATAGCAACATCAACAGAGGAACAGTCCTCAGCTTCTGATGAAATTGCTCGTTCTGCGGAACGGTCAAGTGCGGTTGCAAATGATGTTAAACATGTTACAGATACTGTTGCTAAGGAGATAGAAAATTTAAATGATGTAATAAAAAAACTTACAGATGCCATAAGGGGTAAGGCATGAGAAAAAAAGAAGAAGAAATTTTTAGAAGAATTGCAAGGTTAATCCCTGATGGACTTTTTGTAATAGACATTGAAGGGAAAGTCATATTTTGGAACAAAATCTTGGAAAGCATGACAGGAATAGCTGAGGAGGAGATAGTTGGAAAAGATAATTTTGAATATTCTATTCCATTCTACGGATTTCGTAGACCTATGCCTGTTGATTATATTCTTAATTCAGAGATGCAGTATCCTGGACATATAAATAAAAAGAATGGTTGTGTTGAAATAGAAACTTTCCTGCCAAAGCTTTATGGAGAAAAAGGTGCATGGGTTAGGCTTACTGATGTTCCTTTAGTTAACGAAGCATGTGATTTAATAGGAGGTATTCAGATAGTTAGAGACATCTCAGAAAGAAAACTCGCGGAATCTACTCTAAAAAAGCTCAGACTTGTTATTGAACATTCACCTATAGGAGTGATAATAACCACGTTTTCTGGAGAAATTATTTACTGCAATCAAGCATTTTTAAACTATACAGGATTTGAAACTGCAGAAAGTTTGAATATTTACGAAATATTCCCTATGATTTCACTATACGAAATACATAATGGTCACTTAAAAGAGATAAGATATAACGGCAAAATATTCAGGTTAAGAGGATTAAGGCTTGAGGACGAAGAATTATACGGCTATGCTATTTTTATTACTAATATAACAGAGTTAAAAAAACTCGAAGAACAAATAATAATATCTCAAAAGATGGAAATAATCCAAAGGCTCACATCAACATATACTCATGATTTAAAAAACATATTAACTGGTATAAAAGGATTTGCTCATCTTGCAATGCAGAGAGAAAATCTTGACATGGCAAAATCCGATATAGACAAACTTTTAAAAGTAGTTAATTCTACGCTGGAAAATATAAAGAAAATGCTTGATTTTGGAAAGAATGTAGTGAGAAATCCAGAGATGATAGATTTAAGAGATGGTATAAAAAAAATCGTTCCACTCCTTAAGGCAACACTTAGAGAAAATATCAAGCTAAATATAACCTTAGGGAATAAACCTTTAGTAATATTTGCAGATAAAAGTGATATTGAAAAGATAGTCTTAAATCTTGTTTTAAACTCTCAAGACGCTATGTGCAATGGTGGAGAGATAAAGATAATCGTTAGCAAAAAATCACTACCAGAAAAATATGTAGCTCTTCAGCAAAAAGATATAGAAAAAGATTATGCATGCTTAACAATAGTTGATACAGGAATAGGCATGGATGAAGAAACAAAAAAGAGAATTTTTGAACCATTCTTTACAACAAAAGGAGAGAAAGGTTCAGGGTTTGGATTACCTACCGTTTATTATATTGTTCAGATACTTAATGGGCACATTTTTGTTGACAGCGAGGTTGGTAAGGGGACAACATTTGATATCTATATTCCATTGAAACTTTAGATACAGAAAATAAATTCAAGAAAATAAAAATCGGCAGGGTGAGAAAGCCCTGCCGATTTATTAAAATTATTCTTAAGCCTTAAGAATTATATTGCCTGTTCACCTTTTTCCTTTGTTCTTATTCTCACAGCATCTTCAACGGGAATAATAAATATCTTGCCATCGCCTACGTTTCCTGTATAAGCCTTTTCTTGAATAACTTTAACTACCTTTTCTACAAGGCTATCAGGAACTACGACCTCAAGCTTTATTTTTGGTATAAATAGAACCTCAAGCTCACTGCCTCTGTAAATCTCCACATGACCTTTTTGTCTGCCAAAACCCTTTACATCTGTAATAGTCATTCCCTGAATACCTGCAAGGACAAGAGCTTCCTTCACTTCTTCAAATTTAAAGGGTTTAATTATTGCCTCAACCTTTTTCATTGTAAACCTCCTTTTTATAGGTTATAAGCTCTTTCACTATGCTGAGATGAATCAAGTCCTGCAATCTCATCTTCATCTGTCACTCTTATTTTCATGAATATGCGGATTATTAGGAATATTAACGCAGTCATTATAGCTGTGTAAACTATTGTAACTAAAACAGCTATTGTCTGAGTCCAGAGCTGTCCCGGATTTCCATATAAAAGCCCTTTACCTGCTTCATTAATTGCTGGATCTGCAAATATACCCGTTAAAATAGCACCTATTATTCCTGCAACACCATGGATACCAAAAACGTCAAGGGCATCATCATAACCAAGCTTTGGTTTCATCGCAGTTACACTAAAGTAGCATAGAAAACCTGCTATTGCACCGATTATTACTGAGCCAACTATATTTACAAAACCTGCTGCAGGTGTTATTGCAACAAGTCCTGCAATCATACCTGAGGCAATTCCCAATACTGTAGGTTTCTTTGTAACTGCCCATTCTGTAAACATCCATGCAAGAGCTGCTACTGCTGTGGCTGTGTTTGTGTTGATGAATGCCTGTGCAGCCAGTCCATTTGATGCAGCGGCACTTCCTGCATTGAATCCAAACCATCCAAACCATAGAAGTGCTGCACCAATAGCAACAAGAGTAAGATTATTTGGCACAAGCAGAGTGTTTTTTCTCTTTCCAAGAATGAGCACACCAACAAGGGCAGCTATACCAGCATTAATATGCACAACTGTTCCACCTGCAAAATCAAGGGCTCCCATCTTTGCAAGAAATCCACCACCCCATACCCAGTGGGCAACAGGAACATATACAAGGCTAACCCACAGAATTGTAAACAGAACCCATGCAGAGAACTTCATTCTTTCAATGAAAGCACCGCTTATGAGAGCAACAGTAATTGCTGCAAAGGTAAGCTGGAATACAGAAAATAAAACCTCTGGTATAGTTCCCTGAAGGGAATCAATTTTTACGCCACTAAGGAAAAATTTATCAAACTGACCGATTATACCACCCATATCTCCTGAAAATGCCAGACTGTATCCGTATGCTATCCAGATAAAGCTTGCAATGCAATAGGCTACAAAGCTCATTGCTATTGTATTGAGAGCGTCTTTCCTTTTTGCAAGCCCGCCATAAAATAGGGCAAGTCCAGGCACTGTCATTAGCATAACCAGGGCAGTTGCCACAATCATCCATGCAGTATCACCTGTATCAAGCTTTGGCTCTTGCTTTGCCTGTGCTGCCTCAGGCTGAGGTTGAGGTGCCTCAGCTTCGGCAAAAATTACTCCTGATGTTAAAGTGAAAGCCATTAAGGTTAAAACTATTATGCTAAACAATCGTTTCATCTTATCCCTCCTTTAAAAGCTAAAAGTAATATTAATTCCTGCTACCCAGGTATCATCAAGATGTCCATTTGGATTATAGGGATTTCCGTCAACAATTCTTTTTGCCTTACTTGATAATGGAAACCAGTACTGAACCACAGGTTGAACTGTTAAGTGTTTCATAATTGGAATGGTAAGTCCTGCCTGAAGTTTGCCATCGTGTAAACCGCTGTATTTCTTACCAGTATAATCACCTGTACTACTTTCATAGGTTCTCCAGTAGTTATCATCGCCCTTGAAATAGCCAAATGAAGCTGCAAGGTCAAGGGTAATATCTTTGTAAACCTCAAAGGAGTGGGAGAAGGATAAATTAACATAAGTGCCCGGGTAAGTGGAAATGTCTCGGTAAATCGTAAGTGTTGGCTTTGAGATAATATCATAGCTTGCACTTAAAAAAATCTCCTCTGTCTCATCAGCATACTTTGTTCCATAGTAGATGTAGCCACCTGTAAGAGACAGTTTGTCAATTGTGTAGGTGTAACTGAGTGTCAGGTCAGATTCATTAAAGCTTTTTCTGCCAGGTCTGTCTGGAACAAAACTCTGTGTTGCCCTTTCATTGGTATCAATGTTACCCCAGTAATTCAACGAAAAACCTTTGTAAGAGACTGTTACAGATGGCTGAATAACAACACTACCAGAACTGAGCTCATAACCACGGAAGATATACCTGCTGTAAACACCTAATCCAACACTACCAGTAACTTTGTCCTCCTCTGCCTTTGCCTCTTCTTTTTTTGCTTCCTCAGCCAGAGCTAAGGAAAAGGAAAAAAGAAGAGTTAAAACCACCACTAAATACCTTAAACTTCTCATACCAGCACCTCCGTTTATTTTTTTATATTCATGATATTTATGCGAATTTCATGCCAGAATATGAAGTATTGAAAATAAAACATTTTGTTAGATAAACAAAATGACAAAAATGTAAAAATATACAATTTTGTAATTTTAAAAAATTGTTATAAAAATTTGCCTCTTAAAAGAAGGAGATTTTATAAGCCTCTGGGTGAAAATTCCTCGCTATGCTCAGAAAGACACTCAATTGTTTACCCTTACTCCCTTTTTGTCAACTTGAGCGTAAGCTAAGTGTCTCCAGATGAGGAGATTCTTCGCTTACACTACTCAGAATGATGGGCTTAAATGTCATTCCTAGCAACCTCAATGGTTGCGAGGAATCCCTAACTTTGTGTTCTTTTAAAGAAGGACATGTCTAAACATGTTGATCAGAAAATGGCATTCTTACGTTTTCTTCACTCATTGTCCTGTCCTCTTTTCTCTCCATTGGTTTTTCAGGTGGCAAGTGGGTCATTCTCACCGGCCAATGATAAGGTCAGTGGCGGGCGTCTTATCCGCCTGTCTGCTGCACCGACGGGGTTAGTCCCGGCCGTTAAACTTGCGGCCAAACCAAAAAACATAGCACAATGCGATGAACGCCAAATAGACGACCCCTATCCAGCCAAAAATGTTTCGCTCGTTAATATGTGGTACCAGTGTTCGCTCATTCGGCGTTTTCAAGAACCAGTCAACTTTATTAATCACGTCCGATTTCCAGGCACTGCCTACGTTTGAAACGGCCTGTGTTATCGGAAAAGACCCATTGCTTCCGGTCAAAACAACAGTGCTGCCCAAAGTTACACGGGAACTTGTATGGACATCCTGGGTTTTGTAACCAATGCTGTTGACACTTAAAACAACGGCCCGACGTTTAAATAGTCCAAATAGTCTGACTTCCTGTATTTCGCAATCGGGTAACTGACCGGTCTGTTTTCGGGTGCAGTTAACCTCCAGAGAGGAAAAACCCACGAACAGCATACCTAACGGGAAGGCGAATAATAAAAACAACCCAAAAACACTCAAGATCTTCATCAAGTATTGGGGTGGTGCTTTTTGGCGTTTGTTGTTCGACATATTTGTAATTGGCCTAACGGCAAGCTCAGCAGCGGGCTATAGTCCGTCCGCTACAACCGATTGTTAGGCAACGACGGATCATCAAATCTACCCGACTGTACAATGAGTTCCGTTGGTGTAGTAGCGTTCTCAAGACTCTTAAGAATGTCTGCCGGGTCATGATTCAGGTATTCACAAAACGAATTCCCAGACTCGAGAATTGCGGTAAGCTCAGCCAAGATATCCGTAACGGTAGGCTTTTCGCACGGACGGATCTCGATCTGCACGGGCAACTGTCTCCAAGGCATGATCGTGTTCACAAATGTTGGTGGCTTTGTAAACGCAAAACGAACAATTTCCCACAGACGTCCACGCGTGTCATAAATACAAGTATTGCGAAAACAGCCTTCGTTGAAGGCCTGTGGCGTTGCCGACCATTCGCTCAGTGGTCTATTTTCTACCCAGAACGCTACGCCTTTGCGAATCACAAGATAGGGCGGCAGGCTGATTTCGCTTTCCGGAGGCCTTGTCTCATCTTTGAAGAAAACGAATCCGGGCTCGACTTCGGGGACATCGAGTTCTGAGACTTCTTCAATCTCATCGACAAAGAGCAGGGGAGGATCATCATCGTCATTCAATGCCAGGCCATCGAGTCTCGTGTCCATGCGAACCGCGGCAATCGCTGAAGAGCGTGCTTCATCAAGGTTCGCTGCTTTGACAAAACGTGTCAAATAGAACCCCATGTAGCACTGGACGCCCGAAACATCCATTTTGAAGTGCTCGCCCACAACGAGGACTCGAAATACTTTCATTGCATTGATCTTTCAGCTGCCCACATTATCTTTTAAATTTGTTCTACTAAGTAAAGGAATTATATTTGGGTAAAAAGAAGATTGTCAATTAAAATTTTGCAAAAGGTAATGTCAAGAAGTGTTTGTAATCTCTTCCTCTACCACTATATTTTTTTAAAGTTAAAAATCAGTTTATAGATTTTTCAATGGGTTACAATGATAAAATTTCAAAAATCAGGCTTCAACTGACAAAGTCAGGAAAAAGCATTTTTGTTTGTATTTACATTTTTGTAAATTTAATATGCCAGGCATTTAAGGATATGGGGCAAAAGGGGAGGGGTTTTATTTAAATATCCTTAAACTGCCCGGCAGAATTTTATACTGTTTCAGAATAATCAAAGGCTAAGGCATTGTTTAACAATTCAAGTTCAATATCTCTGTCTTCATCAAGTACTCCAAAGGCATCGGCACGGCATTGTCTACAGTGTCTGATCTGACTTATGTGAAGCTCACAATTTTTTCTAACCCTATCCAGTAGTTCACAGGATGGTTTTTGCAGATTTTTCATCCTTCCATTTGGAATTAGAGGAATTATATTCATCACCGTAGCACCAAGACCTTTAGCCCTCTTTGCTATTTTCTCTATCTCCTCCTCATTTATCTTAGGAATCAAAACAGAGTTAACCTTCACATAGAAGCCTCTTTTTGTAAGCATCTCTAAACCATTCCACTGATTTTCAAGAAGAGCCTCCATTGCCTCTTTTCCTCTAATTATCTTTCCATCAAGCAGAATCCATGAATAAATCTCCTCTGCTACAGAGGGAGTGACTGCATTTATTGTTATTGTGACTGTCCTGACTCCTAAATCCTCTAAAAATTCTACTTTATCAGGAAGATAAAGACCATTTGTTGAAAGACAGAGGGCTATATCAGGAATCTCCTTTTTCACAAGCCTTAAAAACTCAAAGGTAGCCTTATTGGCAAGGGGATCACCAGGACCTGCCACACCCACTACTGAGATTCTCTGCCTTTCAGTGGCAACCAAAACTCTTTCTAATGCTTCATGAGGTGTAAGAACCCTGCTTGATACCCCTGGTCTTGACTCATTTACACAGTCATACTTTCTGTCACAGTATTTGCAACTTATATTGCAGACCGGTGCTACTGGAAGATGGATTCTTCCATATTTGCCATGAGCATTTTCAGAAAAACAGGGATGCCTTTCAATTAGTCTCCGGTCAGGAGATTGCCCGTTCATCTTCTTCTCCTGTTCTTAGTCTTATTGCCTTTTCTATTGGGCAGACAAAAATTTTTCCGTCACCATGTCTTCCTGTTCTGTTTACTTCCATTATCTTGTTTACAATAGAGTCTACCATTTCATCAGGAACGACCATAGTTATCATTCTCTTAGGCACAAAAAGGGCAACCTTTGGAAGAGTATGCTCCAGTGCATAGGTTGAAGGAGTAGGTTTAAGTTTCACAGCAGTGCAGTAACTTTTAGGCAAGTCTGAATCAAGCTCATCGGTGCAGGTATCACCTCTTTGTTTGCCTCTTCCTTCTACTCCCTGAAGGCTCATTGATGGAAAGCCGAGTTCCTCAAGAGCTTTTTTGGTCTCAGGAGTTTTATCTCTTCTTATTATTGCTATTATCTCTTTCATAACACTTCCTCCCCTGTTCTTATTGTGAAGGCTCTTTCAACAGGACTTACAAAAATCTTTCCATCACCAATAAATCCTGTCCTTGCTTTGTCCTGTATTATCTTGATCACTTTCTCCACATCCTCATCCTCAACAACCATCATAAGAAGAGTTTTTGGTAACTCGTCATAATGGACTGGTCCAACCTGAAGTCCCTTCTGTTTTCCTCTTCCAAAAACAGGCATCTTTGTAAGAGAGGGATATCCTGCTCCTTCAAGGGCAAGCACTACCTCCTGCTCCTTCTCTGGTCTTATAAATGCTCTAATCATTTTCATGTTCTATTCCTCCTTTTTATCTAATAGTTTTTTTAGCCATGGCGGTGGCGAAGTCTTTATGGTTTCATAAAGCTTTTCAAGGCACTCTTCAATTGATGTGCCCTCTTTTACCTTCAAAGGCATCATTCCCTTCTGAGAAAGCCTTGCTGCAGAGGGCGGTCCTATCTCTGTCATATATACAATCTTACAGTCAGAGAGAGCTTTTACCTTGTCCCACACAAGGTCATTGTGAATCTCTGGATTATCCTTTGTATCTTCAATCTTTTTATCCCTTCCCTCTGAAAACTTTCTAATTTCAAGGAATTTATAACCATCTGCTCCAATCTCATATATGACAAACTGTCCGCACCTGCCAAAATGCTCATTAACTTTAACTCCATCTGTTGATGCAAAGGCTACCTTCATTGGTGCACCTCCTTTCTGCTTCTTATATTTGCAATATCATTGATTATATTTAGACTTCCTCTATAACCTATGGTTACTTTATGGGTATATCCAAAGGTTTTATAGACAGGAAAACCCATTTCATAAAGAGGTATATGAAGCATCTTTGCTCTCTCATGAGCATGACTGTTTGAGATTATTAGGTCACAGTCTCCTCCCAGATTTGATAAATCTCCAAATATAATTTCTTTTGCTTTAATCTGCTCAAAGAATTTTATCTTCTCAGGCAAAATAGCCAGCTCAACAGAAATTCCCATTTCCTCAAGCAAACCTGAGATATGAACTGAGAGGTCTGGCTCTAAAGCTAATACCACTTTTTTACCAGTAAGATAGAAATGGACATCCCTCATCCCATCAATGAGAACCCTTCTCTGCCTGATTAATCTTTCTGGAACCTCTCTATTACTGAGCTCAGACAGAAACTTAAAGAATTCATCATTTGCCTCTATGCCAGAGAGACTTCCAAAGACCCTGAAAGGTATTCCAAATCTATCTTTTAGCCTCTGACCCAAATCTTTAAGACTGTAACCTATGACTACTGTATAAGCGGATGCTGACATCTTTTTAATCTCTTCCAGGCTTGTCCCTCCCTTTGTAACTGGAGAAAAATCACTGCTTCCATCAAGGGCTGAAAGGTCTGGTAAAAATATTGGATTAAGTGCAAAAAGTTCAAAGATCTCTCTTAATTCAGTAAAATCAGCGGGAGTAAGATGCCCACCTGCAATTATGTTTATCTGTTTTTCTTTTTTATCATTAATTTCCTCAGGGATAAGATTTAAGATACTCTCAATAGCCCTTAAATATCCCCACTCTAAGGAGCCCTCATAATCAGGAAGTGGAATGTGAATAACTTTAAACTCCTTACCATCAAAAGATTTAACCAATTCATCAATATCCTCTCCCTTGATGTGTGAGAGAGAAGAGGTTATAACTGCAATTAACTTAGCTCCTTTACTTCTAAATGTTTCAATGGCTTTTATGAGTTTATCTTTTCCACCCATGACCACATCTTCTGTAAAAAGCTTTGTGCTCATCATAGCTATGGGTTCTCTAAAATGTTTAATAAGCAATACCTTTCCAAGAAAGTTACATCCCTGAGCAGTATGTAGCAGAGGCATCACTCTGTCAACTCCCTGCAAAGCCATTACTGCTCCAACAAAGGGAGAGTTCTTAAGTGGGTCAATGCTTACAGAGCCTTTGGAACTTTTCACAACAGGTTGTGTAATTTTCTTAGGAGAATAAAATTCTATTGCCCTGCTTATGTCTTCTGCAAGGTTTATCAGTCCCCTGTATCCTGCATAGGCTCTGTGTCTTTCCTGATTTACATCAACAAAAGGAAAGCCCTTTTTAATAGCAAGATACTGATTTCTTCCACCAGCAATAAGAATGTGAGCATCGGTCTCATTCATAATCTTTAAAATATTTGCCGGTGAGGTATCTTCAAAGAGTATGCATTCATCACCCACAAGTTCCTTGATTTTTTCCTCATCTTCATAGGTGCTCTTTTTTGTTCCCACTGCTACCACTTCAATTCCTAAGTCTTTAAGGGCTGAAATCATTGACCAAGATTTTACCCCTCCTGTGTAAAGCACTGCTTTTTTACCTTTTATATCCTCATATTTTTTTAGCTCCTCATTAAGTCTCTGTTCTTCCCTGTTAATTAGTGCTTCAATTTTTTCAGTGACTGAACCATCTCTATCAATAAGCTTCCCAATACTTCTCAATGCCTTTGCAGTTTCTGTATTACCGAAAAAGGAGACTTCAACAAAGGGAATACCATATCTTCTTTCCATCTCAATACCAATATTTACAAGTGCACGGCTACATACAATTACATTAAGCTTTGCCCTGTGAGCCCATTTTATTTCTCTGAAAGTTGAGTTTCCCGTAATTCTTGAAAGAATCCTTAATCCTGCCTCCTCAAGCAATGGTTCAATGAGGAATTGATCACCAGCAATGTTGTACTCTCCTATCAAATTGATATCTCTTTCAGTAATAAATGGAGGTTCTTCTTTGCCAATCACATATTCAAGTAAAACCTCTCCTGCTATACGGTTTCCAAGGTTTTTTGGTCCTACAAAACCTGGAGCATTAACAGGGATTACATCTATACCCAGACTTTTTCCTGTATTAAAGCAGACCCTCTCTATGTCCTCACCAAGTAGTCCTGTAACACAGGTTGAATAGACAAAAATAGCTTCAGGCTTTATCTCCAGAGCTATGTTTTCTATGGCTTTTGTAAGCTTATCCTCTGTCCCCACTACAATATCAATCTCAGTAAGGTCTGTGGTAAAGCCCATTTTGTGAAAGTTCCCTTTTTCCGAGATAGTGCCTCTACCCTGCCATGAGTTTGCACAGCATGAAATTGGACCATGTACAAGATGGACAGCATCTGCAACAGGCTGTAACACAATCATGGCTCCATCAAAGGCACAGGATTCTCCACCACGATTGCGGCAGACTTTATGTCTTTTTTCCCTATCTTTATCAAGACTTTCTGTAACTACGGTAACCATATTAATCTCCTATCTGATAACATCAAAGCTCGGTGAATCCTTTGTCTGTCTGTCCAATTCATCAAGAACAGTATTTACCATAAGTGTGAGCAGATTCAGTGCTCCAGCATAGCCTATAATTGGATATCTATGCATGTGATGTCTATCAAATATGGGAAAGCCCACTCTTATAAGAGGTATTCCCGTATCCTTCCATAAAGCCTTGCAGTAGGAGTTCCCAATTAATAAATCAACAGGTTCAGTGAAAAGCAAAGACCTAAGATGCCACATATCTTTCTTTATGTAAACCTTTCCCTCTGAACCAAAGAGAGGCTCAGTTTTAAGAAGTGCATAGGCTTCCTTTTCAAAGTCCTCATCACCATTGGTGCAGACAATATGAACCGGAATTCCACCAAGTTCAAGAATAAAGCTTATAAGTCCAAGAAGTAGATCAGGATCTCCAATGAGAGCAAATCTCTTACCGTGAATGTAGGCATAGGAGTCTATCATGGCATCCACTACTCTTCCTCTTTCCTCAATGATCTCATCTGGTATGGGTTTTCCTGAAAGCTGAGATATAACATCAAGGAAAAGGTCAGTATTTTTAATACCCACTGGATAGGGCACGTTAACAAAAGGTTGCCTCCAGACTTCCTTTATAAGCTCTCCTGTTTTTATGGTGGAGTATTTCTGTAGCGCTACTGTGGCTGTTGAATTAATTGAGTCAACCACATCTCCCAGTGGTGTGCCTCCAGAATACATTTCATAGTCTCCATAGTTAGGTGCATCAAGACTGTCACTTATATCAGCAAGTAGTATGTATGGGACATCCATTAATCTTAGCAGTCTCTTTATCTCTCTATAATTGCCTGAATAGGTATCAAAGCCCGGTATTATGTTTATTCTCTCAGTCTGTGAAGCCTTAAGCCCTGTAGTCATATAGTTTAAGATTC
This sequence comes from Thermodesulfovibrio sp., assembly GCA_020725335.1. Taxonomy (GTDB): domain Bacteria; phylum Nitrospirota; class Thermodesulfovibrionia; order Thermodesulfovibrionales; family Thermodesulfovibrionaceae; genus Thermodesulfovibrio. The sequence continues at coordinate 3,561 of DYFF01000012.1, read as the reverse complement.
CCCTTAGCATAACATCGTATCCATTAATGTGAGAGCCTGTAAAACTCGGAGTGTTTGCATAGGGAGTTGGTATTCCCTTTGGGATCACACCCTGCTGTTTTGCCTTTTTTATAAAAGCATTCAGGTCATCACCTATTACCTCTGTCATGCAGGTTGTAGAAATAGCAAACATCTTTGGTTTATAAAGGGCATAGGCATTCTCAAGTCCCTCAATCATATTGCTTAGTCCACCAAATACTGCTGCATCCTCAGTCATTGAGGTTGATACAGCAGGCACAGGCTCTTTAAAATGTCTGCTAAGATGACTTCTAAAATAGGCAACACATCCCTGTGAGCCTTGAACAAAGGGCAAAGTATCCTTAAATCCTAAGGCGCACAACAATGCTCCAAGGGGCTGGCATGCCTTTGCTGGATTGATTGTCAAAGCCTTACGGGCAAAATTTTTCTCCTTGTATTCCTCTGTCTTTGTGTATTCTTCTATTTTTTTTACCTCTTCCTCAGAATAGGGGCATTCAAACTGTTTTTTATTTTCAAAAAGTTCTTTGTAGTCCTCACTTTTATATAACTCTACATGGTCCATTATCTTCATTTTGCTTTCCTCCTTATAAGTTTCCATGAAGGATTATTTACTGCCATGTCCATGTCACGGGCAAAAACTGGAAATCCATCAAATCCATGATAGGGACCTGAGTAATCCCATGAATGCATCTGTCTGAAAGGTACTCCCATCTTGTGATAGACATACTTTTCCTTTATTCCAGAGCCTACAAGGTCTGGTTTTAGTTTTTCTGCAAAGACCTCAAGCTCATAATGACTGGGATCATCATAAATGAGAGAGTTCTTTGGCATCTCTGGATATGTCCTCTCATAATCATCTCTATGTCCAAACTCATATCCTGTTGCAATAACTGTCATCCCCAAGTCTTCATAGGCACCTACAATATGCCTTGGTCTTAATCCACCCACGTAAAGCATTACTTTTTTACCTTCCAGTCTTGGTCTGTATTTTTCAATTACCTCATCCATTATGGGTTTGTATTTTTCAATCACCTTTTCAGTCTGCTCCATAATCTTTTCATCAAATCTCTTTGCAATCTTTCTCATGCTTTCATATATCTTTGTGGGTCCAAAGAAGTTATACTCCATCCATGGGATTCCGTAGTTTTCCTCAAGATAGCGGGCTATGTAGTTTGTTGACCTGTAGCAGTGAACAAGAATTAGCTTTGGTCTTGGCATGTTTGTGAGTTCATTCAGGGTGCAGTCTCCTGGAATCTGGGCTATTACTCTTAACCCCATCTCTTCAAGAATCTTTCTTGATGCCCATGCCTCTCCACCTATGTTGTAATCACCAAGAATTAAAACATCATAGGGAGTCTCCTTATCTAATATGCCCTTTACCTTTCCTAAAACCCAATCCCTTATACTGTCATTGGCAATATGATGTCCCAGTGACTGGCTAATGCCTCTAAAGCCCTCACAGCGGACTGGAATAACAGGAATTCCAAGCTCCTTTGTCATCTTTCTTGCCACGGACTCTATATCATCACCAATGAGTCCTACTGGGCATTCACACTGAATGGAAATTCCCTTTGCAAGGGGAAACATCTCCTTTATTTCTCTACAGAGTTGCTCAAGTTTTTTGTCTCCTCCAAAAACTATGTCATTTTCCTGAAAATCAGAGGTTATGTGCATGGTACCAAAGGCATTTATTCCGGTGATACCGTTATAGTAGTTTCTTCTTGACCACCAGCTATACTGCCCGCATCCAACAGGACCATGGCTTATGTGAACCATGTCCTTTATAGGTCCCCAGACAACTCCCTTTGAACCTGCATAGGCACATCCACGGGATGTCATTACACCAGGTCTTGATTTTACATTGGACTTTAGCTGGCAGGTTGAAGTAGTGCATTCAGGATCATTGGAAATTAAATGTTTTCTTCTTTCTTTCCTTGTCTTTTCAGGATAAATCTCAAGGACTTCCTCTATTAATTTTTCTGTGTCTTGTTCAATTATTCTTGGCATTTTTATCCTCCTTTTAATCTAAAAATCCGTACTTAGCAAGCAATTCCTCAAGTTCATCCATTGTAAGAGGGGTTGGTATATAAAGATTTTTATTTTCTGCCATTTTCTTTGCCAGTGCTCTGTATTCATCAGCCTGAGGATGCTCTGGTGCATACTCAACGACGGTCATACGGTTAAGCTCTGCTTTTTGAACCATATTGTCCCTTGGAATGAAATGAAGAAGCTGAGTACCTAGTTTTTCCGCAAATTCAGAGACAAGTTCATATTCCCTATCGACTTTTCTTGAATTACATATGAGTCCGCCAAGCCTTACACCACCGCTCTGGGCATACTTGAGAATACCCCTTGAGATATTGTTTGCAGCATAAATTGCCATCATCTCACCAGAGGTTACAATATATATCTCCTTTGCCTTTCCTTCTCTTATAGGCATTGCAAAGCCTCCGCATACCACATCACCCAAAACATCATAAAAGACAAAATCAAGATCAGGTGCATAGGCTCCGTTTTCCTCAAGAAAGTTAATGGCAGTTATAACTCCTCTACCAGCACAGCCAACTCCAGGCTCGGGTCCCCCTGACTCAACACATTTTACTCCCTTAAATCCATCAAGTAGAACCTCTTCAAGTTCCAAGTCCTCCACAGCACCTCTTTCTCTTGCAAGATCCATTACCGTTGCCTGACTTTTCTTATGCAGTATCAATCTTGTAGCATCTGCTTTTGGATCACAACCAACAATCATGCATCTGTATCCTGCCTCTGCTAAAGCAGCAACAGTGTTTTGAGTGGTGGTGGACTTTCCAATACCACCTTTACCATAAATAGCAATCTGTCTCATTTTTACCCTCCTTAATGAATTTTTATTAGAGATAAAACAATTTGCATGCCAAAAGATAACTATTTGAATTTATTGAATTTTTTAAAATTAAAAAATAAAAAAATTAACATTTTTGTAGTAAAGTGTGATTTTTTTGTATATAAATACATTTTTGAATAATCTCCGGATACTGAAAATAAATCTTGACAAAAAAATTTTAGTATTACTAAAAGCTATTTCTAAGAGGTAACCGTATACTTTGCAGAAGGTATCTACAGGAATAAGTGTATTAAACAGCCTTATTTAATATAAGGTTTAAAGACTCTGTCTACTTTTGCATGGGAGATACTAAGTAGTAGCCTTTTTGTTTTCTCTGTAAAAGAATCTTTAATATGGGGATGACTGAAGAGTAATTCCTGATTAAGCCTTATAAAGGCTACTAAATGTTTTGATGATGCAAATCCTGTCAAGGGCCATATCTTTTTTAATGCATTGATTACTTCCCTGCCATATACTTTCTTTCTACCTCTCTTTGATTTTTCATTAAGGGTTGCATCTGTAATTATCTGGAGACTGCCTTGTCTTATCAGAACTTTTGCAGAGTTTCTTAAAAGATAACCTATATACTGTCTGTTTCTGTTTAGTATCTGAGAAAGCTCTGTAAGTATCCTTGTTTTCAGTTTCTTTGATGCCTTTCTGTAAGAGTTTGCATTGTGATT
>DYFF01000011.1 GCA_020725335.1 Thermodesulfovibrio sp. | reverse complement strand
GAATGCCATTCAAGCGCTCTCCCAACTGAGCTACAGCCCCGTCCTATAAAAATAACATATAATTATGTTATTTTGTCAATTAATATTAATTTTTCAAATAAGTTTGATGTATAATTAAAAAACACAAACCGCGAGGTAACTATGTCAAAAATTTATATTTTTCTAATTCTCCTATTCTTAACAATAATTGGTCTTTTTGCTATGGAAAATAAAGAACCTATTATTTTAAAAATACCTTTTAGTTCAGCCTATGAAATGCCTAAAATAGGCTTAATTTTGCTTTCTTTAAGTTTTGGTGCTTTTTTTATTTTCATACTTTTCTTCATCAGAGATACAGTGAATCTGGTCAACAGGATTCAATTACAAAAGAGGCAGAAAAAGGAAGAAAAAATTAAGGAACATTACGCTAAGGCACTTAATGCAATTATTAGGGAAAAATTACCGGAAGCAAAAGAATCACTTCAGGAAGTTTTAAAAGAAGACCCAGAACATATTGATGCTCTTATTAGATTAGGAGATTTATCAATTAGAGAAGAGGATTATAAAAGCGCACTTAAATACTATAAAAAAGCATATGAATTCGATCCTAAAAATATCATCCCCTTACTTTCTTTAGAAGATATGATGGAAAAAATGCATGACAATGAACTCGCACTTAAATATATTGAACAGATATTAAGCATAGAACCTGATAACTTATTAGCTCATTATAAAATGAGAAATATTCTTGAAAAAATGGAAAGGTGGCAGGAACTGATTAATATTCAGAAAAAAATTATTAAATTAGTTCCAGATACGAAAAAGCAAGATGAGGACAATAAACTTATTGGATATACTTATGAATATGGAAGAGTTAGTCTTGAACAAGGGGATATAAGTAATGCAGAAAGAGTTTTTTCCTCTTTGATTAAGTCCAATCCTACCTTCATTCCATCTTATTTAGGCATGGTAGAAGTTTTTATCTCTAAAGGTGAGATTGAAGAGGCAATAAATCTCATTGAGAAGGTATATAACGAACAAAAATCAAAAATTTTATTATTAAGGCTTGAAGATTTGCTTATTAGCTTAGGTGATCCAAAAAGACTAATACAGTTTTATTTAAGAGCTATAAATAGTTCTCCCAATGATAGCGAATTAAAAATACTTCTTGGAAGGCTTTATTATCGTTTAGAAATGATAGATGATGCTATTGAAATTTTATCCTCTATAGACCCTGCTACATGCACTAATCCAAAGCTTAACTGTATTAAAGGAATTCTTTATTTACGAAGAAATCAAATAAATAAAGCTTTATCTGAGTTTAAAGAATTATGTCCTGAGAGTAAAGTGTCGTCAATAAACTATAAATGCAAAGTTTGTAATTCCCTTTTTGAAGAATGGTCAGGAAGATGCAGTGTTTGCGGAGCGTGGAATAGTTTTGAAGTTGACTTAAGAGGTTGCGAATATTCAAGATGATTTTTCCTCTTTTCAAGGGTAAAAGAAAGATAGTAATAGATACAAGTGTGTTTATTAATCCAGATGTAAGAGAATGTTTTGGCAGAACTTCGGAAGAGGCTATAAATGAGTTTTTGAAAATTACAAAAAATACAAAAATTTTTGAATTTTATATGCCTTCTTCTGTATTCAAAGAGTTGATGTACTTTGTAGAAGAAAAAAAATTGTCAAAGGATTTTTACTATCTCATAAGAATTAAATCGCCAGATAAACACAGAATTTTATGTCCTGCAATATTTTTCTATGAACTTGTAGAAGAAATGAGAGCGAGGATTAATAAAGGGTTAAGGGCAGCGGAGAATGCTGTTAAAAATGTATCGCAAAAGGGTTTAGATGAAACAATCAAGGATTTAAGAAAAAAATACAGAGAAGCATTAAGAGAAGGCATTATTGATAGCAAAGAGGATGTGGATTTGATTTTTTTATCCCTTGAACTTAAAGCAACTTTAGTCACGGGAGACCAAGGTCTTATTCTTTGGGCAGATAAACTTGGAATAGAATGGATTATACCGAATAAATTTAAAGATTTTCTAATTTCATCAATCAAGTAGGAATTTCAAATTTGACTTTTTCATTCTAAAATATAGCATCATAAGTTTATGGATATATTTGAAAAAATTGCAGAAGAAAAAATACGTGAAGCAATGGAACAGGGACTATTTGATGACCTTCCAAATAAGGGAAAACCTCTGAAATTAGAAGATTACAGTTGGGTGCCTGAGGATTTAAGAATTGCCTATAAAATTTTAAAAAATGCTGGATGCATACCTCCTGAGATGGAGATAAGAAAAGAAATAATAGACTTAAAGGAACTTCTTAAAACCATAGATGACGATGAAGAAAGAATTAGAAGGATAAGAGAACTCAATTTTAAGTTGCTTAAATTCAATATAGGTAGAAAACGTCCTTTATATCTTGAGGATTTCCCCGAATACGAAGACAAAATAATCAAAAAATTCGTTGGATAACGGTGTATATTTGAAAAACTCCAATCGATTTCATGGAATGGCTTAGCGGGTGTAATTCCCCCAGAACTATCTTTCCGTTTGCCTTGTCTGAATTGGAAGTGAAGGACGATTTTAAAATTTTTATTTCACTTTTAGCGGAAATTCTCTCTTTACTCGGTTCGACGGCAAATTCTATAATTTATTAAATTCTACACCGTAAATTTCAAACTTATACCAAGTAAATTCGCCGCTTTCTAGTATCCAAGTGGCCTCCATTATCGATGGAATTCTTATCCCATTGAAAGTATGATAATCTAATACTTTACCAATCCATTCTTTTGGTTCTGAATCATTAAAATTATAATATCTCAAGGCTACAAACTGTGTTAGCTCCCCTTCTTTATTGAAATAATAGACAGCTGACCCAATGGTTCCTTTATAGCTCATAGTTGCCTTTGCGCTTTTTTCATCTATTTCTTCCCACTTGATATAGGGATTTAGAGCAGCTGTTGGAAACCAGCATATCTCTCCCAGATAACGTTGTAGTGCTGATTGGTTGATTTTTGGATTTCCTTTCAAGGATGCTACCGGAATGATACCAAGTAATCTTATATCCATTTCGCTCTGCCCGTCTTTGAATAAGTCACGACTAATAATCGGCATGCCCATAATTGACATTTTAACTGTCCAAATAAATGCTGGTTTTTCTACAGTAAAATACTGCTCTGAATGACTTTCTATCCAACCTTTATGTTTGGGTTTTAATCTAATTAAACCAACCTGTTGAAGATAAACGTTACTAATAAACTCTTTTCCTATTACCCCTGATCTCCTCAACCACTTTTGCACAGGTGGTGGCAAATCTTTAATCATGTTTTCCGAAATTATTTTTTCTTGCCTCAAGTTTTCTGAAAGAATCTTTTTTATTTCTTTATCAATTTTTTGCTCGAAGTTCCAAATCGAAAGACTGATAATTACCGCCACTAGAATTAATATATTCGCTATTGTGCCGAATTTTCCGTCTTGCCAGACAGAGATAATTAGAACTTGAGAAAAAATAACAGAAGGCAATGCGACTACCCACCACAAATTCTTTTTGTAAATAAGCAACAGAAAGGATATTAAGAACAAAAGGGCAGTGAGTAACCATAACACTCCCATAGGCTTAGAAATATTCTGAGTTAATTGGCTAATATCCTTTAAGTTATATGCTTTTAAAAAACCAAGTAAATGGAAGAGTCCGTGGATTCCCATTATTGTTAAAATTAATATCTTTGCCATAATTTATGCTTGATGGTTAAGTTTTTGTTATAACTTCATTAATTGGTCTTCTAAAAGAGTAGGGCATCTTTGTAGAATAGCCGAACCGAATTAGTAATAATGGATGTTTATCTGCAATACCTAAGTGCTTTGCCATTTTTTTTCTTACTTCAATTTCCTCACAAGGCATATTCACATGAGCATGATTAATATTTAGTTTAGTTGCAGTAAGTCCAAAACGTTGAAAAGCTCTTCCAAGGTTTACCCAATGCTCAACATCATTTTGATCGGCAATAAATAAAGCAAGACCTGAAGAAGATGCTATTAAGTTTCTCCATCTTTTTGCCTCACTTTTTGCAGATACGAAATGCTTCATTATTATATTCCCCAAAAAACTACCCATATTGGGTAACCCTATTGAAGAAACCCATAAGCCATCTCTTTTTTTCTTGCTTCATTCTCTGAAAAGCGAAACCAACTAACTAATTCATTTACAAACGATTTATTTTGGAATTGTCTATTACTTCCTTCAATAATAAATTGTTCTATTAAATGAAATTCCTTTGGAACAAAAAATCGCACCCTAATGCCTGGGAAATTGAATGAATTTCTTAACATACTCAAATCTTGCTCTGAAATATTTCCCCGATTATATGTATTTCTGGTTGACTGCCTTTTTTCTATGTAACTGAATAGTTCATCTTTTATTGTTGCATCAGACACAAACAACTTAACTTCGATGTATTTTTCAACTCCTTTTTCTGAAATAATATTTACTTGGGTTTCAAAATTATAATATCCTGCCGCAATCACTAAGTTTTCCAATGCACAACCAAGACTTATCCAAAGAGCATGATTATCCCTATCAACAATGGGTAGCGATCTTTTGTAGTCAGGATATATACGAAGGAATCGGTCTGTATAACTAAATTTCCAAGGTTGTGTATTATGACTTGATGGAGCTTTTATGGCAAATTCTATCAGTTTTTGTATTTTATAACTCATACTTTTTTACCTTTGTTTTCAAGAATCTTCAATTGATAAACCAAGCAATTTAGAAATGTTAGCCCTTCAATTTTGCCTAAAGTATTGTATTTAGAACTGGACTTTTCGCAAAAATCTTCTTGCAATAAATCTTGCTTTTTTGGTATTTTTTTACATTTTCCCTATGTTCATTTCTGTAATCATAATTTTCAATATAATAATACCAAATAAATTAAAATCAATCAAGAATAAGTAAAGTCTGATTCTGGAGTTCAGTCTCACGTAACAAAGACAAAAAATTCAATTTTTTGTCTAAAATTGGTTGGCGAGCCCTCGCAGAGGGCGAGCCAGCAACGGAATTTTCTGATTGGCGGTGTCTGTTCGAAAAAATTCGAACCGATTTCGCCCAAAACCGATAAAACTCGCGGGGCGGGCGGCATTCCCCCCCAGACCCCCCTTCCGCCCGCCCCGTGGAAGGCGACCTTTTCGGATTGGACGATTTCAAGT
>DYFF01000010.1 GCA_020725335.1 Thermodesulfovibrio sp. | reverse complement strand
TTTTGATGCATATGCCTATGCTTATGGAGTTTATGCATACAATAAAATTGATACCCTTACTAACTCAGGAACTATTTCTGCTAACGCAACTGCTACTTCTGAAGATTTTGATGCAGGGGCTACTGCTTATGGAGTTTATGCTTCTGATATCTATAATTTAACAAATAGCGGAACAATTGAAGCTATAGCTGAAGCAGATGGCTGCGCAATGTATGAGAATTCAAGCAGTGCATATGGAATTTTTGCTTATCATGCAGATACCATAGAGAATACATCCTCTGGAATAATAAGAGGAAAAGCAACTGCCATATTTTCTAATGAAAATGAGGATGTTCAGATTAGAGCATACGGTATTTATACTCCATCTGTTGCTACAATAAACAATCTTAACAATTCAGGTTTAATTGAAGCTATAGCAATAGCAGATGGAACAGCAGCAAATTCAGTAAGTATAGATGCTGCTGGTATAGAAGCTCTAACTATAGGCACTCTCACAAATAGCGGACAAATAAAAACAATAGTTACAAACTATTATAACAATACAAACATAGAAGCCTCGGGTATAAAAGTAGGTGGAGGAGAGTCAAGTAGCATAAACAATACTGGAACGATTTTTGTGCAAGTAAATGTTCCTTCTGATTATGTTGATGGAGGTATGGGAATTGCAGGAATAAGGATAACAAACGGTGATATTGAAATTTCTAACACAGGTTCTATTAATCTTGAGCTAAATGGGCTTTCTGAGGAAAAAGCAAAGACTCAAAAAGTGCATACTCTTTGGATAGAAAATGGCAATGTATTCTTAAAGGACAAGTTTGCTATTACCTTTGGAACACCTGGAATTTATCCATCAACCGATAATACAACTAATTTAAATCAGAGACCAATTTATGTAGGCAGTGGTGCAACATTAAATCTTAACAATGCAACATTAATTGCTCGTGCAGACAGTAGAAACCTAAAACTTGGCGAAAAATATTATCTCATTTACAATGCTGATGAAACATTATCAGGAGAATGGGGCGGACTTGAGAAAGGCTATGCCAACCCAAGTATACAAGTTAATTGGGCTGGAGAGGATTATGCTGCTAATTCTGCTGTAATTTTCACTTATGAGCCTCAGACTTCTGCAACAATGCCTGTAGTAGGTGGAATGGCAGGTGCTCCAATAGTTACTAACACCTTAGGAAACCTGGTTTTTTCCTTTGATAGAAACTTAAACCCACTACTTATTGGAGAATCTAAGTTTATGCCTTTGATGTTTGCATCCTCTGCGGTTTCAGATGTTCCTATGAGAACTGAGACTAAATACACAAAGGGCATATGGTTTATGCCTGTTTACACAAAGACAAAAGCAAAAGACTTAGGCTTTGATGCGGACACATATGGTTTTGCTTTGGGTGTTGGTGGACAGCTTAGTGATAATCTTTATGGAGGGTTATTTGCTGGATATGTAAGGAATAATCTTGATTTTAAAGTAAGAGAGGCAACGGATGAAGACCAGGATATCCTCTTAGGAGGATTAGGATTTCTGTATGCTCCAAAACCCTGGTATGCAAAGCTTGTATCTTATGCATACACTGCAGACCATGACTATAAGGGTAGAACAGGACTTAACTATGAGCTTCTTGAGACAGCAGATTACAAAAGCAGAGGATTTTATACTGAATTGTTAGCAGGATACATATTTGGAGACAAAGTTAAATTTGCTCCTGAAATAGGATTGTCCTATGGTTACTATAAGACAAAGAACTTTACAACAAGCGTACCCGATAATCCAGCTCTTGCGAGAGTATATGAACCAGACTCCCTTGATGTATTTAAGGCTATAGCAGGGTTTAATGTAAAGGGTGATATAGGTGATACACAGATATTTGGAGGGATAAGATTAGAACAGGCATTAGGAGACAATGACATATCAACATTAAACTATATTCCTGGGCAGCCAAAATACAAACTTGAAAAAAGCATAGCTGATACCACATTGGTACTTAATGCAGGATTAAACTATAACATTTCCAAACGAGTGAGTCTTGAATTAGGTGGTAGAGTAGATTTTAATGGAGACTACAAAGCATATACAGGAAGAGGAGTGCTAAAAGTAGCATTCTAAGAAGAGCAAATCATAATCAAGCCCTGGTGAAATATCCAGGGCTTGATATTTCCTACCTTTCCCTAACAAATTATTCATTTATAAAGTCTATTTAATGTTTGTGTTTGTTAAGTATCTCAGGAAACTCTATAAGAATTGAAACCGTGATTGATAATGACTAATCTGTCCTGCATTTTTGACATGTTGGTAACACTCCGCATATATTTCTTGTATACTTTTTTATTTATCAAAATAATAGGAGACAATGGATGGTTGCTCCTTTTATCAATTTTGTGGAAATAATACCTTTTCAGCGAGATTATTTTTGAGGAAATGCGAAAGATTGACTATTTAATTAATATTTTTTAAAATTTAAAGATGAACAAAAGAATATTGATGATTGGATTAATCTTTGTTGTTGTTTTAACTTCATTAAATTTATATGCTGACAAATTTATTATAATACCCAAGACAATACTAATTCTTCCTGAAAATTGTATAACTAAAATTAGATGGATTTTAGCTCCAGAAACAACAAATAAATCTCAAATATCAACTAATAACATCCGTTTTTTTATTGATTTCAAAAATGAACCAATTATTTTATATGACAACAAAATACTTTTTAATCCTATTAGCGGGTATATCGTCAAATTAAAACAATCTATAAGAGATGTAATATCTCTTGATAACGGGGTATTATTATTTTCAGATAATAAAAATATTGGATATCTTGAGGTAGAAAAAAGTAGCGATATTATACCTTATGGATCGATAAAACCACTGATAAAATTACCTATGACAGATTCTAAACTATTTAAAGGAGATAACACTTTTTATATATTAGGATGCCATCCAAAAACATCGAAATACGAAGTATATTTTTTTAATAATTTTACAAAGCAATTTAATAAAATAGCTTCTTTTAATGAACCTATTAGCGCAATTAGTGGAAAGGGAGAACATTTTTATTTAGCTCAGGGGAAATTAATAAAAGAATATAAAAAAGGTAAATTATCATTAATTTATGAACATCCTCGAGAGGAAATAAGGGAACTTTTTTATAATGAAAAAGCTGGATTAATTTATAAAACTTCAAACGGAGTAGGATTTGTCAAAGACAATTCTGCCCTTGAGTTTTTGCAAACAGAGAATCCGCAGATTTTCCTCAAGGACACGAGTATTTATGTTTTTTTCAGTTCTGTCAACGGAATTCTCAAAATTGAAAACATAGATGATTTAAAGAATTATAACTTTAAGGTTGTAAAAATTATCGATATTCAACAAACTCTTTGAGGAGGACTGCCATGTGGCAGATAATTTTAATTTCATTGATAATTCTAACTTTGACATTTCAGCCCTATTTAATTTCAGCAGGAAGTATTCCAATGCCCTCAGGTAGAACCTGCGAAGGAAGTCAGATGCCAGATGGAACTTATATACCTGCTGGACAGACAAGAGAAGTCACCTATGGGGGAGTCAGATATAGATGTGTAGGCTGCGGAGGCTGTACTCCCATTAGCAGTAGCTCTTCAGGAAGTAGTTCCTCTTATGCTCCCTATATTCCCTCTCCTTCTGCTTCACAACAAATGGCAGTTGGCTTAATGGGTGCTTTTTTAAGCGGATTTTTCAGCACACTGTTCAGTGGACTCTTTGACGACACTTATGATGCCCAAAGGCAAAAGGAATATGAGGAAAAACAAAGAAAGCTTGAAGAAGAAAAGAAAAAAGAAGAGGAAAGAAAAAGACAGCTTCTCACTCAGTATAACTCTCTGCTTTCTCAGGCAAGACTGCAAACACAGACACAGACATCTCAAGGTAACTCACCCTTTACATTCCAAACACTTGGCAGTCAAATAACCGCTTTTCAGTGGCAGTCTCCCACATCAAGTTCTACAAAAAATGAAGAGACACCAAATATCTCCAATGACAGTCTGTTAACAGTCTCTGATCTCAATAAAATTTTTGGAAATGTCCTACAGGATAAGGTAATTGAAGAAATTGACGAAAAAATAGAAGACAGGGGTGGAAAAATTGTTGAAATGCTTGACAAAAAATACGGTAAAGAATGGGCTTCAAAATACTATGATAAAGGACTACCAATTGTTAAAATTGCAGTAACTGCAAAAACCGAAGGCATTGCTCAGGCAGGTGCTGAAGCCATTGACTATGGAATTTCCCTAATCCCTATGCCCTCTGTTATGTCAGGAGTATCAGATATAGGAAGAAAAGTTTATACAAGAGTAGCCTTTACAGCCCTTGACAAATTTCTCACTGAAACAGAAAAAGCCTGTGAGTATTTTGGTCTTAATTGTAGTAAAGAAGAATTATGGCAAAAAGCAGAAAATGAAATGAATATGGGACAGAAAATAATTTATAAATGGCTTGGAGGAAGAGCAGAATGATGAGAAGAAATTGGAGATTTTTATTTTTTATTCCGTTGATTTTTATACTCATAGGCTGTGAGCCAATAAGAATTACTACAAAATTAGACCCTTTTAACATTGAACCTCCCAAGGAGCCCCCTTTAGTTAAGAAACTTCCCAATGATGCAGCTATTGTCTTTGATGACTCTCAAAAATTCAGTGCAACTCATCATAACTTTGATGCTGGAGTTATTCATACTGTAGAGTTTCCAGTGGGAGATATTTTAAGACAGGTACTACCCATTTATTTTGATTCTATGTTTTCAAAGGTAATATATGAGAGAAATCCTCCATCCTCATTTTCAAAGGATGGATTGGTAATTCATGTAAGTATAGACAACATAAATTTCTCGGAGAAATGCTGTGCACCTGCCATACTGGAAGTAAATGCAAGAACATATCTTGGCATTTATGATAATGAGTTACTACCTACAGCACTGCCAGTATATGTTGCCGGCTCTGGAAAAACTACTAAAACTGGACTATTTGCCTCTATCAATGAAAAGGACTACGGTAACACTGCCTATCAGGCAATATTCAACTCTGTAAAGGCTGCTACAGATGCCCTGTATGAAGCAGTTAAAAATCCCAGGGCGCAAATATCAGAGGCAAAACAGCTAATAAACAAAGATCCCTCAAATGCTTCTGCTTATAAAGTTGTTGCAAATCTGTCCCTTAGGCAGAATGACATAGCAGAGGCAATTGCGGCATCACAGATGTATGTTCAACTTTCACCTAAAGACCCTGATGGCTATTTGCTTCTGTATAAATGCTATTTAGCCCAGAGAAAATATAAGGATGCGCTGAAACAGCTTGAACAGGCAACATCCCTTTCTCCCAGTAATGCCAGATTCTTTATGAAACTTGATGAATTCTATTCTGAAAGGGGAAGATATGACAAAGCTATTGAGGCAATTAAAAAATATCTTATTCAAAAACCCGATGACAAATATGCAGCACTCAGACTTGCTATACTTTACTCTTGGCTTGGCAGATATGACGAAGCAATAAAAGTATCTGAAACTGCCATACAGAAGCTTACTTTTTCAGGAGTTGGGTTAAGCATCATTAAAAATGATAATGAATACGTAAAGATTAAATCTGTTGAGCCAAATAGCCCTGCAGTGAGGGCAGGACTTCAGAGTAACTATGAAATAGTTGAAATTGACGGAAAATCAACCCTTACCATGAAATTGAGCGATGCAATCCAGGCATTAAGAGGACAGGAAGGCACAGAAGTGAGACTAACGATAAAAAAATCTGATACAGATGAGACTTTTAAAAAGACCCTTGTCCGTGAAAGATTTTATAAAGACCCAGTAGTAGCCTCTTACATGAGCGTGATTGCTCTGTGTAACATTGAGACTGAAAACATCTTAAAAGCAAAACAGTATATTGCTCAAGCTGAAAAGCTGTCTCATGATAATAAATTCCTAAGACTTGCTAAAGGAGCATTATTTCTAAAAGAAGGTCAATATGAAAAAACCTTAAGTGAGATAGCCTCATTGGTGGATGAGGATTATGCTAAAATCCTTCAAGTTATAGCACTGGCAAAACTGGGTAGATATGAGGATAGCTTAGGTGTTTACAGAAAGATTAAAAGAGAAACTATCCAATTAATCATGCCAAAAACTAAAGGAGAGATTTTCACATCTTTGCTTCCTTATCTGGAAAAAATTGAAAACAAGGCAATTGAATATGAAAGGGAAAGACATTATGGACAGGCTCTGAAAGAATATGCCAGATTAGTTGAAATATCAGAGCCGGATAAGGCACAAAGGATAAGAAACAGGGTGGCAAGAATTATATCTCAGAATCCTTCACTGATAGAACTAAAAGATGAAGTAAGAAAATACTTTCTTCATGCAGAGATTTTATTCAATAACAACAAATTTGAAGAGGCACTACTTGAACTTGATAAGGCTCGACAACTACAACCCTTCAATCCACAGATTTATTTTAATCAGGCAGTTATATATGAAAAAATCTCAGACTACGCAAAGGCAGTTGAAAATATGGAGATTTATCTTCAGTTAAATCCCAATATACCAAACGCACAGACTATAAAGGATCAAATATACAAATGGAGGTTTATAATTGAAAAGGAGTCTTAGTTTTATAATATTAACTTTTTTTCTCCTAACAGGTTGTGCTGGGCAGACATTAGTGAAACCAGAGGGAGAGTTTAAAATTCAAGGTAATAAAACCGCTGCTTTATTGGTAACAACTCTTATTCCCGAGAACGGCAAAGATATAGAGAAATTAGAATTACTACTCACAGATAAACTAATAAATGCCCAAATTTTTACTAATGTAATGGAGAAAAATCAACATGCTGATTTATTAATAAAAGTTGAGATCAAGGAATTTACTAAAGTTTCTAAATCTGAAAGATTTTGGTATGGAGCTATGGCAGGAAGAGCAAAAGTTGCTGGCAAAATAAGTCTTATTGAGGCTTCTACTGGTAAACCTTTAGGAAGCTTCCATATAGAAAGTATTTCTTCTGGAGGCACTGTTTTTGCTAAGACAACAGAACAGGTGATTGATAAATTCGCTGAAGAAGTAGTAAATTTCATGCTTACTCATTTTGTAAACTAAGCAATAATATATTGTAAAATTTATAACAAATTTTACATAATAATTATCAATTAATTTATCCATCTGGAGGCAAGAAATGTTAATTGTTCAGAAATATGGAGGTACTTCTGTTGCAAACATTGAAAGAATAAAGGCAGTAGCAGAGAGAGTTTCAAAAACAGCAAAAGAAGGCAATAAAGTTGTAGTTGTTGTTTCAGCGATGGCAGGAGAAACAGATAAACTTATCGGGCTTGCCCATCAAGTCTGTCCTGACCCACCTGAAAGAGAAATGGACTTGCTATTATCCTCAGGAGAGAGAGTCACTTCAGCATTAACTGCAATGGCACTGTATGGTATGGGGCATAAAGCAATCGCCCTCACAGGAAGACAAATGGGAATTATTACTGATGCAGTGCATACTAAGGCAAAAATTGAAAAAATAATAGCTACAAGAGCGGTAAAAGCATTAGAACAAGGCTACATCGTTGTAGTCGCAGGATTTCAGGGTATTACTGAAGATGAGGATGTCACTACTCTTGGCAGAGGAGGCTCTGATTTAACGGCAGTTGCAATAGCCGCTGCTTTGAATGCTGATTTATGTGAGATATACACCGATGTTGATGGTGTTTATACCGCAGACCCAAATATTGTCCCTGAGGCAAAGAAACTTGAAAAGGTAGCTTATGAGGAAATGCTTGAACTTGCATCCCTTGGTGCAAAAGTACTACAGACTCGCTCTGTTGAATTTGCTATGAAATATAACGTGCCTGTAGTAGTTCGTTCAAGCTTTAATTATAATCCAGGAACATTAGTTACAAAGGAGGATAAAGACATGGAAAAAGTTGTAGTATCAGGTATTGCCCATGATAAAAATCAGGCAAAAATAACTATAGTAAAAGTTCCAGATAAACCTGGAATAGCAGGTAAGCTTTTTAGAACTATAGCTGATGCAAACATTGTAGTAGACATGATTGTTCAAAACATAAGCAGTGATGGTAAAGCAACTGATATTTCATTTACAGTTCCAAAAACTGATGCTAAAAAAGCTCTTGATATAGCTGAAAAAATATGTAAAGAACTCGGGGCTAAAAAGGTTTTATTAAATGAAGGAATTGCTAAAGTGTCTATAGTTGGTGTTGGTATGAGAACTCACTCAGGAGTTGCTGCACAAATGTTTGAAGCCCTTGCAAATCATAAAATAAATATTATGGCTATAAGCACTTCAGAGATAAAAATATCATGCCTCATTGATGCAAAATATACAGAACTTGCTGTAAGAGTACTTCACGATACATTTAAGCTTGGTGAATAGGGATGGATTTCCCATCTCCAAAGGGATTTGAATACTCTGTTACAAAGGCAGGTATAAAATATCGTGACAGGTATGACCTTGCCCTAATATACTCAAAAAAACCAGCTCAAATCGCAGGAGTATTTACAACAAACCAGATAAAAGCAGCACCTGTTAAGCTTTGCATGAGAAGAATTAAAGGAGGGATTGCTCACGCAGTAATTGCTAACAGCGGAAATGCTAATGCTTGCACAGGCAAAAAAGGCATTGAAGACGCTGACGAGATCACATATAAACTTGCTGAAAGGCTTGGTATAAAAAAGGAATTAGTATTCCCTATTTCAACTGGCGTTATCGGAATGCCTATGCCAATGGAAAGAATTATTCCCTCAATTGAAGACCTTGTAAAAGATTTAGGCAAGGCAGAACCACTTCAGGTAGCTCAGGCTATTATGACAACTGACACTTTCCCTAAAATTACCTCTAAACAGATAGAAGCAGGAGATAGAGTAATTACTATGCTTGGCTTATGTAAGGGTGCTGGCATGATTTCACCAAATATGGCAACAATGCTCAGCGTAATACTCACAGATGCTCGAATAGAAGGACAGCTTCTAAAAGATGCATTAAGAATAGCTATTGCTGACAGCTTTAACGCAATAACTGTAGACGGGGATATGTCAACTAATGATACAGTTTTATTGCTTGCCAATGCAGAAGCAGGTAATCCCAAAATAGAAAGGAAAAGTAATCTGTGGAAGCCTTTTAGAGATATGCTCCATGAAACTTGCCTTGAACTTGCTAAAATGATTGTCCAAGATGGCGAAGGTGCTACAAAATTTATAACAATAAATGTTACAGGTGCTAAAACAGGCTCTGATGCAAAAAGAATTGCGAGAACAGTTGCTAATTCTCCTCTTGTGAAAACAGCATTTTATGGAGAAGACCCAAACTGGGGAAGAATTATTGCTGCTGTTGGATATTCTGGTGTTCCAATAAAAGAAGAGAAAATAGAAATTTACATAAATGGCATCTGTCTTTTTGAAAAAGGACTACCTACGATGCTTGAAGAGTCACTTAAAGAATCTCTAAAACAAAAAGAAATAGAAATTTTAATAAAACTTAATCTTGGAAAATCCCAAGCAAAAATCTTCACTACAGACCTATCAGAGGAATATATTCGAATAAATTCTGCATACAGAACATAATTTAGTTGGTAAAAATACTAATTAATTTAAACATATATTTCTTTTCGTTCTTTTCTGTTTAGTATAAATTTTATATTGAGATATAAGATTCAGTGTTGACTATCAGTAGTCAAGCTATTTGTTAGGGGTAGGGTGTTTTTCAGTTTAAGCCACAGCTTTCAGATTAGACTTTTATTTTATTATTGGTTCCATCTGAAGAGTAGGATGGTCAACACGGCTTAGAAATTCAAGTAAACATTCGACATCTTCGCAAATTGTCTCATCTGCAATTTTTTCAATAAGATCTGGAATCCCTTCTTCCTCTGATCTTCTCTGTAAGGAATCCTTAACTCTTTCTTTTAACTCTTTTGGCATCCAAACAATTCTACGGAGCCCTCCATCTCCTTTTAGAAATTTCCTTGATGTAATATAGTTTACTCCTACCCCCATAAATCCCGGAGTTTGTACTCCACCACCAATCATTCCTGCAAGAGTGGAAAACTTCATACCAATAGGGGTCATTCCAGAGTATCCACGATTTACAATCATTACACCATTTGCCTCAGGCACTACTGCTACAATACATTCAAAACAACCACAAGAGGTCATCGGATTTTCCATGATTGAGTAAAGATTGATTGTCTGAGTCTCTCCACCTGAATGTTTCTTTACATATTCATCAACACCACTATATCTTCCATATACATCATCGATTAACTGACCCTTGTCCACAGGCTGATTTCCACCTGTTGGTTCAATCTCATAAGCTGCCTTGGCATCGAGCCAGCTGAAAGCTCCGCAAAGACCCGGACGCTCTGGTGTTATTACGCATACATGCTTTGGTGCAAAACTTTGACATAATAAACAGGAATAAAATTCCCCTACATCCTCATCTGTAAGACTGGCAAGTCTTAAATCCCTTTGTTTGTATTCTTCTCTTGCTTTTTCACGAAGGGTTAAAACATCTTGTTCATCTGTATAAAGCAAAACCTCAACTTTATCAACGATACTAAGGAATCTCGCCTTAGTCATCGTCATTATAATTAAACCAAGATGTTTAAGTGTAATTCCTGCTTCTTTTGCTCCTTTACTTATTCTTATCCAGTTTATGTCTCTTTGTCCTATATGCCAAAGTCCTTCTGCCTCATTTATAAAGGTATGAATCTGTCTCTCAATTACAGGCTCAAAGTCTTTTTGCATCTTCTTACCAGCCACATTTACAACTATTCCAAGAGGCATTCTACCGCCTTGTTCATAAAGAGTTTCTGAGTTTTCTCCGATTATTTCAATCTTTTCGTCCTCAACCTCGCTTAAATCTTTCATGCTAACCCATTCAAAAGCTGGTGTTTTTTGTCCACCAAACTCTATGAAAGTATCTTCTTTTCTGATCCTTTCTCCTTCAAAAGCTGGTCCGTAGGCTACAGGTATTGGAGGTTTTTCAACTACTATCTTTAATCCTCTTGTTTCAATTGCCTTTTTCACAATCTTTGCATAATCAGGTTCTGATAGGATGAGTGGATATTCAGCAATTTCAGGGATTGATAGCTCTGGAAGGTTTTGGTCAGTTATAAGAGGAATTGCAAAAACTGCTGCACCTAAAGCTACTGCTACTGCTTTTTCATTAATGCTACCAAAGGCAATAGCAAAAGCATTTATTCTTTTTCTTACATAATCAATTATTGCATCTTTATCACCCACAGTTTGTCCACCGAAGATGAGTGATGCTCTTACTGCCCAGTCAAGAACAAAAACCGCCTCTTCAGTTTTTACGCCTACAGAAACGATGTAAGCCTCAAAACCGTGTCTTTGTCCTGTTTTTAAAAACTCTTCTGCAACTTGACCAACAAGGAAAGTAAGAATCCTTTTTTCTTGAAGCTCTTTAATAATGGATAAAAGTTTTCCTCTTTCAAGACTTCCAATCAAGACTGCTACAGCAGGGATTCTTCCATCAACAAGCTGAACTCCAAGGGTTCTCTGAATTGTATCTCCAAGAAAACCATAAAAGGCGGATTCTTCCTTTGGCTCAGAATGAAAAAAGAGCAAAGTAAGATAAATCTCTGCAATATAAAGATAGTTTAGGGAAAGACTGATAGGATCAGGGGATTGAGAGAGTTTTGCCTTTGTATTATCAAAAAATTTTTTAAGTTCTGAAAGCTCTGTTATTTTTATTCCTTCAAGAGCATAAATGAGTGGCAATCCATAAGCTGTATCTGGTAACTCTATTTGAGAGGACTGTCCTTTTTCAAGAATGGTTTTCTCTAAAATTGCCTCTGTCTCTATCAATAACTCATCTACTGTTTTTTTTGTAATATGCGTCAGTTGGTCAAGCATTTTCTATCCTTCACATAATTTTTGAGGAAGGCAGGGATTGCGCTTGCCTCTTTTGTTCCTATAACAACCTTCCAGCCAGGGAGTTTATCCTCTATTGCACCTTTGAGCATTGCCACATAACCAGGAATTATTAATTCACGGTGATTAAGTTTTTCCTCAATCCCGCTCTCTTTGATAAATTGGGCAATTTTGCTTGCTGAAAACTTTCCTGCTGCCCATGCTGTAAGAACACTCAATCCATCACAGTCCATTATTGCAAGCCAGGTAGGGACTTTACTATTTTCAATCTCTCCTTTAACAAGAAAGTAAGTTAGCGCAAAGTTTGTTGTAACAATTATAGGACTATTACCATCAGGTTCACCAACCTTGTATATATCCTGTTTAACCTGCATTGGAACCTGCGGATCTGAGTAGATATTTTGTTTTAAAGTGAAAAGTACAATGTTTTTCCACTTTGGGATACTGCTAATAACAACAATGGAGGAGTATTTCACAATTGCTAAGGAGGCGATAATTGTTTCATAAAAAGGATTTTCTAAATTACTATTAAGGTTAGCGAAAGTTATGATTGGATATCCCAAGGCTCTTATACTTTTTTTAAGAGCTGCTCTTCTTATAATTGTGTTATCTCTCAGCAGTTCTCCTGCTTTTTCTGGTTGACTATTAATTATCAAATCCTCAACACCCTTTGCCTTAAGAGCCTCTGTGATAGATATAACTTTTTCGATTCCTTTTGCAGAAACTCCAAGAGGAATGTTGTATTTTTTAGCAATTTCTGCCATCTCTGAATGATTCTCAGCTGTTGCACCATAAAGAATTGGTCTTTCATCCCTTGATTCCTCAAGTACAACTAAGGCAACTTCAGGGTTAGTTATTTCAAAGATTAGGGGGATAGTTGATGCCTTTGTTCTAATCTTTTTTAAAGCATCCTTGAAAACCTCTGCACTTCCTGATGCATTTTTTAAAAATATTGCGTCGATTTTAAGTATTTGTCCTACTCTTTCGATCTGAGAGTTTAAAATCTCATCTACATGATTATCTATGTTTTCATCATTATCCATAATTTCAAGAGCTAACACGGTAGGATTAAAAAACTTTTTTTCATGTCTGAATAAAACGGTTTCCTCACCGATTTTTATCTTTTCAGCTTCAGAACCAAAATAAAAGCCTTTTATTGGCGGAGTAGATGCCTCCTTAAGTTTTGCCTTAACCTCCTCTGATACATCAGGACACTGCTCAATTTGAGCCTGTCCCTGCGCAACTTTCATTGCAAAAGCAAGACATGTAGGGAATCCGCATTTTTTACAGTTTGTTTTTGGTAGAAGTTTAAAAATTTCTATACCTGTAAGTGCCATTTTATCTCCCAATCTTTTAATTTCTTAGCTTTTATGCTGATTTATAAATTTTATGAGTTTAAGTTTCTCAAACTCTAAAAATGAATAATAACCTCAATTAACAGAGAGTATTTCATAAAAGACTTCTAAAGCTTTTTCTATGGATTCTCCATCAGGACAGCCACCTTGCGCACTCTCTGCTTTTCCCCCACCTTTACCTCCAACAGCTTGGGTTATAATTTTAAGAAGTTTACCCGCATCATATTTATTAGAGATATCTTTGCTTACAGAAAGAATAAGTATTCCCTGTCCATCTACTTTTGATGCAAGCAGAATTACTGCTGGATGGAGTTTCTCTCTAATTTTGTCTGAAAGAATTCTTAAGCTTTTTGTGTCAACTCCTTCAAGTTTTACTGCCAGAGCTTTTATACCTTTTATATCCTTTGCTTGTTTTATAATGTCATCTATATTTTGAGTTATAAATTTTTCCTTTAGGTATTCAATTTCATTTTGTTTTTCTTTTAATTCTGCAACAAGCTTTTCTACAGCCTTAATAGGTTGTGCTGATTTGAGAATTGATGAAATAGTTTTAAGTTGTTCTCTCAGGTTTTCTACATATTTATAAGCTTCCATTCCAGTAACTGCTTCTATTCTTCTAATTCCTGAAGCTACAGAACCTTCTGAAATTATAAAAAAGCTCCCTATTTCACCTGTACTATTACAATGAGTACCGCCACAGAGCTCTTTGCTGAAACCAAGAATTTTAACAACTCTTACTATATCTTCATATTTATCTTCAAAAAGTGCTGTTACTCCCTCGTTCAAAGCCTCATCAAGAGATTTATTTTCTACTTTAACAGGTAGATTTTCTAATATTTTCTCATTTACAATGTTTTCAATCTCTTTTAATTCTTCATCATTTAATGATTCAAAATGGGTAAAGTCAAATCTTAGTCTGTCAGGAGAGACTAAAGAACCTGCCTGTTTAACATGTTCTCCCAGTACGGCTCTTAAAGCAGCATGTAGTAAATGGGTTGCGGTGTGATTTCTCATTATTGACTTTCGTCTTTCAATATTAACTTTAGCAAAAACCCTGTCACCTTCCTTAATCGTGCCTTCTAAAACTCTTACTTTGTGACAGTGTAATCCTCCAATTTTTTTTGTATCAACCACCTCTATTTTGGCAGAGTTTGATAATATAATACCAACATCCCCCACTTGCCCACCTGATTCAGCATAAAAAGGAGTTTCAAACAGAAAAATTTCTCCCTCTTCACCTGTTTCAAGTTTATTTAGTATTTCTCCATTTTTGACGATAGCAAATATTTGTGTCTCCAACTCGTAATCGTTGTACCCTTTAAAAATTAAACTTTCTGCTTTTTGCTTTAGTATTTTATAAACTTCACTTATTCCAACTTCTTCAGCTTTTTGAGCTGTTCTTGCACGTTCACGTTGTTTGTTAAGTGCTTTTTGAAATCCGATTTCATCAATTTCCAATTCAGAGTCCTGAGCCATCTCTCTAATCATGTCAAAAGGTAAGCCAAATGTATCATAAAGCCTGAAAATTTCTTCTCCGGGTATTAATTTTGAATCAGTTTTTGTAAGGTTTTCAATAATATTCTCAAAGATTTCTTGTGCCTTCTCTAAACTTTTTAGAAATTTCTCTTCTTCTATTTTTATTATTTTTTTGGTTCTTTCTCTTTCAGTTACAATTTCAGGATACACGCCTCCTAATTTATATATTACAGGTTCTACAAATCTATAAAGAGCTATCCTGTCAAAACCAAGAAGTTTTATATGTCTACCAGCTCTTCTTATAATTCTTCTTAATACATATCCTCTTCCTTCATTAGAGGGAATTAGTCCTTCAGCTATTAAAAAAGTAGCGGCTCTGATGTGGTCAGCTATTACTTTAATGGAAATATCTGTTTTCCTATCTTTGTTATATTTAACATTAAGCGTTGAACATATTTCAGCAATAATGGGTTCAAAAAGGTCTGTGTCGAAATTTGTTTTTTTACCTTGCATTACTGCAGTAATTCTTTCAAGCCCCATCCCTGTATCAATGCTTGGTTTTGGAAGCAGCGTTAATTTCCCTTCCTCATCTCTGTTAAACTGCATGAATACAAGATTCCAAAGTTCAAGAAATCTATCACAATCACATCCTACTGAACAGTCAGGTTTTTTGCATCCAAATTCTTCACCCTGATCAATTATTATCTCTGAACAAGGACCACAAGGACCTGTATCCCCCATCTGCCAGAAATTGTCTTTTTCGCCAAGTCTAACAATTCTCTCTTTCGGAATGCTTATTTCTCTTTCCCATATCTCAGCTGCTTCATTGTCATCTTTATAAATTGAGACCCACATTTTTTCCTTGGGAAGTTTAAAATGAGTTGTTAAAAGTTCCCAGGCAAAGAATATTGCTTCCCTTTTAAAATAGTCACCGAAGGAAAAATTGCCGAGCATTTCGAAAAAAGTGTGATGTCTTGCAGTGAATCCTACATTTTCAATGTCACTATGTTTTCCCCCAGCACGCATACATTTTTGACAGGTAGTTGCTCTGCTGTAAGGTCTTTGTTCCTCACCTAAAAAAACCCTTTTAAACTGAACCATACCTGCATTTGTAAATAACAAAGTAGGGTCTTCCTTTGGAATCAAAGGAGAACTTTTTACTAATTCATGTCCTTTTGAGATAAAGTAGTCAAGAAAGAGCTTCCGTATTTCGCTACTTTCCATAAAACTATTCCTCACCAACTATTCTTTGTTCATTGCTAATTATATATGTGAGCTTACCATCAATAAATATAAGCCTTGATTTTAAAAGTCCTAAGGAAGACGAATATACCCATTCTTCCCTTTGTTTTCCTTTTTCGGGAGTAAGAACTCTTGTTGATGAAGGATTCCCCCAAGCATACCGTACTTGATCTTTGGTCATCCCGAGAGTTATTTCTCCTTTGGCAATTCTTTCTTGAATTTCAGGTGGATAATTTTTAATTTCCTCATATGTATACCTTACTCCTTGAGACGCGCAGCCAGCTATAAAAGCTGCAATCAAAAGAATAATAAAAATTCTCATCTCTGCTCCTCCTCTAAATATCATTTTTGCAGGGATTCAATATCCCCATATTAATCATTTAAACATTTTTTTACAGTATCCCATGAAAACCCTCTACGTAAAAGAAAACCAGCAATCTTCGCTTTCTTTTTATCAGAGGATATGTTACTTAAAAGATGTTTTTTTCTTTTTAGAAGTTTTTTTGCTATTGAAATTTCATCTATTTCAGGCAGACGTTCTAATTTCTCTTTTTCTATACCTTTTCTCAGAAAATAATTACGCACCCCCAGTTCTCCTAAAAACCTATCCTCTGCAATCTTATCTGCCCTTTGAATAAACTTAGAATCATCTATAAAACCCTTTTGCTTCAGATACTCAATTGTCTCAACAATATCCTTTTCCTCAAATCCTTTTCTTTGAAGTTTTTCTTTTAATTCGGCTTCTGTTCTATCTCTAATGCTTAAAAGTTTCAATGCTAACTTTAATATCTCATTCTGTTGTTTTTTCACCTTCAGCTACCTTTGGAATTTTTAACCCATAAGCTTCGTATACTTTTGAACGAATTTCATTAAATATCTCAGGATGAGTTTTTAATTGTTCCTTTGCATTTTCCCTACCTTGAGCAAATCTGTTACCATTATAACTATACCAAGCACCTGATTTTTCAATAATTCCCTTTTCAACGGCAAGGTCAAGGATTTCACCTGTTTTTGATATTCCCTCATTGAAATATATATCAAACTCAGCCTGCTTAAAAGGTGGAGCTACTTTATTTTTTACTATTTTTACTCTGACTCTGCCACCTGTAGTATCTTGACCTTCCTTTAAGGTATCTGTTTTCCTTATATCAAGCCTCATTGATGCATAAAACTTTAAAGCTGTTCCTCCAGGTGTTGTTTCTGGATTTCCAAACATTACTCCAATTTTATGTCTCAATTGATTTATAAATATAACCACAGTCTGAGATTTTGATATTGCTGCTGTAAGTTTTCGTAATGCCTGACTCATAAGTCTTGCTTGCAAACCTGGTAAAGAATCGCCCATTTCTCCCTCTATCTCAGCCTTTGGAACGAGAGCAGCAACAGAATCTATAACAATAATGTCAACTGCACCGCTACGGACAAGCGTTTCCGTAACTTCTAATGCTTGTTCTCCAGTATCTGGTTGGCTTATGAGAAGGTCTTCTATATTTACCCCTAATTTTGAGGCATAATTTACGTCTAATGCATGTTCTGCATCTATGAAAGCAGCAACTCCACCCATCTTTTGAGCTTCTGCAATTGCATGAAGGGCAAGGGTTGTTTTTCCTGATGACTCAGGGCCAAAAATCTCTATAACTCTTCCTCTTGGATAACCCCCTATGCCTGTAGCTATATCAAGAGTAATAGAACCTGTTGGAATCACTCCAATTCCCTCTGCCTGCGCTCCTGTGCCGAGACGCATTATAGAGCCTTTACCAAAGTTTTTCTCAATCTGTGATATAGCCATCTCTAATGCTTTTAACTTATCTTTGTTCATAAATCACCTCATTTATCTTAGCTAAAACAAAAAATGCTAAGCATTTTGTTTTATTATACCATTTATGTTATCACTCAAAGGAAACCTCTCTAAAACCTCATATATCGAACCTTTTGGAGTAAGAGTACTCTTCATTAAAACAAATTCTGTCACATGGAAGTGGGGTTTTTGAGCGGGGTTATCTATCAGGTTATTTTCTTTAAAAGTTTTCCATATTTTTTCAAATATATATCTTCCATTCTGAAAATTTTTAACCCTTGCAATAGTTATGTGAGACTTAAATCTCCTTTGTTCCTTTTCTATACCAAATTTATAAATTTCTTCATCTACTTTAACTGCAAGATCTTTAAGAATCTCTGAGTATTCTAATCCAATCCATATAACTCTTGGTTTTACTTTATCTGGGAAAACTCCTGGATGGGAAATCTTAAGAGTAAATGGTGAAAATTCCTTTGCCAGATCTCTCAAAGAGTTAACTATTGAAGGTATCAAATCTATTTCTATTTCGCCGAGAAATTTCAATGTTAAGTGTAAATTTTCCTTTTTTACTAAATTGACACCTTCAACGGAGGATTTTAAATTAACGAGTTGATCTATAAAATTTTTAATATCTTCTGGTAATTCTATTGCTATAAAGCATCTCATAGGTTATGATAAAATCAAAAAAATTCTCAATAAAAGATTACTCATTGCTCCAGCTATTATATCATCTATCATTATTCCTAACCCTCCTTTTACCTTTTTTTCAATTTGTTTAATAGGAGGTGGTTTTAGTATATCAAAGAAACGAAAAAATAGGAAGGCTAACAATAAATTTTGAATATTAAGTGGAATCAAAAACACACTCGTTAGGTATCCTGCAAACTCATCAATAACAACGTAAGAAGGGTCTTTTTTATTTGTTTGTTTTTCCATTTTATCAGAACTTATTATGCCTAAAATAAAGGTTATTATCAGCATAATAAAAATGCTTATATCTGAAAATTTAAAAATAAACAGAATGATCATAGCGAATAAAGATGCTACGGTACCAGGAGCAAACGGGAAATAACCAATAAAAAATACTGTTGCTATTATCTTATAAAACACTTTGTTAATTTTAACATAAAAACCAAAAACTTCATTTTGCTCTATTAGAGATTAAATAATTTATTATCACAATTAACTAAAATAAAAATTAAAGATATCAAGGGAATTAATATAAATATTGAACTTAAACAAATATAAAGGATACTAAAACTTAAAGAATATTAGATATAATAAATCCAAATAGAATGATTTTAATTGATAACATTTCAAAGACTTACGGTAAAACAAAAGCTTTAGATTCATTAAGTCTTGAAATAAGGCAAGGTGAAATTTTTGGACTTCTTGGACCAAATGGGGCAGGTAAGACTACATTAATTAAAATTCTTACTACTCTTACTAAACCGGATGCAGGAACATGCATTATTAATGGAAAAAATGTAATCCTATCTCCACAAGAAATTAAAAGTATTATAGGTGTTGTCCCTCAGGAAAATAATCTTGAAAGAGAACTAACAGTTTATGAAAATCTTCTGATTTATGGAATGCTTCATAAGGTTTCTGAACTTAAGAAAAAAATAGAAGAGATTCTTATAAAAATGGAACTTTCTTCTAAGAAACATTCTGTTATAAATACTCTCTCTGGAGGATTTCAAAGACGGGTACTTCTCGCAAGAGCACTTTTACCTCAACCAAAGATTTTATTTCTTGATGAACCCTCTATAGGACTTGACCCTAATATAAGAAGAGAACTCTGGCAGATAATTAGAGGGATAAAGAGCGAAGGCAGAACTGTATTACTTACAACTCATTATATTGAAGAAGCTGAGGCTCTCTGTGATAGAGTAGGAATACTTTCTCGTGGTAAATTGATTGCTTTTGGAACACCTTTAGAATTAAAGAGAGATATTGGAGAATATGTAGTAGAATTTACAGATAATAAGGGTAGACTGGTTAGTGAAATATGTCATAGTAGAGAAAAGGCTCATGATATTGCTAAAAATAAAAATGATGGCGTTACTATAAGGAAGTCTAATCTTGAAGATGTCTTTTTAAAATTAACAGGCGAAAGAATCAGAGATATCGAGAGAGAATAATGACGGGTTGGTATCCAATTTTTTTTAAAGAGATTTTACAGTTTAAAAGAAAACTTTTAAGGCTCGGGTATATTTTTTCTGCGATGATGTCACCTATTATTTATCTTGTTACCTTTGGATTAGGACTTGGTAAAACAGTAATGCTTGCAGAAGGGACAGACTATTTAACTTTTCTTTTGCCTGGACTTGTTGCAATGAGTTCCATGAACAATTCTTATTCATGGGTTGCGAGTGCCTTAAATCTTAGCAGACTTTACTTTAAAACTTTTCAAGTATATATTCAATCACCTGTAAATCCTTTTTCAATTATGGTTGGAGAGGTTTTGGCTGGAGTAGTCAAAGGTCTTTTCGCCTCTTTGCTAATAATTGCAGTAGGCTTTGTAGTACCTTCTGATTTTTCGATAACTCCGCTTTTTATTATAACATTACTTTTAAATTGTTTCATGTTTGCCTCACTTGGCGTTATAACTGGAATGATAACAAAATCTCATGAAGACACAGCTACATATTCTAATTTTTTTATAATGCCAATGGCTTTTTTTAGTGGAACATTTTTTTCAATCGACAGGATTCCTTTAATTTTTAAACCTTTAATTTATATAATGCCTCTTACCCATACCAATATTGTTATTAGAAAGAGTAATTTAGACTTAGATGGAACGATTTCTCTTACAGTGTTAATCTTTTATTGTTTTATTTTCTTCATTATTGGTTCAAGATTAATTAAAAAATATAACGAATAAAATTATATTTTTTGAAATTATATTAATTGAAAAATTCATAACTTAAGTTGACCTTTTAAAGCTTTTTTTTGTAATCTATTTTTGTTGGGCCGTTAGCTCAGCTGGTAGAGCAGCTGACTCTTAATCAGCGGGTCGCAGGTTCGAATCCTGCACGGCTCACTTATTTAAGGATTTCTTAAGAGTGGATATAATATCTAAAAAATTAAATTATTAGTTTTAGTCTCTTATTTTAACTTTCCCTTCAAAAACTTCCTCTGCAGGACCTGTCATATATATATGACCGTCATCTGCTAATTCTATTTGTAAGTCGCCTCCTAAAAGATGAACGGTCACTTTATTCTTAGTTAGTCCTTTGAAAATCGCAGCTACAGCTGTAGCACAAGCTCCAGTTCCGCAAGCAAGAGTTTCGCCAGCACCTCTTTCCCAAACACGCATTATGATTTCATCGGGATTTTTAACATAAGCAAATTCTACATTTGTTCTTTTTGGGAACATTGGATGATTCTCTATTACAGGCCCATACTTTGTTACAGCAAAATTTTTTGGGTCTTCATCAAGAAATATTACCGCATGGGGATTGCCCATGCTGACACAGCTTACTCTAAAGTGCCAACCTAATACTTCAAGTAGTAAATCAAAGGCGTTTTCTCCTTCTGCATCAACAGGAATTTTTGAGGGACTGAATTCAGGTTTGCCCATGTCAACTTGTACTAAATCCCCTACTTTTTTAGGCTTCATAATTCCAGCAAGAGTTTCTATATTGAGAATTTCCTTTTTTGAAAGTCCTCTGTCCCATATATACTTAGCGAAACATCTTATGCCATTACCACACATTTCAACTTCAGAACCATCAGCATTGAAAATTCTCATTTTAAAATCAGCAATGCTCGAAGGATAAATGAGCAATAACTGATCTGCACCTATACCAAAACGACGGTTGCAATATGACAATGCAAATTTCTCAGGTTCATTAAGTTCCTGACGAACACAATCGACAAGAATAAAATCATTACCAAGTCCGTGCATTTTTACAAAATTAATAGTTTTCATGATAGAATTTCCTCAGGCAATATTTCATTTCTTATGAGATCTTTGTATGTCTCTCGCTTTCTAATTAAAGCGTATCTATCTCCTTTTACTAATACCTCAGCAGCTCTCGGACGACTGTTATAATTTGATGACATTGCAAAACCATAAGCTCCTGCACTCATAACCGCAAGATACTCACCGGGTGATACCTTTTCTATTTCTCTTTCTTTAGCAAGAAAATCACCTGACTCACATATGGGACCCACAATATCTGCTTTTATTTTATTTCTGTCTTTAGGTATTAAAGGTTGAATTTCATGATAAGACCCATAGAGCGTTGGTCTGATAAGATCATTCATCCCTGCATCAGTTATTAAAAAATTTTTATTTTCTGTTTCCTTTGTATATAAAACTTTTGTTACCAATATCCCAGCATTACCTACAATTGATCTTCCTGGTTCTATGATAATTTTCCCTTTTTTCTTCTTAAGTAACGGTATCAGAGCATTTGCTAAATCCTTAGGATTAGGAGGTTCTTCATCTTTATAGGTAATACCTAATCCACCTCCGATATCTAAATAATCAATTCTCATATCAAATTTAGCAAGCTTATCATAAAGAGCTATTATTTTTGATAAAGCCTCTACATAAGCTTTAGTGTCAGTAATTTGTGAACCTATATGTTTATGTATACCTATCACTTCAATATTTGTCATCGACTTTGCAATTTTATAGTAGTCGAGAGCTTTCTCTATCGGGATTCCAAATTTACTTGTTTTAAGCCCTGTAGCAATATATTTATGTGTCTTTGGGTCAATATCAGGATTTACTCTTAATGCTACATGAGCTTTTTTTCTTAATTTTTTTGCTATTTCATTGATTTTGTTTAGTTCTGCTTCTGATTCAACATTAAACATTAAAATATCATTTTTTAAAGCATATTCTATTTCTTCCTCACTCTTTCCTACGCCTGCAAAAACAATTTTATAGGGCTTTATGCCTGCCTTTAATGCTCTAAAAAGTTCACCACCCGATACAATATCTGCACCTAATCCTAATTGAGCGAAAAGATTTAATATGGCTAAATTTGAATTTGCCTTAACAGCATAGCAAATTAGATGGGGCACTTCGCAAAATGCTTCTTCATATGCTCTTATATGTCTTATAAGTGTGGCATAACTATAAATATAAATGGGTGTGCCAAATTCTTTAATAATCTCCATTACAGGAACATCTTCTGCATAGAGTTGTCCATTTTTATAAGCAAAAAAATGCACAGAAACCTCCTTTCTAAATTTTATAAAAATATTATAATTATACAAAAAATAAGGAATTTTTTTTGAGTTTTCGAATTATTTCATTTAAAAATCTTCACAAAGAGTAATCGTTGCCTCAAATATAAAAAAGTTCACAGTAAGAAATAATTAATATTAAGATTAGCTCTAAAGATGAAAATAAATAATGGAAATAAGGGAGATTATAGACTGTCCATCTGGGAAAGACTAAGGCTTTTTAGAGTGTCCTCATATAAATTAAGAAAACATAACCTAAATACTGTTGCGATTTAAAAATAAACAATAAAACCTCAGGAGACTATATTAGAGGTAGTTTTACTAAGAGAAGAAGTAAGAAGATATAAGGGAATAATTGTAGGGAGGATAGAAAAACTTTGTTATATTATACTTAGAATTTTACATGACACAAAACGGATGTTAAATATTGTTTTAAGAATAATTTATAGAAATGGCGGCGAAGGGAGTCGAACCCCTGACACGACGGATATGAGCCGTCTGCTCTGACCAACTGAGCTACGCCGCCTAATATATTAATATAGCAGAATATTATTTTTAATGGCAAACTTGATTATAAAAATTTTTTGAAAAAATTTTTTTGACTTTTGATATAATTAATCATGCAGTTTTCTAATATAAAAAAATTGAGTGAACTTATTGATATTTCAGCGGATTTAACTAATATATTTAAAGAGGCTATTCCAAAATCAATCTCCATTGTAAAATCGGAAATTTTATCAAATCCAAAGTTATATTATTTAATTGGAAATAATTCTATAAAATTTTTAGAGGATTTGCTTGAAAATGAATCGAGAATAATACTGAAATCTATTGAAGTGGATAACTTTAAATTCCTCATTAAAAACTTATCTCGATTATATAGTATTTGTATAAAGAGAGGATTTCAGCGAGATTTTTTCAAAATAGAGAATTTTTCCTGGAATAATACACTACCTTCTAATATGATAAGATACGGAGAAGAGATAAAAAAGCTATATTCCTTTATAAACCAAAATTTTGAGAATATAGTTTGCTATCTCGATCTCTGTCCACCTGAATATGATTATCCTAAGGAATATGAAGAATTTATAAGAAATTATTTGATAAGGCTTTTGGAGGGAGATAATTCAGAAGCAGAAATTTTAATAAAAACCTTTTTAGTTGATGATGAGAGAAGGCAAAAGGTTTATTATTCTATTTTTTATCCTTCAATTTATATGATAAGACGTCTTTATGAAACAGGCTTTATTGATGAAGAAGAGGCATATCTTGCTTTTTCAGTTGTAAACAAGATTGTTTCTTCAATTTATATTAAAAAATTATTTGATAAGAGTTTTAAATGTTTTTCTATTTATGTTCCTACAGATAACATAATCGGTGAGAGGATTACTAATTTTTATAATAAGTTGGAATCACAAATCTTTTCAGATATTTTGTCTTGGCATG
Source organism: Thermodesulfovibrio sp. (assembly GCA_020725335.1). Classification (GTDB taxonomy): domain Bacteria; phylum Nitrospirota; class Thermodesulfovibrionia; order Thermodesulfovibrionales; family Thermodesulfovibrionaceae; genus Thermodesulfovibrio. Next base: position 4,163 of record DYFF01000010.1, on the reverse strand, counting down.
GAATTAACAGTTTGTCAATCAATGCAAAGGAAATAATCAATCAGAATTTCACCTATGAAAATTGTAGTGCCTTTTTTTGGGGAGTTTCTCCATTCAATTTGCAAGATTTTAAACATTTCGTAGAAATAATTAGGGCTAAGTCATCTACTTGTAGAATTTTCATTTTCTCAGAAGATTTAGAATATGTAAAAGATTTAAGGGATATTGGAGTTTTAATTAACGACCCAAAAGAATCTTTGGAGGTAATAAAAAATGTTTGAAAAATATTTAAGAAAAATATTTGAAAAGGGTGAGCCTATTGAGTATAAAAAGATAAATGATGATTTAAGAAATCTCCTTCAGGCAAATTTCGATTTTTTAATTAATTATATAAATGAGCTTGGTAATATAGTTTTTTTTATAACAGATAGAGACTTAATTATAAAATATGCAAATAAAACTTTTTTAAGATACGTTAATTTAGAGGATGTTTTAGATAAGAGTTTAAAAATATTCTTACCTCCATATATAAAATATTTACCAACACCAGAAAATGAAAAAAGTGAAAAAATTTTACTTCATCTTAAATGTAGAAAACCTGATGTAAATATATCTCTTGATGGATACGTGTTAGCGAGTAATAACCTTTTAATATTCTTTCTTGAAAGAAGAGGATTTATTTATCATGAGTTATTTGAAAAAATCTCTGATTTGAATAATGAAATAGCAAGATTAACAAGAGAAAGCCAGAAAAAAGATATTCTTATCGAGAATTTGAAAAACGAATTGAAGGAAACCCTAAGAAAAGATTTAGTTACTGAGGTATTTAACCGAATATATCTCAAGGAAATTTTAGAAAGAGAGATAGGTAAAAAGAGAAGATATAAAATTCCTCTAAGTGTGGTATTAGTAGATATTGATAACTTCAAACAAATAAATCAAAATTACGGTAGAACTACAGGAGATAAAGTCCTTAAACAATTTGGTAAGCTTTTAATCGAAAATACAAGAATGGTTGATATGGTATTTCGAGTTGAAGATGATAATTTTATTCTCTTGTTGCCCAATACAAATATTGATGGTGCTACTGTAGTAAGTAAAAAAATTAAAAACGTGGCAAATTCAACCCTTTTTGAGGGAAATATTAGTATGAGTGTCAACACTACAGCTTTAGAATGCGAAGAAGATGATACTGTAGAAACAGTGATTGATAAAGTTTATAAATCACTGCAATCAAGCATCTAATGTTAAAATAAAATTTCACAAAATGTCATAAATTATATTAAATTATTAAAAATTAATATGGAGGCTTTTATGGTTGATAGAACTAAGGTTGAGCAAGTTTTAGGTAAGGTTAGAGTAGGGCTTATGGCAGATGGTGGAAACATTGATTTAGTCGAAATTAAAGATAATATTGTTTATGTAAAATTAAAAGGTGCCTGTGGAACTTGTCCTATGGCTACTCTTACTCTTAAAAATTGGGTTGAAAAGACATTGAAGAGCGAGATTCCGGAAATCAGAGAAGTAGTAGCTGTATAATGTAATGTTTAGAGTTTTTATATTTTTTCTCTTAATCTTTCCACTATCAGGAGTATTTGCTGAAGATAAGCTTCAGATCAGAGATATAAGACATTACGAGATTAATAAGGGTGTTAGAGTAATAATAGAAACCACCGGATTTGTAGATTTTTCAAGGGGGCAACTTAAAAATCCGGAGAGATTATTTTTTGATGTAAAAAATTCTTCTTTGAATAAAGATATTAAAAAAGAATTTTTAATCAATAAATTTAATCTAAGCAAAATTAGAGTAGGTCAGTTTGATGCTAATACAGTAAGAATTGTGTTTGATCTTTTAACTACTGAATATGAATTCAAAATCATTCAACTTGAAGACCCTTTCAGAATGGTTATAGATATTTATTCAGATAAAGGAGCTAAAGAGTCCTCTAAAGAATTCGAACCTAATAAAAATTCAAAAATTTTAATAAGAAAGAAAGTAGTGATTGACCCTGGTCATGGAGGTAAAGACCCTGGAGCAATTGGTCCTAATGGATTGATGGAAAAAGATGTTGTTCTTGATGTAGCACTTAAAGTTAGAGAAATAATGAAAGACAATCCTAAGTATGAGATAATTTTAACAAGAGACAGGGATATTTTTATTCCACTTAATGAGAGAACAGATATTGCAAATAAAATGAGGGCAGATCTTTTTATATCCATACATGCTAATGCATCTCCAAACCATTATGCCCGAGGAATTGAGACCTATCTTCTAAATTGGACTGATGACGAAGAGTCAATAAGGGTTGCTGCAAGGGAAAATGCGATATCAGTAAAGAAAATGAAAGAGTTAAAAGGAGAAATAGGTATTATGCTTGCATCTTTGGAAAGGGAAGCTAAGAGAGATGATTCTGTAAAGCTTGCAGGATATATTCATAATTCTATGATTAACAATTTAAAACCTTCTTTTTCAAGGAATGACAACGGAGTAAAACAGGCGCTTTTTTATGTTTTAGTTGGTGCTCAAATGCCTTCATGTTTGCTTGAAATTTCATATATAAGCAATCCTGAAGAAGAAAAACTTCTCTCTGATGAAATATACAGAATGAAAATCGCTATGGCAATAGTTGACGGGATAGAGAATTATTTTGTCAAATCAGATAAAATTAAAAAAGTTAAATATACTAACAATTTTTTGATAAGGGCTGAGAGTAAAAAAACAAAAAATAAAAAAGAAAGACCTAAGAAGCTCTAAATGGATTTATTTATAAAAAATGCCTCTCTAATTGATGGAACAGCTAAGCCTGTCAGAAAAGCCAATGTGGGAATAAAAGAAAATAAAATTGTCTATATTGGTAAGGAAAATTTTTCAGCAAAAAGAATAATTAAGGCAAATAACTACATCCTTGCTCCTGGCTTTATTGATACCCACTCCCATTCAGATTTTACAATTCTTGCAGACCCTCTTGCAGAAGGTAAAATAACTCAGGGTATTACAACAGAGATCAATGGAAACTGCGGAATTTCGGCATTTCCGCTTTTAGGAGAGTGCTTAGAGAGAAGACTACCCGAAATTAATACTCTTAATATAAAGGCTTGGAATGATATTAATGAATATATAGAACTTTTGAAGGAAGCAAGACCTACATTAAATCTTGCCTTTTTATGCGGACATGGTAATCTTAGGGGCTCTGTTATCGGATATAAAAATTTACCAGCTAACAGAGAGCATTTAATTAAAATGAAGAAACTTCTTAAGCAACATTTTTCTCACAAAATAAAGGGACTTTCGACAGGTTTAATATATCCCCCAGGAATTTTTGCAGATACAGAAGAACTTATTGAAATAAGCAAAGTAGTTCGCTACTTCAAAGGTATTTACGTAACCCATATGAGAAGTGAGGGGGATAGACTCCTTTCAGCAGTTGAAGAGACTTTATTGATAGGAAGAAATGCGAAAGTTCCTATACATATTTCTCATCTTAAAACATCGGGAAAAGAAAACTGGTGGAAAATAGAGGCTCTAATGACAACCATAGAAGCAAGCTTAAGAGAGGGTATTAGAGTAACTGCTGATAGATATCCCTATATAGCTTCTGCTACTGACCTTGATGCGTTCCTTCCTTCTTGGATAGTTGAAGGAAGCAGGGAGGAGATTATAAATAGGCTTAGAAGTTTAAGGGTTAGAAGAGAGATAAAAGAATATCTAAGGTCAAAAGGAGAAAACTTTCTTCAGAGCCTGATAATATCTGATGTACTATTTGATGGTGATAAACGGTTCGAAGGTAAAAGACTTAGTGATTTGACAAATTTAGAGAACTGTTCTAATTTTATAGCTGATATTCTCATTCGTTCTAATCTTTATGTTGGAGTAATATACTTTGGAATGAATGAAGAAAATCTTATGAAAATACTTTCAAAACCCTATGTAATGATTGGTACAGACAGTGCAGCAAGGTGTAGTAATGGGATTACTGCACAGGGTAAACCCCATCCGAGAGGTTTTGGAAGTTTCCCGAGGTTTCTAAGGAAGTATGTTTTAGAAAAAAAGATTATGAGTCTTGAGGAAGCCATAAGGAAAATAACCTTTTTACCTGCTAAAACTTTTAAAATTGAAAAGAGAGGATTGATTAAGGAAGGATATTTTGCTGATTTAGTTATATTTGACCCTTCAGAAATTGAAG
>DYFF01000009.1 GCA_020725335.1 Thermodesulfovibrio sp. | reverse complement strand
TAGATATAGCATTAATAACATCACAATTGACTCAAAAGGTGAGTTTATTCAGGTGGCTTTGAATTTTACCAGAAGCTATGTAGAAATAAAGACAGGTAAACCTGGAAAAGATAGCGGGCAAAGTATTCTGATATTCAAACTGTTAAATAAGAGGGCAAAACTTTACTCTATGAGAGAGCAGAAACTTTTTGGAATAAGTAAATGACTTGAGTTATAAATATCAGTTCTTTTTGAGAACATTAAAATTTATATTTTAATCTTTTGTGTTTCGGCTGAGTATTTAAAAAGACGTCAAGAGATATACTATTATTCCAGTGACCTAAGACATACCTTTGCAGGCCAGTTAGTAATGTCAGTAGTGGAGTTAAGACTGTACAGGAACTTTTAAGACACAAAAGCCTTACAATGACACTTAGATATGCTCATCTATCACAGGCTCATAAGAGGGAGGCTCTCAAAGCTTTAGAGGCCAACCTTAGTCACAATTTAGTCACAGTCACAGGAGAGATTATTCAGAAACCCTTGAAAATATTAACGGGGTGGACGGGACTTGAACCCGCGGCCTCTTGCGTGACAGGCAAGCGTTCTAACCGTGCTGAACTACCACCCCATTGCCACATGGGCGGAACAGGTTTCGAACCTGTGACCTCAGCCTTGTAAGGGCTGCGCTCTCCCATCTGAGCTATCCGCCCGTATTTATTAAACTAATATAATATTGAATAGTTTGTCAAGAAAATAAGCTACTATTGCAAATTTTTATTATTAATTCAAATAGGTTTTTATTTATAATTAAGTATTATGAATTCATTTCCGGAAAAGCTTTCTGTTGAAATAACCACAAGATGTAATTTGCACTGTGAAATTTGTCCTAAACAAAGTCCCAACTATAAACAGCCTGAAATGGATATGGATTTTGAAGTTTTTGCTCAACTTATCCCACTATTCCCCTATATGAATAGTCTTGTGCTCAATGGAATAGGAGAGCCTCTTTTGCATCCGGAACTTGAAAAGTTTATCTCTTTTGCGAAAGAGAATATGACTGAAGGTTCAAAAATAGGTTTTCAGACGAATGGAGTTTTGCTTAGTGATGGAAAGTTGGATGGCCTTTTAGAGGCTGGATTAAATAGAGTATGCATTTCCATAGATAGTCTTGTACCTGTAAAAGGACTTCATGAGCCTCAATTTGGTAAAAGGGCGCTCGAGACTGTATACCGTGCTAAAACAAAGGGTGTTCAAGGATTTGAAAGCGGGATAGAAATTGTGATCACTAAAGACAATCTTCATCAGATTGTGCCAACCATTTTGGAGGCTTTGAAATATAAAATAGATTTTGTAATACTCAGCCATCTAATTCCCTATTCACCAGAATCAACAAATCTTGTTGCCTATGAAACAAACAATGAAGAGGCGATAAGAATATTCAAAAAATGGCAGAATAAATTGATTGAAAGAGGCTATACCATAGATGACTGGATGGAGCAGATGAAAAAGAAAGCCCTGCCTGAATTTTTTCCTGAAGAAAATGAACCTCTTAAACTTTTTAAAGCTATGTATGAGGAAGCTTTAACCAAAGGCATAACTCTTCACATGAATAATCTAATTAGCAGAGATGATTCGTTAATTAAGGAAGTTAAAAAGGTCTTAAAAGAAGTTTCAAGATTAAGTAGAAAATTTAATTTACAGGTTCAACTTCCCAGAACAAATCCTACTCCTAATCGTAAATGTGATTTTCTTGAAGAAAAATGTTTATTTTTAGGGGTTGATGGTGAAATATCCCCATGTTACTTCCTCTGGCATGATTTTACTTGTTACATTGCGGGCTTGAAAAAATCTGTTAAAAGATGGTCTTTTGGTAATGTTAAAGAAAAAAATCCCTTAGATATATTCAATTCTTCTGATTATAGAGGGTTTGTTGACTCAGTTCTAGGATACGACTTCCCCTATTGCTATGACTGTAATTTTGCTCTTTGTGACCTAATGGAACTTGAAGATTTTCTTTATGACTGCTATACAAACTATATTCCCTGCGGAGCATGTCTTTGGTGTGGTGGATTATTCTACTGTATGTTATAATTGAGAAAAGTTGTAACAAAAGGAGGTGTAGCATGAAAATTTTAAGAATTAACATGAATGAGGACGCACCAGTTGCAAAGTTTGAAGATTTAGGAGATTACCAGGGACTTGGCGGAAGAGCTATTACTTCAGCAATTATTTCAAAAGAAGTAGACCCACTCTGCCACCCATTAAGTGCTGACAACAAACTTGTTATAGCTTGCGGACTTCTTGGTGGAACAGCTGCTGCTATGTCGGGAAGAGTTTCTGTGGGATGTAAAAGCCCTCTTACAGGAGGTATTAAAGAAGCAAATGCAGGTGGACAGGCAGGACAGGTTATGGGAAGGCTTGGCATTGCAGCAATTGTTCTTGAGGGAAAGCCAAAAGGAGAGGATACTTATAAAATCTACATTAGCAAAGATGGGGTAAAGATTGAAAAAGATAACACTATTAAGATGCTTCCTAATTATGAGTTAGTTGAAAAAATGAAAAAGGAATTTGGAGAAAAAATTGCTTGTGTTAGTATCGGACCTGCAGGTGAGATGAAGCTATCAGGAGCTTCAGTAGCAATTACTGATATGGAGCTTAGGCCTACAAGACATGCAGGCCGTGGTGGTGTTGGTGCTGTAATGGGTTCAAAGGGAATAAAAGTAATTGTGCTTGATGATGCAGGAACCACACCAAGACAACCTAAGGATGCAGAAGCATTCAAGGATGCAAATAAACGTTTTGTAGCAGGACTGCAGAAACATCCTGTCACAGGTCAGGGACTTCCTGCTTATGGAACGAATGTACTGACTAACATTATAAATGAAGTAGGAGCCTATCCTACCTATAACTTTAAAGAAGGACGTTTTGCAGGAGCAAGAAAGATAAGCGGAGAGGTGGAAGCAGAGCTTGAAAAACAAAGAGGTGGAAATCCAACTCATGGTTGTCACCGTGGATGTGTGATTCGCTGTTCAGGAATTTATCATGACAAAGATGGTAATTATCTTACAAAACAACCTGAATACGAAACAGTTTGGGCACTTGGTGGAAACTGCGGCATTGATGATATAGATAAGATTGCCATGATGGATTTCTTATGTGATAACTATGGTGTTGACACTATTGAGATGGGTGCTACAATAGGAGTTGCTATGGAAGCAGGACTGCTAAAATGGGGAGATGCAGATGGAGCAATTAACTTACTGCATGAGATTGGTAAAGGCAGTTACTTAGGAAGAATTATTGGAAATGGTGCAGCTTTTACGGGAAAAGCCTTTGGAGTAGAGAGAGTACCTGTTGTTAAAGGACAGGCACTTCCAGCTTATGATCCCAGGGCAATTCAAGGCATTGGAGTTACATATGCAACAAGCCCTATGGGAGCTGACCATACAGCAGGGTATTCAATTGCTCTCAATGTATTAAAAACTGGCGGATTTGTTGATCCCCTTAAGCCTGAAGGCCAGGTAGACCTTTCCCGTAATCTTCAGATTGCAACTGCTTTTATAGATTCAACAGGTATGTGTCTATTTATTGCCTTTGCGTTGCTTGACCAACCAGACACAAATCAAGCTTTGGTTGATATGATAAATGCCTTCTATGGCTGGAATATGAAAGATACTGATGTTGTTGAGTATGGTAAAAAGGTCCTAAAATTTGAAAGAGATTTTAATATCCGGGCTGGCTTTACAAAACAGCATGATAGACTCCCCCGATTTTTCTATAAAGAGCCTATTCCACCTCATAATACAGTATTCATGGTAAAAGATGAAGAACTTGACCAGCTTTTTAACTGGTAAAAACTAAGGAGCCTGCATAAAGCAGGCTCCTAAATCAATTATGAAAGTCACTGTAAAATTATTTGGAGGAATAAAATCAGATAAAGAATTTCAAAAAAACGAAGAAGGAAATATCATTTTTGAGTTTTCAGAGCCTATTACATTGAGTCAGTTAATTGAATTTTTAAAATTAAATAAAAAACCTTTTATAGTTATTTTAAATGGAATCATAATTAATGACCTCTCTACTAAAATAAAAGAATCCGATGAAATAAGTCTTTTCCCCCCAATTGCAGGGGGTAGACTTTTTTAATGGTCAAATTAAGAGAACTTTTTTTATCCTTCCTAAGGCTGGGTTTTACTGCCTTTGGTGGTCCTGCTATGGTTGCATATATTAAAGAACTTACTGTTGAGAAAAAACAATGGCTTGACGGAAAAACTTTTCAAGAAGGAGCTGCTCTTGCTCAAGCAGTCCCAGGAGCAACAGCAATGCAGGTGGCAGCTTATGTGGGATTTAAAACAAGAGGTATCTTAGGAGGTATAGCAAGCTATTTAGGATTTGGATTGCCTGCTTTCATTCTTATGCTGATTCTCTCTGTTTTTTACGATAAGACATATTCAACTCAAACAGCTACGTCAATATTTGAAGGGCTTCAGTTAATAGTTGTAGCAATTGTTGCAAATGCTACATTAAGCTTTGCAAAGCCTATTATAAGATCAATTGGTGAAATTTCTATTGCAGTGTTTTCTTTCATCCTTTTCCTTTTAAAATTAAATCCCTTTTTAATAATCATAATTTGTTTCTTTGTCTCGCAGATTGTTTTTAGAGATAGAGCTTGTTTTGAACAGGTTGACTCAAAAAATTTAAATTTTACAGGATTGTTTATTCTGTTAATGATATTTTTTCTTCTAATATTTTCTCTTCTTTTTATTGATAAAATGCTTTTTTCTTTGGCTTTCACAATGATTAAGATAGACCTTTTTGCCTTTGGTGGTGCTTATGCATCCTTACCGTTAATGTTGCATGAATTTGTCTATAGACTTGGATGGATTGATCAAAAGACTTTTATGGATGGAATAGCTCTTGGTCAGGTAACTCCAGGCCCGATTGTCATTACTGCTACCTTTGTAGGTTATTTACTAAAGGGTTTTGTGGGAGCTATAGTTGGCACAGTGGCTATTTTTACCCCCTCTTTTTTGATTATGGCTTTTGTTTCAGAAATAAGCATTAAAATAAAGAATTCAAGAATGTTTATCAGAGGTAAAAGAGGGCTTCTTGCCTCCTTTACAGGGCTTCTTCTTTTTGTAACAGTAAAATTTATTGGTAATATTGACTGGAGTATAATAAAAATTTTAATGGTGCTCGCCTCCTTTGTAGCTTTGTTAAAAAAAGTTAATATCTTTTATATAGTAATTGCGGGAGTTTTATTGTCGTTAATTTTTTATTAATTCTCTAAGTAATTTTTCTTATTCTTAATCTTAATGAATTGCTCACTACTGAGACAGAGCTAAGGGACATTGCCAGGGATGCAATCATAGGATTTAGAAGTGGTCCACCGAAAACATAAAGTAATCCTGCTGCAACTGGAATACCGATTAAATTGTAAAGAAAAGCCCAAAATAGGTTTTCCCTTATGGTTTGAAGTGTGAGTTTGCTTAATTTAATAAGCACTGGAACTCCCTTAAGGCCGCCTTTCATAAGTGTTACATCTGCTGTATGGATTGCTATATCTGTTCCGCTTCCCATTGCAATTCCCACATTTGCCTCTGCAAGAGCTGGTGCATCATTGATGCCATCACCTATCATAGCAACAATTTTTCTCTCAACCACTCTTAATTTTCTTACAATTTTTGCCTTTTCATTGGGCAATACTCCTGCAAAATATTTTTCAATTCCAAGTTTATCCCCTACATTTTTTGCAGTAATTTCGTTGTCTCCTGTAATCAGAATTACTTCGATACCCATTCTTTGTAATTCCTTAATAGTTTCAACGCTTTCTTCTCTTAATGGGTCTGAAATAAAAAATATAGCCTTTATTTCGTTATCAATAGCCACATAAACTGTTGTTGCAGGTTCTAAGTAGGAGATTTCTGGTAAAAGAATACTTTTTGCCTCCATTAGTTTTCTACTTCCTATTAGAACTTTTCTTTTATTGCCTCTTGAGTCATAAACTGTAGCCAAAATTCCCCCACCAGCTACTACTTCAAAGGCTTCAGGGTCAGTGGGAACAAAACCTTCTCTTATACAGTGCCTAAGTATTGCCTTTGCAAGGGGATGTTCTGAATATTTTTCAGCAGAAGCAGAAATTTTTAAGATTTCCTCTTTATCCGTCTGAAAATATTTAGCTTCCTTCACCTCGGGTTTTCCCTGTGTAAGAGTACCTGTTTTGTCTGAAAAAAGAATTTCAATTTTACCAATCTCCTCAAGCTTTTCCACATTTCTTATTAGAATGCCTTCACGTGCAGCCCTTCCAGTAGCAACCATAATTGCTGTTGGTGTTGCAAGACCAAGAGCACATGGACAGGCAATTATTAGAACAGCAATACTGTTGCTTAAAGCCATTGAAATCTCTCCATCAAACAAAATCCAGAGTGCAAAGGTTAATGTGGCTATTGCTAAAACAGAAGGAACAAAAATAGCAGAAATTTTATCTGCGAGTCTCTGCACAGGTGGTTTCCCTGTTTGTGCTTCTTGTATTAGTTTGATTATCTGACTTAAAAGTGCTTCTTTTCCTACTGCTTTTGCTTCAATTTTGACAACACCGGTGATTAAAATTGTACCTCCTATGACTTTATCTCCAACCGATTTGTCTACGGGGAGTGGCTCTCCTGTAATCATAGATTCATCAACAGTTGCTTCACCCTCTAAGATAACTCCATCTACTGGGATTTTTTCAGACTGCTTTACCAATACAATGTCTCCAACTATAACCTCTTCAATGCTTATTTCTTGCTCTTTTCCATTTCTTATTACAACTGCTTTTTTAGGTTGAAGTTGAATAAGTTTTTGGATAGCCTCAGATGTTTTAGCCTTTGCTCTTTCTTCAAGAGTTCTTCCAAAAAGTATGAGGGTAATTATAACTGCTGAGGTTTCAAAATAAAAATGTGCTTCTCCATGATTTAAAAAAAGGATGAATAGACTATAAAAATATGCTGCATTTGTTCCAAGACTTACAAGACTGTTCATATTTGCAGTACCGTGTCTGAGTGCAATAAAAGCAAGCTTGTGAAATCTCATTCCTGTGATAAACTGGACTGGTGTGGCAAAAATTAGCTGAACATAACCTTCTTGTAAAAATGGTAGATGAAACATGCTCCCGAGAAAAACAGGCAGGCTAAAAATAAAGCTTATTATGAGGTCTCTTTTTAGTTTTTTGAATTCTTTCCTTTTTTCCTCTTGAGCAGATAGGGTATCGGTATATTTTTTTGCCTTTATTCCAAGAGCCTTAATGGTAGATAAGATTTTCTCTTCATCTATTAATGTAATAATATATTCAATTAGTAAGCTTTTGGTGACAGTATCCCCCTTAAGCTCAATAACTCCCTCAAGTTTAGAAACTCTATTCTCAAGAAGCCTTTCAATTTCAACATCCATTTCACTTAATTGCAGATAGAGATTTGTTTTACCAATATCATATCCTGTTGCCCTTATGATACTGATTAAACGATTTATTTCAACATTGTCCTCTGCTTCAATAGTAGCTTTTTCGGTAAGTAAATTTACTGAGGCATTTCTTACCCCTTCAACTCTGTTTAAAGCCCTTTGAATTGCCTGAGCGCAGGCAGAACAGGTCATACCTTTGATTGGTATCTCAATAGTTTTTGACATTTGCTTTATTTTTGCTTTTGTAAGTTGTGTATGTCAATTTATATGCAATAATTTAAAAAAATTTATCTGGAATAAAGATTAAATGAAAAAATGAACATTGTTAAAACTTCTAAAAGATATATTTAAGCATAAACCCTATCTGATAATATTTCCAACCCGCTGCAGTACCTACAGCATAATTTCCGCCTTCTGCAGAAATTTCAATATTTAAATTATTTGATATTTTAATTCCTAATGTTCCTGCCGCGCCACCAATTAAATCATTATGTTTAATACCGTATCTTTTATATGACTGATATCCAATATAAGGTTCAAAATAAAAGGTTGCGTTTGAAGTTTCATGATAAATGGTAAAAAGTATCTGATGAGAGAAATAGTCTTTAGGGTCAAAATATCCGTTTCTTTTATGCTCGTTGAAATTCAAATAAATGCCTCTATATCCTATACTTAACGTAGGGTTGACGAAATATATTTTATATCTTGGTATAATTTGTATGAATTGTGCTTTATTACTATCTGAATACCAGCGGTAGTTCCAGTTACCTGAGAAAGATAGTCTATCGGTAATAATTTGTTGGACAAAAAAATTAAAAGAATTCATTTTAATTGTATTTTCTAAGAGTTCAGCCGTATCTGCCATTACTGTTTTGCTTAAAGATAAATCTATTTCCCCGTTGCCGATTAAATAATTACCTCCAATATTTCCAATAAAGGTAGATGAATTTTTGTTCTGGGAAACTCCTGCATTTGCATAAAATTTTGTAGATATTCCAATTCGTTTGCTTACACCGAAGGTAATTTCATTAGCTTCAATACTTCTCGTTTCATCAGTTGCTTTCTTAAATAAATATGTTGCTTTAATTTTGTAATCATCAATAAAACTTTGAAATCCTAATTTTAAAGTATGCACTTTATTTTTATCTGAATCATAATAAAATGTATATCCTGTTATTATATTAGGATTTAAAACAGATTTTTTAAAGTTTTGCAATTCTCTAATATCATTTTCTTGATAAGGATATATCGGTTTTAATAATTTTTCCAATTTTTCAATCTCAGAGGGTATCTCTAATTTTATATAGGAGTAAACCATTCCAATGCGTGCATCAAAATCTTCTCTTTGAGATAATATTTTTTCATACAATTCAATAGCATCGTCTGTATTGCCCATGAATCTTAAGGCATTTGCTTTGATAAGAAGAGCATCAAGATTATTAGGGTCTGTTTTTAAAAAGGTTTCTATAATTTCTATAGCTTCAAGCTGTCTTCCTTGCCATGAAATAACTCTTGCTAAATGAAGCTTTGCATCATTATTTTGAGGATTTGTTTGCAGAATATAAAGTAAAACATTTTCTGCTTCACGCATCTTACCACCCCATGATATTCTTTTAGCAATTGTAAGGAGTTCTTCTTCATTAAAGTGTTTTGAATAATTAAGTGCTTTTATATATTCTTCAGCAGCCATAGATAATTCATTTTTAGTAAAAAAATCATCACCCATTTTTTTATGCATTTGTGCCAGAGTTATATTGTTTTCAATTGATTCGGCATGACCTAAATTAGCCAAGCAAATCAATATAAAAGTAACTATTAAAATTTTCATGATGTACTCCTTTTAATCAAATTTTTGAAATCGTTCAAGGAAAGCTCATGATTTATATTAAATCTTGGAATAATTTCTTTTTCAATATAAGGCTTATAGGGTTTCCTTTCAGAAGTTTGAATATATTTAAAATCAAGTTTTTTAAGGATAGATAAGTGTTCTTTGGTAAGTTGCTCGCCATAAGGTGATGCAAATAGTTCAGTTTTTATCCCTGTTTTTTCAAAACAAATTTCTTGAAACTTCCGCAAATCTCTTTCAAATTCTTTAATAGATAATTTTTTGCTCCAACCAAAGATGTGAGAATCATAACCGTGACAACCTATCTCTATTAAATCTTTTGAGAGCATATATTTATACTCGTCCCAACTTAGATCAAATCCCTTGCCTACTCTATTTCCTATTATATTCATTATCGCTTTGAATTTATAAAGTTCTAATACAGGTAAAGCATATTCGAGGAAAGTATAGCTACCATCATCAAATGTTATGATAAAAAATTTATCTCCAGAAACATAGTGTTTCATGAATTCTTTAGGTAAAATAGACTTAAAGCCTGTAGAATATAGATATTCCATTTGGCACCAAAAGTTTTCTGGCGTTACTGTGTAATCAGTTAGAGGCTCATAAGTAATTTCATGATAAAGTAATACGGGTATACTAATATCTGGAGTTTTATCTGATGCTAATATATTTTCAAAACTTATTAGTTTTATGATTGGTAAAGATAAAGCAAATTTTATTAAATCTCTTCTACTAATTTTTTTCATTTTTAAAATACTCTTTAAGAATATAATAACTTTTTTTAGGAGCAACATGATAAAGAGGGTAATCCCATTTTTCCCATGAATAAGTTTTTATATAATCCTTTTTTAATGGTTGAGGAATTACGTCAGCTAATTTTAAAGCTAAAGGTTTATACAAAGGATGGGGTTTGTAAGACAAAGCTATAACTCTTATCCCGTCAGATTCCTTTGTTTTTGTTTTACCATCTTTCCATAATATTTGTTTTGAACTGGGATCTGTAAAATTAATTAATTCCCAGGGAAGTCTTATTTCGATAATATTATCTTTTACATAAAAATCAGACAGATTATCATAGTCTGGATGATTTGAATTGAGACTTCCAAATCTTAATTTACTTACGACATAATGATGAGGGGGATAAAATTCCTTTAAATTTTTACTAATTCTTCTCCTATTATTTTTCAATATTATTGGAATCCAACATCCTAAAAGAGATTTTATAGGGTGAATATTCTTTTTAGTTGATATATATATAGATGAATTATCTATGAATTTCATGTAATTAGATTGGACTAAAATTCTACTTTCATTTATTCCGCAAAGATGTATTAGAAATTTAAGCCCCACGGGAGATTCAATATTTATTCCGAAAGGAAGTGAATACTCTCCTATTGTTGACTCTCCAGTATCTAATCCAATAAGATAATTGCTCAAGTCGAAGTTTATTTTACCTGAAGTAATTAGAGAAATATATATAAAACCTTCATCATGGGTAATAGATAACTTTTTTATATCTCTACTACCATCGCTTCCATCTTCAATATGATATAATGGACCATTATTTTTTTCATACATTAAGGTAGCTTTATTCCATTCTTCATATTTTCCTTGTAAAGTAATTTTTTTGCCTGGATAACCTGGATATATTTCTAATAAGCCATAATTTTTTTCAGGATCTTGCAGATTAAACCAGTAATGTCTTCTCTCTGAAGAAATATAAAATTCTGAGAAAATCCAATTAAATTTGAACCACTCATCGAACAAACTAAAAATAATACCCCCAGCACATTTTGAATTTATTATATTATCAAACATCTTTATTATAATTTGCCCCTGTTCTTTATCATTTATACCTCCGTGTGTCCATCCTTTATGATGCCAATGAGCGGATATTCTACTCGTTGGAATTCCAAATTCTGCAACTACAATAGGATGGTTATTGTAATGATTTTTTAAATTTTTTAAATATGATAGATATGGTTCAGATTCATTAATATAATCATTAATCATGAAATCTGGATAATAGGGATATATGTGATAGGATGAAAAGAAACAATCATATCTACTTTTAATTTTGAAGGTATCAAATACTTCCATATCTTCATTTTCATTACAAACTTTGGATTGGTGAATAGTAGTTCCAAAAAAGTAAGCTTCTTCCTTTTCAGTATCTGATTCTGATGGATGAATTAGAGGGTCTAATGTTGGCCAATTAACAATAGAGACAAGAGAAATTTTATTGTATTTAGAAAATTCGTAATCTACTAAATAATCAAGAATCTTAGCATTCCACGTTTCGAAAGGAGAACCCTCTTTTATAGATAGAAATTTACCTTGATAATCTTCAATTTTCCTTCTATTTTTTTCATTGAAATTTTTTACCAAACAAGCTTCTGGTTCTCTGCCAAAAAGATATCCTAAGAGGCATGGTGAAACATCACATAGATATTTGCCAAAAGGTTTCCCAGGTTTTTCGTATAGTTCAATATTTCCATGAATAGCATCGACTGCTTCTCTTATATTTTCCTTGATATAATTAATGAATTTATTATTATTAAAATCACTATCATCTGGGGGTTCATACCAAATTCCTTGAATAAGAAATATTTTAGGTTCATCTTTATTGAATTCATAGAAAGCCTCATAAAAATTAGGGGATTGGATTGTATAAACTCTTACTGTATTCAATCCCATTTTAAATATGAGTTCAAACCATTTTAGATAAGTTTTCTTCTTTATTGGATATTCTCCAGGATAAAAGCCTGGTAAGGCAAGCCCTAAATTAATACCTTTTATTAAAAATTTAAACCATTTGTCATTTTTCAGAATTTCGATGAAATCTCCGTTTGTTCTGAAATTAACTCTATGATTTAATATTTTTTTTGAAACATTCTTTAATTTATATTCAATCTGATTTAATATGTTTAAGGCTTCTTCTAATTTTGGATTATATTCTAACGCTTTATTAAGTGCCCAATAGGCAGTACTATAATTTTCTAAATAAAAATTCGCAAGACCTATGCCAGTAAATGCTTGTTCATTTTTTTTTATCATTAGAGCTTTTTTGAAAATATTAATTGCTTCCTGAAAATCTCCTTTTTGTATAGCTAAGTATCCTAATTTTATAAAATCATCATTTTTCATTATTTTTTTCCTTTTTTATGTACATATTCCCATTTTTTATAGCCAAATAAAAATTGGAAGGTAGCCATAAATTTAAAAAGACTTATTAATTGTCTATAACCGAAGTTTTCTAATACCCCATAAATAAGTAATCTAAAAAGATGCGACCATTTTGGATATCTTTTAAAGCTCATTTCTTCCAGGAAAATTCCCCCCACAGAGAGAAATACTCCATAGACTATAGCCAATGTAATAAATAAAATAAGAAATTGAATATTTAAGAGTCCAAATAAATAGGATAAAATTACTATTGGATATCCTAAAGTTTCTATTATTGCACCTAAAGCTTCTAATAGATAAAAAGGCATTACAAGCATGCCAATTTTCCCGAACTTAGGATTAAAAAGCATTTTTCTATATATCCATAAAGTTTGAAGAAGACCAAGATGCCATCTTCTTCTTTGTTTGCCTAAGATTGAAATTTTTTCTGGGACTTCTGTCCAACATACTGGATCTGGAATAAAACCTATATAGTAAGGTTCTTTTTTTAATCTATAATGTTGGTGAAGTCTTGCTATTATTTCTAAGTCTTCAGTTACAGTATTAGGCAAGAAGCCTCCTACTTCAATAACAGCATCTTTTTTTAATAGTGTAAATGCTCCTGATAAAATAAAGCTTCCTTTTAATGTCTCCCATCCTAACCTTCCAAATAAAAAGCCTCTTATGTATTCAACGATTTGAAACACTGGTAAGCACTTTCGGGGAAGTTCTATATTCTTTATTTCTTCATCTTCAACTTTAATTCCATTCACTATTCTAATAACACCACCTAAAGCGATTACAGGAGTTCTACTTTCTACTATTTTTCTTGTAAGTCTTAGAAGAGCATCTTTTTCTAAAGTACTGTCTGCGTCTACAGAACAGAAATAAGGGCTTTTTGATACATTAATTCCGCAATTTAAGGAATCGGCTTTACCTGTTTGTTCCTTATCAATAACTATCAGATTAGGATATAGTTCAGAGTAATATAGGCCTTTTACTTTGGTAGTTTTAATTTTTTGTCTATATATGAAAAATATTGATTTTTTAAGTTTATAATTCTTTATGAGTAAATCTAATGTTTTATCAGTGGAACCATCATTAACAACTATTATTTCTAAAAAAGGATAGTTAACTTTTTTGGCTGAATTTACTGTATTTATTATTGTATTTTCTTCATTATAAGCTGAAATAATAATAGATATGGGAGGGCTTGATGAGTATCTTATAATTTCATATAAAGGAGCATATTTAAGTCGGTTTAAATATTTTAATATCATTATTAGAGACAACGTTAGGAGTATCGTATAACAGGTATTTAAAATTACATAGTAAAATCCAACAGTATAATTAAAAAATATGATAAAAGTTGTCAATATTTCTATCAGAATTAACTTTGAGCTATAGGAAAATTAAAATTATAATAATTTTTGATTATGACGGAAATATCTGTAATTTGTTGTTTCAAGTTAGCATCTCCTTTTTCTATCATATGATTGAACTTATCCGTCCAGTTATGTTTTAAAATAAATTCAACTATAGTATCTCTTGCAAAATTATCTTTTATATCTAACCATTCAGGGATTTTTTTAATAACTATATTAATAGGAAGAGAAAATAGAACATTAACTGCTTCCAATCTTACAGGCCATTCATTATCTGACAAAAGCGGGACCATTTTATCAATTAATTTTTCGTTGAAGACATTTTTTAGGGCTTTTATTGCCATTAATCTTATATACCATAATGGATGATTAAGAAAATATAAGATTTTACTAAAATCAACGTCATCTTCTGAAATTTTTAGTTTACTAATAATTTTTAAAGATTTTGCAATCAATTCAGGATTATCGGACGATAGATTTTTAATGGCTATATCTTTTAATGTATCATCTTCGTAATCAATATAATATAGACTTTCTAAAAAAATAGATTTAGTAGTATCATTAATTTTATCAGAGCTTAATTCTCTCTTTAAAACATTAATTGCTGATTTATTAAATCTCTCTAAAAGGGATAGCATAATTAACGAAACACTTTTATATGATAAAAAATTATTTTCTGATTTATTAATTAAAATTTTTAAAAACTCCTCTATTTGATATTCTGAAATAATCTTTACAAGAGACATACAGGCTGTTAATAAGATATTTTCATTTTTTTCATTTTTAATAGTATTTATAATTTTTATACTACTGTCTTGTATTTTCAAATCTCCTAAAATTTTAAATGCTATCCCTCTCTTAATAGAATTTTTTGAAAAAATAGCTTTTTCATGATATTCTTGATAACCTAATTTTTTAAAAAATAATTTAACCTCTTCCTCAAAATTGTGAGATAATTTTATTAGAACCTCCTGCAAAGCTTGTCCTCTAAGAGAAGTTGGATGAAATTTATAAAAATTAACAAATTGATCTATATCGCTTGAAGAATTAAATTTTTCAGCTAATTCTTTTAAATAAATTGATCTATAAAAATCAAGTTTTTTGTATTTAAAATTTTTTATTAATCTGCGACCAATATCATAGATAATAAGCAAAATTGTTACAAAAAATATTAAAAAAATAACTAAAATTAGTGTAATAGTCAAAAAATACTCCTTTAATTTTCATTTTATTATATTAGAAGTTAAAAATCAATTTTGTGAAAATTTTGAGTAAAAGATTACTTTTATAATATTATTGTCTAAATCTTTCTAAAATAGGTTTTAATTTGAAAATTAAAAAATTCTTTTCTAAACATTTTTTTTCTTCACATATATTAGGATAACAGGGAGGACAGTTTTCGTATCTTATCATCCAAAAATTTTCACCTATTGGATGCCATATATGAGGGTCTGTAGGACCAAAAATTATGATTGAAGGGATACCAAGATAGCTACTTAAATGACTTACTCCACTGTCAAGTCCAATGTAGAGAGAGGCTTTGAGAAGGGTATTTGCCATATCAAGAGGATTTTCAAGGTAAAGGTAATTTTTATAAAATTTTGACAGTTCCTTTTCAGCCGGTCCGAGAATGTAAAGAATATTGAACCCTCTTGTTTTAAGAAGATTTTCTAATTCTAAGAAAAAAACTATTTCTGGATTTTTCTTTTTTGAGCCACTTCCAGGATGAATTATACAAAGATTAGGAGTCTTTTTTACATTAAAAGCAATATTCAAAGTTTTTGAAAAGGATTCTCCTTTTAAATTAAGCTTTTTAAGATAATAATCAACTATCCATATTTTTTCATCTGGTATGGGTTTTATATAGATTGATTTATCCTTAAATTTAAAAATCTCCTTGTTTCCTGAAAATATTATTTTTAAATCAAAGTTTCCTTTTGGTTCATAAAATGTGACAGTTTTACATAAGTTAGCAGTTTTAGCAAGTAAAAAGTATTCAGAATTTCCCCATACAGTTATCTCATATCCCTTTTTTGTAAGCACTTCAAGAACTGGATAGATTAAAAGACTGTCACCTAAGCCACCCATGCGATAAATAAGAACTTTCATGATATAATTTTAAATCATGTTTAAGATAAGAACAAATCGTGGTGAAGTTTTTGACACTTATGGACAAAGTATTCTTGAGGCTTTGCAGCATAATAATGTTTATCTTCCTGTTTCCTGCGGAGGCAAAGGAAGTTGTGGAAGGTGTAAGGTAAGAATTTTAGAGGGAAAAGTAACTTCAAGGTCATATTTTGGTGTGACAGAGATTGAAAAAAAGGATGGATATATCCTTGCCTGTCAGAGTTATCCAGAGGGGGATATTTTAGTTGAAATCCCTCAGAAGCTTATAACAGTAAGTGAGAGAATATCAAAGGTAAAGGCAGACATAGTAAGAAAAATTTTTTCTAAAAATGTTCAGTTATTTCAACCTTTGGTTAAGAGATTAAATCTTTCAGTTACTCCTCCTACAATAGAGGATTCTCGGGCAGATTTTGATAGATTGCTGGAAGCAATCGGAAGGAAGCTTAAAATAACAAGAAAAGATGGGGAGCAACTTGCAGATTATTTAAGACAGAAGAGATGGAGTATCAATGTGGCAACACAAGATGATGAAATTATTAGCTTTCTTGAGACAGAAGAGAAAATTTATGCTTTAGCCTTAGACATTGGAACTACAACGGTTGCTCTTGCATTGATTGATATGGAAAAGGGAGAAATAATTGATGTTGCCAGTTGCTATAACTCCCAGATTGCCTATGGAGATGATGTTATAACAAGAATTGTCTATGCAATAGAAAATCCTAAAGGATTGGAAAATTTGAGAAAATCCATTGTGAATGACATAAATGCTCTAATAAATACATTACTAATTAGACACAAAGATGGTGAAATTTTATATGTTGTTATATCGGGTAATACTACCATGTGTCATCTTTTCTGGGGATTAAATCCCAAATACATAAGAGAAGAGCCTTATGTTCCAGTTTTCAATCATTATCCCCTATGGAGAGCTTCTGATGGCAGAGTTAATCTTAAAAATAATGTGCCCTTATTTACAGTGCCTTCTGTGGCAGGTTATGTAGGAGGGGATATTGTATCTGGAGTGTTAGCCACAGAAATTTATAAGGATGAAGAAATTGGGCTTTTTATTGACATAGGAACAAATGGAGAGATCGTTGTAGGTAATAAAGACTGGCTCGTAACAGCATCTACATCTGCTGGTCCCTGTTTTGAAGGAAGCGGAATTAGTTGTGGAATGAGAGCTACAGAAGGAGCTATAGAAGCCTTTAGCTTTGATAGGGAAAGAGACACCTTTGAAATTAAAGTAATAGGGGAAGTAGACCCTATAGGTATTTGCGGTTCTGGAATGATTGATATAGTTTCAGAACTTTTTAAAAGTGGAATAATTGACCAAAAAGGTAGATTGCTACAAGACTCTTCAAGATATGTCGATTTAGTAGAGGGAGAGTTGAGATTTTTAATAAGTGAAAACTGCTACATTTCTCAAGCAGATATTGACAATATTATTCGAGCAAAGGCGGCAATTTATGCAGGGATTTTAACTGTTTTGCAAGAAGTGGGAATTAACGAAAATGATATATCAAAGGTTTATCTTGCTGGAGGATTTGGTGAGTTCTTAGATGTAAAAAAGGCGATTCAGATAGGAATGCTTCCAAATATTAGTTATGAAAGATTTGTTTTTCTTGGGAACACTTCACTTACTGGTGCAATTCTCTGTCTTTTAAGTAGAGACCTTAAAAATAAGGCAGAAGAGATTGCTCATAAAATGACCTATTTAGACCTTTCTCGGTCAAAGCTTTTCATGGATGAATATGTGTCAGCCCTTTTTTTACCTCATACAGATATAGAGAGATTTAAAATTCATAGCGATTAATTTTAAAATAAAACTTGTTTTATCCTTAGTTATCGTAAAATAATTTAGGAGGGAAGATGAAAGTTTATAATACTCTTACAGGAAGGCTTGAGGATTTTGAGCCTATAGAGGATAAAAAGGTCGGAATTTATGCTTGCGGAGTTACAGTTTATGACCTTTGCCATATTGGACATGCAAGAAGTGCTGTAGTTTTTGATGTAATTGTAAGATATTTGAGATACAAAGGCTATGAAGTTAAATTTGTAAGAAATTTTACAGACATTGATGACAAAATCATAAATAGAGCAAATAAAGAAGGTATATCATGGAAAGAAGTAGCTGAAAAATATACAGAAGAATATTATAAAGATATGGATAGATTAGGCATAACAAGAGCTGATGTTGAGCCAAAAGCAACAGAACACATAACTGAGATGATTGAAATCGTAAATACTCTTATTGAAAAAGGTTATGCCTATGCTGTTGACGAAGGAGAGGCAAAAAGTGTTTATTTTGCTGTTGAGAAGTTCTCTGATTATGGGAAACTGTCCAAAAAGAAAATCGAAGACCTCATGCATGGCGCGAGAGTGGAGGTAGATGAAAGAAAACTAAGCCCTCTTGATTTTGCCCTATGGAAGGCATCAAAGCCTGGAGAACCCTGGTGGGAATCTCCTTGGGGTAAAGGCAGACCAGGTTGGCATATTGAATGCACTGCCATGTCTATAAAGCATATTGGACAAACTCTTGATATTCATGGCGGTGGTGCTGACCTTATATTCCCTCATCATGAAAACGAAATTGCTCAGTCAGAGGCTTTTACTGGAAAGCCCTTTGCGAAATATTGGATTCATAATGGCTTTGTGACAATAAATAAGGAAAAGATGTCAAAATCTCTTGGAAATGTGCTTAATATAAGAGACCTTCTTGAAAGATATGATGCTGAGGCTTTAAGATTGTTTCTTCTTTCAAGTCATTATCGTAGCCCTATAGAGTTTGACCATGAATACATAAAAGAAGCAGAGGCTATGCTTGATAGATTTTACAGCACTTCAATTAGGATAGAGGAACTTAAGGTTTCTCAGAAAGGTTCATCAGGAATAGTATTTGAATTAAAGCCTCTTTTTGATACTTTGAAAGGGAAATTTGAGGAAGCACTGGATGATGACTTTAATACAGCAAAAGCCATAGGTATTCTCTTTGAATTTATCAAAGAATTAAATCGGTTTATGGATAAAAAGCCTTCGGGAGAAGAAGAGATTTGCCTTATCAAAGAATCTGAAAGAGCTCTTAGAGAGCTTGGAGGAGTTTTAAATCTTTTTCAAAGAAAAGCAATTGATTGGTATAGAGATTTACTTAAATTGAGGGAAATAGACATAACAGAGGATGAAATAGAAAAACTCATTTTTGAACGAGCACAGGCAAGAAGAGAGAAGAACTGGCAGAGAGCTGATGAGATTAGAAATGAACTTTTTAAAAAGGGAATTATTCTCGAGGATAAACCTGACAAGACAGTATGGAAAGTAAAAATTTAATATATATTTATGGAGTTAATCCTGTAGAGGAAGCCTTTAAGATAAAAGATGCAATCAAAGAAGTTTACATATCAAAAGATAGAGTGAAAAAACTTTCAAAAATTGTTGCGTTAGCTGAGCATTACTCAATACCAATAAAAATCGTAGATGCTTCATTTATTGACAGAACAGTAAAAGGTGTACATCAAGGAGTTTTTGCTAAAGTTAAAATAAAGAAGACCATATCTCTTGATGAAGCCTTAGAAATTCCTAAAGAGAAAAAAGAACCTGCTTTTTTCCTCATTCTTGACCTTATTGAAGACCCTCAGAACTTTGGCGCAATCTTAAGAGTTGCTGATGCAGCTGGTGTTCATGCAGTAATTTATCAAGAAAGGCGTTCAGCAGGAATTGTTCCATCTGTCTGGAAATCATCTGCTGGTGCTGCATGGCACGTAAAGCTTGTTGAGATAAATAATATAAAATACGCGATAAAACAGCTTAAAGAGGAGGGAATTAGAGTTATTGGAGCTGAAGCATCAGGTGTCAATGTTCTTTGGGAGAGTGATTTCAAGCAACCCATTGCTTTAGTTGTAGGTTCTGAAGGGAAGGGAATAAGACAAACTGTTTTGTCTCATTGTGATGAAAAAGTTAAGATACCAATGAAAGGTAAAATAAATTCTCTAAATGTATCAGCAGCAACTTCTATTTTATTATTTGAAGTTTTAAGACAAAGAAGTTTATTTTCCGAGTAATTCTTTATATTGTTTATAGATTGACTGATACTCTAAGTATCCTCTTTTAAAAACTGGATAGAAATTATCGAGTTCTTTACTATTAATAACTAAATCAGCGCCTTTAGCAAAGGCAGAGAGTCTGTCTAATGTTTTTAAATTGTCTCCTATGATAATAAGCATTATTTCTCTTCTGCGATACATAGGCAAATTAGTAATCCATTGAATTAATCTATTTTTTTGGGGGGGTTCATCAGCAAAAGTCTCATTTAATATAACAATCCCAATATCTTCAGTTTCAAGAGTGTTTATTGCTTCTTCTAAACTTAAAGGGATAAGAGGTTCAACATTTATAGTCTTTAAAGTTAAGGCTAAATTTTTTTGTATTTCAGGGTTGTTTTCACAGATTAAAGCTTTAGGCATTATAAACCTCTTCTCATTTTTTTATCGTATTCTGTATCAATTTTTAATCCCTCTATGTCAGTTGTTTTTTCGCCTCTTTGCGCCTTGATTTTATCTATCTCTCTCGTGACTGTTGATCTTCTCGAGGCAAAAGCCACTGCAGTTTCCTCTGTAACTAATCCTTTTTTGTATAAATCAACAATTGATTGGTCAAAGGTATGCATCCCTACTGCCCCTGATGTTTCAATTATATCATAGAAGGTTTTTTCTGCTGTTTCACCATTTATTATAAGGTCTCTAATACGTAGATTTTTTCTCATTACTTCTGTGGCAACGATTCTACCACCACCTATTTTAGGTAATAGCCTCTGGCTTACAACCCATTTTAAAGTCTCAGAAAATCTCAATCTAATATAATTTTCATCCTCTGTTGGAAACATTCCGATTGCTCTTCCTATGGTTTGCCCTGCATCTGTAGTATGCATGGTGCTCAATACTAAATGACCTGTTTCTGATGCCTGCATAGCTATTTCAAGAGTTTCTCTATCTCTTATTTCACCAACAAGTATTACATGAGGTGCTTGTCTGAGTGCGGCTCTTAAGCCATCTGCGTATTGAGAGAAATCTATTCCCATTTCTCTTTGATTAAAGGTGGCTTTTTTATGAGGATGTAAAAATTCTACAGGATCTTCTAAGGTAATTATATGACATGGTCTTGTTTCATTGATTATATTAAGAATAGCAGCTAAGGTTGATGATTTTCCAGAACCAGTTGCACCAGTTACAAGAACAAGCCCCATTCTTTCATTTGCAATTTCTTTCACTATTTCAGGAAGTCTCAGTTCCTCTACTGTTGGTATCTTTATAGGTAATTTACGCATTACAATTGAGTAGTTACCTCTTTGAGAGAAAATATTTACCCTAAATCTTGCCTTAGATATAGAATAGGCAAGGTCACAATATCCCATGTGAATTAAATTATCAACCAATCTTTTTTGATTTCCTACTAAGGTTAAAGCTAAATTTTCAGTATGAAATGGTGTAAGAGCTTCTATTGGAGCTTCTTTAAGATATACAGGTTTGAGCTCTCCCCATAGCATTACTTGCATGGGTCTTCCTACAGTAAAAACAATATCCGATATTTCTTGATGATAATCGCAAAGTTTTTCTAAGATAAAGTCTATTTCTTGCTTTCTCATACAAATACCGTTTCAGGGGTTTCTGTTAAAAATTTTACGAATTTTTGCTTATCTGTTGCCCGTTCATAAGCATCTTCTGGAGTAATTTTCCCTTGCTGGACTAATTCAAGAAGTGCATCATCCATTGTTTGCATTCCTATTTTTTTATTTGTTTGCATAATGGATAGAATTTGATGAGTTTTATTTTCTCTTATAAGATTCGCTACAGCATAGGTATTAATTAATACTTCACATACGGCAACTCTGCCTTTTCCATCGGCTTTTTTAAGTAAGGTTTGTGCTACAACTGCTTGTAATGATTCACTTAATGAAGTTCTTATTTGGGCTTGCTGTTCTGGTGGGAAAACATCTATTACTCTGTCTACAGTTTTAATTGCTGAAGAAGTATGAAGTGTACTTAACACAAGATGTCCTGTAGCAGCAGCTTCTAAGGCAAGCTGTATTGTCTCAATATCTCGCATTTCACCTACTAATATAATATCAGGGTCTTCTCTTAAAGCTGCCCTCAAAGCTTTTGCAAATGATTCCGTATGAGTTCCGATTTCTCTGTAGGATATTACACATCCTTTATTTGGATGAACAAACTCTATAGGGTCTTCAATAGTTATTATCCTTTCTTTTCTAAGTGTATTAGCATAGTCAATTATAGCTGCTAAGGTAGTAGATTTACCTGAACCTGTTGGTCCTGTCAAAAGAACAATGCCTTTTTTAAGCATTGCAAATTTTTTAAGCACTTGAGGCAGTCCCAGTTCATCAATTGTTTTTATCTCATTTGGAATATGTCTGAATGCAGCTCCGATACCTTCTTTGTGCATAAAATAATTAACACGAAAACGTGCTACTCCTGGAATTTCGTGCGCAAAGTCAAGATCTCCGGTTTCCTCAAAGATTTTTATTTTTTCTTCAGGAGTTATTTCATAAAGAAGCTTTCTTAGCTCATTATTGTCAAGCACTTTATATTGAACTCGTAATAGGTCTCCATGAATTCTCAATACAGGTTGACTACCAGCTATTAGATGAAGGTCACTGGCTTTGTTTTCTAACATTAATTTGAAGAATGCATCTATCTTTGCCATTCTTAAGGAATTATACCACAAAAATCATGAAAAGTTTTTAATTTTTTTTATATAAGTTATAATACAAAATTATAGCAATTAGGAGAATCAATGCCTGTAGACCTCATAATATTTGATTTAGATGGTACAATTGTTGATACTTGTGAAGATATAACAAGGGCTCTTAATTTTTGTCTGAGGAAATACGGCATTTCAGAATTTACTAAAAATGAAGTAAAAAATATGATTGGTGAAGGTGTAAAAAAATTTATAGAAAAAGCCCTTGAACAAAGAGGTTTATCTAAAAGCTTATTGGAGAATATTCTTGATTGTTTTGTTAGTTACTATACCGAACATATTGCAGATTATACTAAACCTTACCCAGGAGTCATAGAAACTCTGGAAAAGCTTCAGGGTATAAAAAAAGCGATAATATCAAACAAGTTAACAACTCTGAGCGTTAAGACATTAATTAGTACGGGTTTAATCAATTATTTTGATTTTGTTGCAGGGAATGATTTTTTCCCTGAACAAAAACCTTCTCCCCTACCTCTGTTAGAAACTATTGAGAAGTTTAGAATTAAAAAGGAAAATACTCTTATAGTTGGTGATAGTAACATAGATATTGAAGCCGGGAAATCAGCAGGAATCAAAACTGTTGCAGTTACTTATGGGTACAGAGAGAGTTATCTATTGAAGGATGCAGATTTTAAAATAGATAAATTTGAAGACTTATTAAAAATAATAAAAGAGCTCTAAAATGAGTTATTTCATGGTTTTTGCTGGTAAGGGTGGCACAGGAAAAAGCACTCTTGCTGCTTTAACAGTAAGATATCTAATGGAAAAACATTTAAAGCCTATTCTTGCTGTCGATGCAGACCCAAATTTTTGTCTTCCTGAACTTTTAGGAATAGATCATTTTGAAACTTTGGCTGAAGTTAGGGATAATGTTTTACAAAGAAAACCTGAGGGAATGTCACTTGATGATTGGCTTGAGATTGAAATAAACAGAATTGTTGAAGAATCAGAAGGATTTGACCTTCTTGTAATGGGAAGGCCAGAGGGAAGTGGTTGTTATTGTGCTGTCAATAATGTATTAAAAAGGATTCTTCTTGAGATTGCTGAACAATATAGATATATAGTAGTTGACAACGAAGCAGGAATGGAACATATAAGCAGGGGAATTGTAAATAAAATTGACCTTCTTTTCATTGTCGGAACTCCGGCAAAAAGCAGTATACAAGCAGCTTTAAGGATAAATCAACTTACCAAAGAATTGGGGATTGAACCTAATAAAAAGATTTTTATAATCAATCAATCAAATAAAAGAGTGGAAGATGAACAAGTCCTATTAAAAGATTTTAAGAAAGTGATTTATGTTAATTTTGATGAAAACGTAAAAAGAATAAGCGAGGAAGGAAAAAGCATTTTTTCTCTGCAAGATGACTCCTTGATAATAAAAAATTTATATGATTTACTGGAGGAAGAGATTGAACGATAAATTTCAAAAACTTGTTGAAATAATGGAAAAACTTCGCTCAGAAGAAGGTTGCCCATGGGATAAAGTTCAAACTCATGATACCCTCAAGAGATATTTACTTGAAGAGACTTATGAACTTATTGAAGCAATTGAAAAAAAAGATTTCAGAGGGATAAAGGAGGAGCTGGGTGATTTACTTCTTCAGATAGTCTTTCATAGTAAGATTGCAAAAGATGAAGGCAAATTTGATATAAATGATGTAATTGACACAATTTCAACAAAGATGATCAACAGACACCCTCATGTATTTGGTGCGGCCTCTTTTGAAACCCCAGAAGAAGTTCTTTCCCAATGGGATGACAGAAAAAAAGAAGAGGGAAAACTTATAGATTCTATTCTTGAAGGGATTCCTATTGCATTACCAGCTTTACCAAGAGCATATAAGATACAGTCAAGAGTTGCAAAGGTTGGATTCGACTGGGATAACATAGAAGGAATTTTTGATAAACTTACGGAAGAGGTTAATGAGTTAAAAGAAGTTGTTAAGTCTGGACAGAAGGATAAAATAGAGGAAGAAGTTGGAGATGTTTTGTTTAGCATTGTAAATATTGCCCGTTTTTTAAAAATTGACCCTGAAACAGCTCTTAGAAAGACAAACCGAAAATTTGAAGAAAGATTTAAAAAACTTGAAAAGCTTGCAAGTGAAAGAGGAAAGTCTCTAAAAGAGATGCCTCTTTCAGAAATGGATACACTTTGGGAACAGATAAAAAAGGAAGAGTAAAAAATTTTCCTTTACTTTTTCAGAGGGAGCATGTTATAAAAGATTAGCTTTGCATGTAGCGAAGTTTTTAGTACCTGCCGTAGGTGGGGAGATTAAAAGGAGGTTGTAAGAAGTATGGCTTTTGAAGGACGTGTTAAGTGGTTTAATGAGTCAAAGGGATTCGGATTCATTCAGCAGGATGGTGGAGGAGATGTCTTCGTCCATTACACATCAATTAAAGGTGATGGATTTAAGACCCTTAAACAGGGTGACAAAGTTAAATTTGACGTTGTTGAAGGAGACAGAGGACCAAAAGCAGTTAACGTAGAAAAAGTCTGAAAACCCCAAGGGGGACTACTGTCCCCCTTACATAACACTTTCAAAATGTTTCTTCCGAGCTGGGTCAAAACCCAATTAAAAGAAATAAACAAAACACAAAATTATTTTAAAAATCGCAAACTAAATACTGTTTGTGAAACATTGAGATGTCCAAATAGAAGTGGTTGTTACCAGGAACCAACAGCAACCTTTATGATTATGGGTAATATATGCACAAGAGACTGCAAATTCTGCAATGCTGAAAAAGGCAAGCCCGAGCCATTAGACACTTCAGAGCCAGAAAGAGTTGCTAAAGCAGTGCAAGAGATGTCTTTAAAGTATGTTGTTATAACTTCCCCTACAAGAGATGACCTTTCTGATGGCGGAGCAGAACATTTTTCTGAAACAGTTAGAGAGATAACAAAATATAATCCTCACACTCTTGTAGAAGTTTTAGTGCCGGATTTTAAAGGGAAAAGAAGTTCTGTTGAGGCTGTGATAAATTCAGAAATCAGTGTTTTTGCCCATAACATTGAAACTGTTAAGAAATTTTACGGAACTATAAGAAAAGCCGATTATGATCGTTCCATAGACATTCTTCGTTTAGCAAAAGAGATTAATCCAGAGATAATCGTAAAGTCAGGGTTTATGTTAGGACTCGGGGAGAGCTTAAAAGAAGTCTATGAAACCTTGAAAGATTTAAAATCGGTAAAATGTGATATTGTTACAATAGGTCAATATCTTCAGCCTTCAAAAAAAGCTTTACCTGTAGTAGAATATATAAAACCGGAAGTCTTTGATGAGATTGCAGCGGCTGCTATGGATATGGGTTTTAAGGCGGTGCTTAGCGGACCACTTGTGAGGAGTTCAACAAGGGCTTATGAAATATATTCAGCAGTAAGGGGGAAAAGATATGGAAAATTTTGAATTTTTTAATCCTACAAGAATCCTATTTGGAAAACAAGCAGAGCAAAAAATTGGTAAACTTCTGAAGAAAGATGATATAGAAAAAGTGCTTTTTGTATATGGTAAATCTTCTATAAAAGACATAGGACTTTATGATAGAGTTGTTAGCTCTCTAAAAAAAGAAGGAATTGAGTTCATAGAGCATGGAGGAGTAAAACCAAATCCTGTGCTTTCTCATACAAAAGAAGGAATTACAAAAGCAAAGGAAAATAAGGTAGATGCTATTTTAGCAGTGGGTGGTGGTTCTGTTATTGATGAAGGAAAGACAATTGCTGTTGGTGCTAAAACAGATAAAGATATATGGGAGTATTTTAAAAGAGATAAAGTGATTAAAAAAGCTTTGCCTGTATATGTGATTCTAACTCTTGCAGCCACAGGAAGTGAGATGAATGGCTTTGCTGTTATTACGA
This sequence comes from Thermodesulfovibrio sp., assembly GCA_020725335.1. Lineage (GTDB taxonomy): Bacteria > Nitrospirota > Thermodesulfovibrionia > Thermodesulfovibrionales > Thermodesulfovibrionaceae > Thermodesulfovibrio. The sequence continues at coordinate 29,758 of DYFF01000009.1, read as the reverse complement.
ATGAAGAAACAAAGGAAAAACTATCAATTACATCTGAGCACATTTTTCCAAAATTATCAATCCTCAATCCTGAATTAACTTTTACTGTATCTCCTCAATATCAAGCTTATGCAGCAGTAGATACAATAGCACATGTAATTGAATATTATTTTAGTGGACAGTATTGTCCTAATCTTCAAAATAGATTAATTGAGACTATTATAAAAACTGTTATGGAAACTACAGAAATTATTCTTGATGAGCCTCAAGACTATAATGCTCGTGCAGAGTTCATGTGGTCTGCAACGCTTGCCCTTAATGGATTGACAAGATTGGGGATAAAAGGAGGGGAGTTTCCTAATCATATGATAGCTCATTCTTTAGGGGCTCTTTATGACTTGCCTCATGGTGCTTGCCTAAGCATAGTGATTCCTGCGTGGATGAGGTGGTATAAGGATAAAAATCACAAACAATTTGAGAGATTTGCCAAAGAAATTTTTAATGTTAATAGCGCTGAGGAAGGAATAAATAACCTCAAAGTATGGTTTAAAAAAATAGGTGCACCCGTGAGTCTCAGAGACGCAGGAATTGTTGAAAGTGAAATTAGCAGAATTGTTGAAAATGCCTATAATATAGCGGTTGTTTGGGATATGGCACAAAAATATTCAAAAGAGGTATTGACAGAAATACTAAAAAATGCAAATGATTAAATAAAAAATGGAGGAAATAAATGTTTGATTTTCCGAGAATTAAAAGACTGCCACCCTATGTATTTGCTGTTGTAAATCAGCTAAAAACAGAACTTAGGAGAAAAGGCGAAGATGTAATAGATCTTGGGATGGGAAATCCTGACCTTCCTACTCCAAAACATATCGTTGATAAACTTTGTGAAGCTGCAAAACTTCCTAAAAATCACAGATACTCTGCAAGTAGGGGAATAACGCAGCTTAGATGCGCAATTTCAGAGTGGTATAAAAGAAGATTTGATGTTGATATTGACCCTGAGACAGAGGCTGTGGTTACAATCGGCTCAAAGGAGGGATTAAGTCATCTTTTATTGGCTGCAGTTCAACCTGGTGATGTGGTTTTGACTCCTTCACCTGCCTATCCAATTCATCCCTATGGAGCAATAATTGCTGGTGGAGATGTAAGGACTTTTGATATATGTCCCTGCATGGATTTCTTCCAAGAACTTGAGAGAGCCTATAAAAATTCTTGGCCTCGACCAAAAATATTGATAATAAATTTTCCTCATAATCCAACTACTGCTGTTGTTGAAAATCTTGACTTTTTTAGAAAAGTTGTTGATTTTGCGAAGGAAAATAATATTATGGTCATCCATGATTTTGCTTACGCAGACTTAGTTTTTGATGATTATAAAGCTCCAAGTTTTCTGCAAGTCCCAGGTGCTAAGGATGTGGGGGTAGAGTTTTTCTCAATGACAAAAAGTTATTCAATGGCAGGATGGCGAGTTGGTTTCTGCGTTGGAAATAAAGAGATAGTAGGTGCATTGACAAAGATTAAAAGTTATCTTGACTACGGAATGTTTCAACCTATTCAGATTGCCTCAATAGTGGCATTACGTGGTCCTCAGGATTGCGTTGAAGAGATAAGAAAAACCTATGAACGTAGAAGGGATGTTCTCATCAAAGGATTGCATCAGGCTGGCTGGAAAGTAGACCCCCCAAAGGCAACAATGTTCGTATGGGCAGAGATTCCAGAACCCTTTAAAAAAATGGGTTCTCTTGAGTTTTCTAAATTTTTAATTAATGAGGCAAAGGTTGCAGTTTCTCCGGGAATTGGCTTTGGTGAAGGAGGAGAAGGTTTTGTAAGATTTGCTCTTGTAGAGAATGAACATAGAATAAGGCAGGCAACAAAAGGAATTAAAAAAGCCTTAAACCTTGTACCTTTTGTTAAGAAATCAAAGAAAGCAGTTTAGGAGGGCGAATGAAAGAGCTGAAGGTCGGGATTATAGGTTTTGGTACTGTTGGTACAGGCACAGCAAAAATTCTTCTATCTCAGAGAGAATTAATAAAAAAGAGAACAGGTATAGATATTATTCTTAAGAAAGTTGCTGATAGGGACATAGAGAGAAAACGTGAGATTAGTCTTCCAGAGGGAGTTCTTATACCAGATGCATGGGAAGTTATAAAAGATTCAGAGATTGATGTAGTTGTTGAGCTTGTAGGTGGTATTCACCCAGCAAAGGATTTCATCATAGAAGCTTTAAAAAACGGTAAACATGTAGTTACAGCAAATAAGGCTCTGCTTGCAGAAGAGGGTAATGATATTTTTTATCTTGCAAAAGAAAAGGGACTTCAGCTCGGCTTTGAAGCAAGTGTTGGCGGAGGCATTCCTATAATAAAAGTTATGAGAGAAGGACTTGTTGCTAACAAAATGCTTGCTATTTATGGAATAATCAATGGTACAACAAATTATATTCTCACAAAGATGACAGATGAAGGGATTGACTTTCAGGATGCTTTAAGAGAAGCGCAGAATCTTGGTTACGCTGAGGCAGACCCTACACTTGACATAGAAGGTATTGATTCTGCTCATAAAATTACCATACTTGCCTCCTTAGCCTATGGCATTCCTCTTAGTTTTCCAAAAGTTTACTGTGAAGGAATAACAAAAATAACTGCTCAAGATATAGCTTTTGCAAAAGAATTTGGTTATAAAATAAAACTTCTTGCCATAACAAAAATTCTCAATGGAGAGATTGAAATAAGAGTTCATCCAACAATGGTTCCAGAGAATTATCTCATTGCAAAAGTTGATGGAGTATTTAATGCCATATATGTTGAGGGAGACAGTGTGGGAGCAACTCTTTATTATGGTAGAGGTGCAGGAAGTATGCCTACAGGAAGCGCGGTGGTAGCAGATATTGTTGATATTGCGAAGGGAGCAAATCCTTTTCCTCTTGATTTCTCACAAAAATTAAGTGTAAAACCAATTGAAGAAATAGAAAGTATGTATTATTTCCGATTTACTGCCCTTGACAGACCAGGAGTGCTATCTAAAATTTCAGGTGTTTTTGGAGAACATAACATTAGCATCGCCTCTGTTATTCAAAAAGGAAGATCTAAGGCGGGAGCAGTTCCCTTAGTTATTCTTACTCATAAAGCTAAAGAAAAGGATGTACTACAAGCTCTTGAAAAAATAGACAAACTTCCTGTAGTTGCTGCAAAAAGTGTCTTTATAAGAGTTGAAGGACAGGAAACCTGAATTTTTGAGATATCACAGACAAATAATAATTCCAGAGATTGGTAAAAGGGGTCAAGATAAACTCTTAGGATCAAAGGTATTAATTGTAGGTGCTGGTGGTCTTGGTAGTATTGTAGCTTTTTATCTTGCGTCTTCAGGAATAGGATATATAGGAATAATTGATCCTGATATTGTTGAGTTAAGCAATCTACATAGGCAGATTCTTCATAACGAAGAACATATTGGAATGCCTAAGGCAATCTCGGCATTTATAAATTTAAGAAAACTTAATAGTGATATTAAGGTTCTGCCCTATCCCGATGAAATAAGCAAAAAAAATGTTTCCCAATACTTTACTCACTATGACCTTGTTGTGGCTTGCCCTGATAATTTTAAGACGAGAGTTCTTCTAAACGAGGCATCTTTTAAGTTTTTAAAACCTCTGGTAATAGGAGCTATTTCCGAGTTTGAGGGACAAGTTTTTGATATAATTCCTCCAAAGGGTCCTTGTTATAATTGTCTTTTTGATGAAGCCCAGGATGATGACATTGCGAAGGGCATTTTAGCTCCTGTAGCAGGGGTTATAGGGTCAATTATGGCAATAGAAACAATCAAGATTTTGCTAAATTTGGGAGACTTATTGCATGGAAAAATGCTTTTATATGATGCTTTAAAAGAGAAGTTTAGGGAAGTAAAATTTCTGAGAAATACTTCCTGTAAAATTTGTAAATAATGTTGAAGATTAGAAAAGAAATATATGAAGAAATGATAAATCACTGTATAAATTCTTTACCCTATGAAGCCTGCGGTATTCTTGCTGGAAGGGAAAAGGTTAGCTATATATATAAGATAAGGAATATTGAACCTTCCTCAGTAAGCTATTTTATGGATCCTCTTGAACAATTAAGGGCAATGAAGGAGATAAGGGAGAAAAATATAGATATGATTGCTATATATCATAGTCATCCCTGGGGAAATGCTTATCCGTCTCAAAAGGATAGAGAGCTTGCTACTTATGAGGTTTATTATTTGATTATAGCAATAGAGCCTAAAATAGAGGTTAAAGCTTTTGTCATAAAAGATAATAAAGTACAGGAGATAGACCTAAAGATAGAACAAGATGATTACTAAAATAAAATATATTTTATTTTTCCTTTTTCTATTTTTATTAGGAGTTTTTGGTGCTTATGTTTACTGGCTTTTTTCAGACCTACCAGATATTAAATCCCTTGAAGGATATAGACCACTTGAATCCTCTATAGTATATTCTTCCGATAGACAAGTGCTAACAGAATTTTTCTATGAAAGAAGGAAATTTGTGCCTCACTATGAAATTCCTGATATCGTCAAAAAAGCTTTTATTGCTGCAGAGGATATAAGATTTTATAAACATCCTGGAGTTGATATTGTCGGAATAATGAGAGCTCTTTATAAAGATATTAAAGCAGGAGGTATTGTAGAAGGAGGAAGCACAATAACTCAACAACTTGCAAAGATGTTATTCCTCAAGCCAGAAAAAAGTATAGCAAGAAAGATAAAAGAGGCTATTCTTTCAATTCAGATTGAAAAAAAGTATACAAAAGATGAAATTTTAGGGTTATATCTGAATCAAGCTTATTTCGGAAACAGAGCTTATGGAATTGCTGCAGCAGCAGAATCTTACTTTGGTAAATCTTATCAAGAACTTAACATCGCGGAAGTTGCTCTTCTTGCCGCTATGCCAAAGGCACCTTCAGCCTATAATCCTTTTAAGAAACCAGATATTGCATTGAAGCGTAGAAACTTAGTGCTTCAGAAAATGCTTGAAGAAGGCTTTATTACAAAAGAGCAATACAATGATTCATCAAAAATTCCTCTTCCAGAACATCCTCATTGGAGAAAGTTTGAGGCTCCCTATTTTGTTGAGACATTAAGACAGGAGCTTGAGGTGAAGTTTGGAGAGAGACTTTATAAAGATGGTTTAAGGATTTATTCAACCATTGATTACTCTCTTCAAAAGAAAGCAGAAGAAGCTGTACGAAGAGGGCTTGAAGAGATTCATAAAAGAGTTAAGCCTCAGGTTCAAGCTGCATTGATTGCAATAGAGCTTAAAACAGGATTTGTAAAAGCTTTTGTTGGAGGAAATGATTTCTGGGAGACTCAGTACAATAGGGTATATTCAATGCGTCAACCAGGCAGTGCTTTCAAACCTTTTGTTTATGCTGTTGCATTAATAGAAGGATTTAGTCCTGATGATACAATTTTGGATTCCCCTGTTAGCTTTCCAGGGGCAATAAAGGGAAAAAGTTGGAGTCCAAGAAATTACAATAACGAATATTATGGCGTTGTGTCTCTACGTAAAGCAATAGCTTTATCCTTAAATGCAGCTACAGTAAGGCTTGCTTCTCAGGTAGGTATTAAAAATGTTGTTGAATTCGCAGAGCAATGTGGGCTCAACACAAAAATTCATCCATATTTATCAACTGCGCTCGGAGCATCAGATGTAAAACCCATAGAACTGACAACAGCCTATTCAGTATTTGCAACAGGTAAGAGAATAAAGCCAATTTTTTATGAAAAGATTACAGATCACAAGGGAATAGTTATTGATGAAAAAAAGCCTGAGATGGAAACCATTTTACCAGAGGAAATTGTTGAACCAATGCGAGAGCTTTTAAGAGAGGTTGTTCTTTCAGGAACTGCTCAGAAGGCAAAAGAACTTGGAAGAGATGTATATGGGAAAACAGGCACTACAAATGATTTTTCAGATGCATGGTTTGTTGGATTTGATGACAATCTTCTTGTAGGTGTATGGGTTGGAAGAGATAATCATAAACCAATTGGACCAAAGGAAGCTGGGGCAAGAGCTGCTTTGCCTATATGGATAGAGTTTATGAAAGGGGCAAAGCCATTCTAATGAATGTTAAAATAAAAAATGGGTAAAATTATTACCATAGTAAATCAAAAAGGTGGAGTAGGCAAAACAACAACTACTCTTAATCTTGGTGCATCTCTTACAATAGAGAAGAAAAAAATTCTTCTTGTTGACTCAGATCCTCAAGGTAATCTTACTACCGGATTAGGAATAGACAGAGGGGCACTCAAAAAGAGTTTGTATGATCTTTATATTAATTCTTCCAGTCCTACGTCAGTATGGATTAAAACGGATATTGAAAATCTTTGGTTAATTCCCTCAACAATAGACCTTGTAGGAGTAGAGGTAGAGCTAATTCAGAGGGAAAAAAGGGAGTTTCTACTTAGAAATATAATATTACCAATAGCAAAGGAATTCGATTATGTTTTAATAGATGCTCCCCCTTCATTGGGATTGCTTACTTTAAACTGTCTTGTATCAGCTCATTCAATAATAATTCCTGTTCAGTGTGAATATTATGCTTTAGAGGGATTGGGATTACTCATGAGGACAGTAGAACTTGTAAGAAATTTAAACCCTAACCTTCAAATAGAAGGCATTTTGCTTACCATGTTTGACATAAGAAATACTCTTTCACGGCAAGTTGCAGAGGAAGTTAGAAAATTTTTTGGTAAAAAAGTTTATAATACAGTTATTCCAAGAAATGTTACATTGGCTGAGGCTCCAAGTCATGGGAAGCCAGCTGTTTTTTATGATATAAGGTCAAAAGGTTCACAAAGTTATTTAAGTTTTGCAATGGAGTTTATGGCAAATGAAAAAGGCACTTGGTAAGGGATTAGAGGCATTAATACCAAAAGCAGAATCTCAAGATAAAGGAATCTATATATTGGAGGTAGATATAGAGAGAATTCTACCTGGTATAGCTCAGCCAAGAACAGGTTTTGATGAAAATGCGTTGAAAGAACTCGCTCAATCAATTAAAGAAAAAGGAATTATTCAACCTATAGTACTTTCAAGAGTAGGTGATGGTACTTTTAGAATAATAGCTGGAGAAAGAAGATGGAGAGCGGCAAAAATAGCAGGACTTGATAAAATTCCTGCGATAATAAAGGATGTCTCTCCTTCAGAAGCAGTAGAGATTGCTCTTATTGAAAATATTCAAAGAGAAGATCTTGATCCTATTGAGACAGCTAATGCATTTGATAGACTTATTAAAGAATTTAATCTGACTCAAGAAGAACTCTCTCAAAGAGTGGGAAAAGATAGGGCTACAATCGCAAATTATCTCAGAATTCTAAAGCTTCCTGCGGATATTCAAAATTATCTTAAACAAGGTTTTTTAACGGTAGGGCATGCAAAGGCAATACTTTCAGTTGATGATGTACAAAAACAAAAAGAGTTATCTAATATAGTAATTAAAAAGTCCCTTTCTGTAAGACAGACTGAGGAATTAGTAAAAAAATTAGCAAAAACTCAAAATAAAAAACAGACAGAGAAAATACCTGAGATAACGGAACTCGAGGATAGAATAACCAGTGAACTTGGCGTGAAAGTAAAGATATCTCATAAAGGCAAAAAGGGTAAACTTGAAATATTTTATAATTCTCTTGACGAACTTGACGGAATCCTTGAACGAATATTAAAGCGTAAATAAAAATTTAGATGACAACGGAATTTGTGAACCCTCACCGTGTTTCAGCTGCTACGTCAAACAGTTCCTTTAATTCGGCTTATTTTAAGCAGCTTTTTTAAGTTTTTCCATTATCTTCCAGCTTTTAAGTATGTCAATTGCTCTTTGTAGTTGGTTGTCGTCTTTTTCATCTACTTCTTGAGGGACTTTTTCTTGTGGTTCTACTTTTTCCCCTTTTAGATGCTGTTCAAGTTCTTTTTCTCTGATTACTGGTACTTCTTTACCATTTTTGGCATCCAGTTTTACTACAATATCTGGCATGATTCCCACTGTATGAATGCTTTTCCCCTTAGGTGTGTAGTATTTAGCAGTAGTAAGTTTTAAGGCAGAACCATCACTTAATGGAATAAGGCTTTGAACAGAACCTTTTCCAAAGGTTTGAACTCCAAGTATCGGAGCTCTTCCCCAATCTTGAAGTGCTCCAGCTACTATTTCAGAAGCAGAAGCTGAGCCCTGATTAACAAGAACAATCATTGGAATTTTATCGTATACAGGCTTTAATCCTTCTGTAAAATAATCAATTTTTTCACCCTTGCGTCCCTTTATTGATACAACAAGATGCTTTGGTGGTAGAAATTGTTCAGCTACATCAACAGCAATATTTAAAAGCCCTCCTGGATTATTCCTTAAATCAAGTATTAAAGATTCCATTCCCTTTTCCTTAAGATTTTTTAAGGCTACAGATAAATCCTGAGCTGTAGTTTCCTGAAATTGAACAAGTTTTATATAACCAATCTCATTATCTATCATTTTATACTTGATACTTTTGATTTTTATAATGTCTCTTACTATTGTAATATCCTTTGACTCTTTCCATCCTTCTCTTTGAATTGTTAATGTTACCGGTTTTCCCTTCGAGCCTCTCATTTTTGAAACAGCATCATTTATATTCATATCTTTGGTTGATTGCCCATCTATTTTAATTATTTTGTCTCCTGCCTTTATTCCTGCTTTGAATGCCGGAGTGTCTTCAATTGGTGCAATTACTGTTAAAGCTCCATCCTTAATGCCAATTTGTATTCCTATGCCTCCAAATTCTCCTTTAGTTTCTGTTTGAAATTCCTTATAAGCCTCTGGAGTTAGATAGGCAGAGTGAGGGTCAAGAGAGTTAACCATTCCCTTTAATGCAGACCGTATTAGGTCCTTAGAGTTTACTTCGTCTACATAATTTTTTTTGATTGTTGAGAAAACTTCTGTAAATGTTCTTAAATCTTCGTAAACAGAGTCAGTATTTTGGGCAGCTGACCATCGTCCTACTGCAATGCCTCCAAAAGCGATGAAAGTAATTAATATAGCAATATAAAATATTTTTTTCATTTTCTTTAATTCCTCCTATTTATTATCTTTTAAGCCATTGTTCAGGATTAAGAGGTTTGCCTCTATACCTTATTTCAAAATAAAGCGCTGTAGTTTCTATGTTAGATTTATCACTCACACTTCCTATTGTTTGTCCGGTTTTTACGTAATTTCCCTCCTTTACGTTCATATTAGCAAGATTTCCATAAACAGTGTAATATCCTTCACCATGACTTATTATAACAAGGTTTTCATACCCCTTGAAATAGTTTGCATAAACAACTTTTCCCTCTGCAGAAGCTTTTACAGGGGTACCCGGAGCTGCATTTATATAAATTCCACTTCTGAATACAGGAACATTGAATACAGGATCTTTCTGGCTTCCGTAATGAGCTACAACTCTACCTGATACAGGCCATAGAAGATGTCCCTTTCTTTTAGTAAATTCACCTTCTAATATCGTTATTTCAGATTTGCCGGTTCTTTTCTCCTTTTTTTGGGTTTCTTGCAGTAGTCTTGTCAGCCTTTTTGCATTTTCTTCGAGTTCTTTAATTTTTTTCTCATAGGCAGTTTTATCTTTTTGTACTTTTGCAAGAAGAACTTCCCTTTCCTTTTTCTTTTGTAATTGAGCTTTTTCTGTTTCCTTTAATTCTTCCTCTTCTTTTTTTAGGGAAGAGAAAAGATTTTTTAATTCTGTTTGTTGAATTGCTAATTTATTCAATTCTGACCTATACTGAACGATAAGTTTTTTATCTAAATTAACGATTTTTTGACCATTTCTTATGATTCTGAATGCTTTTGTCATGTCTTCTTCAGTGAGTATTATAAAAATAGGGTCAGGTTGATAATATAGTTTATGAATTCCCTTTATGCGGGAAGCAAGATATTTTTTTCGATTTTCCAATTGATAGCTATAGACTTTTATTTCCCTTTCTGTTGCAGAAATTTTTGATTGGAGTGATTTTATTTTTTCTCTTTTGTTTGCTATTTTCCTTTCGATTTCATTAAGTTCTCTGTTGACTCTTTGAAGTTCCTCTAATAAGTCTTTTTCGACTTTTTTTGTCTCTTGGAGTTTCTTTTTATGGATATCTATTTCTCTCTTTATTTCCTTTAATTCCTCTTTAGGTTGAGCACAGTAGGCATTAAAATTGAATATTATCAATAAGGGTATTAAAATTAGCAGTATGTTTCTAATTAAAAACATAATAAACTATTGATACCTTATTTTACCTAAAGCTAAAAATGCCGATATAACACCGAGTAATAAACCTGCAGAGGGTAAAAGATAGAATACCTCTACTGGTAAAACAAGATTACTAATTGCTGGAATATAACTCACTGTTTCTTTTGAATATAAAACAAAATAGATTAAAAAAATTGATGCGGTAGCTAATATAGACCCCGCTAACCCTAATAATCCACCTTCTGTTAAAAAGGGATATCTTATATAAGAAGGTGTAGCTCCGAGTAGTTTAAGAATTTCAATTTCTTCTCCCTTTTTCCAGTAATGATTTTTCACTGTAGCATAGATAATGAAAAGAATAGAGAGTCCTAAAAGGGAGAGTATTAATATTCCTAAATTCCATATAGTTATTTTTAAGATTTTTAAAGCATAGATTATATTTGAAGGATAGTAAATATCTTCAACATATTTATGATTTTTTAGCTCTTTGCTAATTTCTTCTAATTTATTGAATTTGTCATCTTTTATAAATGCTTCCACTGTATCAGATAGAGGATTAAATCCTATGAGCTCAATTAATGAAGGCTCTATTAATTCTTTCATTTCTTTGAGAGCATCTTCTTTAGATATAAATCTAATTTTAGAAAAAACCTCTTTTTTTTCTAATGACTCTTTAAATTGCTCAATTTCAGCTTGAGATATACCATTTTTTAGATAGATTACTAAAGCAGCTTTATTTGAAATTTTTTTAGTAAAAATATTTAAGTTATAGAGACCTATGCCAATCAATGTAATTATAAAAAAGCAAACTCCTATACTAAGCATAGCGATTAGCGTTGACCATTTATTAGACCATAAACTTTTTATTGCATATACAAGAGCGCTGTTCATTTTAAAAATTTTCCTTCCTTTAGATGTAAGACTCTATAAGCAGTATTTTTAAAGAGTTCAGGGTTGTGAGTGGCGATTACCACAGTACAACCTAATGCATTAACGCTTTTGAAAAGATTCATAACATCCCTTGAGGTATCAGGGTCAAGGTTGCCTGTTGGTTCGTCAGCAAGAATAACTCGCGGGTTAGTAATTACTGCCCTTGCAATAGCTATTCGCTGCTGTTCACCACCAGATAGAGTTCTAACGAGTGTATCTGCTTTGTGTCTAAGATTTACATTTTTAAGAGTATCATATACTTTTTGTTTTATGTCTCTTTCCTTCTGTCCCATTACTAAAAGAGGTAGGGCTACATTATCGTATACGGTGAGGTCCTGTCTCAGTTTAAAATCTTGAAAAACAAAGGTAACGATTCTTCTTAAATGGGGAATTTCTGACTGTCTAATTCTGGAAAGTTCAAAATCTCCTACTTTAATTTCTCCTTCATCAGGTCTTTCACTCCCGAAAATTAATTTTAAAAGTGTTGTTTTTCCAGCACCTGATGGACCTGTTATAAATATAAGTTCTCCTTTCTCTATTTTGAAAGAAAGACTTTGAAGCACAGGTACAGAATCATAATATTTATATACTCCGAGAAAGGTTATCATTTTAGTGAATTTTTTACAGTGTTAATTATATTTTCTGCTGTAAGTCCATAGAATTTTATAAGTTCCTTCCAAGTCCCTGAGCAACCGAAGGTATCATTAACTCCGATTCTTTTTACTTTAACGGGATGATTCTCAGATACAAATTCTGCTACTGCAGAGCCAAGCCCTCCAATTACCGAATGTTCTTCTGTTGTAACAATAAGTTTTGAGTTTTTTGCAATATGAAGTAAAGCTTCTTCATCAAGCGGTTTTACAGAGGAAAAATTTGCTACACCAGTGCTGATTCCCTCTTTATTAAGAACTTCTGCAGCTTTCAAAGCCTCTGCAACCATTATTCCATTGGCAATTATGTTTACGTCTTTACCAAGATTAAATATATATGCCTTTCCTATGTGAAATTTGTACTCTGCAGGTAAGACTGAAGGCACTTTTGATCTTCCAAGCCTTATATACATAGGACCATAATAATCTACTGCTGTATTAATACATTGGACAGTTTCGTAAGCGTCAGCTGGAACAATTACAGTCATTGTGGGGATGACTCGCATAAGGGCAACATCTTCTAAAGCCTGATGAGTAGCACCATCTTCACCAACAGTAATTCCTCCGTGCGTTGCTACTATTTTTACATTAGCATTAGAGTAACAGATGGTTTGTCGAACTTGTTCCCAGGCTCTGCCTGTGGCAAAAATTGCAAAGGTTGATGCAAAAGGTATTTTCCCTGTTAATGCTAATCCAGCAGCAGTGCCCATCATATCTTGTTCTGAAATTCCCATATTGAAAAATCTTTCTGGAAAGTTTTTTGCAAAAAGCGCTGTTTTTGTGGAACAACTTAAATCAGCATCTAAAACTACTATATTAGGGTATTTTTTGCCTAATTCTACAAGAGCCATTCCATACGCATCTCTTGTTGCTATGTCTTTACCAACGAATTCTGATAGGCTATTTGGTGCGCAGCCACACTCAGTTTTTCCCATTTTTAAGCTCCTTAATAGCAATTTCAAGCTCCTCTTCAGTAGGAGCTATGCCATGATATTTAGCTTTACCTTCAAATATAGAAACACCTTTTCCTTTTATTGTTTTAGCTAAAATTAAAGTAGGTTTACCCTTTATTTTTTCTGCTTCATCAAGGGCGTATATGATTTCTTCCATTTTATGTCCGTCTATTTTAAATACATTCCATCCAAATGCTCTAAATTTTTCATCAATTGGATATATATTCATCACTTCCGAGCAGTATCCATCAATTTGTAGGTCATTATTATCAATTATGGCGCATAAATTATCTAATTTGTAATGGGAGGCTGTCATCGCAGCTTCCCATACTTGTCCTTCCTGAATTTCACCATCACCAAGCAAGCAGTAAACTCTTGAAGGAATTCCATCTAATTTCAATCCTAATGCCATCCCGTTTGCTACTGAAAGACCTTGTCCTAAAGAACCTGTTGAAACCTCAATTCCAGGAAGACTTTTACAACAAGGATGTCCTTGAAGGGGCGAATTTAGTTGTCTAAGAGTGTTCAATAGAGATTTATCGAAGTATCCTGTAAGAGAGAGCACTGTATAAAGAACTGGTGCTGCATGTCCTTTAGAGAGGATGAATCTATCTCTTTCTTCCCATTTGGGATTTTTTGGATCATGTTTCATTTTGTAAAAATAAAGTGCAGCAACAATATCAGCAGCAGAAAGACTTCCTCCTGTATGACCTGAACCAGCTTTTGTAAGCATCTTTAAAATTTCTATTCTTAGAGTTTTTGCCATTTCATTAAGAAAAGCTATATCAGCCACTTTGCCTCCCTGTTTGAGTAATTTTTTAATTATAAATCAAAAATTCTAAAAAAAACATCTTAGTTTTAAGAAGATTTAACTTAGAGTTTTTATTAAAGATATTAAATCCAATGGCTCACTCCCTACTTTTAGGGCTTTTACCTCTAATATTTTTTCAATATCCTCAAGAGTCATATCATCTAAAAATTTATTCTCGCTATCCTTCATAGTAACTTCAGGTACCAATACAATGTTATTTTTTTCCACATATGGTGCTAATGTCTTAATTATATCCTCTCCAGCTAATAAGCCTGTTACAGTGACACTTTCTCCAAAAAGATTATTTTTTACGGGTATTAAGTCAATAGCAATATTTTTCTCTTTTAATTTTTTAATAAATTCTAAAAGAAAAGGATAGAAAGAACCCCCTGTAAAAGTAACAATTCTATTTTTTAATTTTAGTTTAGGAATATTTAATTTTTTAACTTTATGAAGAAACAAAGGCACCATACCAACACCGTTTTCTATTTGAGGGAAATCATCGTATATACTGATTCTAGGGAAGTTTTGCTCAGCTTTAATATAAAATTCATCTGCAAGATATACGATTGTCATACCATGTTTTTTAAAAAATCTCTTTTGATAAACCTCAACGATAGATATTACATCTTCAGCCTTTTGTTTAGTAACTGGTTGAAGATTATTTTTATGGTATTTAGTTAATCCCACAGGGACAATCGCTATGGAACTTACATAAGGATAGAATTTATATAAATCCATTATAGTTTTTTCAAGAACTTCTCCATCATTAAATCCTGGGCATAAAACAATTTGCGTATGTAGCTTAATTTTGCTTTGAACAAGCTTTTTTAATTCTTCAAGTACAGGTAGAGCATCATAATTTCCTAATAACATATTCCTTATTTCAGGAGCTGTAGCATGAACAGAGACATACAGAGGGCTCAGATGCAATCTTTTTATTCTCTCATAATCCTCTTTCTTTAGATTTGTTAGGGTTATATAATTACCATATAGAAAACTTGCTCTATAATCTTCGTCCTTAATGTATAATGATTTTCTAAGTCCTTTTGGAAGCTGTTCTACAAAACAAAAAAGACATTTATTTCGGCATCTTTTTATTCTGAATGTTTCTACCTCTATTCCTAAAGATTCATATCCTTTTTTTATTTTTAGATTTATTGTTTGTCCGTCTCTAAGAATTACTATATTTAGATTTTCCTCTGCAGAATAAAACATTAAATCTAAAGCGTCTTTTATTCGGTGTTTATTTATTGATATTACGATATCCCCTTTTTTGAGGCCACTTTTTTCTGCAGGACTAAGAGGCTCTATATATTCAATTCTAACTCCTCTTGTTGTCACTGCTTAATCTCTGTATTAAGTATTGAATAAATGAAGCTACAGCGATAAATGAAATTAATAAATATAGAAAAGGAGAAGGCTTTGAAAGGTTAAAATTTAAAGCAAAAAGAACATAGCTGAAGATAATCACTACAGAAGCATTACATATTTTACCTAAGAGGAGGGGATTCATTAATTTCTTTTTTCTTAGATAGATTTCTAACCATCCAAGTGCAACTAATATATCTCTTGTAAAAAGTAACAATATAAACCATCTTGGAACTAACTGATGCATATAAAAGGTTATCATTATACTAATTAACAGAAATTTATCTGCTAAAGGGTCAAGGAAAATGCCTAATTTAGAAATTTGATTAAATTTTCTTGCAATTATTCCATCAATACTGTCTGTTATGCCAGCTAAAATTAAAATTTTTAATGCTAGAGAATAATCTCTAATATTCATAGAAAAGATAAATAAAGGAACGAGGAATATCCTTAAAGCTGATAAAATATTCGGAATTGTTATTATTTTCTCAGTTATCATCATGAATTATAATTATTAAGGGATATTAAATGGAACCGTATATTTTCCACTTAATATGCCTTGAGCATATTTTTTCTCTAAAATAAAATTATAATCTTTGGCATTTTCAAATGCTTCCATTAATATTTTTTTGCCTATTGTTCTTTTGTTATTTAGATAGTATATCATTGCTTTTGTTATTTTACAGTAAATTAATCCTCTTGGGTCATTACATTTTATAAAATTATTTTCTGCAAGAATAATTAAATTATAGGCTTCCTTATAATCCTTAGTTTTTTTATTTTTTTTGTATTCATCTATTAGCTTAGTAATAGCAAGACTCCATAAAGTATAGGAGGAACTAACTATATCCCCAATTTCTCTGTATATTTTTAAGGCTTTTTTAAAATTTTGTTCTGCTTCTTTAAGTTCATTACGCATTCTAAAAGCATTACCGATTCCGCAGTAGGAGTAAGCAATGCCAAATTTATCTTTTTTTTCTCTAAATATTTTGTTAGCTTTCTCGTAATATTTCATAGAAGCTAAAAAATCACCATTCACTCTCGAACTCCCTCCTAAACCACAATAGGTATATCCTAAAGCAATCTTGTCTTTTAAAATTTTAAATACTTCTAAGGCTTTTTTAAAGTTATCTAAGGATTTTTTTATCCTTCCTCCAAATCTCCAAATAGCACCTTCAGCCCATAAAGTAAAAGCTATACCTTTTTTATCTTTATTTTTTTCATATATTTTCCTTGCTTTTCTGATAAGTTTTAACCCTTCTTTCCAATTGCCTATAGCCTTATGGCTCAAAGCTGCCCCACTTAGGCTATCTGCAATAGCTCTTTCATGCCTTAATATTTCAGCAATTTCAAAAGCTTCATTGTAAAATTCAAGAGATTTATTAAAATTACCCATTATTCTATGTAAATCTCCTAATGCAAGAAGTGAGTCCAAGGTGAGTTCTGGATTGTTATTCTCTATTCCTTGTTTATAAATTTTAAGCCATATTTTTAGAGATTCTTTAAAAAAACCTTTGCTTCTTAAGTCTTCTGCTTTTTTTATATATTCTTCAATTTTCATTTAACTTTTCCCTCAATTTTTTCATAAATTTTTTATAGTCCTTTTGCCCAAAAAATTCTGAACCCATAACAAGAATGTCAGCACCTGCTTTAGCAATTTCTTTAGCATTAGATATTTTTACTCCACCATCTACCTCAATAAGCGTATTTGATTTGTTTTTATTTATCAAACGTTTTGTTCTTTTAATTTTATCTATTGAAGCGGGAATAAATGATTGCCCTCCAAATCCTGGATTAACAGACATAATAAGAATTAAATCTAAATCTTTTATTATTTCTTCTAAAGAATATATAGGAGTTGCAGGATTAAGAGATACTCCTGCTTTAATCCCCTTTTCTTTTATACTCCAAATGGTTCTGTGAAGATGCAAGGATACTTCTACATGCACAGTTAAAATATCTGCCCCAGCTTCTATAAATTGTTCAATAAATTTATCGGGATTGACAATCATTAAATGGACGTCTAAAGGGAGATTAGTTGATTTTTTTACAGCTTCTACCACTAAAGGTCCTATAGTGATATTGGGAACAAATAAACCATCCATTACGTCAATATGAATAATATCTGCTCCAGCTTCTTCAGCAAGTTTTACTTCTTCAGAAAGCTTTCCAAAATCAGCAGAAAGCAAAGAGGGTGCTATTAAAGTCAATTTTCTTCCTCCTTTTGTTTTTTTGATACAAGCAATTTAATAGCCTGCCCCCCTTCATTTGGCTCTGGTCTTTGAGCTATCACTGTTAATGGAGGGTGGCTATCTGAATTAATATATATAACTTTTTCAATTGGTATTCCACTTTCTTGTAGTCTTTTTTCAGCTTCTTCATAGGAAATTCCTGTTACATCTGGTAATACGTTAAATCTTAATCCTTTACTTATAATTACTCCTATTTCTCTGCCAGCCTTTATTTTAGTACCTGCTGGCGGTTCTTGTTTAAAAATAGTCCCTGAGGGATTATCAGAATATTCTTGTCCATCTATTCTTATGTAAAGACCTTTCTCTTTCAATATTTGATTTGCTTGGACAATATCTTTTCCCTTAAGATCAGGAACTTCTACTTTACCAGACAGTATTACAAAGGATAACAACAAATAACCACTTATAAATCCAGCGAATATTGCTCCTAATATATAGAAAAACTTTTTCATTTAAACCTAATCCTTGCCATAAAAAAACCGTCCATTTCATGTTTGTGGGGAAAGGTTCTTACCATACCTTCTCCAATATAAAAATCTTTAAAAAAAGGCAGTACACTATCTATAGTACAAAATTCCTTAAATTTGTGTAAAAAATTATCAATTACTCTTTCTCCTTCCTCAGGTTCTGTAGAACAGACAGTGTATAGAAGAATTCCTTCCTTATGTAAAAATTTTGAAATATGCTCAAGAAGCCGAGTTTGATTTCCTGAGAGTCTCTCTATTTCTGATTCATTACATCGATATCTCACATCAGGATTTCTTCTTACTACACCAAGAGAAGTACATGGAGCATCTAATATTATTCTTTCAAAACAATTTTTTTTATTGAATTCAAAGGCATCAGTAAGAAGGCTTTCTATTTGCACTTTAGGTAAAAATTTTTTTAATCTTTCGATATTTTCATTTAAAATTTTGTATCTTCTTCTATTTTTTTCAATACAAATGACTTTTCCCCTTCTCATTAAAGCAGATGTTAAAAGGGCTTTGCCACCAGGTGAGGAACAGACATCTAAAACTACAATTTCTTCAAAAGGTTCTAAGAAAAAACAGGCAAGTTGTGAAGCTTCATCTTGCACAAGCCAGAAAAAATTAGCGTCCCTTAAGACTTCTCTTATTTCATGACCTTGTCCCTCTATAATCAATCCTGAAGGAGCATACTTGGTAAACTTACTTAGAATCCCTCTTTTATTCAAATGCTCAGCTATGTAAGCTCGCTCTTCAGGTTTAACGGCTATTGTGAATGTTGGCTTCTGATTATTTGCCTTTAATATTTCCTCTGTTTCCTTTTCTGTGAATCTTTCAAGCCATCTCTTAATCATCCATTGAGGATGTGAATATTTTATAGATAAAAGTTCTAATTTATTATCTTTATTAATTTCTGACACTATAGCTGATAAATCGATAGGTTTTGTCATATATTTTCTCAAAAAATTTCTTAATATAGCATTTACTACCGATGGCTTACCATTGAAAACTTTTTCAATATTGACAGATTCATTTGTGACTGCATAGGGAGGTAGTCCCATAAAAATCAATTGATAAACACCACACCTAAGATTATTAATTGTGTAAGGTGAGAGAAGTTTTTTATTTTTATAAAAACTTTCAAGTAGCCAATCTATAAAGTATAAATTTCTTAGTACTCCGTAGACTAATTCCTTTAAAAGTCCTCTATCTGAAACAGAAAATTCATCAAGACCTTCATCAGCAAGAAGTGTTTTTAAGGGGATATTTTTTTCAAAAATTTTTGTAAGAATCTTTACTGATTTTTGCCTTGCTGAGAGTTTTTCATAAACCATTGTACTGCATCCTTTACTTTCTCTAAATTTACAGTGGTATCTATGCATGGGCCATGGGGTCTTTCATTTAGGATTCCCAAGACAGGGAGGGGATAGGTATCTACAATACCACTTGAAAGGTCTCTTTCACAAGCAACTGCTATTATTGCATCGGGTTTTTCTTCTTTTACCACTTTCCTTGCAATTGTTCCACCTGTTGCTATTGATATGGCAATTTTGCTTTTCTCTGCTAATTCAATAAGATCTTTTATCTTACACATTCCACATCTTTTACACTTAAATACATCGAAAGTTAATCTTACATCACACTTCGAATTCTGTATACAATGAGGAAGCAATAGAAGTATCTTATTTATATGATAGTTACTCTTCATTACAAGAGAGTTATTCAGTTGTATAATGTAAGCCTGAAAATATGTTTTTTTGCTTTTTAAAAAAGCTCCTAAAAACATTAGAAAGGGATAGTAGACCTTTAAGACGAACCCTCTAAGAAAAGTAATCCACGCCTTCATTTATCTTTCTTCCACAAATAAATTCCTTTGCTGTCATTATTCTCTTTCCGTGAGGTTGAATGAGTAAAATTTTAAGTAATCCTGAAGCTGTACCTACAATTAATTCTTCCTTTGCTTTAAATATATAGCCAGGTTTATAATTGCCCTCTAAGGTTTGAGCTTTGATAATTTTTATTCTTTCTTGTTTGAAGAAACAGTAGGCGCAAGGCCAAGGATAAGTCCCTCTAATTAGATTAAAAATCTCCTTTGCAGATAAATTCCAATTTATTTTCCCTTCTTCCTTTCTAAGTAAAGGTGCATAAGTAGCTTCTCCCCTCTGAGGGATAGGAACTATTAAACCCTTACGCATTTTATCAATAGTTTCTAATATCAATTCAGCGCCTATAAAAGAAAGCTTCTGAGAAAGGGTTTCTCCATTGTCATCTTCTTCAATTAAAACTTCTTTTTGAAGCAGTATAGGACCTGTATCAAGTCCTTCATCAATAAGCATAGTAGTAACACCTGAAACTTTTTCACCTTTTATTAGCGCCCATTGAATAGGAGCTGCACCTCTGTATTTTGGCAGTAAGGAAGCATGGAGATTTACACAGCCATAAAAGGGGATGCTTATAATTTCTTTAGGAAGGATTTTGCCATAAGCTACTACAATAGCAAATTCAGGTTGGAGATTTCTTAAACTTTCTATAAATGTTTCATCTTTTATCCTTTCAGGCTGGACAATTTGTAGACCATGTTCCAATGACACCTTTTTAACAGGAGGAGGTTGTATTTCTCTTCCCCTGCCTTTTGGTTTGTCTGGTTGTGTAACGACCAAAGAAATTTTCTCACCTCTTGATATAAGAGCTTTTAGAGTAGGAACTGCAAAATCTGGAGTTCCAAAAAAGATTATTCCTTGAGAGTTAGTGAGCATTTAGAAATTTATTTTTTTATTTTTTGATATTTTTTTCTGAAAAGCTCTCTCTTCAGAGGACTTATCCTATCGATGAGAAGTATCCCTTCCAGATGATCAATTTCATGTTGAATGGCTCTGCTAAGCAATCCATCTGTTTCTATTTGTATCTCTTTACCTTTTCTGTCAAAACCTTTTACAAAGACTTTTTCATTTCTTTTCAATCTCGTAATAAACCCAGGAAGACTTAAACAGCCTTCTTCAGAAAGAACTTCTCCTTCAGTTGATACAATTTGAGGATTTATAATAACAATAAGAGAATTATTTTCCTCACGCGGGCTTATGTCAACAATGATTAATCTTTTAGAAACTCCTACTTGTGGAGCTGCAAGCCCTATTCCATTTGATTTATACATGGTTTCAATCATATCATCAATGAGTTTCTGAATGTTACCGTTAATATCTGTAATTTCAGATGCTTTCTTTTTGAGAATATCGTCAGGATATTTTTTGATTTCTAATACTGCCATAAAAAATTATAACTTAAAATACGCTAAATTTAAAAAATTTTTTGGGATCTTTCTTGATTTCTTCAATTAATTCTCTTAATTCTCGGATGCTTTGTTTTAAATCCGTTGCTGTCTGTTTATCCTTTAAAAGTAGAGAAATAGTCCCTTCGGAATTCTCTATTTCCTTTAGAAGTCTATCAAGTTTTTTCGAGGAATTTAGTAAGTTTTCATATAATTCTGGTTCATTGATAAACTTACCAAAACTACCACTTGAAGTATTGATTTTATTAGAAATTTCTTCAAAATTTTTTATTGTATTTGCAAGTTTTTTATAAAGTTCTTTATCTTTAGAAATCATGCCTAAAGTACCTGTTCTTATCTCTTCTATAGTTATTTTTAGTTCAGCTGTTATGCTATCTAAATTGTTATAAAGAGTAGGGTCTTTTAGAAGCTTATAGACAGTCCCTTTAGCCTCTCTCATTTCTGATATCAGAGTGTCAACATCGTTTATTAATTTATCAATTCGAACTAATGCAGAGGAGGCTATGCCAATAATATCTCTGATTTCAGTCTGTGAGTATCCCTCCATTATTTGAAACTTATTAAATGATTCCTGAGAAGTACCTGTAGATATTTCTAAATATTTATCCCCTAATAATCCTATTGTTTGCACTGATGCTTTAGCATCTTTTTTTAGAAAATTAAGGATGTCTTTATCAATGGCAATAGTGACAATGGTGCCAAATTCTTTATCAAGCTTTATCTCATTGACTGCACCTACATCTATTCCTGCAACCCTAACTGGTGCACCAGGTCTCAATCCTTTAACATCAGATACGGCTACTTTTATGATTTCTTGCTGTTTAAAAAGGGATTTAATGCCACCTAAAAAAATTATAACTATAAAAATAATTAATAATGTAACAGTAATAACAATACCAACTTTTAAACTTGCCCACCTTAGCTGTTTTTTTCGGTCAAACATGGTGTTTTATTTTAATAAAATTATTATTTAAAATGATAGAGTTAAAAATAATTTTTCTCTTAGATGCTAAAATAAAAAATGATTAAATTATTTTTTAAATTACTTTTCATTATTCTTTTAGTTTATATTATCTATATTTTTGTATACCCTTTTACAGTAGATGTTTCTTCTCTTAAGAAAAAAGCTCCCGAACTTACAGCTATGATGAAGTATAGAATGAAGCAGTGGCAAGAAGAAGGCAAAAAGATCAAAATTCAGAAACAATGGGTCTACCTTGATAGAATATCTCCCTATCTGGTTAAAGCTGTACTAATTGGAGAGGATGATAAGTTTTATAGACATTCAGGCTTTGATATTGAAGCAATAAAGAAGGCAATCGAAAAGGATATAAAGGAAAAGAAATTGAAATACGGAGGTAGCACTATTACACAACAGTTAGCAAAAAATCTTTATCTATCCCCCTCTAAAAATCCTGTAAGGAAGATTCAAGAGGCAATAATTACTTGGAGACTTGAGAGAACTCTTTCAAAAAAGCGAATTCTTGAACTTTATTTGAACGTCGCAGAATGGGGAGAAGGAGTTTTTGGTGCAGAGGCAGCTTCAAGATATCATTTTGGTAAATCTGCTATAGAGTTGTCTCCTATAGAAGCAGCAAGGCTTGCTGCAGCACTTCCAAATCCAATAAAATATAGCCCGTCAGGGAACTCTAAATTTATTGAAAGAAGAACTAATTTAATCTATTTCATTATGCAAAAAAGAGGAATTATAAAAGAGGAATTCACAGAACCCGAAAAAAATGATTCACAGCCAGCTTTACAGGAGAAAAAGGAAGAAGAACATATGATTCCTAAGGATTCATCTGAATCCGTCCAGAATCTTTCAAAATAGCCTCTATTTTTTTAAGAGTTTGTAATTTAAAAAATTCATTTACCTCAACTGGAATCTTCCTCTGCCAGTTTGGATATTCAGTGGTAGTGCCGGGTAAGTTTGTCTGTTCTTCCATAAGAAGAATATCCTCAGGATATAGAAGAAGATATTTTGATTTTGTCTCTGAAAGAAACTTAATTATTAAAAGAAGAAGACTCTCAAGATTCTCTCTATCTTCCTTTTTTTTATATTTTGCAAGAAGTTGCAGGATTCTCTCTTTGTCTTTTATTCTTTCTTCACGAGCTTGATTGAACAAAGAATCATCAAATATGGAGAATTCTCTTCTTAACTCTATATCTCTTCCAAGCCAGAATCCTTTAAAGGTTGGCAAGTCATGTGTTGTAATGCTACATAGAGCTTCTTCAGGATACTCCGAGGAGTCTCTAAAACCTGAAAGGTTTCTTTCAAAGTAAAAAACTCTCCATGAGCTGATTTTTCTCTTTATTAGTTCATGTCTCATCCATTCTTCAGCTGTACCTAAATCTTCTCCTATTAAAGCAGTTTTATTGAGTTGACTTTCAAGGCAGATTATTTGAAGAAGGTCATTCCATGGATATCTCAAATAAGCACCTTCGGAGGGAGATTTGCCTTGAGGAATCCAGAAGGCTCTGAATAGCCCAAGAGCATGATCAATTCTTAGTAGATTGCCCTTCATATTGGCTCTCAATACTTTAATGAATGGTATATAGCCTTGCTCTTTTAATCTAAAGGGAATTACAGGAGGGAAACCCCATTTCTGCCCCTTTGGATTAAAATCATCAGGCGGAGCTCCATTTTCAGCACTTAGGGCATAGAGTTCTCTATTCATCCAAACGTCAAAGCTATTTTTAATTGAACCAAAACCAAGATCAAGGCAAAGATTATATTTTTTTAGGCTTTCTAATTCTTTTTCAACAAGCCATTGAAGATATTCATAAAAGGAAACTTCATTATAATTTTCTCTATATATGTTATCTATAGTATTTTTGTCAGGATTTTTAAATTTCTCCTCCCAACTTAGCCAGTCTTTGCCTAATTTTTCTCTAAGAAAGCAAAAGACAGCAAAATATTTCAAATCATCCTTAAGTAGCTTAGGTAGATTGTTCTTAAAAGTTTGTAACTCATTGATTTCTTTTGATTCCAAATTAAGGCTACGATATTTTTCAATCAATTTTTGCAATTTTTCAGTCCATATTCCCCTGTATTCAAAAAAGTCTTTATTTTTTTCATCAATTGCAATATCTGAAACATATAGAGGTGTTTTGAACTGCCTTGAAAGGGCTGAATAAGGACTTATTCCATAAGGGTCTTCAGGGTCATTGAAATGCAGAGGATTTATACTTATAAATCCTCCCAGATTATAAACATACTGGGCAAATTCTTTCAGATGAGAAAAATCTCCCTCAATCTTTCTACCTCTTAGACTCCAAAGATTGAGATGGAATCCCCATGTTTTATTTGAAAAGAGAGTAAAACTTTCAGTAGGGGTAACAATCAGGAAACTATGAGATTCCTTTTGATTTGAGATGACCTTGAGCTTGTAATATCCTATTGGCAATTGAGGTATTGAAATTACATACTTATAGTAGGCTTTGTCATTAAAAATTTTATTTTGCATAATGTTTGATTGATTTATATCAATGTTAAAGACAAATTTTTTACCTTTGTATCCAAGTTCTTCAAAGGGTTTAATTTGAATTTCTAAAGAATTTTGTAAAGTTTCTTCACCATATATAAATATTTGAGGATACTCACCTGTTACATAAACAGGTTCAGTTAAATTTTCCCAAACCTTCTGTTCAAAAAATTCAATCCAGTAATTTAATGACTCTTCCGTGATTTCAATTCCCATGGAACAAAGGATTTCTGCTTTGATTTCCGGCGTGATTTCAATTTTGTCTCCTTTGTAATTATAGTAGAAGGGAAGTATTTGAACTAAGTCAGAAAGCTTATTTATCAGCTGGCTCAGGTTCTTCAAGATACAGTTCACCTGCATCATAATCATAAACGAAAAGTTCTGCGTATCTGCCCCAATCTATGGCTGTCTCAAGCTGATTCCATGTCTCATCTGGTGTAAAATGATTTTTAAGTATATCAATAAAAAACTCTTCAGATACTCTGTGTTTTTGTATTGTAGATAAAACCTGCATGATTTGTCTGATAAGTTGAACATTTTGTAGGGCAGCTTCTTTGAATATTTCTTTCTTTTCGAGAGTATCTGCTTCTGCCCATTTTTTACCTTTTTCTGTAAGAATGAAATCACCCTCTTTTATTTCACCGAAACCAAGAATAACAGATGCTTCAATAAGAGGGAATATGTCGTCAACTTCCATACTTAATTCGGAGCTTAAAGCATATATATCAACTCTACCTTCTCTGTCATGAACAAGCTCAATAAGTCCTGCAATAGCGCCAACTTTTGCATGAGGAAGGAACTGAAATTTTTCAGAGGTTAGATATCGAGGAACTTCTTCCGCTGGTTTTACAAGAATTGTATAGATTTTATCCAACATGAATTTGAAATCCCGAGAATTTTTGTCTCGTGGATGAGGAAGGTCTATTTTGATCTCTGCTTTTATTTTTCCGGGATTATAACTCATAATTACTGCACGAGATGCCATACTCACTGCTTCTTCTATGTTATGACTTACAAGAACAATAGCTTTAGCAGGCATTTTACCCGAATGCCATAGATCCAAAATATCGCCTCTGAGGTTGTCTGCTGTTAGCACATCAAGGGTAGAGAAGGGTTCATCCATAAGAAGAAGTTCAGGCTCTACAACGAGCGCTCTTGCAATACCCACTCTTTGACGCATACCACCGCTTAACTCTCTCGGGTAGGCATCTTCAAAACCATCAAGGCCTACTAAGTCTATTACTTTAAGAGCTTTTTCATTAATTTCTTCTTCACTTAACTCTGACCCTACAAGTCCTATTTTTACATTTTCAAGAACTGTATACCAGGGGAAGAGAGCAAAACTTTGGAATACAACTGCAATTTTGGGATTCGCCATATCGAGAGGTTTGCCTTTGAAAAGGACTTTACCCTGAGAGGGTTTAATCAAGCCAGCCATTATTCTCAGAAGAGTAGATTTACCAGCTCCAGACTGACCTAATATAGCTAAAAAGTCTCCGCTGAATATTTTCAGATTTATATTTTCAAGAACAGGTAATTCCTTATTTTTACCTACCTGAAAGGTTTTGTTAACTCCGATGACTTCATGAATAATTTCTCTTTCCATAATTTCAATCCAGAATAAATTTATTTTTTGCTATTATAAAAAGTCTTTTCCATAAAATACGATTTATGGCTACAACCATAAAAGACATAGTTAAGGTTGATAGTAATAGTATACCAAACTTACCCTCAGCACTTGATGAGCTTATAAGTGCTCCTAAACCTTTTGTAGAAATTATATCACCGCCAAAAGAAACATACTCGCAAACTATTGTTGAATTCCAGGCACCTCCATAAGCAGTAATGAGTCCAGTAATCAGATATGGAAAGATACAGGGGAAAATAAGAGTTTTCCACTTTTTGAACCCTTTTATACCATAGGCTTTTGAAATTTCTATTAAATCTTTAGGAATTGCTGAGGCACCAGCTATTATATTAAAGAGTAAATACCACTGAACTCCAAGCAGCATTAAAAATATTGCACCAATATCTAATCCTCCACCCATTTTAATCAGGAATAACACAATGACAGGGAATACAGCAGTAGCAGGGATGCTTGCTATTATTTGTATTATACCTTGAAGAAATTTTGCAGCTTTTGCATTCATTCCAATATAAACTCCTACGGGAAGAGTCCATGCAAGAGCAATCAAAACAGCAGCAGAAGTTCTAAGTAGAGAAAAAAAGGCAGAGGATATTATTTCCCATATATTTTCTAAGGTTACTTGAGAGACTATGGACATGGCTTTGATAAGAAGCCATATTAATAATATTAAGAAGCCTATAAATAAGAAAATTCCTAATACTTTGCTTGTTGATTTTATAAGTTTGCTTTCACCTTTGATTATTTTTTTATAACTAAATTTTTCCACAGTAGTTAAAAAATTAATTAATAGTTTCCCAAATTTTTTAAACAAAACAGATGTAGTTAAGATATTAAGCACTAAGGACTCTCTTTCATCTTCTGGTTGCACTGCATCCATTCTAAATTTTTGAGACCAGACAACAAGAGGTCTCCATATGACGATATCGATAACGGTTATTAAAAGAATCATTGTCCCAAGCCCATAAAAAATATGTTCAATGCTACCAGAATTAGCAGCAGTTTGAATATAAGACCCAAGGCCAGGTAGACGAAAATCTTTACCTTCAAGAATAAACATCTCACAAGCCATAAGGAAAAACCATCCTCCTGCAACGGACATAATGCTATTCCATATAAGGCCTATTGCACTAAAGGGAAGATCAAGTCTTAGAAATTTTGAAAATTTATTGAATTTATATAATCTAACAACCTCATGCATTTCCTTTGGTATAGTGTTTACTGAGTGATAGAAACTATATGTCATATTCCAGACTTGCCCAGTAAAAATTAATATTATACAAGCGATTTCAATTCCGATTCTTTGACCTGGAAAAAGAGAAATCATAGCTAAAACAACACCTGGCAGAAAAGATAAAACAGGAATTGATTGAAGAATATCAAGTATTGGAATCATTATTTTTTCATGAATCTTGCTTCTTGAAGCTGTATATCCATACCAGATTGAAAAGGCAAAGGATAGAAGATAGGCAAGAAAGAGTCTTACAAGAGACTGAGCAGCATATTCAGGAATTTTTGCAGGATTAAGGTCAATTTCAATTGTTCTTTCGTAAGTTCCGCTCCATTGAGAAGCTATATATATAATTAAAGATAAAATTCCAGTGATAATAAAAAATATTACTATGTCAATGGCTCTAATTCTAAAGGTTTCAGCAGGAATAGAGATAGGTAGTTTCATTCATCCTCCTAAGATAAGGAATCTTAAGATTATAAAACAATTATTAAATATTTACCATATAAATTATTCTATAGAAAAAAGGATTGTACTTTTTAGAGCATTCAATGTCAGAAAATCCAATAAGGAATTTTAGGCATTTTCATTGATTTATGATAATATATAAATAAAAATAGGAGATTTAAATGCTTACTGAGAAAGTAAAAGCAGCTGGTTGAGCATCAAAGATAGGTCCGGGGGACTTAGAAGAAATATTAAAGGATTTATCTTTTCCAACTGATACGAATCTTTTGCTTGGTTCTGAGGATTGGTCAGACGCGGGTATTTATCGTTTAAATGAAACCACAGCCCTTGTGCAAAGCATAGATTTTTTTACTCCTATTGTTGATGACCCTTATGACTTTGGACAGATAGCAGTTGCTAATTCTTTAAGTGATATATATGCTGTTGGTGGAAAACCGCTTTTGGCTCTTAATATTGTATGTTTCCCTATTAAAGATATGGATAAAACAATTTTGAGAGAAATATTAAGAGGTGGGTTAGATAAATTAAAGGAAGCAAATGTTTTAATTTTAGGAGGACATAGTATTGAAGATTCTGAAATAAAATATGGAATTGCAGTAACTGGTATAGTTCACCCTGAAAAATTTGTAACTAACCGAGGAGCTAAAAAGGGTGATGTCTTAGTGCTTACTAAACCAATTGGAACAGGAATTCTTTCTACAGCTTTAAAGGGAAAACTTCTTGATGCTAAAACAACTAAGTTTCTTATTGATATTATGAAAAAACTTAATAAAAATGCTTCTGAGTTGATGATGGAAATAGGTGTAAATGGATGTACGGATATAACAGGTTTTGGACTTTTAGGTCATGCTCTTGAAATGGCGAGAGCAAGCAAAGTAACTATAAAAATATTTACAGATAATATTCCTGTATTACCAAAAGTTCATGAATTTGCTCAGATAGGTATTGTACCTGCAGGTAGTAGGAGAAATATTAATTACTGTGAAAAATTAGTAGAAAAGGGTAATGCAGATCCTGTAATGCTTGATATACTCTCTGACCCTCAAACCTCTGGAGGTCTTTTGATTTCTTTACCAGAACAAAAAGCAGATATTTTAATTAAGAAATTAAAACATACAGAAAAAACCGAGGATGTAGTAATAATTGGAGAAGTTATAGAAGAAAGTTCTGGTAAAATTATCTTGATATAGACTATATAAAATTTCCGACATAACGTCTTGACAAACAAAAATATTTAATGTTATTCTTAATTAGATTATATAAATAAAAAATAAGGAGGTGCAACCATGACAAGAAAAGAGTCAAAGGATATCGCAAGGGTTGAACCCAGAATTTTATCTCCTTTCGAGGAGATTGAAAAGGTTTTTGACGAGGTTTGGAAGAGACCTTTTTCTCTTTTCGGTTCTCTCATGCCAAGACTGAAAAGTGAAGCAGATGTTGTTGCGCCAGCGGTTGATATATACGAAGAAGGTGATGATTTGGTGCTCAAGGCTGAATTGCCAGGCTTAAACAAAGAGGATATCGAAGTAAAAGTAACAGATGATCTGATAACTATTTCTGGGGAAAAGAAAAAGGAAGAAAAGGTAGAAGAGAAGAATTATTACAGATATGAGAGATCCTATGGTTCTTTCTCAAGAACTTTTAGACTTCCAATTGATGTTCAGACAGATAAAGCAAAGGCTAAATTTGAAAATGGTGTTCTTGAAGTAAGAATTCCTAAAACTGAAGAAGCCAAATCAAAGGAGAGAAAACTACAAATAGAATAATATTAGAGGAGGGCAAATAGCCCTCCTCTGTATTATTCAATAATGACTAAAAAATTCAAGCTATAATAGAGTTATCTGTGAGCAGCGTTAACCAATGAATGAATTTTTAAGAGGATTTCTAAAAGAGGCTTTAATTCCTCTAAAGCCAACATATTAGGTCCATCGCAGAGTGCTTTTTCAGGCTCTGGATGGACCTCAAAAAACAATCCATCTATACGGCAGGCAACTGCTGCT
>DYFF01000008.1 GCA_020725335.1 Thermodesulfovibrio sp. | reverse complement strand
CGAAGGGATTCGAACCCCCGACCCGCTGATTACAAATCAGCTGCTCTACCCGCTGAGCTACGGTGGCAATCTCAATTTAATAATATAAGAATTTTTAAAAAATATTGTCAACTCGTCGATAAAAGAAAGTATAATAAATCTAAGTTAAAAATTTCTTTAGGAGGTAAAAAATGAATACAAAAGTAAAAGAAATAATGAATTCTAAATTAGAAACCATAAAACCAGATGCTACTGTTTACGATGCTATAGAAAAACTTGTAGACAAACGTATGCGCTCTATAATTGTTCTACCTAAGGATGATAAAGATGTATATGGAGTAATAACAGTAAGAGATATTGTTTTTAAAATCCTATCTAAAAATTTAGACCCTCACAAAATCAAAATTGAAGAAATAGCATCAAAACCAGTGATAAGTATTGACAAAGAGACAGAATTGGGACATTTAATAAAACTAATGGAAAAATTCAATATTGCCAGGGTTTTTGTGCATGAAGGAAGAGAACTTATCGGAGTAGTCTCCTTACTCGATGTATTATCTGCAACCTTAATAGAAAGAGCGAGGAGATATTAAAAAATGCTAGGTAAAATAATATCTGGAGGCAAATTAGAAAAAAAAGTAATAGAAGATATCAAGACTCACATAAAAATACTTTGTTCTGCTGCAGAATGCTTTCGTAATTCCATAGCTACTAACGATAAAGAAGGCACGTATTGTGTGGCGGACCTTGAAAGAGAAGCTGATTCAGTAAGAAGAGATATTACTTCAACGATTCATCAAGGAGCTTTTCTTCCCTTTATAAGACCTAACATCTGTAGATTTATAGAAATGGTCGATGAAGCTTTTGATAAGCTTGAGGATGCAGCTTTTGAGTTTAGATATGTAAGAGAAGACCTTTATGAAATAATAAAACCTGAATGTGAAAAGATAGCTAAAATTAATTCAGCGATGTGCGAACTACTATCAATCGCCTTTGATACGTTAACAGAAAAAGGAGATCTTAAGGAAAAAAATCTTGCCATACGAATATATGAAAAACAAATAGATGACCTAAAATTTGAAATTATTGACAAATTAAGGAAAAGAGAATTACAAAATTTTTGGGATGGGGAAATAATATCTAATTTTGTAGAATGCATTACAAAAGTTAGTGATTTAATAGAAGATGCAAGCGACTATTTATATATTATTGAAATAAGCCTTAGATAAATTTTCACTTCAATATTACTTAAATAAGGGGAAAAATGATAGAAGTTGCAGCAGTTGCAAGTCTTCTTATTGCTTTCGGGATAGGCTCTAATGATGCATCAAATGCCCTCAGTATTTGTATAGGCTCTGGAATAATAAAATTAAAAAGAGCCATATGTCTTTTTGGAATTCTTGTCTTCCTCGGTATTCTTTTACAGGGACAAAAGGTCATGAATACAGTTGGTAAAAATATTGTAGATGTAAATTTATTAATCGCAATAGTAGCCCTTGCTATATCAGCTATATTAATAATAATCTCTAACTGGCGAAAACTTCCCCTTTCTACTCATCAGGTTATTATAGGGAGCCTAATAGGTTCTGCTGTAGCCTCTGATAGCACAGTTAATATTACATCCATCATTAAGATTGTAATTTCCTGGATAATTTCACCTTTTGTAGCAATGAGCTTTGCATTTATTCTTTATAAAACTCTTGAAAAAACTCTTTCAAATTTCTCCTTTTTCCAGATTGAAAAACTTTTAAGGGGCTTTCTAATTTTTAGTGGTATGTTAATCTCTTATAATACCGGTGCTAATGAGCTCGCCACAGTGCTCGGGCCTTTAATGCATTCTGGAATTGAAATAAACCAAGTTCTTTTATTTTCAATCGCTTCAATTATGGTTTTCTCTGGAGCAATGCTTCTAAGTCATAGAGTAATTGAAACAGTAGGAAAAGGAATTACTACATTAGACCCTTATTCTGGATTTGCTGCTCAATTTGGAGCAGGTGCATGCGTTCTGTTCTTTACATTCTTGGGAATGCCTATATCAACAACCTATTGCATTATAGGAGGCATTAGTGGAGTAGGATTAACAAAAGGTATCAACACAGTGAAATTAGGGCTTTTGAAAAAAATTGCCATTAACTTCGTAATAACACCTTCTTTGGCTTTTTTATTAGGTTACTTTGCTCTTAAGATAATTAAATTAATTTATTAATTTATTCCTAAATACTCTTTAATAATTAACATAGCCTTAGGTATTGCAGATTCAACAGCAGGGCTACACTCTCTACTTAATGTCTCTACATCTTCTACTTCGACGCCAATTATTTTTATTTCCTTTGGCATCTCATCAGGGAAAACAGAATAACCTATCCTTATAATCTCAAAGATTGAAAAATTATGAGTACCACTTGCATAAACATCACCCCAGAAGTCAACATCAAATTCAATAATACTTCCAGGTTCTTTTCCTGTCTTTACTCCATCCACAATCACTGCTTTATCATAACCTAATAATGAATCAATCAAATTAAAACCTATATTTAAAAGTGTAACCTTATCAACATCTCCTTGAAAATTTTCCACTATTTTTAAACCAACACCATCATCTTTAAAATTAGGATTACCAATACCAATAATTACACTTTTCATTTGACCTCACTGAAATTTTTGAATATAGAAAGCGGGGGAAAAACCCCCGCTTAAGTAGAAGTTTTTAGGCTAATTCATAGTTTCTTAGACTTTTTACAAGTTCACCGTGATGGTCTATTATATCTATTCTAACAGGAATTCTTCCGGGAAGTGTATGAGTTGAACATGCAAAGCAGAGGTCGTATGGACGATAGGCAATCTCAACAAGATTAATAATTCCTTCATCAACGTTTCCATTTTTAATAAAGTGCTTAGCAGCTTTTTGAACAGCTATATTCATAGGTCCCTTATTATGAGTGGTTGCAACAATGAGATTAGCATCAGTAACAATTCCTTTGTCATCTGTTTTATAATGGTGAATTAATACACCACGAGCAGCCTCAACAATTCCTACACCTTCACCAACAGGAGTACCAAGTTCCTGACGAACATTAGGATCTGTGATACTTTCATCGGAAGCAATTTGTTTTACTTTTTCAGCTGCATGCATTAGCTCTATTGCTCTTGTCCAATGATATGCTAATGTGTGGTGAACTGGTTTACCACCAAAGGCTGCGAGCATTTTTTCATAGGCTTCCTGTGCCATTGGTGTGTCAAAACCACTTGATACATTGAATCTTGCAAGTGGTCCAACACTGTAAATACTTGTACCATCACCCTCAACAAGTCCAGTCCATCCGAGTTTCTTTAAATATGGAGCTTTCTGATATGTCCAAGGCAATGTTCTTTCAGCTATGTAGTCAAGATACTGTATTCCCTTAAATCTACCTAATTCATTTCCTTTAGTATCAACAATCTTTTGTGTTCCATCATAGTATGTGGTTTTATCATTTTCATCAACTGTACCAATATAATTAGTAACTACCTTATAAACATCTCCTGTTACGAGTTCCATATACTCTTTGTTCTGAAGCACAACCTTATCAAAAACATCTAAGGTTAATTTTGCAAGCTCTATGCAGTCATCAGCACAGGCAAGGATTTCTTTTCTCTCATCTTCTGTAATTCTCTTTGACCATCCACCTGGTAATGCAGCAACTGGATGGCTTGGTCTTCCAGAAGTTAACTCAAAAATTTTAACTGCTGAGTATCTTTTCTTTAAAACGAGCTTTCCAACATCTGCACCAACCTTAAGCACAAGCCCTACAAGGTTTCTCTCAGCAGGTGAAGCTGTCGGACCACATACAAAATCTGGGAAACCAAGGGCATAGAGAATTCCTGTATGGTCTTCAACATAGTGTGCATGGTAAAAGAGTTCTCTAATTTTTTTTGCTGTTGGAGTAGGTTCTACTCCATATACTCCATCTGCAGCCTTCACTGAGGCTGTATAATGTACGCCTCTTCAGACTCCACAGATAGTGCTTACAGTTCTTGGAACCTCCTCAATGGGCATTCCGACAAGAAATTTTTCATATCCCATGAATTCAACTACCTGCATAAATGCATTATCTACATTCCCTTGTTCATCAAGGAATATTGTAATTTTTCCATGGCCTTCAAGCCTTGTCATCGGATTAATTTCAATTTTCTTCATTCCCTTTTCCCCCCTTTGGGTTATTTTTCTTGTTATATCTTTATGTTCATCTGTTAGCTCTTTAATCTCTTATATGGAAAAGAACTTGGCAATGTATATCTGTAAAAAAGATGAACAGGATCAGGAATCTGGTCAATAAGATCTTCGTTGTCAAACATGCTTGCTATAGAACTAATTGCACGTAAACTGTAATCCTTAACTCCTGGAATGGGTCCACCACAACCTCTGCAAGGTATGTTTGCTGCTGGACATTTTGACCCACAGTCTCCCTGAGTTACAGGACCTAAACAGAGATATCCTTCCTCAAGAAGGCAACCGTCTTCACTTGGTGCTCCATCAATTGTTCTCTTTACTTCTGTTGCGAATCTCTTTGGTTTACCTTTCAGTACAGGGTTTCTTCCACAAACTTCGCATACTGCCTTACCCATAGTAATCCATGAACCCGGCGGAGGAAGTTGTCCAGAAAGCAAAGCAGTGAATGCTGCTTTCACATGTTCATAATGCGGTGGACAGCCACCAATATAGTAGTCAACCTTTACTACTTCATCAAGAGGTTTAGCATACATTAATGTAGGAAGGGTTAACTCATATTTTCCATCTACTACGCAGGTTGTTTGTGGTAATTCCTTATTAGGATTGTCAGTACTGAATGTATTCACATATGCTTTATCAAGAAGTTCCTCTGTAGTGTGCAAATTAACAAGTCCTTTTATTCCACCACAGGCAGCGCAAATTCCAAAGGCTATTAAAACTTTACATTTATTTCTTAGGACCTTTGCAATGTGTTCATGTTCTGAGTTTCTAACATTTCCAGAAATAAGTCCCACATCTATGGAACCATCTGGCATAGCCTCTAAGTCTTTATATTTAACATCTGCCACTGTTGGTGCCCAGAATACTATGTCCACAGCAAGGGCAACGTCAATAAGTGCTTCGGATAAATCTACTACTGCTATATCACAGCCCCCACAGCCGCCAGCTAAATAATATGCAAGTTTAGGTTTGCTCATTATGCCCCTCCTTTCATAGGATTTGGTCCAAGTTCCCTTATTTTAGCATCAAACTCTGTCATGGCTTCAGCAAATCTTTTGCCCTCACTTCCTGAAATCCATTCAAGCTGAACTCTTTCTGGTTGAATTCCAAGATCTGTGAGACTTCTCTTTAGAAGTTTGAATCTTCTTATTGCCTTGTAATTACCCTCTTTATAATGACAGTCACCAAAGTGGCATCCGCCTATAAATACACCATCTGCACCTCTTCTGAGGGCTTCTGCTATAAATTCAGGTTCAACTCTTCCACTACAGGGCACTCTAACTATGTGTACTGTTGGCGGATATGAATAACGCAAACTTCCTGCCAGGTCAGCCCCTGCGTATGTACACCAATGGCAGGCAATAACAATCAGTCTTGGCTCCCATGCCATCTTAATTCCCTCCTTTTATCTTAGTTATAACTCCATTCAATGGAATTGATGCCAGTGCTGTGGCTTTGTCTACCTCTGCACCTAATGCTATGGCAGTAAGCTGTGCAAGATGAAGGGCTGGAATCTTGTAATCAATCTTTTTTTGCTCTATCAGAAGCGATTGACCAGCATCAAATTGTAACAAGCATGAACTACATCCAATAACATTTAAATCTGGATTAAGTTCTTCCTTAATAATATCAAGCTTCTTTTTGAAAAGGGCAAGAGATTTCTCAGGAGCGTTAGACCTTAAAGCACCCATTCCACAGCAATCAGTAATTGTTGAATAATGTGGCGCAACTCCTCCCATTGCCTCAATTAACTGTCTCATTCTTGTGGGGAAAAAAGTATTTTCCTCACTTGATGGAAATGCTTTACTTGGCCAGAGATTGTGACATCCTGTCTGAACACCACATTTTAAACCGTTAAGATTATATTTAATTTTCTGTTTTAATTTATCTATTCCTATTTTCTCATACAAAAAATTAATAACATTCCATACTTTAACTGTACCATCATATTTTCTGCCGACTTTGCCAAGTATTTCATTAACTTTTTCCTTTATTTCAGGATGTTTATGGATATAATAATTAGCCTCATTTTGAACTCCATAGCAGGAGCCACAACCAGTTAACATATCAACACCCTTTTCCTCAGCAATACTTAAATTCCATGCTGAAGCAGTTGCCCACTCTAAAAGTCCCAATGAAGGCATGGTTCCATAAGCAGGACAGCAGGCTGCTCCTTCCATTTCTACAATCTCAACCCCTAACTCATTTAAGAAAAATCTAATAGAATATTCAATATCTGGTCTATTAAATGGTATATTACATCCTAAAAATAATCCAATTTTTTCCATTTTATCCTCCTTAATCAAGCGGGAATGGTGCTATTTCTTCCAGGATTGTATTTCTAAGTATCTCCTGGTATTTCTTTCGTAAATCTTCAAAACTCAATGCTGTTGGAGGCTTCTCTGGCAAACCTGCTTTCTTTCTCCTCTCCTCAAAACCTTTTGGGAATACTGCATGTCCGAATCTGTAAAGATTTCTTAATCCTTCATAGGTATTTGCAGGGCAGGATTCAACCTTTACAGCAGCTCTTCTTATTGCTTGAATAACTTCATAGGGTTTTATATCCATAGGGCAGATTTCAACACAGCGGTTACAAGACTGACATCCCCATACAGAAGAGTCGTCCAGAAGAACCTCTCTCAAACCAAGATTGGCTGCATGAACCAATCTTTTAATAAAAAACTCCAGTCCAGCTAAAGCCATTGGACAGGTTGCTCCACATTTCCCACACTGAATGCACTCTCTTAATTCATCAGCACCCAAGGCTTCCAATTCTTTTACAAAACTCTCATCTGCTTGGGTAAGGTCAATTACATTTACGCCACCCTCTTCCATTTTTCCCTCCTTTATATTTTTTATGCCTCTGTTAATGCATCAATCTGAGCTAATATCTGTTCTGTTGTGAAACCATGGAATGTAATAGCTTTTGATGGACATGCACTGGCACAGACTCCGCAACCAGCACAAAGTGCGGGTTCAATATAAGCTTTCTCTTTACCTTTATACTCTTCAATTCTGATAGCAGTGTAAGGGCAGAGGGGTACACAAACACCACAACTGCTACATTTATCTCTATCCACTTCAGATACAATGGCCTCAAATTTAATCTTACCAGGAATAATTAAAGCTGCAGCGGCTGATGCTGCGGCACGAGACTGAGCTATTGACTCAGGGATATCCTTTGGCCCCTGAACACATCCTGCGATAAATACACCTCTTGCTGAAGTTTCAACAGGATATAGTTTTGTATGAACTTCTCTTAAAAATCCTTCTCTACCGCAGGTTGCACTGAACATTCTTCCCATTTCATCTACTCCATCTGGAGGTTCAATGGCTGTTGCAAGAACAACTAAATCTGCCTCAAGCTCTACAGGAGAGCAGAGGTCAGAATCAAAGGCTCTTACTCTGAGCTTTCCATTTGGTTTTACATCAACAGCTGACACTCTACCGCCTTTAATAACTTTAACACCTAACTCTCTTGTATAAACATAAAATTCTTCAAAGTCTTTACCTGCTGTTCTTACATCTATGAAGAATAGATAAAGCTTTATGTCAGGATATTTTTCTTTCAGAATTCTTGCATGTTTAAGCATATACATACAGCATACCTTTGAACAGTATGAGTGATATCTTTCATCTCTGCTACCCACACAGGATATCATTGCAATTGTTTTTGGTTTTGTCCCATCTGATGGTCTCTTTAATTCACCACCTGTTGGTCCTGTTGCAGAAAGGATTCTTTCAAATTCCATTGAGGTTATAACATCCGGGCTATGAGGTGAGTACTCCTTGAAATGAGTTTTTGCCATAGGTTTAAATCCTGTAGCAATAATTACAGCACCTACTTTGAGGTTTACATATTCGTCTTTATCTTCAAACTTTATTGCATCTGCAGGACATCCCTGTATTCCTTTGGGTGGAATACCTTTTTTACATATTTCACAAGCGGGCTTGCCTGTCTTTTTCATTGATTTGAAATATAAACAGTTTGCTTCATCTATAACTGCTTTCTTTGGTACTGCCTGAGGATATTCTATATAGGCAGCTCTTCTCTGATTTAAGCCATAATTATATTCATTTGGAACTCTTGATGGGCAGATTTCTGTACAGATACCACAACCTATGCATTTATCCCAGTCAATATATCTGGCTTTCTTCTTAATGCGAATGTCAAAATTACCTACATAACCTTTAACATCATCAACTTCTGCGTAGGTAATAAGCTCTATATTTGGATGTTGGGCGACCTCGCCCGTTTTAGGTGTGAGTATTCAAGCAGAACAGTCCATTGTCGGGAACGTCTTATCAATCTTAGACATATTACCGCCAATTGATGGCTGTCTTTCTACAAGATAGACCTTTAAACCCATATTTGCAAGGTCAAGCGCCGCAAACATTCCTGCGATTCCGCCACCAATAACCATAACTGACTTTTCCATGTCTCCATAACGATCCTCAAGAGGCTCGTTAAGTTTTACTTTGGCGACAGCACTTCTAATAAGTCTCTTTGCTTTTTCAAGGGCACCTTCTTTGTTATGCCAGTGTGGCCAGCTATCCTGGTCTCTTATGTTAGCCATCTCAAGAAGATATCCATTAAGCCCTGCATCCTCTACTGCTTGTTTGAATATAGGGCCATGAGTCCTTGGTGTACATGCTGCTACTACTACACGATCCACAGCACCACTTTTAATATCTTGTTTAATTAAGTCTTGTCCTGGGTCAGAACACATAAAAACATAATTTCTGACCAATGCAACATCAGGTAGTGTTTCCACATACTTTTTCAGTTCTTCGACATCGATAGCGCCTTTGATGTTCTCTCCACAGTGACACAGATAAACCCCTACTTTTGCCATTTTAGACCCTCCTTTGAATGGATTTTAAATTAGTGGTTTAACCTTTTTACCATTTTTTTCAAAATTTGTCAAGAGTTATTTTTAGCCACTTATAACCCATTGATTTTTTATAATTTTTTATGATATTGTTTTCTTGTTGCCGGTGTGGTGGAACGGCAGACGCGGCGGACTCAAAATCCGCTGGGAGCAATCCCGTGTGGGTTCAAATCCCACCACCGGCATTTAGAATCTCTTGATGGACAGAGGTAGAATGGAAGAATTTCTTGAGATTGTGGACAGGGAAGGCAAGGTTATATCAATAGCACCAAGAAGTATCATTCATGGAAATCCTTCAATGCTACATAAAGTCGTACATGTTTTAGTATTTAATTCAAAAGGTGAAATCTTACTTCAAAAAAGAGCTTTAAATAAAGATGTTGCACCAGGGAAATGGGATACATCTGTAGGTGGACATGTTATGCCTGGAGAAGATATAATTACTGCCGTTAAAAGAGAAGCGATTGAAGAATTAGGTATAACTTTGGAAAAATTAAACTTTCTCTATACATATATTCATTCAAACCAATATGAAAGCGAACTTGTATATACATACTGGACAATTCATGATGGCCCCTTTAATTTTAATAAAAAGGAAATAGAAGAATTAGCTTTCTGGAGATTAGAGGATATTCGAAATAATCTAACTTCAGATTATTTTAGTGACAACTTTAGAGATGAATTCTTTAAATATATTTATACTTTTGCTAATTTTCCCTTGTGGTTTAATACCTTTACCACAAATGTGACTCGACCTGATGCTTATTTCAATCAAAGAATGTCAGAATAATCTCAAAAAAATAGCCTTTCCGTATAAATAAGTTAATTTGATAGCATTTTAAAAATTGAGGTATAATTAACTTTTGAGTTTTAACCTTGTTGGGAGGATAAAATGAATATTATCGTTTGCGTTAAACAAGTTCCAGATGTAACAGAAGTTAGAATTGATCCGAAAACAAATACACTTATAAGAGAAGGAGTTCCGAGCATCATGAACCCCTATGACCTTCACGCAGTCGAAGCAGGGCTTCAGTTAAAAGATAAGGTGGGAGGTAAGGTTACAGTTATAACAATGGGACCCCCTCAGGCTGAAGAAGTGCTAAGAGAAGCAATTTCAATGGGAGTAGATGATGCTATTTTACTTACAGATAAACGCTTTGCAGGTGCTGATACCTGGGCAACAGCATATACACTTTCAAAGGCAGCTAAAAAGCTGGGGTTTGACCTAATAATATGTGGTAAACAGGCAATTGACGGAGATACTGCACAGGTAGGACCTGAAATGGCAGAATTTTTAGATATTCCCCACGTTTCTTATGTAAGAAGCATTGATAGTGTCAGTGATTCTGAAATGGTCATTGAAAGACTAATGGATGACTGCTATGAGAAAATTGCTTTAACTTTGCCTGCATTGATAACGGTTGTTAAGGAACTTAATACACCAAGACCTCCATCAATTAGGGGAAAAATGGCAGCTAAAAAGGCAAATATTCCAAGATGGAATGCCGATGATATAGAGGCAGAGGAAGAAAACATCGGGCTTAAAGGTTCACCTACGATGGTGAAAAATATATTTGCTCCTCCACCGCGTGGAGAAAGAAGGATTCTTGACGGAACACCTGAAGAGCAGGTTGAAACTCTTATTCGTGAGTTAAGGAGGTTGAGATGCTTATAAGAATTGACATAGAAAAATGCACAGGTTGTGGAACTTGTGTAAGTGTTTGTCCTTTCGCAGCAATAATTATAAAAGAGGATAAGGCATTTATAACTGAAGCATGTACTCTTTGTGGTGCCTGTGTTGAGTCTTGTCCTGAGAATGCTATTATTGATGAGAGAGGAAAAGAAGGGACAAAGGCAGAAGAATTCAAGGGAGTATGGATTTTTGCAGAGCAGTCCAGGGGTAAGATTGCTTCTGTTGCCTATGAACTTCTTGGAATAGGTAGAAAACTTGCCGATGAGCTTAAAAGTGAACTTTGTGCTGTACTTTTTGGTCCTTCTGATGAGGTTGAAGAGTTGATAAAATGGGGTGCTGACAAGGTTTATTATGTAAATTCTCAAGATTATACCTATCTTGATGATGAACTTTATTCAAAGACACTTATTAATCTGATTGAACAGTATAAACCTGAAATACTTCTTGCAGGAGCCACAGCAATCGGGCGTTCTTTTATCCCAAGAGTTGCAGCAAGATTGAAGGTTGGGTTAACTGCGGACTGTACAGGACTTGAGATAGACAGGGAGACGGGTAATTTGCTTCAGATTCGTCCAGCCTTTGGTGGTAACATTATGGCAACAATAGTATCCCCAACCAGTCGTCCTCAGATAGCAACAGTAAGGCCGCGTGTTATGAAAAGAGGTGAATATAAATCTGATAGAACAGGAGAGATTATAAACATTTCACCTTTAAAACTAAAAGGAAGGATAAAGGTGCTTGAGAGAGTTGAGGATACTTCTTTCTGTAAAGTTAATCTTCAGGATGCAAAAGTAATTGTATCAGGTGGTAGAGGACTTGGCTCTCCTGAAGCCTTTAGTATACTTTGGGAGCTTGCTTCACTTTTAGGTGGCACAGTGGGAGCATCCCGTGCAGCTGTTGATGAAGGATGGATACCCTATGCCCATCAGGTTGGTCAAACAGGCAAAACAGTTTGCC
The DNA here is from genome assembly GCA_020725335.1 of Thermodesulfovibrio sp. Classification (GTDB taxonomy): domain Bacteria; phylum Nitrospirota; class Thermodesulfovibrionia; order Thermodesulfovibrionales; family Thermodesulfovibrionaceae; genus Thermodesulfovibrio. The sequence continues at coordinate 32,786 of DYFF01000008.1, read as the reverse complement.
CAAAACTTTATATTGCCTGTGGGATTTCTGGTGCTGTGCAACATCTTGTGGGAATGCAGTCAAGTGACATAATTGTTGCTATAAATAAAGATCCAAACGCTCCAATTTTTAATGTAGCAACCTATGGCATAGTAGGTGACCTGAAGATAATACTTCCTCTAATGATAAAGAAGTTACAGGAAGGAGTCTCTGAATGATAGCTTTTATTTTTCCAGGACAGGGTTCACAATATGTGGGAATGGGTAAGAGCGTTTATGATAGAGAAGAGAAAATATTTAAGGAGGCAAGCGAGGTTTTAGGTTTTAATATTGCCGATTTATGTTTTGAAGGGCCTGAAAGTGAATTAAATAAAACAGAAAATACTCAGCCAGCTATATTAACTGTTTCTTATTCTCTCCTTATAGAGGTACAGAAATTAGGAATTTCGCCTACCTATGTAGCTGGTCATTCTCTTGGTGAGTATACAGCATGCTTGGCAGCAGAGGTTATTTCTTTTAGTGATGCAATAAGTATAGTAAGAAAACGCGGAGAATTGATGCAGACAGCTCAACCTGAAGGAAAAGGGAGTATGGCTGCGGTTTTAGGTCTTGATGAAGAAACAGTAAAAGGGATTTGCGAGAGTATTACAAACTTTTATGTAGATCTGGCTAATCTAAATTGTCCTGGACAGATAGTTATTGCTGGAGAAGCTCAAGGTGTGCTTAAAGCAGCAGAGATTGCAAAAGAAAGAGGTGCAAAGAAAGTTGTTCAGCTTCAAGTAAGCATCCCTTCTCATTGCAAACTTATGAAAGAGGCTTCAGACAAATTTAGTAAGTTTTTAAAGAGCTATACTTTCAAAGAACCAAAGATACCTATAATAAGTAACTTCGATGCTAAAGAGAAGAATACTTCCCATGAAATAGTTGATGCTTTAATAAGTCAACTATACATGCCTGTAAGATGGCAAGATTGTGTAAAATACATGATTACAAAAGGCGTTGATACGTTTATTGAAATAGGGCCTGGCAAGGTTCTCTCTGGACTTATCAAAAGAATAGACGGAAGTGTAAAAGTTTTCAATGTAGAAAAATTAGAAGATTTGGAAAAACTTAAGGAGGAGATAAAATGAGAAAAAAAGTAGCTATTGTAGGTGCTGGAAATGTAGGAGCAACACTTGCTCTCTTTGTGACAAACAGCGGGCTTGCTGATGTGGTACTTTTTGATATTGTTGAAGGCATGCCTCAGGGGAAGGCTCTTGATATTCTTCAAAACACAGCAGTACTTGGAGTAAAAAGCAGTGTTGTAGGTACAAATAATCTTGATGACCTTGCAGGTTCTGACATAATAGTGATTACTGCAGGACTTGCGAGAAAGCCAGGTATGAGAAGAAAAGACTTACTTATGGCTAATGCAGATATTGTTGGAGGAATCGTAAAGAAAATTGCTCCTCAATGCCCAGATGCCATCTATATTGTAGTTACTAATCCCATGGATGTAATGTCTTATGTAACACTTGCTGTATCTAAGGTTACAAGACAAAGGGTTCTTGGTATGGGTGGTATTCTTGATTCTTCAAGATTTAAAACATTTATTTCAATGGAACTTGGCGTTTCTCCAAAAGATATTGAAACTCTTGTCTTAGGAGGGCACGGTTTATATATGGTTCCCCTTGTAAGATTTACTACGGTCAAGGGAATACCACTTTCAAAATGGCTTTCAAAGGAAAAAATAGAAGCTCTCGTAACCAGAACAAGGGAGGGTGGTGCAGAAATAGTAGCTTTGCTCAAGACAGGCTCTGCCTATTATGCACCAGCACAATCAACCTTTGAAATGATTAAAGCTATTCTTCTTGATGAAAAGAGAGTGCTACCTTGTTCTGTTTATCTTGATGGAGAATACGGAGCAAGGGATGTCTTTAATGGCGTTCCTGTAGTTTTAGGGAAACAGGGTCTTGAAAGAATAATCGAAGTTGAACTTACCGAGGATGAAAGGAAAGCCTTTAATAACTCTACTGAAGAGGTGAAAGGCATGATAAAAATTCTCAAGGAGGAAGGAAAGATATGATTGAAAAAACGCTCGTTATTATTAAACCAGATGCAGTTAGTAAAAACATAATTGGTGAAATAATCTCTCGATTTGAAAGAAACGGTTTAAGAGTAGCCGCACTAAAAAAGATCAAAATGGACAAAGAGGAAGCAAAGGGATTTTACATAGTACATAAGGATAGGCCGTTCTATGAATCTCTTACTGATTTTATGTCTGAAGGACCGATAGTAGTCATGGTATTAGAAGGTGAAGATGCAATTTCAAGGGTTAGGAAAATTATGGGAGCAACTAATCCTGCTCAAGCAGAGGAGGGAACTATAAGAAAGGATTTCGCCGAAAATATTGAAAGAAATGCAGTTCATGGTTCTGACTCACCTCAATCAGCAGCCTATGAGATTCCCTATTTCTTTTCTGCCTTAGAAATACTATAAAAGTTTAGAGTATTCTTTTTATTATTTATGAAAGTGTTGGAGGGATATCCCTCCAACACTTTTTTTCTTAAGTAAATAAAAAATAAATAACTAACATAATAAAGAAAAGCAGAGCAAAAATTTCTGAGATGATAATAAAAAAGACTACTCTCCTCCCCGTAGGGCTAAGCTTTAACCAGATTTTATCAAGAATAAATTTCCAAATACGAGAAGTTATCTTTCTGCTTTGTTTTATCATAGCATAATTAACTATACTCTTAGCCCATAAATTAAGCTCCATAATTTCTTCTTTACTAAGCGGTTCATCTGTCTGTTCTTCTAATGTAAAAGTAGTATGTCTGTCTCCAATCCCTTCCAATTTAAATATAATTTTTCTTTCCTTTGCTCCTTTTAAATCTATTATCATAAGGGAATTTTCGATTAAATCTAATACTTCAACATTATGCTCAAGTTCTTTATCTGTCCTGTCATAATTCACACGAACTGAATAATTAGATCCCTTGATTATAGGTTTACTAAAATTATGATTTTTTATATGCCACTGAATATTTAATCTAAAAAGTAAATCTAAATCGGTTATAACTTCATAAATAGCTTTAGCTGAAACTGGGACGGTAAAAGAGACTTTGTTATTCATCAGAAATAGCAAAAAGTACTGGAATTGGTGAGTTTTCAAAAACTTTTTTTGGTAAACAAAAAGAGCGAATTCTGTCAAGAAAACTTCTATATCGTTTTATGCCCATTATTAGCAGATCGTAGCCTCCCTCTCTTATTTCATTCATTATCTCGTCGTATGGTAATCCATACCTTAATTTTGTTGTAACCAATATATTAAATTTTTTTGCTTTATCCATAAAATGTTCAAAAGCTTTTAGCCCTTCCAGTGTAAGAGAATTATCAAGATATCTTCTGCATTCTTCTCTATTTACAGCATAAATTTCATCAGTAAATTTCTTAGGATAAGCATCAACTACATATAGGCATACTAATTCTACATTAAAATTTTTTGCGAACTTTATGCTGAGGTCTTCTGCTTTTTGACTGTGTTTTTCTCCGTCTGTGCAGACAAGTATCTTTTTCAAAATATTTACCTTTATAGATTTTTATTTATTTTAACATAGAACTTGTAATAAGACAGGGGAGAGAAATCGCATTCACTCCCCTGCGAGACTCTTTACTGCTTAATTATAAATGGTCCTGGTCCAAGTGCCATTACAAATAAAGCTGCTAAAACTGCCTTCAACGTTGCAGCCACAATCCCTATTACAAAGGCAACTCCACCAGCTTTTCTTAAATCATCAAAAGCTATATTTAGTCCTACGCCTGCAAATCCAATTGCCATAAAAATTTTGACAATATCTCTACCTAATAAATCCTTTACATCAGGTGAAAAGAATTTCATCTCATTCAGGGTAACCATTATGAAAAATCCTAAAATAAATATAGGGAATTTTTCCTTAATGACCTGAATGGTATTTACAGAAGCACCGCTTTCACCTGCCTGCCTTGCTGGTCTTACAACATAGTAATAAATACACCACAAAACAATAATAGGAATAAATCCAATTCTCACAATGTTTACCACATTAGCAGTAAGAAGAGCTTCATGCCCATACCAAGTAGCAGCAGCTACAAGCTGAGCAGTATTAAGTATAGCAGTTCCAACCCAGGCTCCATAAACTGGTTGAGACATCCCTAATAGTTTTCCTATGTAGGGAAAGGTGAAAAGCGCTAATGTTCCAAAAAGCAAAATTGTACCAATAGCATAGAAAAAGTCTCTTGGTTTTGCATTTACAACAGGAGCAACTGCAACAGCTGCAGAAACTCCGCAAACTCCAACTCCAGCACTCATAAGTCCCATCAGTCCGTCATCAGCTTTAGCTCTTTTGCCCCATATTGAAATGGCTATAGCAGCTCCCATAACAAATAGCAGGACCAAGACAAGTCCTATCATTCCAACCCTTAAAACATCAGACCACATATAGTAAGCTCCCAAAATTATGATTCCTGGCTTTATGAAAGGCCGAGCTGCTACAGTACCTGGTTGTAGAAATTTTGGTATACCTATGGTGTTTCTGATTAACATTCCACCCAATAGTAATACAGCCACATAGGTTAACTGAAATTGATTCATTCTTTCACCAAAACTGAACTTCCCTGGTATATCCTTATTCTGAATAATGTAATCATAGTCATTCTGTTTTAAAATGAAAGGCTTAGAGGGTTTTTTCTTCTCTAAACCAGCCTCATACTTTTCCATAGCTTTTTTATATGATTCTTTCTTTTCTGCTACATATTCTTCGTAGGTTTTTGCAGGTTTACCTTCTTTGACTCCCTGCAGCACTTTTGATGCCTCTCTATATCCTCTGTGTAAATCTCCTATTACATAGTTATCGTATTGAAGCACCAACCAAGCAAGAAATAGGCAGACTAAAAATCCCCAAAACATTCTTGGCCATTGTTTTACATCTGTTAAATCTATACCTACACCCATAGCTTTCCTCCATTTCTTTAATTATTGATGTTATTTTAATATTTGAAAAGATACAAGGCTGAAATAAGTTTCTTATCAATAACCCCTAACAATACCAATAAAACTACAATCGTTGCTATTACTAAAACTGCGTAATCCTCTCTTCTTTCAGCTGAAAAGGTTTCTCGCGCCTTTTCTTGAAATTCTGCTGATTTTTTTTCTTCTTGCATAATTAATCCCTCCTCTTTTTATTGTTTAGAATTTATAAAAAACTATTTAATAACTGTTACAGGACATGGAGCTGATTCTACTACTCTTGATGAAACACTTCCTTGCAGAAATTTTTTAGCACCATGTTTACCATGAGAACCAATAAATATTTCATCTACCTTTTCTTGCTTTGCTAATTCAATTATCACATCTGCTGGTCTTCCTTCTTTTATTAAACTGGTTGCCTCTATACCTTGCGATTTAAAGCTATTAACAGCAGAGTCAATTACAGCTTTTGCTTCTTTGAAAAGAAGTTCTCTTATGGTATTACAATCCACCTCTGTCAAACCTATCGGGCAAAAATCTTCAACTACATACAAAACGATAATCTTTGAATCATCTTTTTTTGCTTTTTCTACAGCTTTACTTATAATTCTTTCAGAAATTTCTGAACCGTCAATGCATACTAAAATTTTCTGCATATTTTACTCCTCCTTTGAATTATTTCAAAATTTATAAAATTGCAAATTGAGTGCCAATAGTATTAAATAGCTATAAATTAGGATTATTATTGAGGTTTAATTAATGTAATGTTTATTAAAAGTAACATTGGCGTGCATATTGTGTTACGATTAGGTAACACAAGTATGTTGAAAATTGATAAAATAAAAATTTACCACATAAGTTTTTTATTCATTAATTTATTATAAATATCCATTGGTAAAAAGCAGGTTTTATGTAAATCTTCTGTGTATAGCTTTGTTGAGACTTTAACAGGCTTTCTAATTTCGCGAGGGTCAAGAGATTTAGAGCCTACAGAGAATGTCCACCAGTTTCCTGCATAGGTAGCGATGCTTGCTGTGTATAAGTCTACTATAGGGAAGATAAGTTTCATTGAATTCTGTACTTCATAGACAAGTTCCTTATGGAAAATAAGTGATTCAGAGAGAGTTACAAACATGCCGTTTTCAGTAAGGGCATCTCTTACTGATTTGAAAAATTCAACAGTAAAGAGGCTTTTAGCAAAGCCTATTATATCTGTAGAGTCAACTATTATTACATCAAGGGCATTTTCCATTGCCTTTATAAATTCAGCTCCATCCATACATTTTATCTCTACCCTTGGGTCGTCAATGGCAGAGGACACAGAGGGAAAGAATTCCTTTGAGACCTTTATAACTTCTTCATCTATTTCAATAAAGTATAACTTCTTCACACAATCGTGCTTTAAAACCTCTCTTACAGCACCACCATCACCTCCACCAATAACTGCAACTGTCTTTGCTTCTGGATGGGAGTGCATTAGCACATGGGTAAGCATTTCATGATATATGAATTCATCCCTTTCTGTAAGTTGAACCACATTGTCAAGAACAAGAATTCTTCCAAAATAGGGATTTTCAAAAACCATTATCTCCTGAAATGGGCTTTTACCTTTGTAGAGAATGTTCCCTACTTCATAGGTATACTGTATTGGTGCATAAGGGTCTTTTTCAAAAAATCTAATCATGGTAAATCCTCCTATATTAAAAATGTTTTTGGTATGGAAAATCCATTAAATTCTGAAGCATAGGATATAGTGTAGGCACCAGCAGAAAGGATAAGTATAAGACTACCTACATCAGGCTCAGGCAAAAGGACACCTTTGTCTATAACGTCAAAACTGTCACAGCTGGGGCCTGCAATAGTCCATTCTTTTTCATCTCCTCTACTTCCAACTATATATTGATATTTAATCCCTCCGATGCTTTCCATTAATCCATTAAAAACACCCACATCTATATAAAGCCAGTTTTCATCACCTCTCTGTGCCTTGCCTATGATTTTTGATACAAAAACTCCTGCATCACCTACAACCGCTCTTCCGGGTTCAATAAATATCTCCGTCTCAGGAAAGCTTTTCTGAAGCAAGGAATCAATTTTACTTTCAATGGTTTCAATAGTCGGAACTTTTTTAAGATACTCTATTGGATAACCACCACCTATGTTAAGCATTTTTATCTCTATGCCCTCTTTTTGTGCTAATTCTTTTACTTGTCGGGCTTTGTCAATGGCTGTATGCCAGTTATAAATATTGCTACATTGAGAGCCAACATGAAAAGTTATTCCCACAGGCTCGAGCCCTTTTTTCTGTGCGTAAATTAATAGTTGGACTGCCTCTTCCATTTCTACACCGAATTTTTTGCTTAATGGCCATTCGCTTCCTTCATTAGGAACTGTTAGTCTCACATATACCTTTTTGCCAGGTGCGTATTTTGCAAGCTTTTCTACCTCGGCAAAGGAGTCAAAGGCATAATAATCAACGCCGTATTGGACAGCTGCTTTTAAGAATTTAAAAGTTTTAATAGGATTACTTGTTATTATTCTGTCTGGGGCGACTTTCAACTCCTGAAGTATTGTAAGTTCACCCTCTGAAGCTATTTCAAAGCCTATGTTAAACTCATTAATAAATCTAAGGACTTCAATATCAGGATTGGCTTTAACTGCATAAAAAACCTTTGAATTTGTTATACCTTTTCCGATAAGATTAACCTTTTCTTTAAGAACCTCTCTGTCGATTAGGAGATAAGGTGGTGCATCATCGTGTGAAGCAATCCAGTTGAGAACCCTGTCCATCATTTGTGTTCTAAATTCTTTCATGACTTAAATTTTATCATAATTTAATCTTATTATGATAGAATAGAAGATGGAAGACGAGCCTTTAAAGAAGTTAAGAGAGGAAATTGATGAGATTGACCGCTCCCTTCTTGAACTTCTTAATAAAAGAGCTGAAATTGCCTTAAAAATAGGCGAAATAAAAAGAGCAAAAGGGCTTCTTTTTTATGACCCTGTAAGAGAGAAAAACATAATAAACAATCTTGTTAAGATTAATACTGGTCCATTCCCCGATGAAACAATAAAAGTTCTTTTTAGAGAGATACTTTCAGCTACTTTAGCTTTACAGGAAGCCCAAAAAGTTATTTATTTAGGCCCTGAAGGCACATTTACTCATCTTGCTGCAATAAAATATTTTGGAAGTTTTGTACAGTTAGAACCACTTGATAATATAAAGAGTATTTTTGAGGCTGTTGAAAAAGGATTAAGCAAATTTGGTGTTGTTCCAATTGAAAATTCAAATGAAGGAACGGTCACATTTACCCTTGATATGTTCATGCAATATGAAGTAAAGATTTCAGGGGAGATAATAATACCTATTTCTCATCATCTTCTTTCCCTTACAGGTGAAAAGGAAAAGATAAGGAAAATATATTCTCACCCCCATGCAAAGGCACAATGCAGAGAATGGTTAAATAAAAATTTGCCCAATATTCCCCTTTATGATATATCATCCACAGCAGAAGCAGCAAAACAAGCATCGTTAGATGAAGAAGTAGCTGCTATAGCAAGTGAGTTCGCTGCAAATCTCTATGGATTGAAATTCGTGGCAAAACACATTGAAGACTATAAACATAACTATACAAGGTTTTTCATTCTCAGTAGACATTTCCCCGGCAAAACAGGCTCTGATAAAACTTCTATTATGTTTTCACTTCAAGATAAGCCCGGTGCTCTTTACAATGCACTTAAGCCCTTTAAGGATACGGGAATAAATTTAACGAAAATAGAATCACGTCCTGCAAAAATGAGAAAATGGGAGTATATCTTCTTTGTTGATTTTATTGGTCACATAGAAGACGAGAAGGTGAAACAAACATTAAGTGAAATTGAAAAATACTGTATACAGCTCGTTCATTTAGGTTCATATCCAATTTTTGAATAAAGGAGGAAAGTTTAAATGATTAAACCACTTCCATATGTGGGAAAAATTCAACCCTATATTCCTGGTAAACCTATTAAAGAAGTAGAAAGAGAGTTGGGCATTAAAAAAGCCGTTAAACTTGCGTCAAATGAGAATCCTTTAGGTCCTTCTCCAAAAGTTGTTCAGGCTATAAAAGAATTTCTCTCTATACCTGAAGAGCTTGCAAGATACCCTGAAGGCAGTGGCTATTATCTTAAAAATGCTCTTTGTGAAATGTTTTCCAAAAAAGGTGTCAAGCTTTCCCATGAAGATATAATTCTTGGAAATGGTTCCAATGAACTTATAGATATAGCTGTAAAAACATACATAGGGCCCGGAGACGAAGCAATTATGGCTAAACCCTCTTTTGTTGTATATGCCATGAGTGTCATATCTCAGGGAGGAATTGCGAAAGAAATACCTCTCAAAGATTGGAGACATGATCTTGAGGGAATGCTTAAGGATATTACCGACAGGACAAAGATTATTTTTATTGCTAATCCAAATAATCCAACAGGAACAATGAATTACAAAGAGGAATTTGAAAAATTCATGAATGAATTGCCTGAAAATATACTTGTCATTATGGATGAAGCTTATTACGAATACGTGAACACGCCTGATTATCCTGATACTCTAAGGTATTTTCAGCAAGGCAGAGATATCCTTATTCTTCGAACCTTTTCAAAGGCGTACGGACTTGCAAGCCTCCGAATAGGATATGGAATTGCAAAAGAAGAAATTATAAGGGAGATGAATAGAATAAGAGAGCCCTTCAATACAAATACAATAGCTCAAGTTGCGGCAGAAGCTGCTCTCCGGGATGAAGAACATTTAAAGAAAGTTCTTCAGATAAATGAAGAAGGTAAAAAGTATCTCTACAAAGAGCTCGATAAAATTAAAGTTATAAAATATCTTCCCTCACAGACAAATTTTATATATATAATTCTGCCTGAAAACACGTCATCAAAGGACGTTTTTGAATCTCTCCTAAAAGAAGGAGTTATCATAAGACCAGCCGGTCCGAGAGAAATAAGAGTAACAATTGGGTTAGAAGAAGAAAATGAAGCTTTCATCAAGAGTTTTAGAAAATTTTTTAATATAGGAGGTTAAAGCATGGATATTATTGTATTAAGAACTGATGTAAGTGATGAACAAATTGAAAAAATCGTAAAAAAACTTGAAGCAAAGGGATTAAAACCACATGTATCAAAAGGTACTGAAAGAACAATCATTGGAGTGATTGGTGATACTTCAAAGGTAACAGAGGATGAAGAAAATGCTATAAGAGCTATACCTGGTGTTGAGGATGTAGTAAGAATTTTAAAACCCTATAAACTGGCAAGCAGAGATTTTAAAAAGGCTGATACAGTAATTCATGTTGATGATTTTGCGATAGGTGGGAAAAAGGTCCATGTAGCAGCGGGTCCCTGCGCAGTGGAAAATCGGGTTACCCTTCTTGATATAGCAGAGAAAATAAAATCTGCTGGTGCTTCCTTCCTTAGAGGAGGAGCTTTTAAACCGAGAACATCTCCTTATTCTTTTCAAGGACTTGGAGTAGAGGGACTTAAATATCTTAAAGAGGCAAAAGAAAGAACAGGTCTTCCTGTAATAAGCGAAATAATGGACCCGAGAGATATAGATGTAATGATTGATTATGTTGATATACTTCAAATTGGTACAAGAAATATGCAGAATTTCAAACTCCTTATGGAAGTAGGAGCAGTGGATAAACCTGTTCTTATTAAAAGAGGTATGTCTGCCACAATAAAGGAACTTTTAATGGCAGCTGAATATGTTCTTTCAAGGGGAAATGATAAGGTTATTCTTTGCGAGAGAGGGATTAGAACTTTTGAAACAGCTACAAGAAATACCCTTGACCTTAGCGCTGTTCCACTTCTTAAATCCCTCAGCCATCTTCCTGTTGCCGTAGATCCAAGTCACGGTGTAGGCAAGAGAGACCTTGTTGAGCCAATGGCAGTAGCAGCAGTTGCAGCAGGTGCAGATCTTTTGCTCATAGAGGTACATACAAATCCTGAAGAAGCACTTTCTGATGGAGAGCAATCTCTTACACCACAGATGTTCGGCGAAATGATGAAAAAAGTGAAGGCAGTTGCCAAAGCCGTGGGTAGAGAGGCTTAATGAGCCAAGAGGGTTTTAACTCTGTTTCCATTTTAGGAGTAGGGTTAATAGGAGGTTCTTTATCTTTAGCCCTAAAAGAGAAAGGTTTAGCTAAAATTATTATCGGTTACGGAAGAGATGAGAAAAGATTAAAAGAAGCCTTAAGTTTAGGAATTATAGATAAGTATACTCTTTCATTAAAAGAAGCTGCAAAATCACAACTTATTGTTTTAGCTACACCTCTTAGTATTTTTGAGAGAATTACTAAGGAAATATCGCCTTTTTTAGAATCGGGAACGATACTTATTGATGTGGGAAGTGTAAAAGTATATGTGGTAAATAGCATAGAACGAATCATTCCTGAGAATGTTAAATTCATAGGAACTCATCCCATAGCAGGCTCTGATAAAACTGGCTTTGAGAATGCAAGAAACAATCTATTTAAAGATGCAAGGGTTATTATTACTCCAACAAAAAATACTAATCAAGAGGCACTTGATAAAGTTACAAAAATGTGGCAGTCAATAGGAGCATTTGTTGAATACATGAGCGCAGAGGAGCATGATAAGATATATGCTTTAATGAGCCATTTGCCTCATTTAATATCTTTTTGCCTTGTTAACACTGTAGAAAACATAGATAAAAATCTTATTAAATATGCTGGTTCTGGATTTAAGGATACTACAAGAATTGCCAAAAGTTCTCCTGATATATGGAAGGATATATTTTTAATGAACAAAGAAAATGTTTTGAATATGCTTGATATTTTTATTGATAAAGTTAAAGAGATAAAAAATCATCTTTCTGAAGAACAATCGGAAGATAAAATAGTTGAATTCATTCTGAAAGCCAAAAAACTAAGAGAAAAATTGGACTAACTATTCATGACAATAGCAAGGGCTACAGTATGAGTTTTTTCATGGGATAGGGAGATTAAAATTTTCCTATCCTTTATATCTGATAAAAATGCCATTGGCTTGCCCTCGGGAGTGTTAATAACTTCTATATTCTTTAATTGTAAGCCTTTTGGTTTCCCTAACGCTTTTATAATAGCCTCTTTGGTGGCAAATCTTCCTGCAAGATGGGGTATTGGGTTAGAGTAGCTAAAACAATATTTTATTTCACTTTCTGTAAATATTTTTCTCAGAAATCTGTCTCCAAATTTTTCATAGAGTTTTTTAATTCTCTCATTCGATACAATATCTATGCCTATTGCCTCTATCATTTTTAGGAGATAACCCAACTTTTTGGCATAAATATTTTTTCAAAGGTATAAAGAGCATATCTATCTGTCATTCCTGCAATAAAATCGCATACTGCCCTGTGAATTTCTTCTTCTGAAGGAATTAAATCACCAAATATTAAATATGGATTTTCCAAATAATAGTTATATAGTGCTTGGAGTATATATTTGGCTTTTTTAGATTCTCTTTTTACAAGTTCATTAAGATAAACTTTATCGAAAAGAAACTCCCGAAGTTTATAAATAGTAATTTCAATCTCTTCAGAGAGAGTGATTTTTTCATAATCTGTTTTGATAGTTGAAAAAATAACATCTCTCACCATTGTATCTATTCTTTTTGAATGCCTATCCCCAAGAGTTTTTATAAAACTTGGGGGAATGTCATTAAATCTAATTATTCCAGCTCTTATTGCATCATCCAAATCATGATTTAAATAGGCAATTATATCGGCAATTCTTACTATTTGTCCCTCTAAAGTAGCAGGCGCATCACTTAAAATTTGACCCTCCTTACCTTTTGAGTGTTTTAAAATACCGTCACGTACTTCAAAGGTAAGATTTAGACCCTCACCATTTTTTTCCAGGATATCAACGACTCTAAGACTTTGTTCATAGTGATCAAAGCCTCCCGGGTGAATTTCTCTTAGTATCGCTTCTCCTGCATGGCCAAAAGGAGTATGTCCTAAATCGTGTCCAAGTGCTATCGCTTCTGTTAAGTCCTCATTAAGCCTTAAAGCTCTTGCAATTGTTCTTGCAATTTGAGCTACCTCAAGGACATGAGTTAGTCTTGTCCTGTAATGATCTCCTTGGGGTGAGAAGAATACTTGGGTTTTATGTTTAAGACGCCTGAAAGCTTTACTGTGTATTATTCTATCTCTATCTCTTTGGAAGGCTGTTCTTACATCATCTTCCTTTTCTTCCTTGAGCCTACCTTTAGATTTGCTACTGAGGCAAGCTTTTGGATGAAGGATTTTACTTTCTATATTTTCATATTCCTCTCTTATTGTCATTAGAGAAAACCTCCTTTACAGCTTTTATTAAATTAGGAATTTCAGATTCTTGAATTGTTCTTGCGTCGAATATTATTAAATCATCCTTTATTCTTACAATTACAGGTGGCTCTCCAAGTCTTAATTTTTTTGCAAATTCTTGAGGTATGATGGGAGAATTTAAGGCAACTACGTATGTTTTTACTCCAATTTCAGGAAGCGAACCTCCTCCAGGCATTGAAAGGTCTTCTTTTACCTTTGTAAATATTCCTTCTTTTTTTAACAACCGAGATATTTTATAAGCTCTTTTTTTAATATTATCGGGATTTTCCATTAACATTTTTAATGTAGGAATTTTTTTTATTGCTTCTTTCTCATCCATATATAAACGTAATGTAGCTTCTAATGCTGCCAACGTCATTTTGTCTACCCTTAGAGCTCTCATTAGAGGATTTTTAGCTATCTTATCAAGCAAATCAGCTTTACCAACTATAAAGCCTGCCTGAGCACTACCCAGAAGCTTGTCGCCACTAAAGGTAACAATATCTGCTCCCTGTGATAAAACTTCTTGGACAGTAGGTTCATTGGTAAGCCCGTATTTTTTTAGGTCAATAAAACATCCGCTTCCTAAGTCCACCATAACAGGTATTCCATTTTTTCTACCTATAGATACTAATTCCTCTACAGAAGTTTCTTTCGTAAACCCTATGATTCTAAAATTAGATTGATGAACTTTAAGAATCAATGCAGTTTTATCATTAATTGCATTTTCATAATCATGTGGATGGGTTTTATTTGTTGTTCCAACTTCTCTTAATAGAGCTCCTGAGTTTGACATTACATCAGGTATCCTGAAAGACCCCCCGATTTCTACCAATTCACCGCGAGATACAATAACCTCTCTGTCCTTTGCAAGAGTATTCAAACATAGGAAAACTGCTGCTGCATTGTTATTGACAACCAATGCAGATTCAACATTAATAAGTTTTTTTATGGCATCTACAATATGTACATATCTTTTGCCTCTTTTGCCTTCTCCTATGTCATATTCAAGATTAGAATAATGACAGGATATCTCAACTACATGCTCAATTGCTTCTTTCGGCAGCAGGGACCTGCCAAGATTTGTATGAATAACAACTCCTGTAGCGTTAATGAGTGGTTGTAAAGAGTATTTCTCCTTAATTTTTAACAACTTTTTTACTTCTTCTATAATTTCTTCCTCTTTAATTTCAACTCCCTCACCCTCTTTGATTTTTTCTCTCAGATTGGAAATTGACTGTCTTACTGAATCTCGGATTAAAGTTTGGGGATGTTTAGAGGATAAATTTTTTATTTCTTCATTTTTTAAAATTTTGTCTACAGAAGGTAAGTTTCTTAGAATTGATTTGTTATCCAGCTTTCTCCCTCCTGAAAATATGGTGATTTAGATTAAATCATTAATAAAACTTTTTACAACCTCAACAGCTTTAGGATGTCTCATTATTAATAACTCTGCACCACTTAATAAAAAAGAGCAGGCTGTTATTGCTTCCCACATTACTGCTCTTTCATATAGGTCTCCCCAAGAAGGATTATCTTCAACTTTAGCTTGAGCTTCCTTTGTTTTCCATACGTAAAAACCTACATCAGCAACCATGGGACTGCATAACATATCATCACCCTGAATAAGTCCTGCAATACGAATCCTTTCCATTACAGAGTAAGTATATTCAAACCCATAGCCTAAAGCAGAACACATAGGATCAATTATTAATTTTTCTTTTGGAAAGCCTGTTTGAGTAATAAGTATATTTAGCTGTTTAGCTAAATTCACATCCAATTCAGACATAGCTATTAGGTTATGCCCTCCAGCTATAGCAGAAGCAGCTATTGTTTTATAATTACCCTCTTGTGCTTTGCCTATGATACAGTTATAACCTCGTGCTACATCAGCAATAATTGGCAGTATTTCTGCATCCTTTTCAGTATGGTTACTTCCTAATATTATAAATGGTAAATCTATTGCTGAGATAATTTTTTTTACGATGTTAGCAGCATTTTCTGCTGATGTATCTTTACTGTCTGGATGTGTGCTCATAAGTCTAATACATATAGCCTCTGCCCCAAGGTCTTCACAGAATTTTGCCCAACTTACTGGATCATTCCAGACAGAGGAATATATTTTAGCAAGTTCTTCTGGATAATCTTCTGGTGGAGCATCTTGAATTTCAAGAGCAATCAAAGGTTTGTGAGGGAAATCTCCTTCAAAAGTAAGAAATGGAAGAGCAGATTCTCCACCAAAATATGCTCTTTTTACTTTTCCAAAAACTATTTCAGGAATTTTATTAGTATATGATTCTTTTGGTATTGTGAAGTTCATCTTACACCTCTAAATTTGAAGATATGAATGGGCATAAAGAGTTTTCCCCATAATTACGCTTACTGTTTTGACAGTTTCAATAACCTCTGAGGGATTTACAATTGCAGCTGACAGTCCTTCATACATAAGCAAAGAAAGAAAATGTTTATTCAGTAAGGGTCTAAGTTCTTTAGGACAGCCATTTGATATATTACTAAGACCTACAATGGTTTTCATGGGTGGGTCATTCAATTCTTGGAACAGTTTAATGGCTCTTAAAACCTCCTTAGCTTGCTGTTGAGATGTGGAGATTTGTAGCACAAGTGGATCAAGATATAAATCTTCAGGTGATAGACCGTATTCAGCTGCTTTTTCAATAAGTTGGACTGCTATTTCTACTCTTTCTTCTGCATCTCTTGGGAGGCCACCTTTCCCAACAGTGAGAGCAATTATAGGAACATTATATTTAGCAGCAAGCTCAAACATTATGAATCTTTCAGGGTCAAAAGAGGTTGAGTTTATAAGAGGTTTACCCCATTCATTATTATGAATTTTTAATCCTGCTTCCATTGCAGAAGGATTAGTTGTATCAAGAGAGACAGGAAGAGGCACTGCTTCCTGAATAGTACTAACCATCCATTCCATTAATTCTTCTCCATCATCTTCTGCAGGTCCTATATTAGCTTCTATCATATGCGCACCTGCTTTATATTGCTCTAATGCAATATCTTTAATAGGTTCTTTATCCCTTTTTTGTATAGCTTCTCTAACTTGTTTTGAAATTATGCTCAAACGTTCGCCAATAATAAGCATTATTTCCTCCAATTAGTTTTACTTAAAAATTTTAACATAAACACTAACGGAATTCTTTATCTAAAATTCTAAAAATAAGCATAACAAAATTTCTCCCTTCTTTTACAATTATTTCTTAAAGGTTAATTTAGCCTTAGTAAAATTGCTCTAAATACTAATGATTTGATATTATTAAAAAATGAAAATTTGGAAATCCCTTTTAGTTGTACTAATTGCTTATTTGATATTCATTACTTTATATATAACAATAGAGCTAACAAAGCCCCTAAAAATACAAGATGATATAGAGATATATATACCAAAAGGGTCAAGCTTCTCTTATATAGCCTCTGTGTTTAAAGAGAAAGGCATTATCAAGAATGAATTAATTTTTAAAATTACAGGAAGAGCTCTTGGCATTGAAAAAAGAGCAAGAGCAGGTTATTATCTCATAACTAAAGATATGAACCTACTTGAAATTTTAGCAAAACTTCTTGAAGGTAAAATAATAGAATACACATTAACAGTAATTGAAGGTGATAGCATTTTTGAAATAGGTGACAAACTTTCTAAAATAAATCCAGATTTTGGAAATCAGCTTTTAGAAATTAGTAAGGACAAAGATTTTTTAAAAACATTGAACATAGATGCTCCTTCTTTAGAAGGCTATCTTTATCCTGCCACATATAATATACCAAAGGGAATGAATTTGAAAGATATAATTACTATGATGGTAAAAAAGTTCTGGAATGTTTATGATGAAACTCTCTTTGAAAAAACAAAAAAAATGGGGTGGACAGTTAATAAGGTTATTACCCTCGCTTCAATTATTGAAAAGGAAGCAAAGCTCGAAGAGGAAAAACCTCTTATTTCTGCTGTATATCATAACAGACTAAAAATTGGTATGCCCCTGCAAGCAGATCCTACTGCTATTTATGGAATAAAGAGGTTTAAAGAAGGAGTAAAAAAGAAAGACCTTTTAAATAAAACTCCTTACAATACATATGTAATAAAAGGGCTACCTCCAGGACCTATAGCTTCACCAAGTTTAAGTTCGATTAAAGCTGCTTTGAATCCTGCAAAAGTTCCTTATCTTTATTTTGTAGCAAAAGGTGATGGTTCTCATGAATTCTCATCAACCTATGATAAACACGTATCTGCTATAAATGAAATAAGGAGCAATAGGATTGAATAGAAGACAAACAAGAAGAATATATGTAGGAAATGTTCCTATTGGTGGAGATGCACCCATAGTTGTTCAGTCTATGACTAAAACAGATACACGAGATGTTATAAAAACTGTTAGACAAATAAAGCTATTAGAATCCGCTGGCTGTGAAATCATAAGAGTTGCCGTACCAGACATGTCAGCAGCCGAATCACTGGGAGAAATTAAAAAAAGGATAAAAATACCTCTCATTGCAGATATACATTTCAATTATAAACTTGCCCTTAAAGCCATTATTCAGGGAGTTGATGGTTTAAGAATAAACCCTGGGAATATTGGAGCTAAATGGAAAGTAAAAGAAGTTATAAAGGCTGCAAAAGAAAAAAAAATTCCTATAAGAATCGGAGTTAATGCAGGTTCTCTCCCCAAGGATTTAATAGAAAAATATGGACATTCTACTTCAGAAGCAATGGTTGAAGCAGCAGAAAGACAATTAGAAATTCTTGAAGAAAACGATTTTCATGATATAAAGGTATCACTTAAAGCTTCAAATGTTATGAAAACAGTTGAAGCTTACAAGCTTTTCAGCCAAAAATACGATTATCCTCTTCATGTAGGAATCACTGAGACCGGAGCTGTACCGGAAGGAGTAGTAAAAAGCTCAATAGGTATAGGAATCCTTCTACTTGAAGGTATTGGTGATACAATAAGAGTCTCTCTTACTGATTCGCCAATAGTTGAAGTGGAAGTTGCCTATGAAATACTGAGGGCTATTGGATTAAGGGATATAGGTGTAGAAATAATAAGTTGTCCTACATGTGGCAGATGCGAAGTTAACATAAAAAAAATGGTAAAACAGGTAAAATCTGCTTTGAAAAATATAAAACAACCCCTAAAAGTAGCGGTAATGGGATGTGCTGTTAATGGACCTGGGGAAGCCAAAGAAGCTGATTTTGGAATTGCTGGAGGTAAAGGCAAAGGGATTGTTTTTGCGAAAGGGAGAATCGTTAAAACAGTTGAAGAAAAAGACCTTGTCTCATCTCTAATAGAGGAAATAAAAGGTTATACTTGCTAAAAAAATATATTTCAAGATAAAATGAATAGTTAAGAAATTTTCTGGGAGGAGAAGATGAAAGAAAAAATTCATCCTGAATACAAAGAAGCAAAAGTAATGTGTGCATGTGGAGAGACCTTCACAACACGCTCAACTAAGTCTTTAATTAAGGTAGATATATGTTCTAAATGCCATCCTTTTTATACTGGAAAACAGAAGATAGTTGATACAGAAGGTAGAGTAGAAAAATTCATGAGAAAATACGGAAAAAAATAAATAAATTGGATAAAAACATAAAGGGGTTAGAGTGCTTCAATTTCTAACCCTTTTTTTATTTATAAAAATACGACTATGAATATTAAAACAATAGGTGGCCAAGCAGTAATAGAAGGTGTGATGATGAAATCATCAACGGGATGGGCTGTAGCTGTTAGAAATCCCGATGGTGAAATTATTGTTAAATCAGAGAAATTTAATAAACAAAGCATTTTCACAAAAATTCCTTTCTTAAGAGGCTTTTTTATATTGATTCAAACATTATGGTTAGGGATGAAAGCAATAGATTTTAGTAGCAAAATAGTTTTCAAGGAAGAAAAATCAAGTCCCTGGAGTTTAATATTATCTTTAACTCTTGCCTTTTTTATTGGAGTAATTCTTTTTATTCTTCTTCCTCTCTATCTGACAAAGCTAACAGGTCATATATTAAATATAGTTCAAATAAATCCTTTCGCATTTAATCTTATTGATGGAATTCTTAGAGTACTTATCTTTATTCTTTATGTTTTTGCTATATCTCTCTGGCCTCAGATGAGAAGGATATTTGCCTATCATGGTGCTGAACATAAGGTTATAAATGCCTTTGAAAGTGAACAATCCTTAGATGTCTCCTTAGCCCAAAAGCATACAAGATTTCATGTAAGATGTGGCACAAGTTTCATATTCATTGTTCTTATAATAAGCATTCTTGCTTTCTCTGCTATCCCTCACTCTTGGAGTTTTTTAATGAAAGCTCTTAGCAGAATTGTTCTATTGCCATTAATTGCAGGAATTTCTTATGAAATTCTTAAGATTTCCTCTCGTATTCAGAACACTTTAATCGGTAAAATTATCATATCACCAGGCATATTATTTCAAAAAATAACAACTAAAGAACCTGATATAAATCAACTCGAAGTAGCGATTGAAGCCCTGAGAGCTGTTCTAAATTTTGAAACATCTGATAGGATAAAGAGTTAAGGGAGGCTTCTATGTTAGATAAGTTACTGGAGGTAGAAAATAAATATGAAAAGATAACAAAAGCACTTTCTAATCCAGAAGTGTTTTCTAACAGAGAAGAATTTTTAAGGCTTTCTAAGGAACAATCCGAGCTTGAACCTATTGTTACTAAATTTAGAGAGTATAAAAAAATAGTCAAGGAAATTGAGGAACTTGAGGAAATTTCTCAAAGTGGAGATGGAGATTTAAGAGAATTAGCTGAAGAGGAATTGCAAAATCTAAAAAAAATCAAACCTCAAATCGAACAAGAGTTAAAGATTCTTTTACTTCCAAAAGACCCAAGGGATGAAAAAAATGTTATTCTTGAAATAAGAGCAGGTACAGGAGGGGATGAAGCAGCATTATTTGCTGCAGACCTTTTCAGAATGTACTCTAAGTATGCTGAATCAAAAGGTTGGAAAGTAGAAATTATAGACAGCCATCCTACTGGACTTGGAGGTTTCAAAGAAATAATCGCAAACATTGCAGGCAGAGGTGCATTCAGTAGATTAAAATATGAAAGCGGTGTTCATAGAGTTCAAAGAATTCCTTTAACAGAAACTTCTGGACGAATCCATACTTCCACAGCTACAGTTGCCGTATTACCTGAAGCAGAAGATGTAGATATTAAGATTGATGAAAAAGATTTACGAATTGATACTTTCTGTTCGTCAGGACCAGGTGGGCAGTCAGTTAATACTGCCTACTCTGCAGTAAGAATTGTCCACATACCAACTGGAATAATTGTTCAATGCCAAGATGAAAGGTCTCAGATTAAAAACAGAGAAAAGGCAATGAAGGTTTTAAGGGCTCGATTACATGAAATTGAAAGACAAAAGAAAGAGGCTGAAAGAGCATCGGAAAGAAAACAACAAGTAGGTACAGGTGAAAGAAGTGAAAGGATTAGAACTTATAATTTTCCTCAGAATAGAATTACTGACCACAGAGTAGGTTTAACATTATATAAATTAGATCAAATTTTAAATGGCAATCTTGATGAAATAATTGATGCCTTAATCTCTCATTATCACACAGAAAAACTCAAAGAGATGTGAGAGCCTTAAAAAAAATACAGGAAATTTCAAAAAAATTAAAGGAAAATAACTTTGAGTTCCCAGAAAAGGAAGCACAAGATATTGTTTGTCATGTTTTACAAATTGACAAGATAAAACTTTATTCTCTAAACCCTGAAGTAGATAAAAAAAATTCAGAAAAAATTGCTAAACTTGTTCAGAGAAGACTTAAAAGAGAACCTCTCCAGTATATTCTTGGCAAATGTGATTTTTTTAATATCCAAATCAAAGTTGGCAAAGGTGTTCTTATTCCAAGACCTGAAACAGAAATTTTAGTTGAAGAATTTATAAAAATTGCAAAAAAGAAGGATAAAGAGGGAAAGTTTCTCCTTGATCTCTGCACAGGTTCAGGATGTATTGCTCTTGCAATTGCTAAAAACCTAACCTATCTTAAAGTTTTTGGGGTAGATATCTCAGAAGAAGCTATAAAATATGCGAGAGAAAATAAAAAAATAAATAATATTTCAAATGCCTTTTTTATTGTTGGAGACCTATTTTCTCCCTTTAGGGATAATTCTTTCTCATATATAACTGCCAATCCCCCTTACGTTAAAACTGAGGAAATTGAAAATCTTCAGGCTGAAATAAAGAAATACGAACCTAAAGAAGCCTTGGACGGTGGGCTAACAGGTTTAGATTACTATGAAAAAATTCTTAAGAAAGCTTTTAATTACCTTTTAAAGGAAGGAGTTATTTTTCTTGAAATAGGGATAAATCAATCTAACGTTATAAGAGAAATGGCTAATGTTAATGGTTTTGAAATTATAAAAATAGTCAAAGATCTTGCAGGAATTGAAAGAGTTATGATATTAAAGAGAAGTTAATATGAAAAAACCTATTTTAAAAATATCACTTTTTTTGTTTATATCTTTATTCTCCCTTGCTGATGCCTCAGAATTTATCATACCTAATGTTCCATTTTATCCTTCAGAGGATAATCAATGTGGTCCAACCTCTTTGGCTATGATTTTAAATTTCTTAGGAATAAAAGTTACACCCTCTGAAATTTCACAAGAAATATATAGTAAAGGAGCTGGTGGCACCTCTGATTTTGATATGATCAGATATGTAAAAAAATTAGGATTAAATGTAGACAATTATAGAGGTTCGATTTCTGATCTTAAATCAAAAATCTCAAAAGGAAATCCTTTAATAGTAATGACAGATGAGGGTTTTTGGTTTTATAAAAAGTATCACTACATGGTGGTAATAGGATTCAATGAAAATGTAATTATTGTAAATTCAGGGAAGAAAGAAAAGGAACATATTAAATTGGAAACCTTTTTGAAAAAATGGGAAAAAACTAATTTTTGGACATTTTTTATATATAGGGAGGTAAGAAATGGCACTTCCTAAAGTTTTAGCAATAGTTCTTGCAGGAGGTAAAGGTGAAAGACTTTTCCCGCTTACATCTTTCAGGTCAAAACCCTCTGTTCCCTTTGGTGGTAAATATAGAATTGTAGATTTTGTTCTAAGTAATTTAGTTAACTCACAGATTTACTCCATATATCTTCTTGTACAGTATAAATCCCAATCACTTATTGAACACATCAGACAGAATTGGGGGTTCTCATCTGTAGGAAGAGACCACTTTGTAACAGTAGTACCTCCACAAATGAGAATGGGACCTGAGTGGTTTCAGGGCACAGCAGATGCTGTTTTCCAAAATTCTGCATTAATAAAAGAACACAAACCAGATTATGTTCTAATTTTTGGTGCAGACCACATATACAGGATGGACATAAGGCAGATGATAGAGTTTCATATAGAAAAAAATGCTGAAGTTACCGTAGCTGCGCGGCCAGTCTCAATAAAGGAAGCCTCTTCCTTTGGAGTTATAATTACACAAGCTGACTGTAAAATAGCAGGATTTCAGGAAAAACCAAAAGATCCGATACCGATGCCAGACAACCCAGAAATGGCATTTGTATCCATGGGTAATTACATATTTAATTCAGAAGTTCTAATAGATGCCTTAATAAGAGCTGAGAAGAAAAAACAACACGATTTCGGAGCTCACGTAATACCTGAGCTTGTTGAAAGAGGTTGTAAGGTTTATTCCTATGACTTTGCTAAAAATAAAGTGCCAGGGATAAGAGAGTATGAGGAAAGGGGATATTGGAGAGATGTAGGCACTATAAGAGCTTATTTTGAAGCTCATATGGATATGCTCGGAGAAAAACCCGTCTTTGAGATATTTAATACTATATGGCCTATATATCCATCTAAAAATGATACTCCTCCAGCAAAAATATTTGATGGAAAAATAAAGAATTGCATTATATCTGACGGAACAATAATAAATGGGGGGAAAATAGAAAATTCCATCATAAGAAATGGAGTTATAATCGAAAAGGGGGTTGAAATAAGAGACTCTCTAATAATGGATAATGTAATAATTAAGGAAAATAGTAAACTTTACAGAGTAGTTGTTGACAAACAAAATATTATATATGAAGGAGAGGAAATAGGATTTAATCAAGAGAAAGATAGATTTAAATGTCATATTGACTCATCAGGGATAAGAATTATCCCAAGAGCTGCAAGGTATAAAGATTGGTTCAAAGAAATAGAGCATGTATAAAAAAATTCTTTTGCTGTTAGTAATATTTTCGTTATCGTTATCTTCCCTATGTTACGCTCAGTCAGAAAAAAAACAAATATTAATCCTTAATTCCTACCACCATGGCTTAAGCTGGACTGACAAAATTGTTAATGGTATAAAAGAAGCACTAAAACCCTTAGAGAAAGATATTGAATACTATATCGAATATATGGATACTAAAAGATTTTCTGTTCCCCAATATGAAGACAGAATTTTAAGTTTATTGAGAAATAAATACAGAAATTTTAAATTCCATATTATTTTTGTCTCTGACAACGATGCCTTAAATTTCACATTAAAACATTATGAAGAATTGTTCAAGAATATCCCCGTTGTTTTTTGCGGTATAAATAATTTTAACGAGGAATCCCTATTAAAATATCGAAAATGGTTTACGGGAGTAGCTGAGGAAACAGACATTCAAGGAACAATCGAAATAGCCCTGAAACTTCATCCATACACAGATGAAATATATGTAATAAATGATGTGACTACTACTGGCTTAGCAATGAAGAATGAATTCCTCAAAGTAGCACCCTATTTTGAAAAAAGAGCAAAATTTATAATGATTGAAAACCCAAACATGAAAGAATTGATAAAGGAAGTGGAAAATATTCCGAGCAAAAGTATTGTTCTATTACTACTTGTCAATAGAGATAAAACAGGTAATTTCTTTGCTTATGAAGAAAGTCTTGATTTACTATACCCTCATATTAAATCGCCAATTTATAGTGTTTGGGATTTTTATTTGGGAAGAGGTATTGTGGGAGGGAAATTAACCAGTGCTTTTTTGCAAGGTAAAAAAGCTGGAGAGATAGGGCTTAAAATCTTAAAGGGCAAACAACCCTCTGAAATATCCATAATAAAGGAAAGTCCCAATGAATATATGTTCGATTATAAAGAACTAAAAAGATTTAATCTATCCTTGAGTAAAATCCCTACTGAGAGTAAAATAATCAATTTGCCAGAAAGCTTTTTTTCAAAATATAAGAAAACTATTTTTACTTTAATTTTAATTTTTATTGTATCCTTCGGGGTAATCATAACTCTTACAATTAATATTTCAAAAAGA
The DNA here is from genome assembly GCA_020725335.1 of Thermodesulfovibrio sp. GTDB lineage: Bacteria > Nitrospirota > Thermodesulfovibrionia > Thermodesulfovibrionales > Thermodesulfovibrionaceae > Thermodesulfovibrio. The sequence goes on along the minus strand of DYFF01000008.1, from coordinate 8,157 downwards.
AAAAAAATTGAAAAACAATTAAGATTATCAGAGGAAAAATACAGAGACCTCTATGATAATGCTCCTGACATGTATCATTCTGTTGATAAAAATGGAATTATAATTGAATGTAATGAAACAGAAGCAAAAATGCTTGGTTATAGAAAAGAAGAAATAATTGGCAAACCCGTAACTCAGTTTATGACAGAAGAATCAAAAAAAGCACAATTAGAATTCTTTTCAAACATTGAAAAATACAACTTTATTCAAGTAGAAAGAGATTTTATAAGAAAAGATGGTTCTATATTTACTGCATCTCTTAATGAATTTATTGAGGTAGATGAAAAAGGAAACTTTATTAAAACTAAAACGATTGGAAGAGACATAACTTACAAAAAAAAGATAGAAGAAGAGCTTAAAAAATCAAAAGAAGCATTAAGAAAGCTTTCTTTTTATCTACAGAATATAAGAGAAAATGAAAGAAAGGAGATATCAAGGGAAATTCATGATAATTTAGGACAATCTCTTACTGCACTAAAACTAAATTTGTCTTGGATTAAAAAGAGAATAACTGATAGTTTAATTTTAGAAAAATTTGAAGAAGCCATAAACATAATAAATACCCTCATAGGACAAGTACAAAACATATCAAATAAACTTCGCCCTTCTTTAATAGATCACTTAACTTTACAGGATGCGATAAAATGGCAGGCAAAGGAATTTGAAAAAAATAGCAATATTAATTGTAAAATTGAAATAACAGAAGATGGCATTAACCTCCAAAAAGAGACTTCTTTAGCTATTTTTAGAATATTCCAGGAAGCACTTACTAATATAGCAAGACATGCAAATGCTACAGAAGTTTATATAAAGCTTTTAAGAGTTGATGGCAGCCTTCTGCTTATGGTAAAAGATAACGGAATTGGTATAGATGACAGTAAAATAAAAAGTCCTGAATCTTTCGGACTTATGGCGATGAAAGAAAGAGCTTATTCTATAAATGCTACCATTGATATAAGAAGAAGAGAAGAAGGTGGAACAGAAGTGATTCTATCTGTTCCTATCAAAAAAAATGAATAAAATAAAAGTCTTAATAGTAGATGATCATACTCTTTTCAGAAAAGGATTAAAAGAAATTCTTCTTGATTTACCTTCAATAGGTGAGTGTAAAGAAGCTAAAGACGGTTTTGAAGCAATCAAACTTGTAGAAAAGGAAAATTTCGATTTGATTATGCTCGATATTGCCATGCCTCAAATTGATGGATTAGAAACATTAAGGCGACTTAAATCAATAAAACCAGATGTTAAAATCCTGCTCATCAGCATGTATCCAGAAGAACAATATGCCTCAAGAGCATTAAAAATGGGAGCTAATGGTTACATGACAAAATCTGCTGATCCTGAAGAATTAACAAAAGCAGTTGATAAAATATTAAGAGGAGGCAAATATATCCCCGATAGTTTCTCTGATAAACTTATCTCTTATCTTCAGAAAACTCAGGATATTCAGCCACATGAAAGACTTTCAGAAAGGGAATTTCAAGTATTTTTAATGATTGCCAAAGGAAAAAGTTTGATAGACATATCAAAAGAATTATCAATAAGTATAAAAACTGTCAGCACTTACAGAACAAGAATTCTTGAAAAGCTTGACTTAAAAAACAATGCTGAAATAATTAGCTATGCCATAAAACATAAATTGATAACAGAGTAAAACCTGCTACAATATTATATGAATTTCAAGATTATAAAAAAAGACGGATTGACAAGAATTAGCATAATTGAAACCGAAAAAGGTAGTATTCAAACTCCTTGTTTTATGCCCGTAGGTACTAATGGAACAGTAAAAGCAATGACACCTGAAGAAATATCAACTATTGGCTACGAGATAATTCTTTCCAATACCTATCATCTTTATCTAAGACCAGGGCATGAAATAATAAAAAAACTTGGGGGACTTCATAAATTCATTAACTGGCATAAACCTATTCTTACAGACAGTGGAGGATTTCAGATTTACAGTCTTGCATCTCTCAGAAAAATCTCAAAAGAAGGAGTAGAATTTCGTTCCCATATTGATGGTTCTACGCATTTTCTCACACCTGAAAAGGCAATAGAAATTCAACTTGCCCTTGGTTCAGATATAATTATGGTACTTGACGAATGTGTTCCCTATCCTTCTGATAAGGAGTATGTGGCAAAATCTCTTTTGCTTACAACAGATTGGGCAAATAGATGTAAAGAGTACTTTGAAAAAGAAAAAAATAATCAAGCTCTCTTTGGGATAATTCAAGGGGGAACTTATACTGATTTAAGATATGAAGCCTTAAGCCAACTTGTAAAGATAGATTTCGATGGATATGCCTTAGGTGGATTAAGTGTCGGAGAACCAAAAGAAGAGATGTATAAAATTTTGAAGGAAATTTCTCCTTATATGCCTGTTGAAAAACCGAGATACTTGATGGGAGTTGGTGACCTCATAGATGTTATTCATGCTGTGGAATATGGAATAGACATGTTTGACTGTGTTATGCCTACAAGAAATGCAAGAAATGGTACTCTCTTTACATCACGGGGAAGAATCAGCATAAAAAGAAGTGAATATAAAGATGACTCTTCTCCTCTTGATCCAGAATGCAACTGCTATACCTGTAAAAATTATACAAAAGCATATCTCAGACATCTTTATATGTGTAGAGAAATCCTTTCAATGAGATTAAACACTATCCATAATCTATATTTTTATGCCGAATTTTTTAAAAAAATGCGAGAAGCTATAGAGGAAAATAGCTTTACAGAGTTTAAAGTAAGGTGGTTGCCTATCCTTGAAAAAAATGCCTGCTCCCAAGAATAAATTCTCAGGAGCAGGTGGAAACTCTTATCCTAAAATATCTTTCAAATCTTCCTCTGCAGTCTTTATTGGTTTAATTCCGAAATTATCCACAAGCACCTTTAGCACATTTGGAGTTACAAAGGCAGGCAATGTGGGACCGAGTCTTATATTTTTAATTCCAAGATAAAGAAGCGTTGTAAGAATTGCCACAGCTTTCTGTTCGTACCAAGAAAGTATTAGAGAAAGAGGAAGGTCATTTACACTTACATTGAATGCCTTTGAAAGGGCAATGGCAATCTGAATTGCCGAGTAGGCGTCATTGCACTGTCCTACGTCAAGAAGTCTCGGGATTCCCTCAATTGAGCCAAGTTCTTTGTCAAAAAACCTGAATTTTCCACAGGCAAGGGTAAGTATGACAGTGTCCGCTGGTGCTTTCTCAACAAACTCTGTATAGTAGCTTCTTCCTGGTTTTGCACCGTCACAACCGCCAACGAGGAAAAAGTGACGGATTTTTCCAGCTTTTACAAGCTCTATAACCTTATCAGCAGCGTCAAGCACAGTATTTCTTGCAAAGCCAACCATTACGGTTTTACCTTCCCTGTCCTCTGTAAATCCTGGCAGTTCAAGAGCCTTTTCAATTACTGGGGTAAAGTCTTTGTCTTTTAAGTGTCTTATCCCTGGGAACCCCACTACCCCTGTTGTAAAAATTCTGTCTTTATAGCTTTCCTGAGGCTTCATAAGACAGTTTGTTGTCATGAGTATTGCACCAGGAAACTGTGCAAACTCTCTCTGTTGATTCTGCCAGGCTGTGCCATAATGTCCATAAAAATGTTTATATTTTTTCAATTCAGGATAACCATGGCAGGGAAGCATCTCTCCGTGGGTGTAAACATATATGCCTTTACCTTCAGTCTGTTTAAGAAGTAATTCAAGGTCTCTTAAGTCATGCCCAGATACAACTATTGCCTTGCCCTTTTTATGTCCAAGAGGAACTGCTGTTGGAAGAGGATGACCGTATCTGCCAGTGTTTGCCCTGTCAAGCAACTCCATAGCCTTTAAATTTGTCTCACCAGCTTTTAACACCATGTTAAGCCAGAAATTGAGGTCACCATCCCTCTGCATTGCATCAAGGGCATCATAAATAAATGAATAAACAGAAAGGTCTTCTTCACCAAGAATCTGGGCATGGTCTGTATAGGCAGCAATGCCTCTTAAAGCATAAAGTGTTATCTCTTTCAGGGACTGAATATCTTCATTTGGGTAACTGTGGAAAATCTTTTTATTTGCTTCCTCTCCCTGTTTTATTAGTTCCTGTAAGTTATCTGCTGGTCTGAACTGACAAGCCTCTGTCTCCTGAACTTCAATCTCTTTTTTCTTAAGCTCGTCTCTCAGTTTTACTGCTTCATAAATAAAGTTTTGGATTGCTTCTGGATTAAAATTCACATTTGTTAGTGTGCTAAAGAGTGCCTCCACAGTGAATTTGTTTACTCTCCTTATGTCCTCGTTAGATAAAGCCGAATCCTTTAATGCCTCCTTTGCATAGGTTGCAAGTCCCTGAAGTGCATATGTGAGTAAATCCTGTAAATATGCGGTATCTGGAGTTTTACTGCATACACCAAGCTTTGTACATGCTACCTGATTGGCTGTTTGTTCACACTGTCTACAGAACATTTCTTACCTCCTTAAAGGTTATTTCTATAATTTAATTTTAGAGAAAAAAATAAGAAAAAAATATGATGTAGATCATAGTAAGCTGATTACCAAACTAATATAATTCATTGAAAAGTAAAAAATTCTCTGATAAAATATAAATAAAAAAGGGGGTGAATTATGAATAGGGGCTGGATAGTGATTACAGCAGCTATACTCTTGTTAATAGTGGCGTTGGTCTCCCCTAAGATTCTCGCCAAAACTAATTCTCCAGAATTTTGTGCCAAATGCCATGTTATGGAAGAACAGTATTTTACCTTAATGAAGGGTGGGCTTCATAACTCTCTTAAGTGTGTAGATTGCCATCTTCCAAATGATTCAAAAGTTAATTTTTACCTCTGGAAGGGCATAGACGGAACAAAAGATTTAGTCCATTTTTATTCAGGAAGCGTTCCTGAGAGAATTGTCATTTCAGCTCACGGGAAAAAGACTGTTCAGGCAAACTGTATCAGATGTCATGAGGGAATGGTCTCTATGATAGCAACTGGTGACAGGCATTGCTGGGATTGTCACAGAAGAGCAACCCATAAACAAAGAGCTTTTACAGAAACAATTTAGGGAGGTAGTTATGAAAGCTTTATTTGTTCTTTTGTTTTTAGCTATTTCTATTTCATTAATACTTGCCTGTGCTCCAGAGAAACCAAAAGAATTCAGAGCAGTCGCAATCCCTGAAGGCGAGCTTGACCCAGAGGTCTGGGGAAAGGCATATCCAGTTCATTATGAGATGTACAAACAGATGGAAAATCCCACGCCTGCTGGAAAGAGTAAATACAGAAAAGGCTGGGATACAGACAAAATCATCTGGGACAAACTTTCTGAGTTTCCCTTTCTTGGAGTGCTTTACAATGGCTTTGGATTTGGAATTGAATATAATGAACCGAGGGCTCACTATTATAGACTGAAAGACGTTCTTGAAATAGACTCATCCAGATACAAGCCAGGTGGAGTGTGCCTTACATGCAAATCTCCCTATGCACCTCAGCTTGAAGCAAAATATGGACTTGCCTATTACAATACTCCATTTAGAGAAGCAGTAAACTGGATACCTGAGAAGCACAGAGAACTCGGAGACTCCTGTGCTGACTGTCACAGTGCAAAGGATGGCTCCCTTAAAATCAGCAGACAGTTTACTCTTGGGAAGGCTCTTCAGACCATGGGAGTTGATGTAAATAACATTCCACATCAACACATGCGTAGTCTCGTATGTGCCCAGTGTCATGTGACATATATAATTCCAAGAGATCAGGAAATGAAACCTAAGGGAATATTCTTCCCATGGCAAGGAAGCAAAGTTGGTGGAATTACTATTGAGAATATCATTAAAGTTTTAAAGAGTGATCCATCCTATGCAGAATGGAAACAGGCAGTGACAGGATTTAAACTCGGGTTTATAAGACATCCTGAGTATGAGCTATTTTCCAATAATTCAATTCACTGGAATGCTGGCGCATCTTGTGCAGACTGCCATATGCCTTTCAAGAAAGCAGGAGGATTTAAGGTCTCTGATCACCGCATAATGAGCCCACTTAAGAATGACATGAGACCTTGTCTACAATGCCATGGACAGACTCCTGAGTGGCTCAAACAGCAGGTGCTTACCATTCAGGACAGAACAGTAAGCTTACTTATCAGAGCAGGGAATCAGACTGCTCGGGCAGCCAAGCTCTTTGAATTCACTCATAAAGCCCAGGAGCAGGGCAGTCAGATTGATCAGAACCTATACAATAGAGCAAAGGATGCATACATTGAAGCCATGTACAGACTCATTTACATTATGGCTGAAAACTCTGCAGGATTTCACAATCCAACAGAGGCAGCAAGAATACTGAGCGATGCCTATGCATATTCATCAAACGCTGAGATGATTTTAAGAACAGCTCTTTCTAAGGCAGGAATTCAGGTGCCTGTCAAGGTGGAACTTGAACTTACAAAATATCTGAACAACAGAGGTGCAAAGAAGCTTAACTTTAAACCTGAACAGGAATTTAAAGATCCCTATGGTACTCAGCAAAATATAGAGGCTTTGCTTAAATAATAGTTGAGGCTTCTGTACCTGAGGCTTTTGGGTGCAGAAGCCTTTTTATATTTTTTGTTGAGTCTGCAGTTTGATTTCTTCATGGATTATGCCATTACCTAAAAGCTTAAAGAGATAACTATGTGCCTTGATAGACTTAAAGAATTGAAAAGCTTATCTTAAAGATAACAAGATATACTATTCAAATCTGTTAAAATTATCTATGTTAGAAACTTTGCCAATATTCAAAGAAATTGTTAAGGAAGACCTGAAAACTCTTGAAGAAAATCTTAAAATCCTCAAGTTCAAAAAAAGAGAAACCATTTTCTCAGAGGGACAGCAGGCAGAGTGGTTTTATTTACTTATTAAAGGTAAAGTTAAAATATCAAAACTTGCCTCAGATGGTAGAGAGATTGTCCTTGAAATTATAGATGCACCTGATTTTTTCGGTGCTCTTGCTGTGCTAAAAGGATTTCCCTATCCTGCCACAGCACAGGCAATGGAAAACTGCGAGATAGGGCGAATCCCAGCTAAATTGTTTCTTCAAATTATCGGTAAATATCCTCAACTGGAAGCCCAGATATTACATCATGTAACATTAAGGCTAAAAGAAGGAATAGAGAGTCTTAAAAATATTGCCCTTGAGGAAGTATCCTCAAGGATAGCCTATCAGCTACTTAAACTGGCAAATAAATATGGCAAAAGCTCTCCAGAAGGTGTTCTCATTGACTTTAGAATAACAAAACAGCAGTTGGCTGAAATGACAGGAACAACAACTGAGACAGCCATAAGAATAATAAGCAAACTTAAAAAACTGGGATACCTTTCAGAGACGGAACATAGGTTTATAATAAGAGATATCAGAGCATTATCCCGTCTATTCTAACTAACTTTTAGTTTATTAACTAAAATAAAATTTTTTCTAAAAAGCGCCTGTTTTAAATTTTTCATTTTAACAACTGAGACTTTAAATAAAAATTGCCACTAAATATCTTTACTCTTAGCATCCATGATGGTTTCAAGGCTCTCTGACTATTTTTCATTTTAATTTTAAAAACAACTAATTTGATAATATTTTTTGATACTAATAAAATTAGATATATTGACAATTAATAACTTAATTTTATAAAATTAAAGTAATCTAATTTATTAAGCATAATTAAACAAGGAGGTTAAAGTGAGTATTTTATTGCTTGGAGGAATGGATAGGCTTGAAAGACATTATTTAAAAGAGGCAAGTCAGAGAGGAATTAACTTAAAGGTTTTTACAAAACCAACAAAGTACATAGGAAAAAAAATTGGCATGGTAGATGCTATTGTAATATTTACTGATAAGGTTTCCCATTCTGTAAAACATGAAGTTATTAATTTTGCCCGTTCAAAGGGTATTCCACTTTTTATGTATCACAGTTGCGGTCTATGCACCCTTAGAAAATGTCTTGAATGCCTTCAAAACTTAAAACAAAAAGGAGGATTAGCATGAAAAGGCTCAATTACTTTTTTGCAGTTTTGTCTCTTCTATTCTTCCCTATCAACTCCTTTGCCTTAGACCTAACAGACAATTTATCCATTTCAGGGACAGCCACAACAGTATATCAATTGCTTAAGATGACAAAGGGAT